>JBGURU010000021.1:0-39637 GCA_045132175.1 Elusimicrobiaceae bacterium | reverse complement strand
AAGATGCAGGTTGGCGTATACTGCCGCCTGTATCGGAACCTAGTGCGACAGGCACCATACCGCTTGCAACCGCGGCTGCACTGCCTCCTGAAGAACCGCCGGGAACGCGCGCCAAATCAAGCGGGTTTTTTACAGGGCCAAAAGCGGAATTTTCATTTGATGAACCCATGGCAAATTCGTCCATATTAGTGCGGCCAACGATTATTGCACCCTCTTTTAAAAGTTTTTCCACGACGGTCGCATTGTAAGGTGCTTTATAATTTTCAAGCATTTTTGATGCGCAGGAACAAATATGGCCTTTGTATAAAATATTATCTTTTATGGCAACGGGTACGCCGGCAAGACGGCCTTTTTGGCCTTGCGGGAGTGCATCAATTTCCTTTGCGCTGTTAATTGCATCTTGTTCAAAAATTTCTAAGAAGGCATTTAAAGAAGGGTTTTTCTCTTTAATATTTGCCAATGTTTCGGCAATAATATCCTGTGCTTTAAGTTCGCCGGAATTAACTTTTTTTGCTATTTCACTTGCTCTCATAATACCTTCTTTACCTTCAAGAAATTATCTTGTTTATCATTGAAAGCGGCCACTAAAGCGGCGGCATTTTCAAAAACGGCTGGGTTATCATTACGCTGCGGCGCGAACCCGGCCGGCGCAGAAGTTAAAGAAGATGTATCAACTTTTTGAATTTCTTCCACCCATTTTACGACGGAAGCAATTTGGCTGATAAGTTTTTCTTCTTCCTGTGCTGAGAGTTGTATTTTTGCAAGTTTGGCTACTTGTTTTAATTCTTGTAAATTTTCCATATTTATATTTTATCTTTTTTTACACAAATAGCCAAATATAAAAATATGAAATCTGCAGTTATCATTTTTTACCGTCAAATTCTTTTTGGTAAATTTCAGTTTTTCTACTCCTAGAGTACCGAGAGTCGCTCCGCTCCCGTTCTTCTTAGTACTCGTCGTCGTAAAAAAACAAAAAATCATCTTAAATCTGCTGCGCGATGCGTGAACATTCCCGCTCGCTACGGATTTGTATCCTTACACGTTTAAGTATAATTTAATTTATCAAGAATAAACTTAAATTTAAGTAAGTGGCAAATATCAGCCAGCAAAAATACGGTAAAATTACTACAACACAAAATTTATTTACCCTGTATGTGAGCCGGATTATGCGAAATACTAAAAAGTCCATTATAAACAAAACAATTAAGCCCGCTAAAATATTGCGCATACCGAAAAACACCGGTGTCCAAGAAAAATTTAAAATAAGTTGCCAAACAAAAAGGCGTTTTATTTCTGCCGTTTTGGGTGAATATTGTTCCCTGTCTAACATCCAATAAAAAACAGCAAGTGATATGTATAATAAAGTCCACACCGGCGCAAAAATAAAATTGGGCGGGTTTAAAAACGGTTTGTTTAGTTCCGCAAACCAAGAATTAACGGAACTGCTGACGGAACTGCTCATTATACCGCCGATAATTAAAAATAATATTGCCAACATTATTGCTTTCATAATTTCTCCTTAAGTTTTTTTATTTTATCCCCCCTCCGCCTCGAAAGAACAGCGCTTCTCGGCACCTCCCGCCCGTGTGAATTATCACACGGGTGGCGGCAATAAGGAAATATCCTTGTTTGTCAAAAATGGTAGAATTTATATAGGCGCCCGTAGTTCAATGGATAGAGCATCGGCCTCCGAAGCCGAAAATATGGGTTCAACTCCCGTCGGGCGCGAAATTTTGCGCGCTCTTGGCTAACCAAAAGCGCGCGTTTTATTAAGCGATTTCCTTTAAAGCATTTTCTATCATATCTTTTGTGCGCGGGCCGACGATTTTTTTAACCCCTTTCCCGTCTTTGTAAAAGAATAAAGTAGGTGTGGCATTAACTGCCATAACATCGGCATAATGCGGTGTTTTATCAATATCGGCAAGTATAAATTTTACTTTATCTCCGTAATGTTTATAAAGGTCATTTATCGTAGGCTCAAGGTCCTTACAATGTTTACACCAAGTGGCATAAAACTCAACCATAAGCGGTGCTTTTTCTTCCATAACCTCTTGCTTAAAATTAAGGTCATCAACTTCAATCTTTTTCATAATACCCCCTTGAAAGCAAATGCTTTCAAGTGATATTATAACTATTTTAGATTAGTTTAGCAAGGCTATTTTGATTAGTAATTTTCTAACGTTTTAACCATTTTTTCTGCGGCTTGTAAAGGGTCGGGTAAAGTTGATTTTGCGTAATTGGCAGTCATATTACGCAATACTTTTGGATCAGATAAAAGTTTTTTAATAGCATTAAATATATCTTTTCCCAATTTATTACTTTCTTGGAGTAATATGCAAAGACCGGCATCTTCAAATAATTTTGCATTATAATATTGGTGATTATCTGCTGCATACGGAAAGGGTACTAAGATTGACGGTTTTTGCAAGGCAAAAATTTCCGCAAGCGAACTTGCACCGCTGCGTGCAATTATTATATGTGCGGCTTTCATTAAAGAATAAATGTCTTCCGCATAAGACAATAAATTTACGTTAGGGGTTTGCCCGTATACTTGCTTTATTTCTTCAAAATCGCGGGTGCCGCTTATGTGAAAAACATGCAAACGCCCGTTTGATGCAGCAATCAATCTTTTAGCGGCTTCGGCAGAAGCGAAGTTCAATTTTTTAGCCCCTTGGCTACCGCCGAAAATTAAAATATTTATGCCAAAATCCCCTTCCATTTCCCAATAAATTTTTTCTTCTTGGCTTGCTTTGGCATGGAATTCTTCCCTTATAGGTGTACCTACTAAAATGGCATTATTAGGCGGGTTATCTATCGGTAAACCTAGGAATACAAAATTCGCAAATTTAGCACATATTTTATTTGCAAGACCAAGGCGGGAATTGGAATCGTGAATCGCAGTTTTATAACCCATAAAATGTGCCACAAAAATTAACGGGAAAGAAATATACCCCCCCATACCGATACAACATTTGGGTTCTGTTAATTTTAACAATTTACGCATTTGGTTTAAGGTTTGTATAAATTTACGTAAGAAAGAAAACCATTTAAAAATATTTATACTGCGCGGCATAGAAACAAAATCAATCTCCTGATAACAAAGTTCCCGTTCATCTAAATATTTAATATTCGGGCTGCCTTTTTTAATGACAAAAATAACATTTTTATCTTTTTCAAGCAAAGATTTACCTAAAGCCAAACCCGGGTAAAAATGCCCGCCTGTTCCGCCGGCAGCAATAATATATAACTGTTCCATTAATAACTATCCTCCACAGCAAACAAATTCATTAA
Source organism: Elusimicrobiaceae bacterium (assembly GCA_045132175.1). GTDB lineage: Bacteria > Elusimicrobiota > Elusimicrobia > Elusimicrobiales > Elusimicrobiaceae > Proelusimicrobium. Next base: position 36,346 of record JBGURU010000021.1, on the reverse strand, counting down.
AATACCTATCATCACAAGGGTGACGATCACAGAAGAACCGCCGTAAGAAAAGAAAGGCAAAGGTAAACCTTTTGTCGGGGCAATACCTGTTGCAACGCTCATATTTATCATTGCCTGAAAAAATATGCATATAGTAATACCCGCAATTAAATAACTGTTATAAATATTTTTTGCAAGGCGCGCCCTTTTTATACCCGTTATAAAAAGCCATGTGAAGGCAAATATAATAAGCAAAGCAATTAAAAGGCCACCTTCTTCACAAATAATTGCAAAAATAAAATCAGTATGAGCGGCAGGAAGATATTCCAATTTCATCTCTGAAGCGCCAAAACCTTTCCCAAACCAACCGCCCGAACCGATTGCGTAAAATGAATGTTGCAACTGATAAGATTCCTCCCCGAATAAAAAGTCAAACATACGTTTTACCCTGTAAGGTTTATATAAAATTGCCAATGGTAATAATGATAATCCGCCCAAAAATAACCAACCGATAATTTTAAGAGGTGTTTCAACTATTATCAACATCATAAACAGAACGGAAGCGAGTAAAATAGGTATACCTAAATCTTTTCCCAAATAAATTAAACCGATTGTTATTACCGAATAACCTATAGGTATTAAATACGTTGAAAGTTTCCTATCTTTTAAAGGACGTTTAGAAAAAAATGATGCTAAATAAATTATCAAAGCAACTTTGGCAAATTCAGACGGCTGCAAATTGAAAAACCCCAAATTTATCCAACGGTGTGTATGTGCGGCTTCCGGGCTAAAAAGGGCCCAAACCAATAATCCCCAACAAAACCATAAAATATATAAAGGTTTAAAAATCTTTGTATTAGTTATTTTAGTAAAAAACTTTGCTAAAAATAACATTCCGGCAATACCTATAACATCAAATAAAAGTTGCCTTTTAAAAATACGCAAAGAGCCAAAAGCACTTGAAGAATAAGTAAAAATCAAACCAAAAACAACCATTATAATTGCAAAAGCAAATAATGCCTTATTCAAAGGTAAACCGCCACGCTTCTTTGCGTTGGAGGTTTTTGGTTTTCTGCCGCCGCCGAAACGGGGTTTTAGCATTAAAAGTGTGTTCATTTTATCTTATTTTTAAAGTTGATAATGCAAGCAACATCAATATTATACCTACAATCCAAAACCTAACTATAACTTTAGGCTCCGCAACACCTTTTAATTCAAAATGATGGTGCAAAGGCGCCATCTTGAAAATCCTTTTCCCTTTAGTTAATTTAAAATATCCCATCTGCAAAATAACAGAAAGGGCTTCCATTACAAATAAACCGCCTGCTATTACAAGCACAAGTTCTTGCTTAATACAAATTGCCGCAGTTGCTATAACACCTCCTAGAAATAGGGAACTTGTATCACCCATAAATACTTGCGCTGGGTAGGCATTATACCACAAGAACCCAAGGCAAGCGCCGATTAAAGCAGATAAAAATACCGCTATTTCCCCTGCTCCAGAAACAGGCACAATTTTCAAATACTCCGCAAAACCGATATTGCCTGCCATATATGCGAAAATTACATAAGCAGCTGCACAAAATATAACACTGCCTGAGGCAAGACCGTCAAGCCCGTCGGTTAAATTAGTAGCATTTGAAGAACCGATTATAACAATCATAGCAAAAGCAGAATAAAACACACCTAAATCAAGCATAACTTTACTACTAAAATACGGTATAGTTAAAGAATTTGCATAGTCACCGTTCGGAGGATAAGCGCCTAAATACCCTACAACAATAATTGCTGCCAGCATTTGTGCGGCAAATTTTAACCAAGACGGTGCACCTGCGGTATTTTTCTTTACCAGTTTTGTATAATCATCAACAAAACCGGCAAGTGCCAAAATTAAAGTGACGATTAAAAGCAACCAAATAAAACGGTTATCAAGGCGCGCCCAAAGCAAGACAGAAGAAAGCAAACTGATTAAAATTATTATGCCCCCCATCGTTGGCGTACCGCTTTTTTTAAGATGTGTTTGCGGGCCTTCTTGCCTTTCAATTTGCCCAATTTTATGCGCACGCAGTTTGGCAATAATTTTGGGACTTATAAATAATGCAACCAAAAGCCCACAAAGCAAAGCAGCACCCGCCCTAAAGGTGATATAACTAAAAATATTTAATACAGATAATTCACCGGATAATTCTGATAAATAGTAAAACATTTATTTATTCTCCTTTAATTTAAAAAATAATTCTTCAAAATTCAACGAACGCGAAGCCTTAAATAAAAATGATGTTTGTTTTTTTGTTAAAACATTTAATTCTTTTATAAAGTCAAATTTATCTATACTATATTTTACTTCTTTAAAACCCGTTTTTAAAAGTTCTTCGTAAGTTGTTTTTATCTCTTTTCCGATTAAAAATACTTTATCTATTTTTGCTTTTATTATTTGTTTGGCCAAATCTTTATGATAGCCAATACTGTATTTGCCAAGTTCGCGCATATCACCCAAAACCGCAACCTTTATATTCTTAGAAGCAGCTAAAATATTTAAAGCATTTTCCATAGAAAACGGATTTGCGTTATAACAATCAAGCAAAATTTCACTTTTACCTAATTTATATTTTTCAAGGCGCATAGGCATAGGTTTATAATTTTTTAATCCTTTCTCTATTTCATCTTTAAATAAACCAAGAGCCAAAGCCGCACCGCAAGCGGCAGCGGCATTTAATTTATTATGCTTTTCTAAAGCAATACCGGTGTTAAATAAAACATTTTTATATGTGAAAGTAAACAGTGGGCTTTCTTGAATTTGAATATCATTTCCGTCGCAAAAGCCATAACTTATCATTTTGCCTTTATGGGATATTTTTATGTTTTTTAAAAGTTTATCATCACCGTTAAAAACTACTGTTCCACCTATATTTAAATGCTGTAGAATTTCGGTTTTAGTTTTATAAATATTTTCAAGACTGCCGAAAAATTCCAAGTGCGACGGCGCTACATTTGTAAGAACCGCTACGTCGGGCAAAACAAGACGTGCAATTTCTGATATATCCCCAATATGCGAAGCGCCTAATTCAAAAACACCGTATTTATCTTTATCTGTTATTTTAAGCAAAGAACGCGGAACACCGACCTGATTATTATAATTTCCTTCCGTAGAACAAGTTTGGCCTACTTGTTTTAGTAAAGCACTTAACATTTGTTTTGTAGTACTTTTCCCGTTAGAACCGGTAATTGCCGCAATTTTTATATTTTTATTTAAGCGGTGATATTTTGCTATTTCCTGATATGCAAGCAAAGTATTTTCAACAGCCAAATAAGGGGTGTCTTTTAAAATATTTTTATATTTCGGAAGTTCTGCTTTTTCTAAAATAATGAAATTTGCACCTGTTTCTAATGCCGATTTTATAAAAGTGTGACCATCTAAATTACTGCCTTTTAATGCAAGGTATGCCTGCCCTGTTTTTAATGTGCGGGTATCATAAGAAATAACACTTAATATACCTTTTTTATCTGCATTACCTAAAGTTCCGTTTGTAATTTTTTCAAGTATGTTATAACTAATTTTTAATTTCATAAGAATCATTAACCTCTGGGTATAAAGTCAAAAATTTTGTAGCAATTTCAGAAAATATTTTTGCAGACACAGAACCGAAAAGTGATTTTTCCGGTTCATCTAAAACGACCAAAATTGTTAAACGCGGTTTATCTGCCGGCACAAAACCGCAAAATGATGCTATATGAGCACGCTTTTCATATTTACCTGTTTCCATAAGTTTCTCTGTAGTACCTGTTTTGCCTGCTACTTTATATGGCGGCATTTTTGCCGGCTTGGCAGTACCGTTTTCAACGACACTAACCAGCATTTTTGTTAATGTCTTTATGGTATCAGGTTTTAATACCTGTCTTATCCGCATAGGGGTTGCCAATATATCTTCTTTTCCGCTCGGATATTCTATTTTATTTATTAAATGTGCCTGCATTAAAGAGCCGCCGTTAGCAATAGAGGAATAAGCACCTGCTATCTGTATACCGGAAGCGGAAACGGTATATCCATATCCGGCTTTTGCGGTATCTATCGGTTTCCAAGTGGTATGATCCCTTAAAATACCGGAGGATTCACTTAAAAAATTAACATTGCTTTTAACACCAAATCCGAATTTTTTAAAATATGTATATAAATTTTTTGCCCCTACTTCCGTTGCAATTTTTGCTGCACCTATATTTGATGATACTTCCAAAACTTCCGTCACATTTAAATATGGCTTTGTCTGGTGGTCCCGGATAACTATGCCGCTTATGCTATATTTATTATTGTCCATTGAAAAAATATCATTTTCTTTGATTATTCCGGTATCAAGGCCGGCTGCAACTGCTATTGTCTTAAAAGTAGACCCGGGCTCATAAATAAACTGAAAGGGTAAACTGCGCCCGTCACGATACGGATAAGATGCAGCGGCAAGAACATCACCTGTGTAAGGATCTTGCACGATAGCAAAAGCATTTTTTACTTTAAACTTCTCCCCGTATTTACGTAAAATATCTTCGGTAAAATATTGGCCTAAAGCATCAATAGTCAAATAAACATCAGCAGCATCACTAACCCATTCTTGCCCGGCTTCATAAATAATACCGCCGTCTCTGGCTTTTTTTACTAATTGGCTTTCCTGTTTATCGGTCAAAATATCATTATACATAAGTTCTATCCCCGAAAACCCTATATTTTCAGAGTTAGTAGAACCTATGATATCTTGTGCAACACCATAAGGATAAATACGGCTATAACGCGGTTCAATTTCTATACCGCTTAATTTATTGGCCCTAATTTCTTTTAACAAATCTTCATATTCAAGCGGGGTTGCATTTTTCTTTACATAAAAGAAATTATGCTTGCCTTCCCAGCGAGCTTTTAAAATAGCCAAATTAACGTGTAGAACTTTAGATAATACACCCAAAGTAAGATTTTTATCTTTTACATTGCTTTTACTTACCGCTATTGCATAACTGCGTAATGATTCTGCCAAGATTTTACCGTTTCTGTCCAAAATGCGCCCTCTAAAGACATTTTCTCTAGTCTTTTTATATACCCTATTTTGTGTGCGTGCGGCAAATTCTTCATATCTGATTGTCTGTAAATTGATAAGCTGCCCTATCACTGCAATAGGTAAAAGCAAACAGATATATCCTATCAATTTAAGACGTTTTACCGTATTCATCTTTTAACTCTATTATATAAATATTTTGCGGCGCAATTACTTCTAAATTATTTTTAGCCGCCTCTTCCATAACTTTTAAAGGAGATTTATAAAAACTTATTTGATATCGTAAATATTGATTACGTGCCTCTTTAAAATTAATTTCTTCCAACATTTCTCCTACTGTATGCCCTGTTTTTTCTTTTTGAACTCTTTCTACAGAAATTAAAAGTAAAAACAAACCGACAACAAGTATAACAAAAAGGATATTTTTTATTTTCATAGCACTCTCTCAATAATACGAAGGCCTGCACTTCTTGCCCTGGAATTTAAACGTATTTCTTCAAAAGACGGTTTTATAAGTTTTTTATTTACAAGTTGCCATTTCCCGCTTTGTACCATTTCTTTAAAAGCAATTTTAATTATTCTGTCTTCTAAGGAGTGGAAAGTTAAAAATGCCGCGCGCCCGCCGGGTTTTATTATTTTTTCAAGCATTTTAGGGGCTTGCTCCACTGTTTCAAGTTCTTTATTTACAGCAATACGTAATGCTTGGAAAATCTTTGTTGCGGGATGTGTTCCGCCAAAACGCGGAATATATTTTTCTATTAAATTTGCTAAATCATGTGTTGTTTTAAGTGGTTTTTCTTTCCTGTCCTGACAAATTGCCAAAGCAATCTTTTGTGCAGAGCGTTCTTCACCGTAAGTTTTAAAAATGTATTCAAGTTTATCTGCCGGCAAAGTGTTTACAAGGTCCGCAGCAGTTTGGCCTTCGGTATTATCAAAACGCATATCAAGCGGGCCTTCTTTTAAAAAACTAAAACCGCGGGCAGCATCGTCTAATTGATAAGAACTTAAACCCAAATCAAACAGTGCACCGTCAAGCAAAGGGAAGTTTAATTCTTTGAGTATTTCAGGTGCTTGCAAATAACTTGCCTGCCTTGTTATTAAACGGCTGTCATTAACTTTTTCGGTAGCAAAGTTAATTGCATTACTGTCTTTATCAAGGCCGAGGATTTTGGCATTTGCTTCTAACATACTTAAAAATAATTTAGTATGCCCCCCAAGCCCCAAAGTTCCGTCTAAATAATAACCGCTTTTATTTTGTAAAAGTATTTGTGCTATTTCTTGGGCCAATATGGGAATATGCTGCCAATTTTCAGTCATAAAAACTCCCTGTCCTAACTTTCTTTTGTAATTGTGCCTGCCAGGCATATTCCAATGCCTTTAAAGTATTTAGAGGCATACCATAAGCCCTATAAAGTGCTTTACCTATTGGCATATTTTCTTTAAGATTCTTAGAAAACTGATAAAAACTGTCTTTATCTTTTTCAATTAAATATTTGACTACACTATATGCCTGCGTATACCAAAGTTCAACTTCTTCCGGTGTATAATTTTCAAGTGAAGTCACATTATTAAATTCAACAAAATTTATATAATTTTTCTGGCTTAAAATCAAAATATTTTTGTATAACCAATCATTTTCCATTATACTTTGTGCTTTACTTTGATTATATACAGCATACCCCTCACTAAGCCAAAGAGGCGGTTCATTAGGTATGAAAAATCCGTCGAAATATACATGAGTTAATTCGTGTATAAATACCGGCTTAAAAGAATATCCTTCCATTAAATAAATAGCACGTGATTTAACATCCGTTGCCGCTTGGGACCACTCAGGCCTGGTAGTATATTTCATAAAACTTTCTCTTGTTCTGAAAAGCATCAAAAAAAGCCGTTTAAACTCCGAAGTCAGAGAGAACGGTATTATATCCAAGACCAAATTTCCGTGTATATTATCAATGAAAGTTGTTAATTCAGGGGTGATTGCCAAATTTTCCCTAAATATAATGTAATTATTTGTTAAACCGGAAAAAAATCCTTCCGGTGCTTGCGGTATTTGCAGGGCATCTTGTTTGGTAAAACTACGTGTAGGCATTGATTTTATGGATTTATCAGTATTTTCCTGCGGAACAGTAAATTTTGATTTACCGTAATCTTGATCTTTTACGGGTTGTAAAATATCCGTTATTTCCATTTTATTTACTTTATTTCTGGCCTTTTTTAAAACGGAAGACATACTAAGATTATTTTGTTCTTTATATTTAAAACTTTCATATACAGCAATACTGCAGATGGTAATAGCAAGTAATAAAACAACCATATATAATCTTTTAGTTATGTCCATAATAAACCGCTATTTTACGCCCCGTTAAATCTTCATCATTTGGCAAGGAATAAAAATATTCTTCCGCCGGTGTTTTGGTGCTTTTTGTGTTTTTGCTTAAAAGCGCAAAAAAGGCACCGTCTTGTTTTAAAGCATTTAGGCAAAGGGGCAAAATATCATCAATTTCGCCCATAGCACGCTCTGTAATAAAATCAAATTGCAGGGGTAGATTTTCTTTGCCTATTTTTAAGGTTAAAACTTTAAGGTTTTTAAGCCCAAGTTTATATATAATCCATTGTAAAAAATTAGTTCGCTTTTGTAAACTGTCGGCTAAATAAATTGTACTTTCAGGTAAGGCAACTGCCACCGCTACGCCTATAAACCCTGCCCCGCTGCCGAAATCGGCACCTATTTTTTTATCGAACCTTTTTTGTTTTAAAAGGGCGGCTGTTTTAAGGCCGTCGCAAATATGGCGGTCAAAAATTTCCTGTAAAGTTTTGGCGGCAGTTAAGTTAAACTCTTTATTTTTCAGCATAACAAGTTCGGCATAATTTTGCAAAGTTTTAATTTGCAAATCAGTTAAGGTTAGGCCGAGTTTTGCTAAAAAATCTTTATTTAACATTATGCTCCCTTTTAAACCTTTCAATATTGATTAAAATAAGTTGTAAATCAGACGGCGTAATGCCCGGAATTCTGCTTGCCTGCCCCAAAGTTTTGGGCTGTATTTTGGCAAGTTTTTGTTTGCTTTCAATTAAAATACCTTTAACGGAAGAAGGGTCAAACCCTTCGGGAATAATAATTTTATCGGCATTTTCAAGGGCCTTTGCTTCTTTAAAATTACGCTCTAAATAGCCTTTATATTTATTTTGAACTTTTGCGGTATTTTTTGCCGCGTCTAAAGACCATACCCCTAAAGAACTTTCATCAATTTGTGCGTTTTCGTCTTCTTCAAGAAGCTGCACTGCCTGTTTATAATTTTTAAAATAATTTTCATATTCTTTAGGAAGTAAACCGTATTTTAAGGCATAAGGCGTTAAACGTAAATCGGCATTATCCGTTCTTAACATTATGCGGTATTCCGCACGCGAAGTAAACATCCTGTACGGCTCATTTACACCTTTTGTGACGAGGTCATCAATTAAGACGCCGATGTAGGCTTCATCACGTCTTAAAATCAAAGGCGGCTGCCCTTGTGTTTTTAAGGCCGCATTTAAACCGGCAATTAAACCTTGCCCGCCGGCTTCTTCATAACCCGTTGTACCGTTAATTTGGCCTGCAAAGAATAAACCGGAAACGGTTTTTACTTCTAAACTGGGCGCAAGGCAAGTCGGGTCCACATAATCATATTCCACCGCATAACCGGGGCGCACGATTTGTGCATTTTCCAAACCTTCAACGGAACGCAATAATAGATATTGCACATATTCCGGCATAGATGTGGAAAAACCCTGAATATAATATTCTTCGGTATGTAAACCTTCAGGCTCTAAGAAAAGCGGGTGGTGGCGGTTTTGCGGGAATTTGACGGCCTTATCTTCAATAGACGGGCAATAGCGCGGCCCGATAGAGTTTATATTGCCACTGTATAAAGCCGATTCTTTGGCGTGTTCCGCTAAAACTTCTGCCGTCTTATCTGTTGTTCTGCCGATATAGCATTGTAGAAAATCTTTTTTGATAGGGCGGTTAAAAACCGACATCGGCACATAAGGGTTATCAGACGGTTGCGGAGTGAATTTAGAAAAATCTACCGTCTTACCGTTAATGCGCATAGGCGTGCCTGTTTTAAGGCGTGCGATTTTCAAACCTAAGTCTTTTAAAGAATCACTTAAAAAATTTGCGGCATTATCATTATAACGCCCGCCGCCAAGCATAAGTTTGCCGACGTGTATCGTTCCTTTCAAAAAAGTACCCGAACACAAAACGACAGCCTTTGTTTTATATTTCGTTTGACGTAAAGTGACAACCGCTTCAACTGCACCGTTTTTGGTTAAAATCCGTGTGGCTTCGTCTTGTAAAATATGTAAATTTTCCTGTTTTTCCAAGAAGTTTTTATAAGCAAACTGATATATTTTTTTATCACATTGAACGCGCGGGGACCAAACCGCCTCGCCTTTGCCTGTATTAAGCATATGGTAATGTACGGCGGCAATATCGGTAATTTTACCCATAGCACCGCCCAGTGCATCAATTTCCCTGACAATTTGCCCTTTCGCTATACCGCCGATAGACGGGTTGCAAGACATTTGCGCTATCGTATCAAGCGACTGTGTTATTAAAAGCGTTTTTGCACCGCGCTTTGCGGAAATTAAGGCCGCCTCGCACCCGGCATGTCCGCCGCCGATAACTATAACATCAAAACTTTTATCAAAATCAAACATTTTATTTACCTACACAAAATTTAGAAAATACAGCATCCAAAACATCTTCGGTGCTTACTTCGCCTATCAGTTCTTTAAGTTCCTTTAAAGCGGTTCTCAAATGTTCGGCGCAAAGTTCCAAATCTACTAACTTTTCCCCCGCCTTTTCAAGTTCCAAAGCAGCAGTTAAAAGCGCTTTATAATGCGCCGCAGAAGTAATAATTATGTCCTGACTGCTTATTGAACCAAGGTCCAAAACTTTTATAATTTCTTCTTCAAGTTCTTTTAGACCTTCGCCTGTTTTAGCGGAAATTACAAGGCCTTTTTCCGCCGTATTTTCCGCCTTATCTGCTTTATTAAAAACGGTAATTAAATTTTTGGCTTTACTCTTAACTTCTTCAAAAAATTTATCTTCTTCAGAAGTATCGGTTAAGGTTAAATCACGTACGAAAATTGTAATATCGGCTTGCTCTATTGCTTGGCGGGAACGGGTTATGCCTTCTTTTTCGGCTTCGTCGGTGACAGATAAACGTATACCGGCGGTATCAACTAAAACCAAATCAAAACCGAGCATAGATAAAGGCGCTTCCACAGTATCGCGCGTAGTGCCTGCCTGCGGGGAAACTATTGCGCGGTTATACCCAAGCATTTTATTAAGTAAACTGCTTTTGCCGGCATTAGTTAAACCGCAAAGCGCAATCTTTATACCTTCTTTTACAAGGCGCCCGCTTGAAAAGGTTTCTGCTAAATTTTGAATTGTTTTGACGGTATTAAGTAAAGATTTTTGTGTTTCTGCCGGCGGTAAGGGTTGCATTTCGCAGTCGGTATCATCAATACGCACTTCAACTTGGGCAAGCAAATCGGTTAATTCTTGGCGGATTTGTTTAAATTTACCGGAAAGACGGCCTTCTAAACTGTTTACCGCCGCTTTATGTGCGGCTTTATTTTTAGCGGCAATAATATCAAGCACGCCTTGCGCTTCAACAAGGTCCATTTTTCCGTTCAAAAAGGCCCTTTGGGAAAATTCCCCCGCCCTTGCCATACGCGCACCGAGTGCAAAACATAATTCCAAAATACGGCTTTTGATATAAGGCCCTGCGTGCAAGGAAATTTCCGCCACATCTTGCCCTGTATAACTTTTAGGTGCTTGAAAGTATGTAATAAGGGCTTTATCTAAAACGCTATCGCCGTCGTAAATTGTAGCAAGCGTGGCTTGGCGCGGGGCAAAATCTTTTTTAGTTAATTTTTTTAAGATAGGGCAAACAAGCGCACCGCTTAAACGCAAAACGGCAACTGTCCCACCGTTTGGGGTAGCAAAAGCGGCAATAGTATCCTGTATGTTATACATATATACATTTTACATTTTTTGGAGATAGTTGTGGAATTTGATGTCACACAATTTTTTTAGTCGCGAACGTCTTTTATTTGAACATCAGTGTAGTAATGCAGTAAAATATCTTTGAAATTTTGCCCGCTTTCGGCGCGGCCGCCTGCGCCTGTTTGGTCAAGCCCGACGCCATGCCCCCAACCGCCGCCGTAGAAGATAAAGGCTTTCAAAACACCGTCTTCAAAACTAGGCTCAACCGTAAAATAGGTACTTCTTAAAAGGCCTAAAGCAAGGTATTTTTTTATTTGGTTTTCTTTGGTTAAAATTAAATTTCCCGTCGTGCCGACAATTTTTACTTTATTGACATAGCCAGATTTCCCGCGCCCTAAAATAACAATTTCCTTTATTTTGCCTATATCTTTTTTGCGCGCCACAACTTGCCTTAAAATAGGTTCTTCCACATATCTCACCCAACGGAAATTTGATTTACTGACATTATTGAAATATTTGCTGTATGCTTCTTGCGGATACTGTAAAAGCAAGGAAAAGTTATAAGGTTCAAATTGGTCCGCTTTTAAGTTTTTATAGTCGGAAACTGATTGCAAATAAGGGGTATCCCACCAGCCGGCCTCTTTTGCGCTTTGCGTAGAGCCGCCGCAGTTTGAAGAAAACACCGCTTCAATCGGTTTATTTTTATATTCCAAGATAAGGCCTTGTGTGGCCTCGGCGGCAGAATTGGTGCGTTCGCGCTCTTGTTTTACGCCGCTGTAAACTTGACAATGCTGTGTATCGCAAACATCATAACCCCATGCTTTATGTTTACCTATGCCCTTTTCCGCATAAGTACGCGCAATTACTGCCTGTGCTTTTAAGGCTTCAATAGGGAATAGACTTGGCATTTCAGATGCCACAACACCGTATAAATACTCTTCCATATTAACGTGATTAACAAGGTAAATGCCGCCTGCTTTTGGGGAATAAATAAATTCCATTTCGCCGCGGTACTCCCTATCTTCACGGGAAATCCATGTAGTGCCATGGCCGACGAGCATATTTTTAACTATAATGGTATGGGCATTGTTTTCGTCTGATTCTTGGCTTATTTTTATTGACTTTTTAAAAGCGGTTTCCTTGCCTTTCGGAGAGACTAAATACGGCACACCGTTTGCGACTTTAACCGTCCAATATTGTTTATTTGCGCCGTCTTTAATAAGCGTTTTATTTCCTTCTTTTGCGGTAAATTTGTGGGATGTTGAAAATTTAATTTCACTAACTCCTTTTGGCGCACCGTTTATTTTTGCGCCAAGCCCTACGCGTATTTTTGGGAAAGGTTTGCCTGTATAATTTTCAGGGCTTTTGATACTTGTGTGGGAGCGTGTAGTTTCAGGTATATCAAGTTCATTTACGGGCGGTTTATAATGTGCGCTTAAGTCTTTTAAGGCTTTGCTGACTTCTTTATATTGTGCATCTGCCGCTTGAACATTTTTATAACTTTGCCACGCTTCTTTATACTTTTTAAGATTAACTAAAGCATCACCATAACGTTTTTGCGCTTCCAAAAATTGGCTGTCTAAATCAAGCGCAAGTTTATAATGTTTGGCGGCAAAGAAATAACTTTTCTCTTTAAAAAACAATTCACCGAGTAAGAAATTTGCCAAAGCGCCGTTATAGCCTTTGCTTGCTTGTTTTAAATTTTGTTCCGCAAGTTTATATTCCCCCATCCCCATTTGTGCGCGCGCCATACCGATATGGTAAAAATCATTTTTATCTTGGCTTGTGCTGCTAAGCAGTGATAAAATATTTTCCGCATTAACGTTATAACCCGCCGCCAGATAGGCCTTGGCGGCAAATTCCAAAACGGTGGCATCGTGCGGCATATTTTTTAGGGCTTCTGTGGCGGTATCAACGGCAAGTTGCGGTTTGGCAAGTTCAAGCGCAATATAAATTGCATTTAAAAAAGCCTTTCTGTCCTTTGTTCTTTTGGAAATTTCTATATATTGTTTTAAAGATTCTTCGGGTTTGGATGAAAAATATAATTCTTTTGCGCTTTCAAGTGTTGCCGGCGCGGTTGTTGTTGATGCAACTGTTTGGCAAAAGGCGCAAAATGGAAATAAAATTAAAAAAGTTAGTGCAAAGGTCTTCCGCATTTACTATAATTATACTATTATAGGAGCAATTTATGTTAGAAATTCCAACTTGGCTAAAAAAAATGGTGGGCGAAAGTAAAGCCGCCTATCACACCAGCCTTGCCGCCAAAACACAAAATCTTTTAGACGGCAATTTGATGCCCACAGTCTGCCAAAACGCACGTTGCCCAAACCGCGGCAAATGCTTTTGTCAGGGCGAAGCCACTATTATGATACTTGGTAGTATTTGCACGCGTTTTTGCCGTTTTTGCGCGGTGGAAAAAGGCTGTCAAAAACCGCTGCCGCCCGCCACTGATGAGCCGCAAAGGGCCGCCAATTTAGCCAAAGTTTTGAATTTAAAATATCTTGTTTTGACAATGCCCACGCGCGACGATTTACCCGACGGCGGCGCGGAACATATCGCCAAAGTTTGCCAAGAAATTATAAAAGTAAACCCGCAAACAAAAGTTGAAGCGCTTATTTCAGACCTTGACGGAAAATTTGAGTTTTTACCTGTTATTTTGCAAAGCGGAATTTCTGTGTTGGGGCATAATATGGAAACTGTACCCGCTTTATACAAACAAGTGCGCCCAATAGCAAAATATGACAGGTCTTTGGAATTGCTTAAAAAGTCAAAGGAGTTTGCGCCTGAGATTTTAACAAAAAGCGGCCTAATGCTTGGGCTTGGCGAAACGGAAGAAGAAATCAAAGCCGTTTTGCGCGATTTGCGCTCCGTTAATTGTGATTTGCTTACACTTGGGCAATATCTTGCGCCGTCAAAATTACATTATGAAGTTAAGAGTTATCCAACGCAAGATTATTACGATAATTTAAAGGCCTATGCTTTATCTATTGGTTTTAAAGGTGTAATGGCGGGCCCGCTTGTCCGCAGTTCCTATCAAGCAAGGGAACTTTATGAAAACGCAAAATAATGAGTTTATACTGCTATATACACATAAAAACACAAGATTTTAAGTTAGCAACAATGACAATTATAATTTTCATTATCGTCTGTTACATTAGGTATACCTAAAATTTGGGCATAATCTTTTGTCGTTTCTCTTGCACAACCATCAACATTTTCTACTAAAACAAATTGATATCCCTTTGTAATGCAAATACAAACATCTTCTTTCAGATATGCTGCACCAACTAAAGATGGGTCGTCTGTCATTCCCGAGTAATATACAAATTGGTTACTTTCTTCATAAAAACTATCTTGACATCTATCTGTTCCATGTTCTAATCGACACATTTCTTCAATTTGGGCGGCGGCTTTAAGTTTAATATAAGCCTCGGCAAAATTTGCTTTAATTACAGAATTTTGATATTGCGGGAGTGCAATACTAGCCAATATGCCGATAATTAAAACAACTACCAACATTTCAATAAGAGTAAAACCCTTATAATTTTTGAACAACTTTTTTACTTTTTTCATAATTTCTCCTTAATTTTAATTTAAAGTGTTCCTTTATTGCCCTCACCCGAATCAGCGGGCGGAGGGTGGCAAGCAAACGGATGTTTGTTTGCTTGACGGATGGGGGTATTAGGTTTTCCTTATTTATCCCCCCTCTGCCTCGCAAGGAACGGCCCTTGCTCGGTATCTCCCGCCCGTGCGACAAAGCGCACGGGTGGCGAGAAAATCGGAATTCCCTGTTTTTGAAAGCCAAAAAGACGAAGCCAATAAATTTTAGTTCTCCGTTGGCACAGTATTTTTGTGATAATTTTTATTTTCTTCCAAATGAGGTATACCGCGAGGGGGCGGCAGCCCCGAGTATCCGAAATTTGGAAAAAATCAAAATTAGCCAAAAAGACGAAGCCAAATAAAAAACGGCTGCTGAATTTAAGTGCTTATCAGAGTCCTTAAATAAAACAGCCGTAGTTCACCACAAAAGCGGTAAACATTTGGCACAGTAAAATAAGGGGATCAACCATACTCTACTATGCCTAAACGACTGTTTTTGACCTGATAAGCCCTTCGTTAATACGAAGTACTGCGTTTCCTACGCTTCAAAAACAGATTAAATTGTATCGGGGCAATTAACCCCAAATTTAAATTTTAACTCCTAATAACTATTTCCAAAATGATAACAATTTTTTATCACTTTGTAAACAAACTTTTTATCTTTGCGTCAAGTTCCGCAAATGTTAAAATTTCCGCATCTTTTTGGCCGCGGATTTTAAATTCCACTTTGCCTTCGGGTAATAATTTGCGCCCGATAACTACGCGGTACGGAACACCGATTAAGTCGGCATCTTTAAATTTAACGCCGGGGCGTTCGTCCCTATCGTCATACAAGACATCAATACCGCGTGCGGTAAGTTCCGCGTAAAGTGCGTCGGCTTTTTCTTTCACTTCGCCTTCAACGTCTAAAGCAATAAGTTCAATATCAAAAGGTGATAAAGGCGCGGGCCAAATTATGCCGAAATCGTCGTGGCTTTGCTCAATGGCGGCTGCCAAAACGCGGCTTACGCCGATACCGTAGCAACCCATAATCATAGGTTGGGTTTTTTGATTTTCGTCTAAAAAGTTCGCGCCCATAGCGGCGGAATATTTGGTGCCGAGTTTGAAAATATGCCCAACTTCAATACCGCGCATAAAACTGAATTTTTTGCCGCATTTGGGGCAAAGGTCGCCTTCGGCGGCAAGTTTGAAATCTGCGTAAGCATCGGGTGTAAAATCGCGTTCCGGCGTCACATTAATTAAATGCGTGTCCGTTTTACACGCGCCGCAAACGCCGTTAAAAATTGTTTTAATATAATTATCGGCCAAAAGTTTAGTGTTTGGGAATTTTTGTTTAAACCCAATCGGCCCTGCAAAACCGAGCGGGCTTTGCGTTTGTTCTTCGTAAAACTCCTGTGTAGCCTTTTCCAAAACGGTGGCGTTTAAGTATTTTTTGAGTTTGATTTCATTTAACTCATCATTACCGCGCATTAAAACGATTACCGGGTTATCATCTGCTTTATAAACCATCATTTTAATGCATTTATCGGCGGAAATTTTTAAGAATTTTGCCAAGTCGTCAACACTGTGCATATTGGGTGTATTGACTTCTTGCACTGCTTTTAGGTCCGCATCCGTATAGACGGCAGGTGCAGGTGCTTTGATTTCGGTCTTTTCCGTATTAGACGTATAACCGCAATCGCAGGTGGCAATTTCGTCTTCCCCGGCTTGGGCAAGCACCATAAATTCGTGGGAGAAATTCCCCCCTATTGCGCCGGTATCTGCTTCAACAGGCCTAAACGCAAAGCCGCAGCGCTTGAAAATTTTAAGGTAAGCATCATACATTTTTTGATACCACTCGCTTGCGCTTTCGTCGGTAGCGGAGAAGGAATAGGCATCAGCCATATAAAATTCCCTTGCGCGCATTACGCCAAAACGCGGGCGGATTTCGTCGCGGAATTTTGTGCCGAACTGATACAAACAAACAGGCAGCTGTTTATAAGATGAAACATCTTTTTTAACAAGGTCTGTTATAACTTCTTCCGCAGTTGGGGCAAGGCAAAAATCAGCACCTTTGCGGTCTTTGATACGGAGTAATTCTTTACCGTAATAATCCCAACGCGTGCTTTGTTGCCATAAATCGGCAGGTTGCACGACGGGGAGCCACACTTCCAAACACCCTGCTTTATTAAATTCTTCGCGGATGATATTTTCAATTTTCTTTAAAATTTTCATACCAAGCGGCAACCACTCATAAATGCCGCTTGCGGTTTTGCGGATTAAACCAGCACGTATCATAAGTTTTGCAGAAATTATATCTGCATCCTTCGGTGCTTCTTTTAACGTCGGTAAGTAATAATTTGTAAGTTTCATTTTATTTTCCTTTTATTTTATCTGTAAATTTTTTGAGCCATTTATCTTGCGGTATTTTGCCGATAATTTGGCCCTTTTCAAACCAAAGCCCTTCGCCGCGGCCGCCCGCTATGCCGAAATCGGCATCACGCGCTTCCCCCGGGCCGTTAACAATGCAACCCATAACGGCAATTTTTTTGCCTGTGGATTTTTTAAGTAAAACAGGGTCACTATAAATTGCTTCTTCAAGTTTTGCAACTTCTTTTGCAAGTTCAACCTGAGTGCGCCCGCACGTAGGGCAAGAAATGATGTTTGGCCCGAATTCGCGTAAGCCGAGCGCTTTTAAAATTTCGTATGCGCAACGCACTTGTTTGCGCGGGTCTTCCGTTAAAGATACGCGAATTGTTGCGCCGATACCTTCGCCAAGCAAATGGCTTAAAGCAATTGCGCTTTTGACGGTGCCTGCCATAAAAGTGCCCGCTTCCGTTAAGCCGATATGTTGCGGCGCGGCGCACACTTTGGCAAATTCCTCACAAGCCAAAATCGTACGTTTTAAATTGTCTGATTTTAAGGAAACTAAAAAATTCTTGAAATTAAGGCGCTCTAAAATATTGACGTGTTCAAGGGCCTCACGTACCATAATTTGGGCCCATTTTTTATCGCTCCACTCAGGCGTACCGCTGAACTTTTTAAGTTCTTTAAGTGAACCTGCGTTTACGCCGATTCTAATCGCAAGCCCTTTATCTTTACAGGCTTTTACGACTTCTTTTGTTCTTTGCTCATCGCCGATATTGCCGGGGTTTATGCGGATTTTGCTTACCCCTTGCTTAATTGCTTCAAGCGCAAGTTTATAATCAAAATGAATATCTGCAACAAGCGGTGTGTGGATTTTTTTGACGATTTTGCCAAGCGCAAGGGCCGCGTCCATATCGGGTACGGCAACACGGTTAATTTCGCAACCGGCATTTTCAAGCAGCAAAATTTGTTTGACGGTGGCGGCAGCATCGCGCGTATCTGTGTTGCACATTGCCTGCACGCGGACAGGGTTTTTGCCGCCTAAAGTATACGGACCTACCTTGACGGTACGCGTCTTTTTAAAATTAGTCATTTTGCACCTCTGGTTTAGTTGTATCTTGCTGGGTTTCTTGGGTTTGTGTTTCGGTTATAGCGGCCTTTGCGCCCTTATTTTTAAGGCGGCCGATATCTTGATAAGTTGCGAACAAAACAAGTGAAATTAAAATTATTGCCCCCACGCCGCAAGCATTGTTAAAGACTTTTTCCGTCGGGCGTTTACCTGTTATGCCTTCAATAATAAAAAAGCAAATATGCCCGCCGTCAAGAATTGGTATCGGGAACAAATTAAACATACCGATAGCAACGGAAATTAAGGCAATTAAGAAGAAATAATCTTCCGCGCCATTATGAACCCCTTTCCCCACAAGTTCAAAAATACCTATCGGCCCTGCCATATCGGGCGCTTGTTTATGGTAAATTTTATCGGCAATAGTTGTTAAAGAAAGTGCCGTCCAATAATAGCATTGGTAAGCAGCCATATATATGCTTTTAAAAGCACCGATTTTTTCATAAACCGGTTCAACAGTTATGCCTAGTTTATTATTCTCGCCAAACGGAATAACGACGGTATTTTCTGTATCTTTTCTTTGATATGTCAAGGAAACTTCCTTTAAATTTTCTTCCGTTGCTTTACGGAGTGTTAATACCAAATCTTTCCAATTATTTGTTGCATTACCGTTAATGCTTATTATTTTATCCCCGGCCAGTAAACCGGCAGTTGATGCAGGATAACCATCTTTAACTTCATTTAAAACAGAGGGAATTTTGATAGGGTCCGTCACCGGCATACCGACAAGCAAAATAATAAAGAAAAATATTACAAAAGCAAGCACATAGTTCATCCCTGCACCTGCAAAAACCATTATGGCACGCGCCCACCATGGTTTAGCGGCAAATTCATCAGGAGATTTTATTTCCACTTCCCTAACGTAAGTTTCCCCCGCCGGCTTAACATAACCGCCCAAGGGAATTGCGCGGAGTGAAAATACAGTTTCCTTTTTATCTTTCCATTGTTTTAAAAGTTTCCCAAAACCGATAGAAAATTCCTCAACCCTGATGCCGAGCAAGCGGCAGGCAATAAAATGCCCCCACTCGTGGACAATTACGACCAAGCCCAAAGCAAATGCTACCCCGAAAATTGACACTAATGTATGCCAACTGAAAAGCCAAATAATTTTATCTAAAAGTGAATTTAATATTCCCATAACCGCTCCTTTACATTTAAATATATTATAGCAATTATGGAGAGAGGTATGGAAATTTGAACCTAACATCCTTTGCTGGCAAATTCTTTTTGGCAAATTTTAATTTTTCTTTTCCTAGAGTACCGAGAGTCGCTCCGCTCCCGTTCTTCTTGGTACTCGTCGTCAAAGAGAAAATTAAAATTTTCTCAAAAATACTTGCCTGGTATTTATGCTAATATCTTTAGTTTCACGACGATCCTCTTGACTTCTGTTTTTTTTTTTTTTTCTATAATTTCTATATACAATAAATAAAAGCATTGTATAAAGGAGATTATATGAAAAACAAATTAGGTTTTACCTTAATTGAAATGTTAGTAGTTGTGCTGATTATTGGTATACTTGCCGCTATTGCTTTGCCGCAATATCAAATGGCCGTCACTAAAGCAAAAGTAGCAAGCATTTTACCAATAATGCGAAGGTTTAAAGATGCACTAACGGAATATAAACTTCAACATGGTAATTATGATGTTCATGATTATGATACATTAGGTGTTTCTTGGCCTACCAACAATGATTACTGGGATGAATGTATCGCAAATGAACTAGGAGATGAAGGTTGTATCTATTGTTCTCATGATACAAATGATGGAGTCTTTGCGATAAATATGTTCACATCTGATTATTCTGCTTGTGAAGTATGCCGTGATAAAATAATGTGTCTTGCCGATGGTGAAGAAGGTAATAAAGTTTGCAAAGCATTGGGCGGAAAAATTGTAACAGGTACAGGCTTTGATTGGGAATATACATATTCCCTATAAAGATAAAACCCCACAAGTACCAAAAAGTAAATGTGGGGTTTCTTTTAAAATAACTAGCAAATATTAATATCTGCCGGCGGAGCCTAAAACATTTTCGTTTTTGGCTTTGTACATCGCAATTAAGTCTGTACGGGCAGGGCCTAAATACTTGCGCGGGTCAAATTCCGCAGGTTTTTCAGCAAAAACCTTTCTGATAGCAGCGGTCATAACTAAGCGGCCGTCGCTGTCAACATTGATTTTGCAAACTGCGCTTTTTGCGGCTTTCCTAAGTTGTTCTTCCGGTACGCCGACTGCGTTTTCAAGTTTGCCGCCGTATTTATTGATGGTGGCAACTGCTTGTTGGTCAACGCTTGAAGCACCGTGTAATACAATTGGGAAACCGGGCAAGCGTTTTTCAACTTCTGCCAAAATATCAAAACGAAGTGGCGGAACGCTTTCGCCGGGTTTAACTTTAAATTTATAAGCACCATGGCTTGTACCGATAGAGATTGCTAAAGAATCTACACCTGTTCTTTTAACAAAATCTTCTACCATTGCGGGGTCTGTATAAGTATGATGTTCGGCGGCGACTTCATCTTCAATACCGGCCAAAACGCCGAGTTCGCCTTCTACGGTGACATCAAATTGATGTGCATATTCAACTACTTTTTTGGTTAAAGCAACGTTTTCTTCATAAGGTAAAGCGGAGCCGTCAATCATTACAGATGAGAAACCGGAATCAATGCAATCTTTGCAAAGTTCAAAACTGTCGCCGTGGTCCAAGTGCAAAGCAACAGGAACGGGGTTGCCTAAAGTTTTCATCATTTCAATAGCGCCGCGGCCCATATAACGGAGCAAGGTCGCGTCTGCATAATTTCTTGCGCCTTTGGAAACCTGTAAAATTACAGGGGAGCGGCTTTCTGTGCAAGCAGTGATAATTGCTTGAAGTTGCTCCATATTATTAAAGTTGTAAGCGGGTACTGCATAACCTTCTTTCATGGCTTTAGCAAACATTTCTTTGGTGTTCACAAAACCAAGTTCTTTATAAGATACTGCCATAAAAAAACCTCCATTTTAGTTTTTTATATTGTACAATTTTTAAAGAGGTATGAAAAGGAGTACATTTTATGACATTAGATGAAACAATAAGAACAAGACGTTCCGTCCGACAGTTTTCAGATAAAAAAATTTCGCGCGAAGATATTACCGCCTGCCTTGAAGCCGCGCGCCTTGCACCAAGTGCTTGCAACAGCCAGCCTACACATTTTGTTGTTCTGGACGATAAAGATGTAAAAGAATCTTTCGCTGATGCTGTTTTTACAGGCAGGTTTTTGCCTTGTAAATTTTTCAAAAGCGCACCTGTTTTGGTGGCGGTATGCGTGGAACAAAATGCAAATCTTACCGTCAAAGCAGGGCAAAAAATCGCAGGCCGCCCGTTTTATATAACAGACCAAGCAATAGCCGCAGAACACTTTGTTTTAAAAGCAACCGAACTTGGGCTTGGCACTTGCTGGGTTGGGTGGTTTAATTCCCAAAAAGCACAAGAGTTTTTAAGAACACCCAAAGGCGTGGAAATACACAATTTAATTGCGCTCGGTTATCCAAAAAACCCTGCGCCCAAAACACCGCATACACGTAAAAAACTTGAAGAAATGTCGTCCTTTAATACTTATAAATAGGAGAAAAAAATGTTTTTCAAAAAACCCATAAACCAATTAACCTTTGAAGATGTATTAGAATTTTTAAATCAAGGTATCCCCGAAAATACTATGCTTGATTATAAACTTTTGCTACCCAAAAATAATGAAAAGTTTGCAAAAACAATTGCGGCTTTTGCTAACTCTTTAGGCGGCACAATAATTATAGGTGTTAAAGATGAACACGATAAACCCAAACCGCCTTTTAACGGAATTGCAGTGCACCCAAAAATACGCGGGCAAATTGAAAGTATAATTCAAAATTACATTGACCCAGTCGTATTTGTTGATATTGCAACTTGTAAAAACCCCAAAAACAATAATATGTTTGTTGTAATAAATATTCCACAAAGCAATTTGACGCCGCATCTTGTAGGCCCCTTAAAAAGGGCTTATGTCAGGACAGGGCAAGCATCGCGGCCGGAAACTATTGTACATCCAAACAATTTACCTTGGCTGCTTGATAACCGCCGTAAAAGCAATAATTTGCGCCATATTTTAACCGATAAAGGCGAAGCGCATTTTGATAATTATTTGCGTTCACTTTCAAAAGAACCGTCGGAAATGCGCGGAGTGTGTTCTTTACTTTTAACACCGCTTTACCCGCAAGAGCCGATTATTGAGTATAAAAAATTACCTGATATTGCCCTCAAACTTGGTTTAGACGGAATATATAATACCGTTCAAGACGGTCTTGTTATACAAATTTCAAAACAAAGCACTTTGGAAATTAATTCTTACGGTCTTGTACTTTATAAAGCAATTTTGGAAGAAAACGGTTTCTTTAAATATCAGCGTTTTGCTGAGGAAACTCAAAAGACGCTCAGAACTGCCGCTGATTTTTATAAGGAACTTGGTTTTATCAGCCCGCTTTTAATGCGTGTTAAAATTGCGAAAGTGCGCGGCGCGATTATTAAATTTGAACAGCAAGAAAAGCGCGTTGTAGAAGATTATATTCGCCTTGAAAAACAGGTTTACCCGCTTGTTTTACAGACGGAACTTTCAACTTTTGCGCGCGGTATTTTGGAAGAAGTTTCTTGGGCTTTGAATTTGATGCCGGATTATTTATAACACTTACAATTTAATACCGATAGGATTTTGCGGAAGTACTGGCTGTAGTAGGATTTTTTCTGCCGGTTTCCATTTTACAAAATCTTTCTCTATAATCATCTAATGGGGCACCGTACACATAACACAAAACTACAACTTGGTTTGAGTTTCCCCAATAATGATAAATTGTATAACCAACATAGCCATTATAATCTGTTTCATGTTTCATTAATTTACACCATGTCATTTGGGATTCTGTGCCGCAAATATAATTTTTATAAGCATATGTATTACCAGAGGGATATATGAAAGATGGATTTGCCGGCATATCTATACCTAAACTATCTAATCTATTTGCATATTTATCATTGACTAAATAATATTCTTTTTGTGCTTCATAGATACTTCTCGTTAAATTTTTTATAGTGGCGAAACGGCTTTTTAATACCGCCATTTGATATTGCGGTAAGGCAATTGCCGCTAAAATACCGATAATCAAAACTACTACCAATAATTCAATTAAGGTGAAACCTTTTTTCTTTTTCATAATCGCCCATATTTTGCTTTATACAAAGTTTTTATTTCTTATACATAAAAATTATACAAAAAAAAAAAAAATAGATGTCAAGAGGATCGTCGTGAAAATAAAGTTATAAGTGTACCCATGCAAGCATTTTTGAGGAAATTTTAGTTTTTATTTGACGACGAGTACCAATAAGAACGGGAGCGGGGCGAATCTCGGTACTCTAGGAAAAGGGTAATTCTACCCGTAGAAAAATTAAAATTTACCAAAAAGAATTAGCCGGCAATAAATGAAAGATGTCAATTTCATATTTTATCTAATAATTTACTATAATAGAATTATGTTTGATAACAATTTTCACAAAATTTCGGGAGCGCAAATACTCGCGTCCTACATAAAAGATTCACCACAAAAAGCAGCACTCGCTTTGCAAAGTGTATCTTTGAGTGAAGCGGTGTTTTGGCTGTCTGCCTTAACTATGGCAGACCTTACCGCCGCACTCGCTTTTATGGAAGTGAAAAAGGCCGCAGTTATTTTGCGCCGCTTGCCTTTAAAACAAGGCGCGCATGCTTTGCTTTCTTTGAACCCGCAAAAGGCCGGTGAAATTTTAAATTATGTTCCCCCCTTCTATCGTAAACGTCTTGAAGGCGAACTTACACCCGAAGAATTAAAGATTTTTAATGAAGCAAAAAAAGCACCTAAAAACACCGTCGCAAGCATAATAAAACCGGCTATTTTAACATTTAAAACCGATATTAAAATCGACGAAGTTTTACAAAAAATTAAAAATTTACCCAAAAATAAAATACCGCAAAATATTTATATTTTAGACAAGCAAAACCGCCTTTGCGGATTTGTTAAAACCGCCGCTTTGGCAATAATGCCTGCTAATACATCTTGCGGCAGTGTTATGGAAAAACCGCATTTAACTTTGAACCTTGAAACAAATATTTCCAAAGCAAAGCAAGTGCTTGCGCAAAATCAAATTTTAAATTTACCCGTCGTAGATAAAGAAAATATTTTATGCGGGGAACTTTCGCTTTGGGACATCCCGCAAACTAAAATTTCTTATGTTAAGAGGTTGTTATGCAAATTAAAGTAAAGAAACTTAACCCCGCCGCAAAATTGCCAATGCGCGCGCATCCGACTGATTCGGGTGCAGATATGTTTGCTTTGAAAAAAACCGTTTTGCCGCCGCATCAAATAACAAAAGTGCAAACAGGTATTGCCGTTGAACTGCCCGAAGGTACAAGCGGTTGCGTTTGGGGTAAAAGTTCCGTTGAAAGCAAAGGTATTAAAGTTATGGCAGGCTTAATTGACTGTACATACCGCGGCGAAATTTTAATTTGTATGTTTAACCTTACCGACGAACCTTTTACTTTTGAAGAAGGCCAAAAAGTGGCTCAACTTGTTATTTTGCCGACAGAATACCCAACTTTTATTGAGGGCGAAATTACCGACACCGAACGCGGCGCCGGCGGTTTTGGCTCAACAGGTTCAAAATGAGGCAGGAAAGCGCAGATATTTTAATTATCGGCGCCGGTGCAAGCGCGCTTGCTTGCGGCGCAGAACTTGCACCAAAAGCACAAAAATCAAATAAAAAAATCATTTTGCTTGAAGCACAAAAAGTGTGCGCGCGTAAAATTTTAGTTAGCGGCAACGGGCGTTGTAATTTTACAAATG
Organism: Elusimicrobiaceae bacterium; assembly: GCA_045132175.1. Lineage (GTDB taxonomy): Bacteria > Elusimicrobiota > Elusimicrobia > Elusimicrobiales > Elusimicrobiaceae > Proelusimicrobium. The sequence goes on along the minus strand of JBGURU010000021.1, from coordinate 11,400 downwards.
CCGCCGCCGCACCTTCAAAATATTACGGCGATAAAGATTTTATTAACACGATTTTAACACAGTTTCCCCCCGCCGAGTGCCTTAAATTTTTTGATAAACTAGGTTTAAAATATATCAGCGAAAACGGGCGCTACTTTCCGCTTGCAAATAAGGCAAGTGCCGTCAAAGAGTGTTTTTTAAATTGGCTTGAAAATTACGGCGTGCAAATTTTAGAAGGCCAAACCGCGACACAAATTTCGCGTAATGGAAATTTGTGGGAAGTTAAAACACAAGATACTATTTTTAAGACGAGATATTTAGTGCTTGCGTGCGGCTCCAAAGCAAGCCCGCAAATAAGCGGAACGGACCTTGGGTATACGCTTGCACGTCAAGCGGGACATAAAATAAAAACACCTGCGCCCGCTTTATTTGGGTTTGATTTAAAGGAAAAAAAGCCGCTAATTCGTTTGGCAGGAATTAAAATGCAAGCGCGCGTTTGGCTTGAAAAAGAACCAAATAACGCTTTTACCGACGAAATAACTTTTACAACACGCGGCGTTAACGGAAATAATATTTTGACTTTAAGCCGCCAAGCGCAAGCAGGCGATAGAGTTTTTATTGACTTTTTACCGCAAATGTCAGGCGACGAACTTGAAAATTATTTAAAATCGCGCGCAAGCAATTTCCCTAACTTAAAAACAAAGGCATTATTTAGCGGGCTTTTGCCCGACACTTTAATCAATTTGCTCATTGATTTCATTTATTTGCGTAAAAATAACAAATTAGTTGAACTAAACCCTTCCAATTTTGCTAAAATAAAAGAAACAGTTAAAGCTTGGCCTTTTACCGTTTCAGTCATTAGGCCTTTTGAAGAAGCATACTCCGCCAAAGGCGGTGTTTTGACAAGTGAAGTTAATGCAAGAAATTTACGTTCAAAATGTGCGGAAAATTTATTTATCACCGGTGAACTTTTGGATGTCGATGCACATTGCGGCGGCTTTAGTTTACATTTTGCTTTTGCGACAGGAATATTAGCCGCAAAAGAAATAGGAGATAACTTATGCAAGATTTAATTATTCGTAAAACAAGTAATATTTTAGGTAATGAAAAAGCAAAATTTTTAAGAACTTACTTTTTTAAAGAAAAAGAAATTTATACAGAAAAATTAGACGAAAACCTTGAAATTATTGAAACCACAGGCAATTTGCCTGACGGACTTGTTCGCGAATATTTTCCAAGCGGTTTAACCTATTTTGAGTGCCCGTTTAAAGACGGAAAAAGGCACGGCAAAAGCAGAATATTTTTTGAATCGGGCAAATTAAATGTGGAAAAAGTTTATAAAGACGGCTTGCTTGACGGGCCTGCTTATGTGTTTTACCCTTCAGGCCGCATGTATGAAGAATTTTATTATGAAAAAGATATTCAAAACGGCCGCCGTATGAAATACTACCCAAGCGGGCGCATTATGGAAGTATCAAACTACAAAAACGGCTTTCTTGACGGTACTTGCAAAACTTACGACGAAGAAGGCAATATTAAAACCGAGTGCGTTTATAAAAAAGATTTAATTGTAGGCGATAAAATTGCCTATCACCAAAACGGCACTATTGCTATGATTTCCCCCTATCAAAACGGAAAGGCAAACGGAATTACCAAAAAATATTCCACCACAGGCCAACTGCAAGAAGAATGGGTTTTTGAAGACGGGCAATTAAAAGCCAAAAAAGATTTTGCCTTAGGAAAATAATCGGAGGTTGTTTTACTGATAAAAATTAAAATTTAAGTAGTTTAGACTTATTTTTAGAGCCGTTTGGAGCGGCACGGGTATCTTAAAATTAAGATAACGAATCTGAGAGCTAAAAAGAAGTCGCTATATCCTATCTTTAAGGTAGGAGGCGATTTCGTTTGGGCGTTCTCAGATTCTCAAATTGAAATCGCCTTTTTTATTTGGCGGATTTCATATTTGTCGCCACCCGCATGCTTCGTCATGCGGGCGGGAGATGCCGAGCAAGTGTTGTTTTTTGCGAGGCAGAGGGGGGCGTAAAATAAGGAATACTTTATCCCCCACCCGTCAAGCAAAAAACAAGTTTTTGCTTGCCACCCTCCGCCCGTCCACGACGGGTGAGGGCAATAAAGATTAAAGGAAAATTAAAAATGAACAAAAAACATAAAAACCGCGAAGGGTTTACATTAATAGAACTTTTGGTAGTCGTTTTGATTATCGGTATTTTGGCAAGTATTGCCCTGCCGCAGTATAAGGTAGCAGTGGAAAAAGCCCGTTTTGTAGAAGCTTTAAGCGTTGCCAAAAACGTACGAGATGCCCAACAAAGATACATATTATTAAATGGTTCATATACCAAAAACGTAAATGATTTGGATATTTCCTTCCCAAGTACTACTCCAAACAATTATACTATTAAATTATCTAGCGGCGTTAGAATCTTTCTAAATGTTTCATCATATGTTTACGTTCAAAATAAAAAGAATACCAATACGATTGTACTTTATTATACAAGTGGCAAAAAAAGATGCCATGCCGAACAAAATAACAGAGTTGCCAACCAAATATGTAAAAGTTTGGGAGGTATCAATCCTAGCAACACAAGCGATTGTACTATTGGTGCTTGCACAGTATATGATATCCCATAATATCACCCCTTCAAAATCTATTAAATAATGGAAAATATTAAAAAACCCCACTTTTTACAGCGGGGTTTTCAGTAGTATTTTTAAAACTTCCGAGCTAGGGATCGAACCTAGGATTCCTCCTCCAAAGGGAGACGTGTTACCGCTACACCACTCGGAAAAATTGTTATTCAGCCTTCGGGGCTTCAGCAAGTTCTGCCGGTGCTTCCGCCGGTTTTACTTCTGCTTTTGCGCCGTTAGGGTTCTTTGCAAGTTCTTCTTGATATGCTTTAATAATGTTGTCTTCTAAATACTTGCGGAATTCTTGGTTAATGGGGTGTACCATATCTTTATAGGAACCGTCGTTCATTTTTCTTGTCGGCATCCCTAAAAATACACCTTTTGTACCTTCAATAATTTTCATATTCCTTACTACAAAGGAATCATCAAAGGTGACGCTTGCAAATGCTTTAAGGCGTTCTTCGCCCATAAGATGAATTCTAATTTCTGTTATCTTCATACTCCAGCCCTCCAAAAGCGGGTTAAAAATACTGTATAACCTTGCGCTTTTAATGTTGCTTCAATTTCTTGGGCTTTGGCTTTGTCTTCAATTAAGGCAAAAACACTTGCACCGGAACCTGACATTAGGGCCACGCCTGAATTTTGCAACTTTTCTTTGAGTTTTTGTACTTCTTTCAAGTACATAAAAACGCTGCTCTCTAACTTATTGTAAATAAGCGGGCTTAATTGTTTTAGAGAGCCGCCCTTTTCAATCTCGCTTATTAGTTTAGCAATTTTTGAGGTCTTTGTCAAACCTTTTTTGGTTTTAGTTAACTTAAGCCCGTCGTAAGCGGCCTTTGTAGGGGATGGTAAATTCGGGTTTGCGATAATCACCCAAATATCGTCCTTTAAACCATTTTTAACAGGTGTCAATTTTTCCCCTATCCCTTCAGCCAACATAAAAGTTTCATTACTTAAGAAAAAAGGTATATCGGCGCCGAGTTTTGCGGCAAGTTTAACCAAATCTTTCTTGCGTTTTGAATTTAATTCAATACCGAATAATGCACAAAGCGCAAGCAAAGTGGCTGCCGCATCAGAAGAACCGCCGCCTAAACCTGAAGCAAGCGGAATATTTTTTTCAAGCCTGATTTGACAATGTGCTTTAATATTGAAATGTTCAAAAAATGCGGCTGCAGCCCTATAAACAAGGTTTGATTTATCTTCCTTCAAACCTTTAGCAAAAGGCCCGCGAACTTTAAGTTCAATTTTGACTTCAGGTGCTTCTTCTACGGCGATTTTCAAATCGTCCCCTAATGCGATTTTAGCCATTAAAGATTGTATTTCATGATAACCGTCTTCCCTTTTAGATAATACGTCTAAAAACAGATTGATTTTAGACGGGGCAAAAGTTGATATTTCTTGCATAACTCCTCCAATAATTTATTGTAGCATATTTGGCAGAAGTTTTTACTATCTAATCTTATAAAGCGAACAAGTTCCTATAATTTCACAAGAAACTTTTTGCCAATATGTACCAAAACCTTCACATACTTTGGCCCAACGTGAATTTGTATCTGAACCTTTTGCCATACATGTCATTTTATTATGATACGAATCTCCAAAAGTATACCATATCATAATTTGATTTTGTAAGTTTGTATCATTTGTACACAAAACACCCCTTTGGAAATATATCCGACACTCCCCCCAATCAAAAAAAGCAGATTGACCTCTTATACTCTTAGCAGGAATATCTATATCTAAGTCATTATATGTCGTTGAATACACATCATGTACCATATAATAGCGCTCATTTGCTTCAGCTAAAGCTTTGGCAATATTCATCATAGTTGAGTATCTTGTTTTATCAACTGCACGTTGATATTGCGGCAAAGCAATCCCAGCCAAAATACCGATAATCAATACAACCACTAACATTTCGATAAGGGTAAAACCCTTAGATATTTTTTTACTGATTTTTTTCATTTTTCTTTCTCCTTAAGTTTAATTTAAATTACTTCCTTATACTCCCCGCCCCTTTGCTTGCAAAGGGTAATTCTACCCGTAGGCGGAGGTGTAGGGGGTGGGGTTATAAAATAAGATTTCCTTATTTTATCCCCCCTCTGCCTCGCAAGAAACGGTCCTTGCTCGGCATCTCCCGCCCACACGACAAGGCGTGCGGGTGGCGAGAAAATCAGAATTTCTTTGTTTTTGAAAGCCAAAAAGACGAAGCCAATAAAATTTTGTTTCCGTTGGCACAGTATTTTGCATTTAGAGAAGGCGCGCCGAGCGAGGTATATCTAGCGGGGCGGCAGCCCCATATATCCGAGTGAGGCAGCAACGCACTATAAATGCAAAAGACGAAGCCAATAAAAAACGGCTATCATATCTAGGATCAGAGAAGGGACCTATATATAACAGCCGTAGTTCGCTATAAATAGCAAACATTTGACATAAAACTATGGTTAATTAGGCCACAAATTTTATGTCCATAACGTGCTGTTTTAGGACTTCTCTGATGTTTGTTTCCAAACCCACCGTATCTTTTACGGTTCCCAAAAACAGATTAAATTTTTTTAGGGTTTTGCACCCTACATTTTTAAAACTCCTACAAATTTATAACTAACAATATAATAACAAATTTTAAGTGGCAATATCAATTTTATTCCCTTAACGCAGTAAGTGCTAAAACTTCACGCGCACCGGCTGCTTTTAAGACACGTGCGCATTCTTCCAAAGTCGCACCGGTAGTGCAAACATCATCAATTAAAATACATGCCTGATTTTTTATTTTCCCCTTCGCACACTCAGCCAAAACAAAAGCACCTAAAATATTTTCTTTTCTTTCACTTCGGCTTAATTTTGTTTGGCTTGCAGTATTCTTTGTGCGTACCAATGCATTAAGGACAGGTATCCCGCAAATTTTGCTCAAGTGTTTTGCCAATACTTCCGCCTGATTGAAACCGCGCTTTCTTTGACGTTTTTTATGTATCGGTACAGGTACTAAAAATTCCGCTTCGCGAAATTCAGGGTTCTTACGGTAAGTCCTATACATAACTTCGGCAAAAAACGGGGCAATATTCAAATACTTTTCATATTTGAAAGCATGGACTAAGGCACGTGTCGGCTCATTAAATTTCAAGGCAGAGCGGATAAATGAACATTTATATTTCGCTGCCTTACTGCCGCGGCAATTATAACAATAATGCCCGCCCGAATTTAAAGGCATGCCGCAACGCGCGCAAATTAGGCCTTTAACATTTTCTACTTTATTTAAGCAATCAGAACATAATATGTGTTTGGTTTTTAAGTCTGCACCGCAACAAAAGCAAGTACGCGGTAAAAAGAAAGATAAAATTTTATCAAAAATAATTTCAAGTTTATATTTCATATTAAAATTGTATCGTCATTAAAGTGCCGATATTATAGGCGGTATAAGAATTTTCCGCAATATACAAATGTTTAAATTTCTGGAAAGCCGCACTGACGGTAAAACGTATATTTTTTGAAAGTTCATAATCAAGATTTGTGTTAATATCAAGCAAATCCCTGTTATCATCAACAGTAAAAGCACGGCGGCGCGAATAACTTAAATTGGTGGTCCAAATAATACGGTTTGTGGTTAAATATTCTTTTGTGGTGAAAGGTAAAGAAAACCCTTTTGGTAAATTAAAGTCAAGTTTTAAACTAATACCGGGGGCAATTTCGCGGACTTCCGTCACCAAAGCAAGGGATTGATTTGTCAATTCTTTTTTAGTATCTAAAATATAAGTTAATTTAGGCGTTATACGCAACTTTTTATAGTTAAACGCAGTTTGTGCAGTAAAATTATGGCGTAAATAAGCACTTAAAGGTATATCATTTTTTAAGTCATTTTTGTCTGTAGTAGTTCTGGTATAAGATAAATTAGTATCAAAAGAATTTAACAGCAAAAAGCGTAAATCCGCACCAAATACTTGATTATCACTTAAACTGGTTGAAATTATCTCGCTTTTGATATCAGAAAATTTGAGTTTCAAACTTGTACCGGACAGATAACGCGGTGTTAATTCAAAAAATTTTTCAAGATTATCAATATAGAAAATTACGTCGGGCAAAGTGGTATTTTTAGTTTGATAATAAGAACCTAAATTCTCGTTCTCCTGTGTAGCGTAAGAGAAGTTATTGCTTATTGAAATGGAATTTAACGGAGCAAGTTTCCCCCCAAAAGCATATTCTTTAAAAGGTGTCCAACGAAGTGAATTTGTATAAGTATTTCTTAAAGTAAGCGTGGTGCGGTTTGCGTAAGGAGAATTGATACCCATAGAACTTCTTAACCAAATTTTATCAAGGGAATTAAAACCACCGTCCACGTATTCCCAAGCATCACCGTCTTGCAATTTGTAATTATTTGATAAACTTAAAGCGGACAGTAATTTATTATTTTTGAAAATATCACGCCCGTTTAAAGTTAAAGAAATATTACCTTCTGAATTACGGTTTATGCTCTTTAGTTGTCCTACGTCTATTTTGTGACCTGAGAGCATTAACTCTGATAAATTATTATTTTCTTTGATAGTCACATTATAACTTGCCGTCGGCACAAGCCATTGTTTCAAACGCAGTGAGGTGCTTAACCCTAAATTTTGCGTGGCATATTTTGCGTATTTTTTATTCTTAAAATCATTTTCAACAGTATCATAATAGTGGCGTGTTTCTTCTGCTTTTGTTAAAGAATAACTTGGCACTAAACTTGCACCTTTCCAAGGCATCAAATTTAATTTAAAACCATAATTTTTAACATCTTCTTTGGTATCACTTAAACCCAGGGCCTGAAGCTGCCCGTCATTATAATCAATTTTATTTTTTGTTAATCCTGCATTTGCAGTAATATTTTTTACGAAACTTTGTTTTTTTGCAGTGTAATTTAAAGAAGCCGTATAAGCATCAGAATTATCTTTACGTTTTATTAAATCATAATCGGTAGAACGGAAATTATACCCGACGGTTATTTGCGGAAGTTTTGGGTTTTGGTATCTGGCCGTCACAGTCCCTTTTTTGCGGTCAACTTCGCCTTTATCAAGTAAACTGACAGTATTTGTTGTATCATAATTTAAGACATCAGGAGTAATTGTGTTTGAGTGGTAATAATTGGCTTCAACAGGTAAATATTTTACTTTTTTAAATTTAAGGAAATAATTTTCTTCCCTATTCTTTTGTTTTGATGCTACTGTTATAGGCGTTTGGAATAAGTCGTCTTTATAAACAACTTTACCGCCCATTTCAAGCCAATCTTTATATTTGATTGTTGCATCCGCTTCATAGGCCTCGCCTTCGCTGATAACTGCTTTAGAGAGAAAAATATCATTAAGCCAAACTTCACCCGAAGGGGTTGTACCGTCTTCACGTTTAACACCCGCTTTAATAATACCAACGCGTTTATAATTTAAATTACCGGCATTGCTTGATACCGCAGAATATGATTCCTTGGAAATATTTTCCCACCTGTCGGGCACATGATCCCCGCTTAAATCAATAAGTTTTAATTTATACAAGCGCCATTCGTTTGTCGGGAAAGAGGTACTGTCAAGCGGAATTTCAATTTCACTGTAATTACTGTCATCGGTTGCTATTTGCAAATAAAATTTTGAATTATCAGCAGGTGTTTTATTGTAAAGCAAAAAATTAAATTCTTCGTGTGTGGAAAAATCCATAGCACTAAAGTTTTTCTGAACACTTATTTCATTTGATGTTGCACCGTTAAAATCATATTCTATGGATAATGACTGTTCCAAAACATTACTCGCATTACCTTCCCTGATATTTCCTAAAGAACCATACAAATCATGAAACACACTTCCGCCGTCACCGGGGTCATTGAAGATTGGTTTATAAACACTTGCTTCATCAACGTTATTTATACCATATGTTTTTAAATTACTTTCATCACTGTCAAGCGGTTGCCAGGAACTGCCGGAAACTGTTAAATTGGCAATTTTAATTGTACCTTTATCTTTACCGCCTTTCTTCAAAGTTATACGCATTTGTTGTATGGAAGACCAGCGTGTTTTTAAAGAATCGGTAGAACCGAAATCAACCTGTAAAGGGTAAGTTTTCCAAGAATTATTTATTATTTGTTCACCCGGTGTTCCTAAAATAGGTACACCATTGAAACCGAAATTACCGCCGGAAGTAGCATCACCGCGGTCCAAAATACCGTTATTATTTAAATCTTGCGTATCAATTATGCCGTTCGGCTGAGGCAGCGGATTATATTTATTATTAGCAAAAGGGTTATAACGTGTATAAGTATTATCGGGGTTCACAAACAACCAACCGACATCTTCACCTATGGTTAATTGCCCGGTACAACGTAAATCCTCAGTCTTAGGTACTGCATCAAGCCCCGGAGAATAATATTTACTGCAAGTAGGATAGACATCACTATCGGTAAACCCGTCGGGAACATAATTATAATTATCCGACATTTCATCCATAGTCCCAAAAGAAATATTTAAATACGGGCCGTTTGTTTCACCAAGGATGGTTAATTCAATCAAGGTTTTATTTGTAAAATCCGTTCCCGTATTACTGATAGGGAAAACAACGGAAACTTCATCTCTGTCTTCGTACCCTGCCGGTAAATTAGTAAAATCATAATTTATTACGAGAACATTTTGTTTTTCTTCGGAATTTGCAACGGCATCGGGGTTAATTTCCAAAATAGAAATTTGCTCTGAATCCCATTTAACGCTATCAAAAAATGAAGTTCCCGCCGTAGGATTTGAAGCAATTTTCCAATCACTGAAAATTGTGGAAGCGCTGACTCTTTCTTTTATATCCTGCATATTCTCAATCATTGCATAATCAAATAAGTTATTATTTTTTTGGCTTTTTGCGATTTCCGCACCGGCGGAAACCCTAAGGCCGTCAGCAATTTTCACATCTTTAGCGCGGGCATCGGCTTCCATAGTAGTTAAGGATGTGCTCATATCACCGATTCTCGGAACGGTTTTAGGTTTAGTGTTTGAATCATGTAATATTGATGTCCCAATACTGATATTTTTAGTAAAATCATAACTTAAACGCCCGCCAAGCAAGGCACTGTCTTTTGCAGCTGTTGATACTTCGTAATCAACATTTATTGTACTGTTATCACCGATTAAATCACGATTATAAAAAGTTATATAACCGCTGGTATAATCGACATAATAGTCTTTATTACGGGCCATTGTTGCACCATTTACTTTTACCGTTTCCGATTGAACTACGATATCCGGCTCAAGAAAATATGTTTTTACCGTAGAATTAAACTGCACGAAAAAATAACGGTTTTGTGATGATACGGGTGTTATATTATAGAGGCCTTTATCAGGCAATTCACTTCTTAAATAAAATATACCCTTATCATAATCTACTTGTGTAGTATTCGGACAATAATCAAAACTAGCTGAAGTAGCACAAACTTCCTTACCGTCAGATTCCAATAAACGCAAGATGAAGTTTCCTGCGCCGTTATCACGTGAAAGTTGTGTGGTACCGATATTATAATAAAGTTTATTTTCAAGTTGATAACTGCCCTCGCTTGTATCGGCAAGAGGCCTATCATCCTGAGTTTTAATTAAAATCGGGATACCGCCGCAAATATCTTTCGCCTGCTGGCCTGCAGAATTTTTGAAATTTATAGCAACTATATCGGCTGCCTCAAGTGCTTTATTAAAAATAAGCAGTTTTTTATTTATATCAATACTGTAATCAACGCCTTCCGTAAGCAAACGGAAAGGCGCATCACCGCCGGTATCGGGGTAAACAGTACAGGTCTTATAATCGGCGGCTTTCATTGCTGTTTGATAACCTGTGTTTTTATGGTCATTTAAATACACCTCCGCTGAACCTGCTACTATTGCGGCAGTAGCATCCCAACCGCCGGATGCACCGGTTAATTCCAAGTTGTAATAGGTGCGGCGTATATAATTTAGATCTTTAATATTTACCGTATCAAAAACACTATTACCTTTAAATTGTTTACTTTTAGAATCACCTTTACTTTGGCTGCCGATTAAAAATAAATTTGCTTTTTTATGCTGCAAATGCATTTTGGCACCGAATACCTGTTTTGAGTAAGATAAAAATTGTGTTGCAGGTAATGAAAGTTCAATATCACCGAAATCTACGCTTTGTACAAGTTCCCCAGCCTTACCTTTATAGGAAACGGCAATATTTTGAGAATCGGGCCTTTGATCATCATAATCAATATCGACAAAAATTCTGTTGCTGATTTTACCCTGCACTTTAACTTGCATTGCCTGTTCAAAAACCATTTCACTTATATCGGTATTTGTGGTAGTAGATTTCTTGTCGTATTTTTTAGAATTATACTTTAAACCAAAAGTTTTACGGCCCGTCATAGAAATTGTTGTACCGTAAATAGGCAGTAAAAGTGAGGGGTTTAAAATTTCAATATATTCAGTTGTTTTGCCACGTAAATCAATAGCACCTTCGGTTTGTGTTATAATATTTTCAAGGTAAGCACGGGAGTAATTAAAATACTCTTCATTTTCCTCATCACTGTCCGGCAGCATAAGCCTTGCATTTTCGTCACTTAAAAAGCCATAGCGGGCGGGCTCAAATAATTTAAAACGGTCTTTACTGCCAAAACTATCAAGTAAAGTGTGGGTCTTTTCCGAATCGGTTATACTTGATTTTTCAGACAAAGAAAAACCGGCCTCAGCAGCAAGAATTTCCGCCCCGGAGGCATTAAATAATATAGCCACTAGCAAGATAAGTGTTATAGACTTTTTAAGCATAGTGCTTATA
>JBGURU010000020.1:0-46329 GCA_045132175.1 Elusimicrobiaceae bacterium | reverse complement strand
TGATGCGATGAGTTTACTTCTTGAAAAACTCTCTGCCACCAAGTCTAACAAAGACTTTTTAAAGCAGATGGAAGTAAGCAGTTTCTAGGTCGGTATAAAACAACTCCCAAAAGTTATCTAAGTAAAAACCCCCGGTGTAAAACCGGGGGTTTTATTTGTTTGATTAATTAGAATGCATTAATTTTAACTGGCAGAAGGATGATAATTGGGAATATTCCAACCTGTGTTATACGCAGGTTGATTAACAAACGGAATTTGTAATTCTTCATTTCCTTCAATTCCTTCTACTGCTTCATCTGCAATGAATTCTGCTATCACATCTTCTGCTTGCTCAAGTATTTCCGCAGGATCCCCATCATTAATGCTTTTTCCTGTAGCTTGCAATCCCTCTGCTTGCATACTCGGTATTATTACTGCAGTTTCCTCATATAATTTCATTCCGCTGTTAATATCATGATCTGCTATTCTCTCAGAATTAGGATTTTCAGGATCAGAAATTGCAACTGTATTTTGCATATTTTCAAGCCTAGATGATTTATCATCAATATCTTTTACTCGCCCTTCAATCTCCCTTAACCCTTTAATAACATCAGCACGGGTTGCCACAATAGGGGAATTTTGTGCTTGCGCCGTAGGTGCGGTAGATATAGTCAATGCCAAATATAAACCCATACCAAAAACTGCGCCGGCAAATACTCTAGATGCTTGTTTTCTTAATCTCTTGACAGATTTCTTTTCTATATCTAACAACATATCTTGGCTCTTATTTCTTACATATTTATTGAAAAGCTTAGGATTCTTAGGTATATTGCTTAAATATAAATGTCTGCTTTTACTAGCAACTTGTACCTTTTGTCCTGCTTTCTTCTCTATTTTATCCCGTATCTTTAAGAGAAACTTATTTATTCTAGTAGCATTTTGCCTATAAGCTTCCTTTACTGTTGCATACATACCTTTAAACTGTTTTTCTTCAATAATAACTAATTTATTTTCAAAATATCCTATATATGTTCCCTTTTCTAGGACTCGGTCCCACTTACCAATGGTTACAGTTACGTCACTTTTTAATTGGCGGAAATTTTCTAAGTAATTTTTAGCTTTATAATAACCAGGACCTAATTCCAATGAAGCATCTACAAACTCGCTTTCAAACTGAGATTTATAATAATAATATCGTTTCCCGGAAGAATTTGTAACTCTCCATTGGCCATCTAAATAATCAGGTTCAACAATTACATAAGCATCAGTTTTAGCCTTATTAATATACTTTTCAGCTTCGGTAAACAATGTTGTTTCTTCTGCCCTAAGTGCAGAACCATCACTTCTTAAAGCAAGTTCTTTAAACTGTTCTTCAGTAAAAGGAACTAAATGTTTCTTAACATATTTTGCAGGAATATCATCAAAATATTCCAATGGTTTGACTTCTGTATATTCCCGCACGACAGAATATCTTTCGCCGCCAATAATAGTTCCCGGTTCTAATTCTTTCCCATTGAGTGTTATTTTTTTCTTAACTTCAAAGGCCCTATCTGCTTCGCTTATATACCAACCGGGTAATTCGTTGTTCGGATATGCTATGCGTTTTTCAGGAACATGCCACCTTGTTGTACCATTAACATCTCTCATAAAAGTTTCACCTTTAGTAGCATAATCAACGCTGTTAAAATCTCCGGGGCCACTACCCCCTGCTACATGATATACAAGATCAAACTTGCTCAACTGTTCGCCACCGCCAAAAGAAATTAATTGAAATGGCTCTTTACCATAATATTTGCCGTGGAGCACCTCGTCAAGATATCCGTCCCTCACCAGTTCCTCAATACCTTTACTGGCGATTTCAATTGCCTGTGCAAACGACGGTATAGGCAAAGATGTTAATAACATAAATGCCGAAAGCAATACAGATATTGCTTTTTTAGTTATTTTAGTCATTTTCATTTTGATCTCCTTGTGTATTCCTTTTGTTATCTAAGTAATATTTTAGAGCATATGGCATAACCCATTTGTCACCTAATACATGTTTGAGAATTTTCTGTTGTACTTCATATTTTTTATTTTTTGCTGCCGCAGCACGCGCTTCAGCAGCCAAGAAAAATAATTCTGCTCTATTCCGCTCTAAATCTGTCATTTCACCCGGTGAAAAATAAAGTTGGACAAGGTCTATAGCCGCTTCGCGGTATCTTTCCGGATCTGACATATCTGCCATTTCTGCACGAATATACTCTAAAGCATATAAGGTAACTACAGCTTCAGTCTGAGCCCAAGAGTGATTACCCCAATCACGTTCCTGTAATGCTTTTTCTATTTCTTCTCTAAGTTCTAGTTTTAAAGCAGCGATTTCTTCAGCATTTTTTTCCTGTTTTAATTCCTGTATTTCTCTATACTCTTCTTCTACCTTGGAAACCGTCTTAATAATTTCTGCTAATAAATTACGTGATCTAACGGCAAGATCTGTATCTACATGATCTTGCATAGAATACAGGCCTTCATATAAATCAAATACAACTTCATAAGTACTACCAACAAACACTGTATCCGTTATTATCCAGCCCACAGAAAGGCCTAAATCTGCCCACGCCAAAAATTTACCTGTACGAAACGCACCGACAAGAGATCTTAAAAAACCCAAAATTCCTCCGCCTGATTCTGCTGCTTTAAGAGGTAATACAGATGCTATCTGTGCTGACATACCCAACCCTGCTTTTTGAAGTATAGGAGAAACAACGAGCCCTGCATAAACAGCAACTGACAAAATACCGATACCAGTTACTATCGCTATAATTTTTTCATCACGTTTTTCCTCTACATATTCCGGGTTTATGTTCCATAGATGTGCAATATCTTTGGCAACTTGCTCATATTTATCATATATTTCAGAAGGAGAAAGATTATAATATTCCCCTTCTTCGTTTTTTATAGATAATCTGTATGCATCCCACGCTTTAGCCCTATCAACACCGTATTTGTAATATTGCAGACAAATACTTTCGGGGTTGTGATTATAAGCGCCATAGACCTTTGTACATTTAATATATTTTCTCGCACAAGCAGGATCAGCACAAAGTGTTGGATTGTATGTCGCAATAAACTCATCGCAAAGCCGTTTTTGTTCCATATCCCCTGCACATTCGGAATCAACCATCATTCTAGACGAACGCGGTATATTATAAAAGGATCCGTCAATCATCATATCTTTATATATACTATAATCTATATTGCCGGCAGAAGGTGCCCCCTGTGCATATACCAATGCACTTTGGCTAACCAATAATAAAGATAAAACTAATGATATTATTTTACGCATAACCATACTCTTGTATATATTATCTATTTTAGCGGAAAATGGGCATACTGTCAAGAGTAAAAAGGCCTACTGAAAAGTGCCCTAAAGACCTATTTTTATTTTGTAGTATTATAATTAAATTAAATTTAAAATTTCTTTTGTAATTTCTTCTTCCGTTTTTTCGGCACAGTTGATTGTTTTCTTTTCTTGATAGCGGTTAAACCATGTGCGCTGGCGCTTGGCATATTGACGTGTTAAAATAGTGATTTGTTCTTTGGCTTCTTTCTCTGAAATTTCGCCTTTTAAATAACTTATGGCTTGCGGGTAGCCCAAACTTTTAAGACCGGGAGCATCTGCTTTAAAACCCGAATTTAGCGCTGTCTTGGCTTCGTTTACCATCGGTTTAAAAATTATCTCTGTGCGTTTTATAATGCGCTCTAAAAGTTTTTCTTTGGGCATATCTAGATAAAAAAAGTGTGCTTGGTCCTTTGAAATTTCTTGTTTTAATTTGCCGCTTTTTAAGACGGATGCAGGTTTGCCTGTCAGTTCGTAAATTTCCAAAGCGCGTATTAAACGGTGTATGTTTTGGTAAGGTATTTCTTTTGCACTTTGCGGGTCAATTTCCTGTAAACGTTTATGCAAATATTCGCGGCCGTACATATCGGCTTCGCGGGCAAGACGGGCACGCAAAATTAAATCTGCTTTAGGTAAATTATCAAGCCCGCAAAAATAATTTTGAAAATACATACCGCTGCCGCCGGTAAAAATTATCTTATTATTTTCTTTTTGGGCAATTTCGCCTGCCATAGAGATAAAACGCGAAACATCAAAACTTTCATCAATACCTAAAAAATCTACTAAATAATAAGGCACGCCGTCAACTAAATATCTACTGCTAACCCATTTACCCAAAGGCGCGGCGGTGCCGACATTTAAACCCTTGTAAATTTGGCGGGAATCAACTGAAATTATAGCGTAATTTAATTTTTTGGCAAGCAGCAAAGCAACTGCCGTCTTACCGACGGCAGTTGGCCCTGAAATGATTATTGGTTTTTGTTTACTCACTTAAATAATTTTTTGTCCTTTTGGATTTTATTGCAAATGGCTTGGCATCTGCAATTGGGCACACACACTTCGGGCAAGCGCAACATTATGCGGGTGTTGCAATCTAAAAAGTCATTGGCAAGTGCCATAATTTTTGAAGACACGGAACTGTCAATTTTAGTAAACTCTATACCGATAGTATAAACCGGCCCTTTTTGGCGCACCCAAGCGGTTTTGGCATCAACTTCAAATTTACCGATAGACGGAAGTTCCATTTTAATGTGCATAGTGCCTGCGACAGGCGCTTTTAAAAAGGAAACAATGCGCATACCGGATGCGGACAAATCCGCTAAAACCGCCGCTATTTGATGAAGTTTACCGTCCTTTTCATCAACATAACTTAAGTCAAGCGGTTCAACGATATTGCTGATTACCGGAACACGCGGGTTTTTACGACGTTCAACAAAATTATTTTCTGTACTCATAATAACACCTCTTATTTTAAAAGTGTGCCGCTGCTTTCTTTGATAACAACTTCTTCCAAAGTGCCTATTTCTCTCGGCGTTGCGGTGCGATACCACAAATTGCCGGAAGTTCTGCCCGAAGTTTTTGTTTCAAATAAAACTTCTTCTTTATGCCCAACGCGGCTTTTATAGGCCAAGGCTGAACACTCCCTAATTTCATTTAACAAAATATTTAAACGATTTTCCACTATTTCTTGTGAAATTTCTTTAAGTTCCGCCGCAGGAGTACCTGCCCTCGGCGAAAATTTAAAACAATAAGCGAAACTGAAATTACACTCTTTGACAAGGTCTAAGGTTTGTTTAAAGTCTTCTTCCGTTTCAGTAGGGTAGCCGACGATAATATCTGTACTGATTAAAAAATCAAGTTGTTTTAAATTTTTTATTATCTGCAAATATTCTTCTGCACTGTAAATGCGCTTCATTTCTTTCAAAACTTTACTGCTGCCGCTTTGCAAAGGCAAGTGCAAATGCCTTGCAATTTTTGGGTTTTCCGCCGCTACTTTATAGAAATCATCTTTAATAAAAACAGGGTGCGGGCTTAAAAAACGCACGCGTTTAACTTCCGGTATCTTGCAAACTTCTGCGAGCAAATTAGCAAAAGTGAACCCTTTATAATTATAGGCATTTACCGTCTGGCCAAGAAGCATAATTTCAGGGTGGTTTTGTGCTTTTTTAGTGCAACTTTCTAAAATAATTTCCGGCGCAATTGAGTGCGCTTCCCCACGCACATAAGGCACAATGCAATAAGCGCATTTACAACTGCAACCGCGCATAATGCTTACTTGCGCAGTAATTTTATTTGTGTTTATTTGGGCGTCCTTTGTTTGTTTTACCGCCTTAAACAAAGAACTGTTTTGTAAAACCGACGGGAAATTATCAAGTGATTTTGCGCCGCAAACTATATCGGCTTGCGGAAAACGTTTTTGAACTGCTTTGCCTAAACGCTCTGCCGCGCAACCGGCAAAAATTATTTTGCGGCCCTGCTTTTCTGCTTTCCATTTGGCAAGGCGGCCAAGATATGATAAAGCGCGGTGTTCGGCGTGGTCGCGAATCGTGCAAGTATTGATTAAGACGAGGTCCGCTTCACTTAAAACGGATGTTTGCTGATAACCAAAACCAAACAAATGAAGCAGCATCTCTTCAGAATCTGCTTCATTCATTTGGCAACCGTAATTTTGTAAGTAAACTTTTTTCAAGGTATTAAGTTTTTATAATGTGACGGTAAACTTACGTTTGGCGGTTTTTTCTTCTTTACCGTCTACATAGGCTTTGGCTTCAAGGTAGAAATTACCGGTATTGAAATTCCACCAGTCAAACCACCAATACCCGTTTGCCTGACGGCAATTTTGCCATTCCCCACCGTTTATTGATACCTGCATTGCTGAACATGGTTTAATTGAACCTAAGCGAAAGCAATAATGCCCGCAATATACGGTTTCATTGTTTTGCGGATAATCAATGCAAATATTTTTGCAAGTAGTTTTTGCCGTATTGCAAGAATTTTTGCTATTGGCTTTCTTTGCCTTAACATTTAAATTAGCAGCCAAAGTTTTCACTTTTGCATTTACCTTTTTTACTTTGCTTGCTACTCTTTTAGTTAAGGTCTTTTTTGTTTTTGTTAATGTCATACTTCCTCCGTTAAAATGTTTTAAGCAGCCCTTTTAAGGCAGTTATATTATCTGCCGGAAGGTGAATTTTTATTACGCGTCTGCCTTTTTCCTCAAGGGCCTTAAAGTCCGCTAAGGCCTGGGTTTGAACCAAGTCCTTAAAAGTATATGGTTGGCTGGGAATATGTGCATCTTCTTTGACTTCGGACGAGAATATTACAAAAATACCTTTTCCGGCATCTCCTTTAAATAATTGGCCTGTTGAATGTAAATAACGCGGCCCATAGCCAAATACTGCTGCCTGATGCGTAGCTTTAAATAAATTGTTTTTTATTGTTTCAAAGATTTCTGTTAATTCATCACTTTCAGGCAAATAAGCAAGCAAGGCAAAATAATCTCTGCCTGAGGCTTGTTTTATAACATCTGAAAATAAATATTTGGTTGAAATTTCACCCTGTAAATTCTTTGATACCAAAAATTCTGTTTGAACGGATGCATCTTTCTTACCTTCAGCAAGTGATACTAAAATATTTTTTGTTATCGTTTTGGAAAGTTGGACATTCGGTTGGTCAAAAGGGTCTATTTTCATTATTACACCGGCACATGCTGTAGCAATTTCCCAAAGCAAAAATTGTGCGCCGATTTGATATTTATCTTCAATACTCACTTCAAGACAAGGGTTTAATTTAAAATGATTTTTTAAACCCTTTCCTAAATAATTGACCGATACAAAAAACCTATCCTGTGAATAATCTTTTTCAGAGGCAACTTCTTGGCAAACAACGGGTAAAATACCTTTCTTCTCTTTACCGGTAGATTCTGCTACAAGCTGCTCAACCCATAAACCGAAAACCGCAACTTCTTTCGGCATAAGCAAAGTTAATTTATCTTTACCCTCTAAATATGACTGCCCCATTAAAGCACCTAAAATAAAAGCGGGGTTATCATCGGTATTTTGAAATACATCACCCGTTTCTTTAGCAAGTTTTAAAAGTTTTTCTACGTCTACGCCTGCCAAAGCTGCCGGAAGCATACCAAAAAGCGAAAGCGCAGAAAAGCGCCCGCCTATATCGGCTTTATTTATAAAAATTTTCCTGAATTTCCTTTCCGTAGCAAGTTTAACAAGGCCGGTGTCAGGGTCTGTTATCGCGATAAAATTTTCACCTGCATTTTGTTTTTTTGATGAAAGCAGACCGTAAAAATATGCAAATTGTGAGGAAGGTTCAACAGTCCCGCCTGATTTACTGGCAAAAATAAACAAGGTCTTTTCAAGATTAATTTGGTTTTGGACTTCCAAAATTTTTATAGGGTTTGTTGTATCTAAAACGTGTAAAGTAGGGTAGCCTTCTTTTTTGCCGAAAATAACACGCAAGACTTCCGGCGCTAAACTTGAACCGCCCATACCCATTAAAACTACGTCGGTAAATTCTTTCTTGGCTTCTTCTGTAAAACTTATAATTTCCGGCAATTTAGACAAGGTCCAATCGTAAACATTAGTCCAACCGAGAGAATTATTTATAATTTTTGTATGTTCTTCTTCCTTTTTCCATAAAGTTGCATCGTGATTATAAAAGCGTTCTTTAAAGTTAAGCGCTTTTAATTTCTTTAAACCTTCTTCAACAAGAATTTGGGACTGCTGATTTAAGTTTATTTGCATAAGGACCTCTTACTCTTATTTAAAATTTTTACTTTCAACTTCCAAAATCTTTTTTATACGCCTTAAATGGCGCTCTTCCTGCCCTTGCGTTGTAGCAGTTAAAAAAGCACCTGCCAAATCCGCCGCCTGCTGTGGCGAAACTACGCGCCCGCCAAGGCATAAAATATTCATATTATCGTGCGTGACGCCTTGCGCTGCCGTATAAACATCATGTGCAACGCTTGCGTAAATACCTTTAAATTTGTTTGCCGTAATACAAACACCCACACCACTACCGCACATCAAAATACCGCGCTCGGCTTGGCCTGAAAGTATGGCATTAGCCACTTTAATTGCGAAATCGGGGTAATCGGTACTTTCGGCGGAATTAGTGCCGAAATCAATCACTTCAAAACCGAGTTCTTTGATTTTATCAAGCACCGCTTGTTTTAAAACAAAACCACCGTGGTCGCATCCGATAGCAACTTTCATTATAACTCCTTTTCCACTAACTCACACAAAGTATGACCGATAAAAATATGACATTCCTGTATACGGGGTGTATTTTTTGATTTTACAACTAAAGGTAAATCAACAATATTTTTAATTGTTCCACCATCTTTACCAAGGAAAGCCGCAGTATAACAACCCATTTGTTTTGCAAGTTCAAGAGCCTTATAAACATTTGTGCTGTTGCCTGAAGTGGAAATACCTATTACAACATCACCCTTTTTTGCAAAGCCCTCAATCTGACGTGAAAATGTGACGTCATAACCATAATCATTACCGATAGCGGTTAGGCTTGAGGTATTTGTATTTAACGCAAGTGCCGGATAACTTTTGCGTTCTTTTTTATATCTGCCCACAAATTCCGCCGCAATATGTTGCGCATCCCCTGCACTGCCGCCATTGCCCATTAAAATCACTTTGCCGCCTGATTTAAGTGTTTTGACTATTTCAGCAGCCAAAGTTTCAACCTGCGGGCCCAAATATTCACCGACATAATTTAAAACTTCAATAAGTTCTTTTGCTTCTTGTTTGATAAACATAATTTCTCCTATATAACTTCAATATATTTATTTTGTACCCAAGTTAAAGCACTCTTATCATCGGCCGAGACCTCCACCCAATCGCCTTTCTTATCATATACTTTCAATAATTGCGCCCTGGGCACATTTAATGCAACAGGGAAGTTTTCCGAGGGACCGCTTCTTAATTCTGCCCTCGGGGCAATAACTACCGCCAAGTCCTGTAAATCCTGTTTAGCCCTTAAAAAATAAAACCCTGTAAAAAATATCAAAATACAAAAAGCGGTGATTACCACTTTAAATAACAAAGGCCTATACTTAAAAGATACAAAAAAAGTAAAGCTAATAGCAAATATCCATAAACTTATAAAGGCAAGGCCCTTTAATTCCGCCAAAGAAAAATAATTGTATAAGATAAATACGCTGCGCGGCATACTCTCGGGAATAAGGGTTTGACCGGTCTTCCCCATAGTGAAATCAAGATTATTTAGAATATCTTTATCACGCGGGTTAATTCTAAAAGCACGATAATAATTTACAAGGGCCTTATCTAAATCCCCGGCTTTAAAATAACTGTTTGCTAAATTGTAATAAGCATAACTGCCTTTATTACCTTCATCAATTTGTTTTTGATACTCATTTACGGCAGCTAGATAATTACCTTCATTAAATAAATCCTGTGCGGTTTTCAATTGCCCTTGAGCAAAACAAAAAACAGATATAAAGAGCAAAAATAAAGTTAAAAAATATTTCATTTTATCTCCTTTTCCAAAGCAAATAACAAAGCAAGGGCGTTTTGTTTTTCTTCTTTTAAATTATCTGCTGATTTTGCAGAGGCTACCGGTGCATATTTAAGCATAGCAAAATGATTCCATAAATCAATTAACTTTTTGCTTAAAACCGGGGTTAAATCTAATTTTTTACTTACTTCTTCTATATTCATTAATCCTATTTGTGTATTCATTTTGCTTTCAAGATAATTTTTTAGAATTTCAGGTAAAGAATCCATTTTTTGTGCACGCTTTATGCTCTTTTTCGCTTTTAAATAAGGCCTGATTCCTGCACCTAAGGAGAAATCCCCCTTACGCATTAAGATAACCAATATACTGAAAATTATTAAACCGAAAGCATAAAAATTATTATTACCGAACCTGTTTACCAAAGTAATAATTTTATTAAAATTATTTTGAGGCAATTCTTTTAAATAACTTATGTCCTTTGTTAAATGCTGTATTTTATGGCCGGCTTCTGCCCCGTTTTGCGATGCAAAAGATAATGTCTTGGCATCATCTGCAACCGGAGGCAAAACCGTTAAATTTAAAGTATCAGTTGCAATAGTTTTATATGTTTTAGAGGCAGTATCAAAATAAGAAAATTCAACTTTCGGTATCTCAAAATGCCCTGAAGCCCTGGGAACAATAACTGTTTTATAAATTTTTGTTCCGTTTAATTTACCGTAAGCAATTTTATTGGTTAAATTAGAAGATGTTTCGTAAACCCTAAAACTTGGCCCAAGGGCCGGAACCGGAATATCTTTTATTGCCGCCAAATTACCTATTCCTTTAACAGTTATTGTAAGGGTAATAGGTTCACCGGCAGGAACTTCGTTCATATCTAAGGCAGAAGATATTTCATAATTCGTACCGACCGCACCATAAAAACTCTGCGGTTTATCTTTAGGTAATGGCAAGATATCAACAAACAGTATATCACTTTCCACTTTATGTGTCTCTCCGCCGTTGGCACCCTTAAAAAAGACATCAAAAGCCGCAAAAAAGTTATCAGCGGATGTATAGGTGACAGAGGCTGAACCTATCTCCGCTACGCCGCTGACTAAACCAAAAAGAGCACTTTCAATTTCTGTATAATAATAAGTTTTATTCCCGAAATGTTCTTGACCTTGCCTTGTGGCTATATCCTCAGAAAACATACCTTTTAACTGCGGTTTATCATACATCGGCTGCCCTAAAGTATTTTGCGATTGGTAAAATCTTACTTTTAATGTCACTTGTTCATTTACATAGGCTTGTTTAGTGTTTGTTTGCGCCGTCATAAAGAAACTAGGCAGCTTTGCATTTGGATTGTAGCCGTTTTCCTCAAGTTGTGTTTTAGTTTCTTTGACATTTTGCTTTGCCTGGGCCTGTTGCTGTTCTTCTGCTTGTGTTCGTGGAGCAGAAGGCGTTTGACGGATAACTTCCACTTCAATGGGCTCTGTTGAATATTCCTGCCCTGCTACTTTTACGGTAAAAGGTTCTATGGTTGTTTTGCCGGCAAAGCGCGGTGTCAAAATATAATTATACTGCATCATGGCGGAAACTTTACCGTTTACCATACTAACCTGCCTGCTTTGGCCGGCAGAATAAATATTAAAATTTGGTAAAGAGGGCATCTGCGGTGTTTCTATATTCGTGGAATTAGCACTTACATAAACTGTTAATTTTATTTCTTCTTCCAAAGTGACCGAGGTTGTATTTACTTCTGCTTTAACTTCAACTTGGGCATATAAATTTAAAAAACCAAGGCACAACAAAACAACACTTAAAAGAAGTGTTTTTACAAAATGGGAAATAAAAAAACTACCAATCTTTTTCAATTTGATTACTCCTTGGTTCCTGTTTAGGTAAATCTTGTTTATGCTCTTGCGCCATTTGCAAGACACTTGCCGCTTCTTCTTTCGCGGAAGAATCCTTTTCCTGTTGTTCTTGTTTTTGTTTGTCTTGTTGCTGTTGGTCCTGTTGTTGATTCTGATTTTGTTTTTGTTTATCCTGATTTTCTTGATTATCTTTTTGATTATCTTTCTGGTCTTGCTGCGGGTTATCCTTTTGTTGTTGGCTTTGTTTTTGGGCTTGTTCCTCTTTAATCATAAACTGTAAATTTTCTTTAGCATCTTTATCTTTTAAATTCATTAGAAGTGCCATACGCATTGCTTGTTTACCCTTTTCTTTATCCCCCGCTTTATAAGCAGAATTACCTAAATTATACATAGCATTTTGATTTAGTAGTGCTTCTGATTTATTATGCGGCTCTTGTATCGCATTTTCAAAAGCAGAACTTGCAGCACCGTAGTCCTGTAATTTATACAGGGCAGCACCGCTGTTATACGCTGCTTTTACAGGCATTCGGGCAGAAGCCTTTTCATACAATTCAAATGCCTGCCCGTATTTACCCGCATCATAGGCCTTATTCCCTTCTTTTAATATATAATTTTGCGCAAATAACGGAAATGCTAAAACTATTAAAATAAAACTTATAACCGCTTTCATATCTATATTTTACCTTTTCTTATGGGGATACATAAAGCCCCTGTAATTAAAATTATAGCAAGTGCAAGGGGTATTTGATAACGGGTTTTATAAATTACCGTATCTGTGGCCTTAGTCAAACTTTTATCTAAAGAACGGAGTTGATTGGCAATATTATCTGCTACTTGTTGGGCATTGGTATATTTTATGTAAGCACCGCCCGTTTGTGAGGCAAGGTTTATTAGAGATTTTTCGTCTAATTTCGTTATAACCGTTTTGCCTGATTTATCTTTTTTATATTCCGTGCCTTTTGATGTTTTTATGGGTATAAGTTCGCCTTCTTCCGTACCGATACCGACGGTAATAATTTTTATACCCGCTTCACGCGCTATGGAAAGGGCTTCCTCAATATCATTAGGGTTATGATCCTCCCCGTCCGTTATGAGGACAAGCGCTTTTATCCCGTTATACGGCCCCAGCATACGTGACGCTAATTTAATAGCCGGTGCAATAGCGGTACCTGCAACGGGCAAAATATCGGTTTTTAATTGTTCACTTAAAGATTTAAGAGCATCCAAATCAGTAGTAATAGGACAAAGCATATATGGTTGTGAAGTAAAAGCAATTAACCCAAGGCGTTCTTGAGCGATATCATCAAAAAGCATCCTGAGCATTGTTTTTGCATTTTCAAGACGATTTGGCTTAAAATCTTCTGCCTGCATAGATAAAGATACATCCAAGGCAATTATTGCCTGTGAATATGTTGCAACATTTTCGCGCCTTTCTTTACCCCATTGTAAACCGGCAAGTGCAACAAATAAAAAGAAAATTCCGCTTAGGAACAAAATATCCTTTATGCGCCTTCTGATTCGCATTTCAGGAGGTGTTAAAAGTGCTAAATTGGCCTTAGAAAATAACAATTTTAATACTGCCCGGCGGCGAATAAAACCAAGCCGCCAAAGAAATGCAATTACCAAAGCCGTCACTACTAAATAAAAAAATATTTTTACGTTTGCAAATAGTTCCATAATATTTAAGGAATTTTAATAAAAATAAATTTCCCCCCCAAAAAAGCAAGCAAAGCAAAAATTAAGGATAACCAAAGTATAAATTGATATGCATCTTCATAATTTAATTTTTTGCTTTCCTGATAAATTGTTTTTTCAAGTGCATTTATTTGAGCATAAATGTCATTTAATTCAGCAGTATTTACCGCCGTATAAGCCTGTGCCCCGGTTATGGCTGAGATTTCTTTTAATGTATTTTTTGCCTTTAACATATTAGGCATATTTTCTTTATAACCGGCTATTAATTGATCACGGTATGGAACATCAAGCGGCAAATTTTTAATATCTCCGGCCATCAATATAGTATACACTTTTATCCCGTATGCCGCGGCCGCCTTGGCAGCAGCGATAGGATCAACCTTACCGCTATTATTTTCCCCGTCCGTCACTAAAATTATTATTTTACTTTTAGCAATACCTTCCTTTAAATGCTGTGTGCTGACCGCTATTGCATCCCCCACTGCCGTACCGTTTACACCGCTAATCATATCAACATATACATAACCTAAATATTCTTTTAAAGCAAAATAGTCCAAAGTTAACGGACACTGAAGCATAGCCGCACCGGAAAATACCACTATACCGATTCTGTCACTTGTTCTGGCGGAAATAAAATTATCTACCGTTTCTTTTGCCGCTTCCATGCGATTATATAAATCTTCTGCTCTTTTTGCTTTTGTCGTAATAAAATCAGGGGTATTCATACTGCCTGAAACATCCAAAGTAAGCATAATATCTATGCCTTGTGTCGGTGGCGGTTGGGTTTTGCCTTCTTTTTGCGGGCGTGCTAATGCTATAATAGCAAAAAACAAACAAAGTAAAACACAAATTAAACTAAAATATTTGGCAATAATTGAAGACAAATCATCTTTCAAACTGATTTTTTGCGGTAGCGGATATTTAACTGAGGCACCCCCCTTTGCTTTTAAAGCAAAACCCCAAAAAGCAACTAATAGCCATAATATCAGCAAATAAAGAACTTTAGGATTTGCTAATGTCTTGCCTTTTAAAACAAGAAAGACACAAGCATTTAATAATACAAGGCAAAGTAATATGTTAAGAAGTGGGCGTAAATATTTAATTAATCTTTTCATTTCCTTTACCCTCCTTGTTAATATCTTTTTGATATTTACTTAAGTCAGTTTCCTTATTTTCTAAAATAATTTCCTTAGCGGTGATTAGGGCTTTATCCCTTTCTTCTGCCGTCGGTATTGCTTTAGCAAATTTAACTAAACTTAATGACTGTTGGAATTTTTGTAAAATATTAAAATCAAATTTAAAATCCGATATTGTTTTTAACTTTTTAAATAATTCCCTTGCTGTCATTTTAGGTGCATCAAAATTAAAACGGGCCGCCAAGAATTGGCGAATAATATCCGAAATTTCAGAATAATATAATTTGTATTCCTGCTTTTCCCATAAATCGCTTTGTGTTAAAATGTCAAGTTGTGATAATGCTATTTCATGCATAGGGCGCTCTTGTTTTTCATAAGGTGTTAGAGGCAAAGGTGCAGGCTTTTTCTTCCTCTTCTTCAGATAAATAATTATACCGATTATAACGGCTGCAAAGAAAATAAGCAACATATAAGGCAAAAAACTGAACGGCCTGAAAGGCCCGCGAATATCTATCAATTCCGTTATTTTAGAAGGCATTTCCTGAATATCAATTTCTAAAGGTTCTGTTTGCAATTTCTCACCGCCTGCAGTTGTAAAGCCCAAAGCCGTTAAAGTAGAAATGCTTAAATTTAAAGGCAAAACCGTTGCTTCTATAACAAGCGGGTTTTGTTTATCTTGTGCAAGAGATAAAACCTGGAAATCTTTTTGGGCTATATTCTCACCGTCAAATTCGGCCGGTTCAGGCAAAGTAAAAGTTAATTTCAAAGGCTCAGCAAAAACCGCTTTTTGAGGTTTAGAAGAATATTCCAAAACCTTAATATGATTTTCTTCTGCCGGAAGTTCTGCATTTTTTGATTTATCTTGGGATATGTCTTGTGCAATCAAGAAAACAGAACAAAATAAAAATAATAGAGTATAAATATATTTCATCTTTTTAACTTCCTTGCACGGCGTTTAAAGAAATTAACCAAAGTATCAGAAACCTTTTCTTCATCTTTAATAATCATATATTCCAAACCGCTTTTGGTAAAAAGCAACTTGGCTTCATCAAGTTCTTTAACTTGTTTTTGGGTTATTTCCGCCGCTTGTTTAGAAGATAAATTAACCAAAACCTGCCCGCTGCCTTCAAGATCTTCAAGCGAGATATATACCCTTGCTTTCGGCAAAGCATTTTCAAGTTGATCTTCAATAATAACAGGGACCAAATCAAATTTACGGGCTGTTAATTTAAAGGGTTTAGTATAAGATAACTCCGTCTTGAAATCTGAAATTAAAATTAAAATACCGCTTCTTCTTATTAAACGGTTTACGCTTTCTAAAGCAAGGCCGATATTAGTGCCTTTATTTTGGGGAACAAAAGCCAAAAGTTCGCGGATAATACGCAAAACATGGCGGCGGCCTTTTTTAGGAGGAATATAAAGTTCAATTTTATCACTAAATAAAAGAAGACCGACTTTATCATTGTTGTGTGTTGCAGAAAACGCAAACATTGCGGCAAGTTCTGTGGCTATTTCACTCTTAAAACGCCCTAAAGAACCAAACATCAAAGATGCAGAAACATCACAGGCAATTAAAAGGGTTAATTCCCTTTCTTCATTAAACTTTTTAACGAAAGTTGAACCGGTTCTTGCGGAAACGTTCCAATCAATACTGCGAATATCATCACCGGGAATATATTGGCGGACTTCGGCAAACTCTATACCTTGGCCTTTAAAAATACTTAAATATTCGCCTGCAAATGTCTCTTTGACAAGTTTGCCCGTCTCAATTTCTATGTGACGAACACGTTTTAAAATCTCTGCCGTATCCATAAGGCACCTTAAATTATGGGACTTCTATTGTAGCAAAGAGTTTTTCAATTATCTCTTCCGTAGTCACATTTTCCGCTTCGGCTTCATAGGTTAGTAAAATTCTATGCCTTAACACATCGGGGCCGATTTCTTTGATATCTTCAGGTGTCACATACCCGCGCCCTTCTAAAAATGCATAGGCCTTAGCGGCTTTTGTTAAGAAAATTGATGCTCTTGGGCTTGCACCGTATAAGATATATGGGGCCAAATTATCAAGTTTATATTCCTTAGGATAGCGTGTAGCAAAGACCAAATTTAAGATATAATCTTTAACTTTTTCATCTACATAAATACTATCTGCGACCTGACGGGCTTTTAAAATTTGGTCAAGCATAATTTTACCGGACACTTTAGGAGTATCACTTACCGACATACGCTCCAAAATCTGCCTTTCCTCAAGTTTGGTAGGATAGCCGATATTGATTTTAAGCATAAACCTGTCAACTTGTGCTTCCGGCAAAGGATAAGTGCCTTCTTGTTCAACCGGGTTTTCAGTTGCTAAAACCATAAAAGGAACAGGTAATTTGTATGTTTCATCACCGATAGTCACCTGCCTTTCCTGCATTGCTTCAAGCAAAGCACTTTGTACTTTAGCAGGGGACCTGTTGATTTCATCCGCTAAAACCATATTAGCAAAAACAGGGCCTTTCCTAACACTAAAAGTGCCTTCTTTCGGGTTAAAAATCAAAGTACCTGTCACATCGGCAGGCAACAAATCCGGCGTGAATTGTATACGCTGGAAAGAACCGTTTAAAATTTCCGCTAGTGTTTTTACGGTTAATGTCTTGGCAAGCCCGGGCACGCCTTCAATAAGAATATGCCCGTCGGCAATAAGGGCTACAAGAATTTTTTTAACCAAATCTTCTTGCCCGACGATTATTTTCGCAATCTCTTGTTTTAAATCTTGCAAAAATAAACTCTCTTTTTGGACTTCTTGGTTTATTTCCGTTATATTCATTATTTTTCCCCCCCAACAAAAATATTATTAAGATTGTGCAATTTCTTTCACCTGTTCATCAAAATCCCTTATAGACGCTTGATTACTGTCATTAATCTTAACTTTTAGGCCGTCTTTATACCATTTTTGTTCAGCAAAAGATTCTTCTAATTTAGCCGCTGTTTGTGATAATGCAGCATTTTCGCTTGAAACGGCATTATTTATAATTTGTGCAACTTCAGGAGTATGATAAACAGACAAGGCATTTAATAAACTAACTCTTCCTAAAGTACCGTTTTTATAAAGATTTAAAAGTATTCTTAAAGTTTGTCTATCTTTATATTTACCTAATAAACCCAAAATTTTTGCTCTGTCTTCCGGTAAGGTAAACATTGACAAATATTCATTTATTAATGTTTCTGCTTGCGAACCCCCACTTGAATAAACAATATCTATAAGAGAAAAGCAAACTTCAGGATCATAAGTCATAAAAACAGTAGTTTTAACATTACCTAAAGAATTAGAAATTGATTCCCTAAAATTAGAACGTTCTTGGGCTATATCAGGAATATAATTTTCATCTATTGTTTGTGTAATATCAGCAAGTAATCCTTTAGTATTTATATTTGCTTTGGAAAATACGCGCCCTACACCGCCTTGAAAAATGAAATAACCCACTACAGCGATAATAATCACGAATAATAATTGTTTCATAATACCTCCATTGTATAAGCACAACTCCTACATATATATTAGCAAATTTTTATCTTATTTTACCTGAATAAAATTTACGGGTAAATTTGTATTCTTAATTACTTTATAATTTTTTAATACTTTTCCCTTACCTGATAATATTAAATTAACTTTATAAAATACTTTTAATTCCGTTTCTGTTATTTCTGTTTTTACTATTTCAAAAAAACTGTCTGATACCTGGCTTGACGATATAACCGCAACAAACATTTCTTTCTTAAAATTTACATTGGGATAAGCACCTTTATTATCTTGTAAAAATTTCTTATAAGATTTAGCGTCTTTAATGACTGAAAATTCTGCCGGTAAGGTAAGCATGGTTATACGGGAAGTATCATCCTCCTGTTCTTCTTTTGGTGCTTCTTCGGCTAAGGAATCGGGGTTCAAAACAAAATTTTCCTTTTCTAAATTTATAGAATTGTGCTTTTTTGTTTCATCACCGTTGAGAATATCAAGAAAATCTTTTTCCCTGTTAGCCTGACTGTGAAATACTATTTCTTCTTCCTGCTGCGGTGCGTTTTGGAGATCTTTCCAAACATTTTCTTCATTTATCGGTTCACCTACGAATAAGATCTCCCCCGGCTCAGAGTAATCTATAGATTCTTCCAATTCTTTTTGTGCAGATTCCTCTAATAAGGCCATCCATTCGGGGTTTTCGCGTTTAAGCTGGTATTTGGGCCATAAATAATACTGCCAAAGCAATGCTGCCACAAAAATACCCAAACATAAAGCAATTATATTGTGATTTTTCATTTATTTTTCCATTTACCGTATTCGGAAATAATTTGTGATTTTAAACCGCCGCGCGGCGTAAAATCAGCAATTATACGGGCACATTTAGGTTTAGCGGCTTTTACGACATCATCTAAAATTTTATTAGCCGTATTTTCCATAAAAATACCCATGTCCCTATATTCAAGCAAATAATATTTTAAAGATTTCAATTCCAAGCAAAGTTTATTTGGAATATATTCAATAGTAATGGTCGCAAAGTCCGGAAGCCCTGTTTTGGGGCATACTGAAGTAAACTCAGGCAAAGAAATGCGCACAAAATAATCTCTCTTATACTGATTTTCCCAACATTGTATTTGCGGTAATTTAGTATCCGCGCCACGCCTTGCATGCGTTTTTGTATAACCGAAATCTATATCTTTAGTCATTTTTTAACCTCACAGAATTTAAAAATATTATACATATATTTACAAATAAAAACAAAATAAAATACGGCCACATATTTTGGGGATATTGCAATATTTCTATATAAGTAAATAAAGAAAGCAGAACCGTCACTAACAAATTAAGATGAACAGTATTACGGCCTCTCTTATACAAATCAAAGATATTTTTTACTAAGGTAAAATCTTTACCTTTAATTATAACATCAACCCAACTTGTAAATAAATTATTTGACGGTACAAATGCCAAAGAAGCATCCGCTTGCAAAAGCGCTAATATATCGTTAAAGCCGTCGCCTATCATTGCGGCAACTGTTCCCAAATTTTGCTCGGCACTGATTTTCGCGGCTTTATCTTGCGGATACATATTACCATAATATTCTTTGATACCCGCCCTTTTGGCTGCTGCACCTATAGATAATGTATTGTCACCCGATATTAAGCAAACACGTTTATCTAATTTTGTTAAATACTTTACGGTAGATGCGGCATTTGCACGCAAGCGGTCAGTAAAATAAATACAGCCTAGAAAATCTTTATTTTTAGCAACATAAAAAACTGTTTTTCTAATTTCTTCTTCCGGCATGGGTACTTTTATACCTTGGTTTTCAAGCCAAGTACGGCGGCCGGCAAGATATGTATCCTCATTATTTCTAACCAAGGCGCCATAACTTGGGTGCAACTCTAAAGAAGAAATTTTCATAGGTGTCATTTTATTTTGTATTCCCCATTCTTTTAGAGCAAAAGCAAAAATATTTTGAGCATTTTGTTGTGTGGTTAAAGCAGCTTTCATCAAAACTTTCTCGTTCACGCCTTCCGCGGGAACAATCTCAGCCACTTGTAAATGTCCTGTGGTTAATGTTCCTGTCTTATCTATAAAAACCTTGTCACATCTGTCAAGACGCTCGGCGACAGTAATATCATTTATTTTTATCTTACCTTTAAAATTCACTTTTGATAAATAATGCCACGGTAAAATTACGGATAATATATATGACAGAGGTGATACCAATAGCATAAAGAAACAAACACGCCAAATAACTTGTACATAAGAAAAGTTATTATACTTCGTAAAAATTACTACAAAAAACACAGCAAGTAATATTATCATAAGAAAGAAACCAAATGCACTTTTTTCAAGCATACTGACTTTAAAAAGTTTCTTATTCTCATTTTCCTTAACTGCTTGTAAAACCCTGGCGATATGTGATGTCTTCCTTGAACTGAGAACTTTGATTTCTACATCTTTACCTTTATTTACGGAACCTGCCAACACTTTATCGCCGGCTTGTTTTGAGGCAAGTGTTATATTACCTGTTAAAAGGTTTTCATCAAGTAAAGTTGAACCTGCTACTATTTCACCGTCAAAAGCAAGGCGGTGGGAATTTTTTAAAATTATTATATCACCTATTTTTACTTCTTCACAAAATACTTTTTTATGCCCGGCAGGGGTTTTTAACACACAAGAAGGAGAAATAAAATTGTCTAAACTTTCCATAAATTTAAAAGAACTTTGGAGAGAATTTATTTCTTTTGCTTTTATAAAATTTGCAAACATCAAAATTAAAGACATAAGGACAAAAGCCCAACCGCTGCTCAAACTTTGACCGCTGACTTGGTCAATTATTCCAAAACCCAGTATAGACAATACTGAAAAAGATATAAGGAACTTAAAACCGATATAACCTTTAAGTAATTCTTTTATAGCACCTGAAAGGAATAAACTGCCGCCCCAAAAACAAACAACCAAAGCAAAAACTAAATTTATACTTTGGGAGAAATTAAATATTTGGACAATAGCAACTAAAAAGAAAAATATTACACAAATCCAAGCTCTAAAATTATAAGAGGATGCAGCAAAATAAGCAATTTTGGGGGTATCTGTCTTTTTACTCATTATTCCCCCTTATCTATGGAAGCCAAACGCCTTGTGGCAATATATTTACGCCCGCTGCTTGTTTTTAAGGCACTTATTTTTGATTTATATCTTTTCGTATTTTTAGGGTCTAACTGCGCAGCGGCTTGATAATTTAAAGCGGCACTTTTAGGGTCATCTAAAGAAAGGATATCACCGGCGAAATCATACGCGGCAACGTATTTATTGTTTATGGTTTTTATATTATTTAAATCCGCTAAGGCGGCCTCATATTCGCCTTTTGCGTATAACATTTCCGCACGGCAGAAAATTGCCGCTACATAATCTTTTTGTAAAGACATTGCATTTGTGCAATCTTCCAAAGCATTAGCATAGCGTCTTAATTTGCGTTCCGCCAAAGCGCGCCTGTAATAATTTCTGGGGTCTTTGGGGTTTTTGTAAATTAAATCGGTAAACTCTTGTGCGGCATTTGCGTAATAACCCGTCTCATAATGATATATCGCATAATTTAGAAGGGCAATATTACTTTCCGGCTGAAGTTCAAGGGCACGTAATAAATCTTGCTCGGCAGCATGGTAATTACCTATTTTTTGATAAGCAATACTCCTATTGATTAAAGCGGAAAAATAATCCGGTTCCAAAGCAAGTGATTTTGTTAAATAAAAAATCGCAAGGCCGTTTTTATCTTGCTTTAAGTAGAAAGAACCCATGTTATTTAAAAGTTCCATACTTCTGGGATATAGGTCATAAGCATTCCTGTAATCATCTTCCGCACGTTGTTTATCACCCAATTTATCATATAAGACCGCGCGGTTTACCAATGCTGAATAATATGCAGGCTCTTTCCTTAAAATCCTGCTGTAAATTTGCAAGGCTTCCTCTTGTTTACCTTGTTTATCTTTATTTAATGCCTCTTTAAACAAAGCATCATTATTGGAACAGGCACATAACAATATAATTGAACAAATTAAAAAATAAAAATACTTTTTCATTTACTACTCCTTTTACTTTCTTTTAAAATTCCTATACCTATTAAAAAAGCACCTACGCATATTGCACTGTCTGCTACATTAAAAACGGGCCAAAAATGAAAATCTAGGAAGTCAACAACATAACCTAACATTATTCTATCATAAATATTGCCTATTGCGCCTGCAAAAATTAAGAAATACCCATAACGGGCCAAAGTACCAAGATTAAAGATATCTCTATACCATTTGAGCATTAGGAATAAAACCAAGACACTGATACAAAGCAAAAATAAATTCGCGTTCTGAAACATACCGAAAGCCGAACCGGTATTTTCTACGTAAGTTAAACTTAAAAAAGGAAATACGGCAATACTTGCCTTTGAAAGTAAAAACCTGACAGCAAGAACTTTTGTTAAACGGTCTAAAATAAAAACGAGAAAAAAAACTAAAAGTTCAAACTTATATTTTTTAACTTTCAAAGGCAAAATGCCGGTTAAAGACATTATTTATTTTCCTCTAATACTTTTGCGCAACGCGGGCAAAGGTCAGGGTATTTAAGGTTTTGCCCCAGATCCTCATGCCACTGCCAACAACGTGCACATTTTGAACCTAAAGCATGAACTACTTCAACTTTCAGATCTTCTGAAGTCTTTTCTTCACTTACTTCCGCTTGTGATACTATTGCCACTTCAGGCCAGAATTTTAATGTTTGTTTCAAAAATTCTTTTGTATCCGTATCTGCAGAATTAAAAATAATTTTTGCCTCAAGCGGAGCACCGATTAACCCTTTTTGACGTGCTTCTTCAAGTGCCTTTAACACTTGGGGGCGTATTGCCGTTATTCTGTTCCAGCGTGTTAAAATGTTTTCGGGACAAACATAACTTGCTTTAACCGGCATATCACTTAAAAATACGCTTTCTTCAAGATAAGTACCAAGCGGTAATTTTTTAAGTTCCTGCCAAACTTCTTCCGCGGTAAAGCAAAGAACAGGTGACATCAATTTGACCAAAGCCAAAATCGTTTCTGCCAAAACCGTCTGGGCAGAACGCCTGCTTTGCGCTTCTGCACCAATAGTATAGAGACGGTCTTTTGAGGCATCAAGCATTAAAGAAGAAAGGTCTAATATACAGAAATCAGTAATTTTGCGGATTGCTTTCCTAAATTCAAAATTTCTGTATGCTTCGGTCACTTCCTTGATTAAATTATCAAGGCGGGACATCATGTATTTATCAAGTTCGGTTAAAGCGGAACCGACAACGGTATGCTTCATCGGTTCAAAATCATATAAATTGCCAAGAGCATAACGTAAAGTATTTCTGATTTTGCGATAACTTTCAATAGGGCCGGCCAAAATTTCCTGTGAAATTCTAACATCTTCGCTATAATCTGTAAAACTAACCCACATACGCAAAATATCGGCACCGTATTTATTGATAATATCGTCAGGTGCGATACTGTTGCCGGCTGATTTGTGCATTGCGCGGCCCTCGTGGTCCAAAATCATACCGTGTGTTATGACATTTTTGAAAGGTGCTTTACCTTCCAAAACAGTACCCGCAATTAAAGAGGTTTGGAACCAACCTCGGTGCTGGTCAGAGCCTTCCAAATAAACATTAGACGGATAGCCCAAACCGCGATATTTTAAAACTTCGTTCCAAGATACACCGGAATCAAACCAAACATCTAAGATATCTTTTTCTTTGGTAAATTCTTTACTGCCGCAAGAGCAAGTGTAGCCTTTGGGTAAAATTTCCTCGGCAGATTTTTCAAACCAAAAATCACTGCCTTCTGCCAAAGCGCGCTCTTTTATGGCTTTTATGACTTCGGGTGCAACTTGCATTTTACCGCATTTTTTGCAGTAGAAAACCATTATCGGTACACCCCAAAAGCGCTGGCGGCTTAAACACCAATCGGGGCGCTGCTCCACCATTGAGGTAATACGCCTTTCACCCGTTTTAGGGTACCATTTGGTATTTTTGATTTCTTCTATAAGTTTTTGGCGTAAATTGTCTTTATCAACCGATAAAAACCATTGTTCCGTAGAGCGGAAAATAATTGGTTTTTTGCATCTCCAACAATGCGGATAAGAGTGTGTAATGTCTTCTTTTTTAAGCAAAGCACCGATATCGTCAAGGCAATCAATTATGACAGGGTTTGCTTTAAAAATATGCTGGCCTGCAAATTCCCAAGCCTCCTCGGTAAAAACGCCTTTTTCATCTACGGGGCAAAGGCAGGGCAAGTTCCAGGCAAGGCCGGCTTTAAAATCGTCTTCACCATGGCCCGGTGCTATATGAACTATACCGACACCGGTATCCATAGTGACAAAGTCCGTATAAATAACCGGGTTTTCTTTGTTATTTAAAGGGTGATAATATTTAAGGCCGACTAACTCTTCCCCTTTTATAGCCGCAACGGTTGTTGCTTCTTTGCCGATATTTTTAAGGAAAGCATCGGCCAATTTTTCCGCTGCGATCAGATAAGTGTCATCGGGCATAAGCATTATGCGGTAATCTTCGTCTTTGGCAACTGCCGCCGCTTGGTTTGCAGGAATTGTCCAAGGTGTTGTGGTCCAAACTGCTAAATAGACGGGTTTATCTTCTAAATTATGTAATTTTTCAGATGGATTTACAAGTTTAAAACGCAAGTAAATTGATGTGGAAACCTTATCGTGATATTCTGTTTCTGCGTCGGCTAAAGCGGTTTCGCAATTAGGGCACCAATAAATTGCTTTTTTGCCTTTATAGACATAACCCTTTTCAAGAGCGTCAAAGAAGGCGGAAACAGTTAAACCTTCATAGACATTTGACATTGTAAGGTAAGGGTTTTCCCAATCGGCCGTCACGCCAAGGCGTTTAAAACCTTCACGTTGGATATTGACGAAGTTTTTGGCAAACTCTCTTGCGCGTTTTCTAAAGGCAGGTATATCTTTAACATCGCGCTTATCAATTTTCATTTCCTTTAATAGGGCTTGCTCTATAGGTAAACCGTGGCAATCCCAACCCGGAATATAGGGGCTATGATAACCCATCATGGTATGCGATTTTGTGATAATGTCTTTTAAAATTTTATTGAAGGCATGGCCCATGTGAATATGGCCGTTTGCATAAGGCGGACCGTCTGCCAAAATGAATTTTTCCTTTTTAGAGGTTTTATCAAGCATTTTTTGATAGAGTTTTATTTCTTTCCAATAATCAAGAATTGTAGGTTCTTTTTTGGCAAGGCCTGCCCTCATAGGAAATTCGGTTTTAGGAAGTAAAACCGTATGTGAATATTTATTTTTATTATCTGTTTTTTGTGTTTTATTTTCTGTTTTAGTTTCCATAATATACCTGCCGTCTTCATTATATATTTAAATTATATAATATTTAGGCAGTATATTGGAAGATAGGAAGATTTTACGCATTGTATTACCACATAATATTGTCAAACGCACAAAACGCACGAAACATATTTAAGCCCTTTTTAATTTTTATTCTCCTAGAGTAGCGATATGTCGCTACGTTCTCACGCTACAAGTTAAAAAATTAAAATTTCCTCAAAAATAATTACCGGATTATATGCTTGGTTTTACTAGATAATAAACATCCCCTGCAAACACTTTGTTGGCAGGGGTACTTTTAAAATATCAATTATTACTTTAAGAAATATACATCTGGCATCTCTTTAGTGCTTTTACCACCTAATGCTTTACATAATTTTTCTGTCTCTTTATCTTCGGGAACACAAATAAATGCATCAGGTATATCACCATTAAATTGAAACATTATTATCTCCCCATTACCTTTTCCTACCTTTAATAGAGCACAAACAACCAATCCATTCTCATCTATCCAACATGAAAAATCATCATTTTGACATCCTAAACCATCACCACAAGGTTTATCTCCATTTTTCCAATCACTTGGCCAATTTACACCTAACTCTGATGCATCTTTAAAAGCATAATTATCGTGTTGAAGAAAATATTCGTAAGCTGCATCTTTAAACCTGCGCATAAGCGGATATATACTTGATACTTTCGCTTTCATCACAGCCATTTGGTACTGTGGTAAAGCAATACCCGCTAATATGCCGATAATTAAAACAACTACCAACATTTCAATTAAAGTAAAACCTAATTTATTTTTCATATAATCTCCTTTATACAATACTTTTATTTACTGTACACAAAAATTATACAAAAAAAAAAAAAATAGATGTCAAGAGGATCGTAGTGAAATTAAAGTTATGAGTACGTACATACACTAAAATTCAATGGTGAAAGATTATAGAGAATTTTTATGGTTGTAAACATAATACCGAAATGCGACACGTGCACACAGTTAAAGTATTTCTTATTTACATGTGTAAAAATTTATGCTATCATTTCATTAAACTAATTCAGGAGGAATGAATGACAGCACTAATTGTGTTTTTAGGAGTAATATTTGCAGTAATTGCATTGGTTGCTATATACGTAATAGCAATTTATAACGGTTTAATAATCAACAAAAACCGCGTTAAAGAAGCATACAGCGATATTCAAGTTCAGATGAAACGCCGCTATGACTTAATACCTAACTTGGTTGAAACCGTTAAGGGTTATGCCGCACACGAAAGCCAAACACTTGAAAAAGTTATTCAGGCAAGGAATATGGCTATGTCCGTTAAAAGTGGTGATTTGAAAGAACAGGCAAAAGCGGAGAATATTTTAAGCGGCACTTTGAAAAGTTTATTTGCCGTTTCCGAAAATTACCCGCAACTTAAAGCAAATGAAAACTTTTTAAAACTTCAATTTGAATTAACAGATACCGAAGATAAAATTAAAGCCGCACGCCGTTTTTATAACACAAATGTCTTGGCACTTAATAATAAAATTGAAATGTTCCCAAGCAATATAATTGCACAAATGTTTGCTTTCACCAAGCAAGAATTCTATGAAATTGATGAAAGTGAAGCCGCAGAAGTAAAAAAACCGGTTGCAGTTAAGTTTTAATTATGTCTGCCCCGCTTAATTTATACGAAGAAATATCAAATAATAAAAAGAAAACTTTTATTATTTTGTCACTTTTCCCTATAATTTTTGCGGGGCTTGTTTTTGCTACTGTTTATATCTATTCCCTAATAGAAGTAAATTTCTATCCGCCGCAAGATAGGATGTTTACACCCCAGACAATTTTCGTATATGCTTCTGCACTATCTTTTGCAACTATTTTTATTGCTTTGGTTTGGACGGCAATTGCATGGTTTAAAGGTGACCAAATAGTTTTAAATTCAGTAAATGCACACGAAATAAGCCGCCAAACATACCCCGAAATTTTTGTTTTGGTTGAAAATTTAACTATTGCAACAGGCCTGCCCCTGCCGCGTATTTATATCATTGATGACGAATCTTTAAACGCCTTTGCCACAGGGCGGGACCCGGAACACGCCTCCATAGCCCTTACAAAAGGCATCATTAAAAGATTAAACCGCGCAGAACTTGAGGGAGTAATAGGTCATGAACTTGGGCATATTGCAAACCACGATATCCGCCTGACTATGCTTGTAGCAACTTCTATAGGGGTAATCAGTTTAGTCGGCCAAATATTATTGCGCTCCGGTGCACACAGCGGCAGAGGTAAAAATAATAAAGGCGGCGGATTTATTGCAATAATAGGGCTTGTATTTATTTTTTACGGCGCTTTTTTTGCCCCTTTAATAAGTTATGCCCTTTCAAGAAGACGTGAATATTTTGCAGATGCCACTTCCGCTTATATGACAAGGAACCCTTTAGCACTTGCTTCTGCTTTGGAAAAAATTTCCTATGACAGCAGGGTTGAAGTGTTAGACGGCAAAGATGCTATTGCAACCGCTTGTATCGCTTTCCCCGGCAAGAAAAAAGAGTTCTCTTTATCTTCTTTATTTGCAACACATCCCCCTATTAAGGACAGAATTGCAAAATTGCGTAATATGTAGTTTAAGAAGCGCTTAACTGCAAAAGTAAAAACTCAAAAAAATCTGAAGCGAACAAGAACGTACTCGCGCCGCGCAGGGAATTTGAGATGATTTTTTGTTTTTCTTTGACGACGTGTACCAAGAAGTAAAACGAACAAAGTGAGTTGCGGTACTCTAGGAAAAGAAAAACAAAAAAGGGCTCAAATTTACAAGCGCGTTATGCGCGTTTGAGCACAATATTCGTAATGTGTACACGTGAAATAGATTCCTTGCAATAAATTTCCCCATTTATACGTTTAATAATTGTACAATATATTATTAGACCTATCGGAGGTAATAATGAAACGCCTTTTAATTTTCTTGTCCGCTTTAATGGCTAAAACGCCGCTATTTGCACAAGAAACAAATGTAAAAAAATTAACTTTAGACGACTGCATAAATATCACTTTACAAAATAACCCAGATATTGCCGCATCTTATTCCACACAGGAAGCGCAAAAAAGCCAATTAAAACAAAGTAAATCAAACTATTTACCGCAAGTTAACGGTAATGCCGCTTACACCCGCTCAAACAGTAATTCCAATACAGGCAACAGCGGTACTAATAATAATTATTCGGCCGCAGTAAATGCAACGCAACTGATTTATGATTTCGGGCAAACAAGTTCAAATGTGGGAATACAGGAAAAGACTTACCAAAGCGCAGTCCAAACGACAAATGCTTTGGTAAACAATAAAATTTATGCCTTAAAAGTGGCTTATTATGCTGTGCTATCGGCAGAAGAATCTGAAAATATTTACAGGCAATCTGTTGAACAATATACCGAACAATTAAAACGCGCAAAGGCATTTTACGAAGTAGGTACTTATCCAAAAATTGACGTGACGTCTGCGCAAGTTAATTTAAATGACGCAAAATTAAACTTGCTAACTGCCCAAAATACCCTTAAAACAAAAAAGCAGGAACTTTTAAATATTATGGGTATAACAGAGCCGGAAAATTCCTTCATCTTGGAAATGTCTGAAACCCTTCCGCAATTTAATTTAACTTTGGAACAAGCACTTAACCAAGCGCGCAAAAACAGGCCGGACTTGCTTGCCAAACAATTACAAGTTGAAAGCGCAAGGCAAAACGTGACATTATCAAAAACCGGCTATGCGCCGACGCTTACCGCAAATGGTTCTTACGGTTGGAGCGGAAATGATTTCCCCCTTTACGACCGTTGGTCTGCGGGTGCAAGTTTAAATGTGCCGATTTTCAGCGGTTTAAGCACGTATAATAAAGTAGAACAATCTAAACAAAATTTACTTACCGCACAACATAATTTAACCGCGCTTGAACAACAAATTTTGCTTGATGTTAAAACCGCATACCTTGATTTAAATAATGCCAAAGAGCGCATACCCGTTGCCGAACTTACCGCAAAGCAGGCAAAGGAAAGTTATGATTTGGCCGTCGGCCGCTACAAAGTGGGTGTAGGTAATTACATTGAAGTTAAAGACGCGGAAACATCTTACAGCAAAGCAAAACTCTCCCACATACAGGCAGTGTTTGATTACAATTTAGCAGTTGCGAAATTAAAAAATTCAATAGGAACAAGATAAGGAGAATTATGAAATTACTTAAGAAAAAACCAATAATAATTGCCGCAATTTTACTGATAATTATCGGCGTATTTTGGGTAAAGGGATGCAAGAAGGGCAAAGCCGCCGCTTACCGCATTGAAAACCCAAAACGCGCAAGAATAGTACAAACTGTGGAAGCATCCGGCACAATTAACCCCGTCACACAAACAAGCGTGGGTACGCAAATTTCCGGCCGCGTGGAACAAATTTTTGTGGACTATAATTCCCAAATCAAAAAGGGCCAACTGCTTGCTGTAATTGACCCGTCAACTTATAAGTCTAACGTCGTGCAACAAGAGGCCAATTTGCAAAAACTTGAAAGCGTTTATAAAAACGCAAAGCGTAATTATGAAAGGTACAAAAAACTTTATTCCCAAGATTTGGTGGCAAAAAGCGAACTTGATAATGCGGAAATGGATTATATGTCTGCCAATGCGCAAGTGGTGCAAGGGCGCGCAAGTTTAGACAAAGCAAAAATTGATTTAAGTTATACAAATGTCGTTTCCCCCGTAGACGGAATTGTCATTTCAAAGGAAGTTGAACTTGGGCAAACGGTGGCGGCAAGTTATCAAACACCTACTTTGTTTTTGGTAGCGGAAGATTTAACAAAAATGCAAATTGAAGTTAATATTTCCGAAGCCGATATAAGCAAAATCAAAGAAGGCCAAAAAGTTAATTTCAATATTGATGCATACTCCGATAAAAACTTCCAGGGCGTAGTAAGCCAAGTCAGAAACGCGGCAACAACCATTT
The DNA here is from genome assembly GCA_045132175.1 of Elusimicrobiaceae bacterium. GTDB lineage: Bacteria > Elusimicrobiota > Elusimicrobia > Elusimicrobiales > Elusimicrobiaceae > Proelusimicrobium. The sequence continues at coordinate 15,925 of JBGURU010000020.1, read as the reverse complement.
CAAACGTAGTCACCTATACGGTAGTGGTTTCCGTAGATAACAGCGATATGCTTTTAAAACCGGGTATGACGGCAAATGTTGCAATAATAACCGCAGAAGCAAATGACGCTTTAAGCGTGCCGAACCAAGCGCTCCGCTTTGTGCCGCCGGATAACGCAAAAATAGCCGGCAGTAAAGACGGCCAACGCAAGAATTTTAAAGGGCAAGGTTTGTGGCGCCAAAATAAAGACGGCTCAATTTTTATAACCGAAGTTAAAACCGGTATTACAGACGGAAACAGAACGGAAATAATTTCTGAAGACATTACCGAAAATACACCGATTATCGTCGCAACAGGCACAAATACAAAAGGCCAAACAACGCAAATGAGACGCGGCGGCCCAATGGGGTTTTAACGCTAAAGCGGTAAGGGGGCATAATGCCTTTAATAGAAGTTAAAAATATTTGGAAAATTTATAACCTTGGCGATATTCCGCTTGAAGTGTTAAAAGATGTCAGTCTAACTATTGACCGTGGTGAATTTGTGGCCATAATGGGGCCCTCAGGTTCGGGCAAAAGTACTTTTATGAATATGCTGGGCTGCCTTGATAAACCCACAAAAGGTACTTATCTTTTAGACGGTATAAATATCACAAATTCCACTTTGAGTGAACTTGCAGATATCAGGTGCCGCAAAATCGGATTTGTGTTTCAGGGCTTTAATTTAATTGCAAGAACAAGCGCGATAGAAAATGTTGAACTGCCGATGATTTACGCACATATTCCCGCGGAAGAACGCATTGAAAAAGCAAAAAAAGCATTAAAAGAAGTCGGGCTTGAAAACCGTTTGGACCATACACCCAATCAACTTTCCGGCGGCCAGCAACAACGCGTGGCTATTGCGCGCGCTATAGTCAATGATGCTCCCATAATTTTTGCTGACGAGCCGACCGGAAACCTTGATACCAAAACAAGTATTGAAGTTATGGAAAGTTTTTATAAATTAAATGAAGAAAAAAATAAAACTATTATACTTGTCACGCACGAACCAGATATTGCCGCCTATGCAAAAAGAATTGTGCGTTTTAAAGACGGTGTAATAGTAAGCGACGAACAAAACAATAACAGGACGAAACCAAGATGATTGACTTTTTAACTATTTTTAAAATTGCTTTAAAAGCGCTTTGGGTAAATAAAATGCGCTCGGTTTTGACAAGTTTAGGCATAATTATCGGCGTAGCGGCGGTTATTGTTATGCTTGCTGTCGGCGAAGGGAGCAAAAAACGTATATCGGACCAAATGTCAAGTATGGGCAGTAATTTGCTGATGATACGTTCAGGTTCCGTCACGTCAAGCGGCGCACGCGCAGGCTTTGGCGCACAACCCACGCTTACTTTAAAAGATTCCGAGGCCATTGCCAAAAACGCGCAATATGTAGCGCAAGTTGCGCCGAGTGTCAGTTCTACGGCACAAATTGTTTACGGCAATCAAAATTGGTCCACAAGAATTACGGGCACAACACCTTCTTTATTTTACATACGTTCTTGGGAAGTTGATAACGGTTCGCTTTTTACCGATGATGAAGTTCGCCAAGGTGCAAGCGTTGCGATTTTGGGCGAAACTGTGGTAAAAAACCTTTTCGGTGTATTAGACCCTATCGGCAAAACAGTGCGTATGAATAATGTACCTTTTAAAGTTGTGGGCGTTTTAAAATCACTCGGTCAAAATGCTATGGGTACGGACCAAGATGATACCGTCATTGTACCGATTACTACGGCGATGAAACGTTTATCAGGCTCACAATTTCAAGGAACGGTAAACAATATTATGGTGCAGGCCCTTTCAACCGATGACTTGGCAAATGCCGAAGAAGAAATCACTTTACTGCTGCGCCAACGTCATAATATTACCGGTAAAAAACAAGACGATTTTATCATCCGCAACTTAACACAAATGATGGAAAGCGCGATGGAAGCAAACAGGACTTTCAGTTTACTGCTTGCCGCAATTGCATCAATTTCTCTGCTTGTGGGCGGCATAGGTATTATGAACATTATGCTTGTGTCTGTGACTGAAAGGACACGAGAAATCGGCATCCGTATGGCAATAGGCGCAAAGATGTGGGACATACGCCTTCAGTTTTTGGTAGAAGCGCTTGTTCTCTCTTTAAGCGGCGGTGTGCTTGGTATAATTTTGGGGCTTTCCGTTGCTTTGTTTATTAAGAATTTTACACCGGACTTTTTACCTATTGCGATAACAGTTTCGCCTATGGTAATTTCTTTCGCGTTTTCGGGTTTAGTGGGAATATTTTTCGGGTTTTACCCTGCGTACAAGGCATCTATGCTTAACCCGATTGATGCTTTAAGGTTTGAATAAGATTATTATTACTGATATTTTAAATTTATGCTTTCAAGCAAATAGGCAATTCTGTTAAGTTCAGCCAAGTCATCATAAAAATTGGTTGAATTATATATATTTAAATCTTCAAAATCTATAATTGTAAGCAAAAGTTTGCCTTGTTCATTACGCCTAAAAAACAAATTATGTATCAAATCTGTGTGGTAAAAACCCGCATTATTTAACACAAAGAATAAATTATTGATTTCTTGCCATTCTTCAACAGTTATCGGTTGCCCTTTTAATGCCGTCATTGCTTCTTTTCTGATAGAAAATAAATCTCTGCCAAGATTATCAAATTTATTCCCAAGTACAAAACCGGAAGTATTTACAGGAGCCGTTATTAGATTATAATCATACAATGCCTGCCGCCTTTGTGGTAAAAATAAAAAAGAAAGAATATCTATCAACATATTACCATAAGTTGTTTTCTCTTTAAATCTAGATTTGAGAAATTGTGCTACCGGCTTAGGTAAATCCGATAAAGATGTAGATAAAAGATTAGGGTACTCAAATTCTATAAGTTGAAATTTATTTTGTAAATTTTTCTCTTTAACGATTTTATCAAATAATTTTGTCCTCTTAATTTCTTCGCCATTAGTCCGTTTAAAATAAGCGACGATATCACCTTGTAAGTTCTTTAATTCCATAACATAAGGCCAACTGGGGATAGGTGTTGCACTTGTAATAGACTGAAGGTTTATTTTAGGTTTATCGGTTTCTGCTTTTTGTATTATTGCAGGTCTGTTAAAACTTGCGAAAAACGGTATACCTGCAAAAGCTAAAGCAGGTTCTGCAACACCGTTGATAAGTGCTGTTAAACCTAAACCGATACTCAAAGCCGGCATTAATAAAGATTTAAGAGAAAAATTATTACGTGCAACAGAATCTTGTTTTGATACACTTTCCATATTATCGGTGGGTTGCAAAATGACTTCGCCGCTATTATCTAAACTCGCACGCCACCAGCCGAGTTTGCCTTCTAACTGCGCCCATACTAAAACATCCAAAATACTTTCTACACCTATATTGCCTGTTATTACTTCTTGAGTATCTTGTAAACTGCCGTCAGATTTAACTTTAACCATAACAGGGGCTATTCCGCCAAGTTCAAAGCGTTTGGCAAAACTTACAGCAAAATCTGCGTTCGGCGTCAAGTAATTTATACCTTCTTGTGTTCTGCCAACAGATAAACCATATTTCAAAACATCTTGTAGTTCACCGTAAGAATGTAATACTATACCTCTGTATAAAGATAATTTATCTCTGAAACCTTTAGGCAACAAGTCCCTCATTTTCCCTCTAGCGGCTTTTATATTCTTTACGATATTATCTTTGTAATCCCAAGTAAAAATATTTTTAGCTGAAGAAGTTATTGTTTTTAGATTTAAAGGCTTTTCATCAGGGGAAGATTTTTCCTTTGCGCCGATAGATTCTAAACCAGAACTTATTTCTTCTAATTCTTCCATATCACTATACATAGACCCTAAATTTTCAAAATCTATTATAGTCATAATAAGTTTGCCGTCTTTATCGCGCATAAAATAGAGATTGTTTTCCAAATCGGTATGATAAAAACCTGCATTATTTAAATCAGTAAACAAACCTATAACTTGTTGCCATTCTTCATTTGTTATCGGCTTCTCTTTCAATGTGTTTATAATCTCAGATGCATTGTCATAAGTAAGAGTAGGAACGACAGTGATTATCATATCTTTATTATCTTTATGATAATTCCCTTTAAACGAATATATAATTTCATTTTCCACTTTACCGGATAAAGCCGATAAATCCGTTGATAAAATTTTAGGATATTTAATATCTAATAAAGGATATTTCCCAATGAATTTTTCTACAAATGTGCCAAAAAGTTTTGTTCTATCTATTTCCTCTTCTTTTTTGACACGTTTATAATAGGCCTTTATATTGCCTTTAGAGTCTCTTAATTCCCTAATAAAATACCTACTTTGAACAGGTGTTGCTTCAGCAATATCTGTTTTAAGGTTTAAAGGTTTTTCGGCAGAGGCAGATACAGGTTTTTCTTTGGCGCCAAGAAGTTCTAATCTATCACCTAATTTCTTTAAATAAATTTCATCTGAACCGAACGAATTGGAAGCATCTTCAAAATCTATAATGGAAATAATAAGTTTACCGTTATCATCACGCCTAAAAAATAAATTATGTTGTAAATCATTGTGATAAAAACCGCCTCTGTTTAATTCTTTAAAGAAACTAATCGCTTGATCCCACTCCGTATTGGTTATGGGAACTCCTTTTAAAGCGGACAAAGCTTCATTAGAAATATCACTAAAGTCATTAACAATATTTCCATTGGCATCCGTTTTTATTTTATTTCCTAGAACAAAACCCGAAGTATTGACAGCAGAAGTTATTAACGGAATTTGGGCCCACTCTCTCCCCCCGCGAACATTATCAATTATTCTTTCCTTATCAGTTTTAATTTCTGCTGATATATTATCAGGTAAATCGGAAAATTTTCCGGACAAATATTTAGGATATTCAATCCCAATTAAAGGATAAGCATCTTCAAGGCCATTTTCTTTAATCACCCTATCTAAATAGACAGTATTATCAACCTCTTCATACGATGTTAATTTTAAATAGGCTATTGTTTTATCAAATTTATCTATTAATCTCCAAACGGCATAACTATCAACAGCCCCGTCTTTGCCGGGTTCAACATTTTGAACTTTTTTAACTTCCGTTTTCAAATCTATCTTGTTATTTTGTTTTGTTGAAGGCATTACGCTGAAACTACCGCCGATAGGAAAAGTACCGGACAAAACACCTGTACCGACTGCGGCGAGTGCTAAAGGGGATGTTATATGATTGGTTAATGCCAAACCAAGCAGACCAATACCGACGACGGGCAATATATAATTTTTTAAACTGTTTTGTGGACTTTGTGCGGGGACGGCAACTTCTTTTATATTATCAGTTGCTTGCAAAACAACTTCGCCGTTATTACTTACCTGCGCTTTATACCATTTGTTTTGGACCCAGACTAAAATTTCAGATATCTCCTCAGGCGAAATATTTTGAAAAGTAAATTCATTGCTGCCGGCATGCACGGGAATATTATCTTTGTTTGCCTTTATCTTAACTATCACAGGAATATGCCCATGTTGCGTGCGTAAAGAATAAGGATAAATTGCCATTTTAACAAGATCGGTTGCAAATACCATACCATGCCCATGTGTTGCATTTTCGCCTTTTAAACCTTGTGTGAACATCTGTGTAAATTTTTCATAGCCGTTTTCGTCAAATATTCTACCCCTGTAAAAAACACCTTCTTCTTCAAAGCCGCGTGGTAAATTATTATACATATTTGCAGGGTCATCAAGAAAAAGCGGCGTGTTTTTATATTCTTTGGTAAATAACATTTTGGCAGGTATAGCATTTGTTTGAATATTGGCATCAGCATCAATATTTACAAAATCGCCGTCAAAGAAATTACGGAAATTTTCCACGTAATCATCATAATCTTTTGATATAGCATACAGGGCCAAAGCACGGCTGTCTTTAACGGGTGCTGCCTCAATACCTGCCATCTTATAAAGCGCATAAACAAGTGCCGTGATTGCTGAAAAACTTTCTTCTTGCAAAGGCATAACATTTGCAAACAGATAGGCAATACTTGCAATATGGGCGTCCATCCTTTTGCGCAAATAGGCATTCCAATTTGCGCCTTGCCGCCTTTGTGCCGTTAAAGGTTTTAAAGTACCTTCCCAAATTTGTTGCAAGGCTCGATAAAAATTCTCTTTTTGTTTTTCATCAAAAGCAGGTTGATTTATGATAGCATAGCCCTCTTTTTTATTCTTTTTAACCGTAGATAATTTTACCCCATTGTAAGCATCTTCTCTATCGGATGGCGTCTTTAACATATCATATAAATATATGCCGTAATTATTAGCAGTAATCTTATTTATCTTGAGATTATTCATCTCATTGTCCGCTTTTATCTGCGGTAAAGATAATTTATTATAATAATCTTGCCATAAAGCGAACAAATCTTCCCCAAAAATTCTTTCCATATTTTGGGTGTCTTCTTTAGTTAATACACCGATAGTGTTTTCCGTAGTAAAATCAGTTTGTTTTTCTACGAGGGCGGCAACTTCTTTTATATTATCAGTTGCTTGCAAAACAACTTCGCCGTTATTATCTAACTTTGCGCGCCACCAACCGAGTTTTCCATCTAACTCCGCCCATACTATAACCTCATCTATATCACTTGCCGGAATATTTGATGAAAACTTTACAACATCCCCTAACTTAGTATAATAATCATTGCGCATCTTGATGATAACCGGTAAATGCCCATAATTATATTCTGTGGCATAATCAATTGCAGTTTCTATTTCACGGGAGAAGTGTATGTAGTTATAATTAGATTTATTAACTTGTAAACCTCTTACAAACAGCCTTTTAAAATCTTCAAACTTATTAAGCGTCATGCCCCTGTAAATTGCATTGTTTTCTTCGAAATCAGACGGCAAAGAATTTACTATATGTTCAACATCTTTATAATAGAATTTAACATTTTTATTCTTGTATTCATCTGTAAATAAAACTTTTGCCGAGATATCTTTAGTTTGATTTATTATCGGGGCAGTATTTACAAACAGCGGCAAACTTGCCAAAGTTAAACCGTAAGCAATATTGCCGTTCAATAACATCGTAAGCCCTAAGCCCACACCGATACCAGGTAATAACCAATTTGGTAATTTAGATAAGAATCGGGAATTATCTCTTACTAAAATATCTTCATCGGATATCTCTTTTGCCTTAAGAGATTCTAATTTTTGCTTAATTTCTTGCAACTCGGGCATATCAGATTTATTTTCTAAACTATTTGCAATATCACTCCTAAGATTTAATACATTATTTTGGGTTTGAACAAATTTACCGTCAAAAAAACTGAGCCAATTTGCTTTATAATCATCAGGGGTGCTGACAAATGCTTCTAAGTCCAAAGATTTACCTTTCTTAATTTGCGGTGTTTCAAAGCCGGCTAAATCATATAGGGAATAAACCATAGTTAAATTAATGGAAGAAGACCCGTGAAAAAACGGTACCGCATTGGTTAAAATATAACTCATATCGGCAATAACATTATGCAATAAATGTACTTCACCGGAACTTAATTTATAACCTTTTTGATGTTTTTCAATAAGCGGTTTTATTTGTTCATAATCTTTTTGTAATTCGCGAAAAGCAGCAGTATTATTATTTATCCCGTAATCATTTATACCGTTTGGATATGCCAAATAAATTCCGTCCGAAACAATACGGTCTTTAACAGTTAATCCAACGCCTTTATAGTTTTTATCTTGTTTATAGTCATTGGCAACCCTTTCATAATATTCTGAATAATTATTATGGCTGATTAAAACCCCTCTGCCATAGACATCTTTATTTAGTTTTCCGAAACCGACAGGCAAATTAGGATTTTGGATTTTCCCCCACATAATAAGGGGGCTGGACATCTTTTCAAGCATAAAAATTTCAATACGCATTATTTTGTCATGATAATTATATCGCATTTGCCCGACATGGGTTATGGCTTCTTCAATAGTTTTACCTTCATTGAGGTCTTGAATAAAGGCCTTGGAGGTTTTCCCCATAATATCGGTGTATAAAGGATTTGTGCCCCTAAAGCGGGAATCCGTCAAACTTGGTAAATTAGTTTCATAACGGTTAGAATTATCTATAATTTCATTTATTTCCTTTGGATTTTTACGTGCAAAATCTTTTAAACTCTGATTATAATATTTTTGCCATGAATTAAAAAATTCTTCCCCTAAAATTTGTTTCATTTTAGTTGCTTCTTCTTTACTTAATTCAGGACCTGAAAAAATATTAGAATAGAAATTTTTTCTTAATTTCAAAAATTTATTAACTTTTATGATATTTTTGATTCTTTCAATTCCATTACTAAAACTTGCAAAAAAGGGTAAAGAAGCGGCCATAATCCCCGGTTCTAAAGAACCGTTTAATGCCATAGTTAACCCAACACCTATACCGATAGCAGGTATAAACAAATTTTGTAGTTTAAATGTAGATTGACCATCTCTTTTTGCGGTTATGTTTGAATTTTCTGTAGATTTTTCTTTTGCACCGATAGATTCCAATATACCGCGGATTTTATTTAAATCTGCCAAATCGTCCCCATGTTCCCAACTTTCAAAATCTATTACGGTTATTATAAGTTTGCCATTATTATCACGCCTGAAAAACAAATTATGTTTCAAATCGCTGTGAATAAAACCTTCCTTATTTAAATCTTTAAAGAAATTTACAACCTGCTGCCATTCGTCGTTAGTTATTGGTTTGTCCTTTAAGGCAACTAAAGCATGTTCGTCTTCTTTATATAAACAATATCCGGAAGTATTAACTGCAGTAGTTATCATTTCCTCTGTAAAAGGGCTATTCTGCATTTTTAAATTGATGGTTTTTATAATATTTTCCGGCAAAGAAGAACCTGTGGTTGAAATAACTTTAGGATATTCAATACCTATTGAATATTTATCTAAAAGCCCGCCATCTTGAACTATATAATCAAAAACTTCTGTTCTGTGAACTTCCCCTGCTCTGACACGTTTATAATATGCTTTTGTTCTGTTGGAATTGCCTTTTAATTGTGCTACATCCGGCCACCAATCTTTCATAAAAGACACAGACTTTATATCTTTTTTGAGATCTAAAGCAGGTTTTGTTTGGGCAACTTGGCTGACACTATGTGATATAACAGGTATTGCAGCCAAAGTTAGACCCGAAGTAATATTACCGTTTAATGCCATTGTCAGTCCGGCACCGATACCGACAGCAGGCAGCACCCAACTTGATAATTTTGAAAATAAACTTGATGTATGGTTTGGAGAAGTCGTCATATTATCGGTAGGTTGTAAGACAACTTCTTTATCATCATTTAATTTGGCCCGCCACCAACCGAGTTGTCCGTTTAAATTAGCCCATACTAAAATATCTGTTATATTTTCAGGTTCAATATCCCTGAATGTAAAAATATGCTTGCGAACCCTAATATCTGCTTCCTGATTAGTTTTAATTAAAATAGGTAAATGCCCATAATTATATTGGGCGGAATAATCAATAGCTTCTTCTATATCGCTTGTAAAATATATTTCATCCCCGCCATAGCGGACTTTATAACCCTGCAAACCATTTAAAAGTATTCCTTGTAAATCTTCGTATCCGTCAGCACCGAGTGTCATACCCCTATAAAGGACATCATCTTCTTCGAAGTCAGACGGTAAATAAAAGGCATCAGGCTCTACACCGTCATCCATATATGAGTCTATATATTCTTTCGTAAATAAATCTTGCGCGGAAACAGTGTTTTCACTTTTATTATTGACAAGGCCTTTTGTGCTTGCAAAAAACGGTAATGCAGCAAAAGCCAAAGCAGGGAGTTCTGAACCATTCAGCAACATTGTAAGACCTAAGCCGACACCGACGGTAGGTACTAACAAATTCCGTAAGTTAAATCTTGATTCCTCTTTAGCAGCAACGGTTTGCATTGCATCAGTAGGTTGAAGGAAAACTTCCCCGTTAGCATCCAAACCGGCGCGCCACCAGCCGACTTTATCTCCCACACTGGCCCATACTAAAATATCATCTATATCCTCTGCTTTTATGTCTTTGTCAAAGGATATATAAACATTACTGTTTGGCGATACCTGCGAACGCATTTTAATAAGAACCGGTATATGCCCCAAGGCATACTGGGTAGCTTTATCAAGTGCCACATCTACCCTGCTAGCAAAAAATATTTTTCTTTCCCCTGTTATTGTTTTATTGAGAAGTAAACCATCCCTTACAATAGTCCGCAAACTTTCATAATCACTAATTGCTATGCCCCTATATCCGGCCCCAAGTTCTTCAAAACCGAAAGGTAATTTTGCCGCATTATGAATATTATGATATGCTGCGTGAACACCATTATTTTTATAATCATCGGTAAAAAGTAATTTTGCAGAGATATTATCAATAGCATTAGATTTAATTATTATAAAATTTCCGTTAAAGAAATTTTTCCACTCTTTTATATACTCTTCAGGGGTTAGGGCAAAAGCAGAAAGGTCCAAAGCACGGCCGATTTTTACCGGCGGCACTTGAATACCTGCTAAATTATAAAGTGCTTGGACTATATTTAAAATACCTGCGGCAGTACCGCGGTAATAGGGCTTTGCATTTGAAAATATATAAACAATTTCGGCAATATTACGGTGTAATGTTTCAATATCTCCGGCGTTTAATTTGCCACCGTTTTGCACGCGTTCAATAAGCGGTTTTATATTATCATAGTCCTCTTGCATAACTTTGAAAGCGGCTTCAACATTATTAAAACCGTTTTTTTCTACGCCGATAGGGTGCTTTATACTGCCGTATTTCCATTCTTCATTAGCCCATACTCTGGATAAATTAACGCCTTTATAACTTTTGGGCCTGTTAGTTGCATTAAGTAATTCTTCCCAATATTCGCTATATGACACATCAGGTGTAAACTCCGTATGAGGTCTACCGTCTGTTGTTTCCAAAATGCCGAAGCCGATGGAATATGCTTCGTGGGTGCCTTCGCTGACTTTGGCTTCTTGCATATAGCGTACAGGTGTTTCTACCAGCCCCCAAGGAATTGATAAAGGATCTGTATACATTTCGCTTAAATACGCCTTAATCTGTTCTTGCTTTTTATGGTGGTCATACATCTTCAAACCCATATCCTTTATTGCTTCGGATATAGGTTTACCGGCGAGCAAATCTTTTTCAAGGCCTTCGGTCATTTCTTTCATATGATAAACGTACAAAGGGTTGGTGGTAGGAAAACGATACTGCATCTGGCTGGGCAAAGTATTTTCATAAAGATTGGAATATTGTGCAAGTTCTTCTATTTTATCTGAGTCCGTTAAGGACATCTGCTTGAGATTTTTATTATAAAATGTTTGCCATAAATCATAGGTTTCTGCGCCTAAAATTTCTTTCATTTTTATGGCATGTTCTTTTGACAATTCCGGTCCTTTAAAGACATCCGTATTAAAGTTTTTCCTTAAAGCAATAAAATTTCTAATTGTGTTATCTTTTTGGGGTATTTCATCTTCTTTATAGAAGTTTTCTTTAACGCCCATCTGCTCCAATTTAAGGCGCATTGATTCTAAGGTAGCCATATCTATATCGTCAAAATCGTTATGAGTATATTCAAAATCTATCAAAGTCAAAATCAACTTACCGTTATTATCACGCCTAAAATACAAATTACTGCCCAAGTCCGTATGATAAAAACCGGCGGCATTCAAATCCATAAACAAATCTACAATTTGGTCCCACTCTTCATTGGTTATCGGTTGTCCTTTTAATGCAAGGAATGCTTCTTCTATCGCCTTATTATAATCGTCCATAATAGGGCTGTTTTCCTCAAAAAGGGAAATATCTTGCGGCACTTTACTCTTAAACACAAAACCGGAAGTGTTTACGGGTGTTATTATTATAGGGTTAAACATCCTTTCATCACCCATACGGACCAAAGGCATAATTTCCGGTAATTTCAATTTGATATTTGAAGATATATCTTTAGGTAATGAAGATAATTTACCGGATAATACTTTAGGATATTCCAGCCCGATTAAAGGATATTTGCTTTCAAAATCTTTTCTTTTAACAATTCTGTTAAATCTTTTAGTTCTGAAAATTTCTCTTCTTGTAGTATATTTTAAATAGGCAACTATATCATCATATTTATTTTTAAGTTCCCAAACGCCATAAGCATCAGCAGGGGAATATTTATCTGCTTTCACTGGCGTTGCCTTTGTAATAGCATCAAAATTAAAAGATTTACTTGCAAAGAAAGGAAAAGATGCTAAACTTAAGGCAGCCGGCCCGACAGAACCGCTTAAAAGCAGCGTAAGGCCCACCCCTCCGACAACAGCAGGGAATACCCAAGAAGGCAAATTAAACGGCAAATTAAATGGAAGTGAGTTAATAATATCATCATCATCATCTTCCATTTCGGAATTTTCTTTTGCGCCGATAGATTCAAATAAACGTTTTATTTGGTCTAAATCTTCCATATCACGCTTGTTGCCTGTATTGGCAAAATCTATAATGGTTATAATAAGTTTGCCGGCATCATCACGTCTAAAGAATAAATTATGTATTAAATCAGTATGGTAAAAATCGGCATTATTTAGTTTTTGAATTAAATTGGTTATTTGATTCCACTCCGCGTTGGTTATTGGCTGGCCTTTTAATGCAGGTAAGGCTTCCGATCTAAATTTAAAGAAAGCAAACCCGGATGTGTTTACCGCAGTGGTTATCATATCTTTATAAGGAAAGTCACGGTTTGTATTTTCCCTTATATATTGGGCAACTGCGCTTGGCAAATCGGACAAATCTTTTGATACCACTTTAGGATATTCAAGTTTTACTAAAGAATTTTCATCTAAGAAACCGTCACTTGTGACAAGATTAATAAATTCTTCTGTTCTATTAATTTCTTCTTCGGTAGTGCGTTTATAATATAATTTGACATTATTTTCCGCGTTCCATAAACGCTTAACATTATTGCGGTCCGTAGGAGTTGCTTTTACAATAGTTTGAAGAACTGATTTTTCCGCATTGTTTTCTGTAAGCGTTTGGGTTTGCAAATTAGTAACATTAAAGGGCTCGGAAAATAAATTTAGCCACTCTTTTTGGTATTCGTCCGCTGTTAAGACGAAGGCGGACAAATCAAGTTCGCGCCCCGTTTTAACTTGCGGGGCATTAATGCCAAGCATATGGTAAAGAGCATATACGATGACTAAATTTGCAGAAGCACTGCCGCGGAAGAAGGGTTTTGCATTTGTAAAGATATAACTTATTTCCGCTATAATTTTATGTGCGGTTTCAATATCTTCTTTACTTAAATTTTCCCCTTTTTGCGCACGTTCAATAATCGGCTTTAAAATAGTATAGTTCTCTTGTATAACTTTAAATGCAGCATTGATATTATTAAAACCGTCGTTTGTAATACCTAACGGGTGGTTAATTATGGCGCTATATACATCGGGGTAATTACCTTTCGTTTCAACTGATGATAAATTAACACCTTTGTAATTATCAGGCCTAGAATTAGGTTTTATAAGTTCATCATAATATTCCCCATACATTGACTTATTAAATTTAGTGGCCGCCGGGGAAGTTGTTTCCCCTAAAATACCAAAACCTATTGCATAGGCTACAGAACCACCCCTAAAAATCTCGGAAGGGCTGTCATAATATCTCGGCTCAGCAACAGCACCCCAATCTATTATTTTAGAATTCTTTTGTTCATCTAAAAACTTTCTTATTTGATTGATATGCTTGTGGTAAGTAAACATTGTAAAGCCCATATCTACAACGGCATCTTTAAAACTTTTACCTGAATTTATATCTTTTTCAAATTTTTCCGTAATATCCTTCATAAAGTAAACGTATAAAGGATTGGTACCCGGAAAGACTTGGTTTATTTGGCTTTTTAAAGTGGCTTCAGCTCGTTTGGAATATTGAACAAGTTTTTGTATATCTTGCGGATTATTTTTGGCATACTCCACTAACTTTTGATTATAATATTTTTGCCATAAATTGAAGAAATCTTCGCCTAAAATTTCTTCCATTTTCTGGGTGTCTTCCGGTGTTAAGGCTGCGCCGTGGAAGATACTTTGGTCAAAATTACCCCTTGTGTTAATAAACTCTTGTATATCTTGCGGTAAATTATGAATATCTTCTATATTAGGACGCTCAATGCCACCCCAAAAAGGGATAGAAGCCAAAGTCAGCAAAGGTGCCGCAGAACCGGTTAATAATGCCGTAAGCCCTAAACCTATACCGATAGCAGGGAAGATATATTTACCCAAATTCAAAGGCCTGGAATTATTTTGGCTGATTCTTAACGGTTGCTTGCTAAAATCAAAGTTTTGGTCTATTTGTAATTCTTGGTCCTTGCCGAAAGAGAACATTTCTTTAGAAAGATTATTCCCTGATAATTCCGCCTTAATTTCATCAGGTAAGTCATATCTGAAATTAAGCGCTTTGATAATTTGGGAAGATTGACCTTCGTAATGCCCGACATCGAAACCTACAATGCGCGAACCGTCGGAATTAAGCAATATACCGCCCTTTGAGTTCAAAATACTTGGGTTCTTGTCTATGGTAAAAGTATTTTCATACCAAGTAGCGGCGTCGTCTTGGTTTCTGGAAACCCTGCTTATTTCACCCGGCGTAACATAGTAGAAATCCTGCCCATTTAATACGACAGGTGAAAATACCCTGAAATTTGACGGCAAATCTTCATTAAGCGTGATAATCGCATAATTTTGATAAGTGGCAGGGAACTCATCAACAATTTTATTTACCGCATAAAGAACTTTACCTGTACCTAAAGAATTGCCGTAAAAATCTTTAATTTCAAGGCCATCTGTGCCTTGTTCTAAATCATTACCGGCCGTTATAACAACCTTTTTGCCGTATAAAGACATTATAACGCCGTTTCTGTCACCTTTGCCCGTATTAACCGTTATGATAGAATTTAAGCGTTTATCAACTGCTTTACGCCTTGGGGCCGATACTTTAGACGGGTCATAATATTTCCATTGGGCCAAGAAGTTGCTGGCATAATTTATAACCTTTGTTTCGCCTTGTACATCCAAAACGATATAACCGTCAAAATATTTCTGATATAATTGTTCCGGCGTGCCGCTTAAAGTGGATGATAATATCACCGGAATATGCAAATTATTCTCGTGCACCCATTTTGCCAATTCGTAGCCGTTACCCTGCGGCATAACCATATCGGTTATAATAATATCGTATTTGTTGCTTTTTCTGCTTAAAATATTTATGGCTTCATTACCGCTATCGGCATAATCTATCTTGACATTATCAAAAGATTTGCCTTTCAAAGATTTTTGTGCCTCGGGGTTATCGTTTACAAATAATATTCTTACTTGCTTAATATTTTCGTTAAAGGGCTCATTATAATTACCTTTAACAAAATTTTCGGGGTTAAAAGATTCATCTATTTCCCTGACCGTACCATCACGTATTGATTGTGTGCTTTCAAAAAATGCTACAAGGTCTATTATCTGTTGTCTGGTAAAGCCCCTGATATTATCTTCGGTATAACCGTTATCAAATAAAATTGATTTAAGTGTTTCCGTAGAACGCGTTTCAATTTCGGGTAATGCGGCCGCAATAAAAGGCGCAGAGGCTAGAAACAAATCACTGATATTTATGAGATGTGTGAAAGGGGTTAACATACCGGCTGCTATAATACCTGCAGCAGTTGCGGCGGCTAAGCCGGCAAATTGTTGTCTTGCTTGGATTTTTTGTTGCCTTACTAAACCGACATCCGTAGGTAATATCGTAAATGAAGGTAATAACCCTAATCTGGGTGATTTCAATTTGGCAGTACTTAATTTCGGGGCTTTCAATGTGGTCTTCATGGTAGAACCAACTAAATTGCCGCTGTTCCACCTTATGCTGCCAGGGATTTCCCTTA
>JBGURU010000019.1:0-8530 GCA_045132175.1 Elusimicrobiaceae bacterium | reverse complement strand
TTTCAGGCACTTGCGCAATGCAGGCCCGTTTGCCGCGTAAGCCCGGGCAGTTTTAACCCGCCGCCGAAAGTTGAAAGCGAAGTCCTTTTTATAACCCCGCGCCCGCAAAAATTATTTACAAGTAAAACACATTATGACAACTTTAAAGAAACGGTTAAAACGGCATTTTCTTACCGCCGTAAAACAGTGTTAAATGCTTTGGTGGAGAAATATAAAAAAGACAAAACCGCTTTGGCAAAAATTTTGGTTAGTTCAGGTTTAAAAGTTTCATCCAGGGCGGAAGAAGTGCCCGCAAAGAATTATGCTTTGCTGGCAAAAAATCTTGAAGGATTTATTTTTTAGGAGTTTTTATGAAAACAATTAAAACAGATGTTTTGGTTATAGGCAGCGGTATTGCAGGTTCGCTTTATGCCTATATTTTAGGAAAAGCGGGCTTAAAATGCACCTTAATTTCCGCAGATAAATTAACCGATTGCGATAGTTCTTTAGCGCAAGGCGGCATAATTTACGAAGATAAACCCGATTTTAAATTGCTCTTAAAAGATATTCAGCGCGCCGGTTGCGGCGTGTGTAATGAAGAAGCGGTTTTAACTGCGTGCCGCGAAGGTTTTAAAGTAATAGAAAAATATTTTATCAAAGAATTTAAAACCGATTTTAATAAGTCTGCCGACGGTAAATTTTTGCTTACCAAAGAAGCGGCCCACTCAAAACGCCGCATACTTTACAGTAAAGACGCAACAGGAAAAGCAATGATTGATGCTATGCAAAAGGCACTCAAGAAATTAAAAAATGTAAAAATTATTACAAATTCTTCAGCAGTAGACCTTTTAACTTTATCGCACAACTCAAAAAACCCGCAAGATTTATATAAACCTTTAACCTGTTTCGGCGCATACATTTTAGACAATAAAACCAAAAATGTTTTTGCGGTCGTCGCTAAAAAAACTGTACTTGCCACAGGCGGATTAGGACAAATTTTCAAGTACACAACAAATATTGATACACTTTACGGCAGCGGTATTGCTATGGCGTACCGCATCGGCGCACGCGTTATCAATATGGAATATACGCAATTTCACCCAACTGTGTTTGCTTTAGGCGGAAGAAATGCGCTTATTTCCGAAGCGGTCCGCGGCGAAGGTGCTATTTTGATAAATAAATTCGGCAAACCCTTTATGCAAAATTATCACCCTTTAAAAGACTTAGCCCCGCGTGATATTGTGGCGCGTGCCATTGAACACGAACGTCTGAAAACTAAAGACGATTGCGTTTATCTTTCCTTAAAATCAATGAAACCCGATTTTATCAAAACGCGCTTTCCGAACATTTATAAAACTTGCTTAAAAAGCGGCGTTGATATCACAAAACAGCCGATACCTGTTATGCCCGCTATGCACTATTTTTGCGGCGGTATTTTTACCGATTTGGAAGGGCGCACAAATATTTTGAACCTTAATGCCGTCGGGGAATGTGCCTGTACAGGCTTTCACGGTGCAAACCGTTTGGCAAGTTCTTCTTTGCTTGAAGCAGTTGCTTTTGCCGCACTTTGTGCAAACGCAGACATTAAAGAAATTAAAACAAAAAAATTCTATTTACCCGAACCGAAAGCATGGCGTATGGCAGAAAAAGATGCCGATATCAACTTAATTTTACAAGATATTTCCGTCATAAAAAACACCATGTGGAATTATGTGGGTTTAATACGCAGTAAAGACCGTTTAACACGTGCGGAAAAAATTTTAAGACATCTTAAAAACGAAATTGATGTTTTCTACAAAGGTTGCAAACTTACGCCCGAACTTTTGCATTTACGCGACGGCGCACAAACTGCTTTGCTTGTCACTTACGGCGCATTAAAAAATAAACAAAGTTTGGGTACACATTACAGGGAGGATTAAAATGAAATTATCTGAGCACGAAAAATTTTTACAAATGGCCATAGAATTAGCGGCCAAAAGCGCAAAAAGCGGCAAAGGCGGCCCGTTTGGTGCGGTTATTGTTAAAGACGGAAAAGTAATCGCAAAAGCGCATAATACCGTCACGACTTCAACGGACCCTACCGCCCACGCGGAAGTAAATGCCATACGCAAAGCATGCAAAAAACTCAAAGCATTTCAATTAGACGGCTGCATTATTTACGCAAGCGCAGAACCCTGCCCGATGTGCCTTGGTGCAATTTATTGGGCGCGCCCCAAAGCCATTTATTATGCAGCTGAAAAGAATATTGCCGCACGCGCCGGCTTTGACGACAGTTTTATTTACAAGGAAATTGAACGCCCACAAGACAAGCGCAAAATCAAGACACATCATTTACCTTTAAAAGATGCGCCTTTACCGTTCAAGATTTGGGTTAACAAACAAGACAAAGTGGAATATTAGTAGTTAAAACTCATTGTCCACATATTCCCAACCTTGTGATTCTAGATATTTACAGATATATTCTCCCATATCTGTAAATGTCGTCCAGCATTCATGCTTAACTTCGTCTGCCATGATGTGTACAGAAAGTTCATACAAAAGAGAAGTACTATATCTAGTGACTTCTATATGACAGAATGTAGGTTCACAAAAAGCATTATATTCAAAAGGTTCCTTATTATAATAAGCTCCATATTCATCCCAGTCACCACCTGATAATTCTATATCGGCAAAATCTTTAAAATATACTATTCCACTCGTAGGAAACCCTTTTGCTAAAACATACCTTTGCATTGAACCTTCTATGGCTTTTATGTTTATCAGCGCTTCCACCACTCTTGTCTTTTCAACCGATTTTTTATATTGCGGTAAAGCGACAGCCGCTAAAATGCCGATAATCAAAACTACCACAAGCATTTCAATAAGCGTAAAACCGCTTAGGCGGGTTTTTTTATTATTTTTAATCATATTTTATCTCTCCTTTAGAAAAATATCTTATACGCAAATTTTATCAAAAAAAAAAAAAAGCAAGTCAAGTGCAATTTTGATTAAAAGAGATAATAAAGCCAAACCGTGCGAGCAAACCCGTCAAGTATTTTTAGGGAAATTTTGATTTTCTCTTTGACGACGTGTACCAAGAAGAACGGGAGCGTAGCGACATATCGGTACTCTAGGAGAAGAAAAATCAAAATTTACCAAAAAGATGCCGACGGCACAAAACAGAAACTGCCAATTTCCTATTTTTTCCTTGACATTTCATTTAATAAATTCTATTCTTTAGTAAAGGGGATATTATGGAACTACATTTAAACGATACAAACTTTGACCAAGAAGTTTTAAATTATAAAGGTGTCGCCTTGGTAGACTTTTGGGCACCTTGGTGCGGACCTTGCAGAATGCTTGGGCCCGTCATTGAAGAAATCGCTAAAGAATATGAAGGAAAAGCAAAAATCTGTAAAATAAATACAGACGACGCACCCGAACAAAGCGGGAAATTTCAAATTTCTTCTATTCCGACGATTATCATCTTCAAAAACGGTACGCCTGAAGTCACCTTAAACGGCCTTCAGAGCAAAGAAGAAATCAAAAAACAACTTGACGCATTACTCTAATTATTTGTAATATATTCTTATCAATAGCCCGCTCGTAAGGGCGGGCAAACTTTCCAAAAATTCGGGGTTTCCTAAAAACTTTTAGCAGTTCCTTTTTTTATGCTTGATAAAAAATTCTTTATTATTGACGCACACGGCATTTTACACAGGAATTTCCACGCCTTACCGCCTTTGACATCGGCGAAAGGCGAGGAAGTGGGCGCTTTGTACGGTTTTGTTAATTGGCTGCTTAAGTTCTTAGACAATAAAAAACCGACGCACATTGCCGTTTGCTTTGATTCCAAAGGCCCAACATTTAGGCACGAAATTTTTAAAGAGTATAAAGCAAACCGCCCGCCCACAGACGAAAAACTTGTTTCGCAACTTAAAATAGCGCGCGATATTTGCACTGCACTTGGCCTTAAAGTTGTTGCCTTGCAAGGTGCGGAAGCAGATGACCTTATGGCAAGTTGCGCCAAAATCGCGGCGCAAAACAATGCCGAAACAATTATTATCACAAGTGATAAAGATATTTATCAAATTGTTGGCGAGCATATTAAACTTTGGTCAGGCTCGCCGCAAGATGATTACCGCGGCACAAATGCGTGCCTTGATAAATTCGGCGTACCTTGCAAAAATATGGCAGATTATTTGGCACTTTTGGGCGATAGTTCCGATAATGTGCCCGGCGTGGAAGGTATCGGCGCAAAAAGCGCGCAAACACTTGTAAATGCCTTTGGCACTGTGGAAGAAATTATTAAAGCCGCACAGGAAAATAACCCCAATTTAAAAGACGCTTTAAAAAATAAAATATTAAAAGGTATTGAGAGCGCGAAACTTTCAAAACAACTTGTTTTACTTAAAGATAATTTGCTTAATTTAAGTTATGACGATTTTAAAGTTCTCCCCCCCAATTTAGACGAAGTAAAAACTTTTGCCGAACGTTTTGAATTTAAAAATTTAGCATATTTCTTAAAACAACAACAAAAGCAGGAAGAACCGAAAGAGCCCGTTCAGGCGGACCTTTTCAGTCAAGGTGAATTGTTTGCAGATTTCGCCGAAAGTGTACAAAAAGCGGAAGAAAAAGCCTTACCCAAAGCGCAAGATTTCAACACTTTACTTAAAAAAGCGCGCGGTGCTTTTGAACTCTTTATCTACGCTGAAGATACCGATTTAATGCTCGCTTTAAGCAACAAAGATTTTGCTTTTAAACCTATAAAAGATTTAACCGCAGACGAACAAACAATTTTAGCGCAAATTATAAAAGATAAAACAACTTTAAAAACCGGCCACGATATAAAATACACTTTGCGTGCCTTAAATTTTGCACCTGAAAAACGGGACTTTTTAAATATTTTTGACTTGGAACTTGCCGCCTATTGTTTAAACCCGGCGCAAGATTTCAGTTTACAAAATTTAATTTCTTTTAATTTACAAAACACGCTTGCGCAAGACGCAACTTTAGAAGATAAATTCGCTTTTTATGCGCAAAATGTTTTTGACTTAAAAAAGCGTTTTGAAAATAATTTTATTCAACCTTTACACACCGAACAAAACAAAGCGTTTAAAGAAATTGAAACGCCGCTTGAATCCACTTTGCTTGCTATGGAAAGTGCAGGTATTGAAACAAATACCGCTTGGCTTAAAACGCTTGCTTTGCTTTTATCATCTGAAATGGATGAGATACAAAAGGAAATTGATAAAACCGTCGGCGGGCAAGTAAATATAAATTCCCCGAAACAACTTGGCGTTTTACTTTTTGAAAAATTAAAACTGCCTGTATTGCGTAAAACTAAAACAGGTTATTCTACCGACGAAGAAACTTTGGAAGGTCTTAAACAATATCACCCTGTTTGTGAATTGATTTTAAAATACCGCGAAGCCGCAAAATTAAAAGCGACTTACGTTGATTCTTTGCTTAATTTAGCAGACACTGCCACACGCCGCGTACACACCAATTTTAATCAAACCGGAACTGTGACTGGCCGCCTTTCAAGTTTCAACCCCAATTTACAAAATATTCCCGCAAGAACGGAAAAGGGCCGTTTAATCCGCCAAGCATTTTGCGCCGGCGAAGGCAAAGTTTTGCTTTCTTTGGACTACTCACAAATTGATTTGCGCGTGCTTGCGCATATTTCGCAAGATGAAACTTTAATTCACGCTTTTAAGACGTCTGACGATATTCATACGCGCACAGCATCGGAAGTTTTTAATAAGCCGATTTCCGAAGTGACAAAAGAAGACCGCGCCCACGCAAAAGGTATAAACTTCGGCATAGTTTACGGGCAAGGGCCTTTGGCACTTTCGCAAACACTGGGCATAACAATGACGCAGGCAAAAGAATATATTGACAGTTATTTTGCGCGCTATGATACCGTTAAATCTTGGATTAACCAAACTGTCACAAATGCGCGCAAAACGGGCTTCGTCACGACGATGCTTGGGCATATTAGGTATTTGCCGGAGTTCCAAGACCAAAGCCCGCGTATGGTAAGTTTTGCCGCGCGCGCCGCGGTAAACACTATCGTTCAAGGCGGTTCATCCGATATAATCAAAAAAGCGATGCTTGATATTTATAAAGAATTGCCCGACGATGTAAATATGCTTTTACAAATTCACGACGAACTTGTTTTTGAAGTGCCCGAAGGTAAAATAAAGCAATTTGCCGCCTGGGCAAAAGAGAAAATGGAAAACGCACTCGTCTTAAGAGTGCCGCTTGTGGCAAAAGCGAAAGCCGGCAAAGACCTTAATAATATGGGGCCTGTTATATGAACGCAGATTTAAATTTCAGATGCGAAGGCAAAACGGTTATTGCTTTAAGCGGTGCTATTGCTTGTGGGAAAACCGCCGCCCTTGAAGAATTTGCCGCGCTTGGCGCAGAAACAATTTGCGCCGATACTTTGGCCGCAAAATACCGCACCGCTTTGAAAGGAAAAATAAAAAAGGCCTTTGGTACCGACGATAAAAAACATTTGGCGCAACTTGTTTTTGAAGATAAAGATAAATTAAAAGAACTTGAAAATATGCTGCACCCTTTAATTTTAAAGGAAGCGCAAGAGATAATAAAAAACACAAATAAAAAAGTAATCGTCTTTGCCATACCTTTGCTTTTTGAGAAGGGCCTTGAAGACGGTTTTGATTTAACAATTTGTATTTATGCTTCTTACCAAAAACGTTTAAAAAGGGCGCTTTTGAGAGGTACAAATGAGAACTATTTTAATTATTGCGAGAAAACCCAACTGCCGATGGCGGAAAAGGCAAACCGCGCAGATATCATAATTTTCAACGAAGGCCCGCGCGTCAATTTGCGCGGCAAAATCAAACGCCTTTTTGATAATTTAAAAAAATAATAATGAGGATAACTTATGGAAAACAATGAAGTAAAACCTACCGAAACAAAACCCACCGAAGTAAAAGAAGTTAAAGAAACAAAAACAAGGGCTTCCAAAAAAACAAAAGAAACAAAGGAAGCAAAAGAAACGAAAGAAACCGCAGCGCCGGCAAAAGAAATTGCCGTCAAGGAAACTGCGGCAAAAGCAGAACCGGTAGCAACACCTGCAACGGCAAATGCGGAAACTACGGATATTAAAGCCGAGCCTGAAACAAAAGATAATGCAATAAAGACAACTGTCACCGTACAGGAAAAACGCCCGATGCAAGATAACAGGCAAGATAACCGCAATCAAGATTATCGCGGGCAAGACAACCGCTACCAGCAAAGGCAATTTAATAACCGCCGCTATCAACAACCTTTACCGCAACGCCCAAACGGCGCAAAACCGATGGACGCAAGGCAACTTTCGCAATTAAGCGTAGCAGACCTTACCAAACTTGCGATGAATTATAATATTGAAGATATTTCAGGGCTTCGCAAGCAGCAACTTGTCGGCAAAATTATTGCGGTACAGGCAAAGCAAAACGGCTCCGTTTACGGCGGGGGCGTGCTTGAAATTTTGCCCGACGGCTTTGGCTTTTTAAGGTCAGAAGAAAACAATTATCTGGCAGGCGCGGAAGATATATATGTTTCCCCTTCTCAAATTAAACGCTTTGGACTAAGGAAAGGCGATAAAATCGAAGGCTTAATCCGCCCGCCCAAAGATAATGAAAGATTTTTTGCGATGCTTCAAGTTCAAAAAGTAAATGATTTGGACGTGGACAAAATTTTCCGCCGCCCGCTTTTTGAAAACTTAACACCGTTATACCCAAATGAAAGATTTGTGCTTGAACTTGATAAAAATTCAAACACACAACGCGTAATTGATTTAATTTCCCCTATCGGTAAAGGCCAACGCGCTTTGATTGTGGCGGCGCCTAAAACAGGTAAAACAATTATGCTTCAAAATTTGGCAAATTCACTTACCACAAACCATAAAGAAGTTGAACTTTTGGTGCTTTTAATCGACGAACGCCCTGAAGAAGTGACCGATATGAGCCGCAACGTTAAAGGCGAGGTTTTAGCATCTACCTTTGATGAACCGGCAGAACGCCACGTACAAGTTGCCGAAATGGTGCTTGAAAAAGCAAAACGCAGTGTGGAAAACGGCAAAGATGTTGTTATCTTGCTTGACTCTATCACACGTCTTGCACGTGCTTATAACACAGTCACCCCTGCAAGCGGCCGCGTTTTAACAGGCGGCTTGGAAGCAACTTCACTTCAACGCCCGAAACGCTTTTTCGGCGCGGCAAGAAACATTGAAGAAGGCGGTTCTTTAACAATTATCGCCACCGCATTAGTGGAAACAGGCAGCCGTATGGATGAAATCATCTTTGAAGAATTTAAAGGAACAGGCAACAGTGAAATTTACCTTGACAGAAAACTTGCCGACAGGCGCATTTTCCCTGCCATTGATATTAACCGCACATCGACGAGAAAAGAAGATTTGCTCTTAACAGAAGATGAACTTAATAAATCTTGGATTTTGCGCAAAATACTATCGCCTTTAAGTTCCATTGATGCGATGAGTTTACTTCTTGAAAAACTCTCTGCCACCAAGTCTAACAAAGACTTTTTAAAGCAGATG
>JBGURU010000018.1:0-46082 GCA_045132175.1 Elusimicrobiaceae bacterium | reverse complement strand
AGGACTGCTCCTCACTGAATGTACGTTCGTCACATCTACTTGTATCGGTATTTGTGTGTCCCCAGGATACACTATCATGTGCTCTATGCTTAAATCGCTTGCCACCGATATCCCGTCCCCAGGATAATTCGTCTTTATTGTTGTTCTATATCCAAATTGACCGTTTGTTTTGCCAAATTCACCGTCTATCTCATAACTACCATCCCATGCCGTACAGAAGTTTAATACCGTTATACCTGCATCGCATTGATCTTTGTTCGCAAACTTTGACATTACAGATTCATCACAATCGGAACAAGAAACCGTATCACCCGTAGAATCCCAAGAACAGAAAGTTGAATAACTATTACATGTGCTTTGATCATAACCACTACAAGAAGCACTTGTGTTTTTAACACAACCTAAATCATAATCTGGGGCATCCGGATAAGTGCAGAACATCATATTACAGTTTCTATCATCGCAAACAAAACCCTCCCCTGGATCATCTGAATATATCGTCCTGCAAATGTCTACACTCTCATCGTAGCTACAGAAATATTGCGTATATCCCTGCCCGCAATCGTCTCTATCCAAGACTTCACACGGACGAAATGCTGGCGGCAAAGGAGCACATCCCTGCTGTTCCTCAGGATCTATAAGCGGTTCACAAAAATCAGTACTATAGCAACCAAGCACATCTAATTTATTACATTGCGAACTTGGATTAGATATAGGTTTACAATCTCCTTCCTGATTCAAAGTACAAAATCTTAAATCACAATATTGTTCTCCTGCATACTCACAAGAACCGGTCTTATAAACACAAGTTTCGTTATTAAACTGACAAAAAGGGCTGTTATTGTCACATGAATGCGAGGTAGAAATAGCTGCACAAACAGAATAAGGAACATCTTTATTATTGCAAGTATAGCTAGTCCCCCATGTACAGTCATCACAACATGATTTACACCCTGTGCCGTCATCACTACAACCATAAACAGGCACACCACGGCAAATATTATCTATGTCGGGCGTATTAGGCGACGGGTACATTGCTATTGTTCTTATCGGTGGTGCGGAATCGGGGCTATACGGGTTTATATTTGCCTGATATTTGAAAATATCAAATAAAATTGTTTGTATCGGGAAGTCCCCGCTAGCAACCAAATTTATCACATTTCCATTACCGCCGGAACTACTGTCTGAATCTGAACTTTCTACTTTCCTAACCGGGTTAGAACATGTCACTTCCGAACAAAGCGTTAAACAATGGTTAGGATATGGAGGATTAGAGGTTTTTTCATCCGGGAAAACTTTATCAAACTCTATTAAAGCAGAATTTACCCAAGGGTCTACTGACTGGACATTTATATTACCTGCCGTTGCGGTTGTATAAAAAGACCTGTCATAAAGCATATTAATATCTTTAGGTAAGGTACGGCATTGATAATTTTTATCTGCGGAATCAGGATAATAGACAAAATTATTAGTCACCATTGCAGTCTGTGCAAATAAATTTGATATACCAAACAACAGGCCAAGCACCAATAATACCGGTACTTTGCAATTTTTTTCTGCTTTATGTGTCACCATATTATTTATCATTTAGTAAACTAACCCTACATACATTTTCGCAACTTTTGAGCAAAATGTCAATAGTTATTTTAAAATTCCCTTTTTTAACTTTTTGAAATTGCCTTTTTAACCTTTTTTAAACCGCGTTTTGCTGCTTTGTTTTTAGGTTTTATTTTTAAGGCCTTTTCATAATTGATTATGGCATTTTCAAAATCTTTTAATGCGGCGGCAATTTCCGCCCTATGCAAATAAATTTCTTCATCTTTTACGTCGGGCAAAGTAGATATTATTTTTTGTGCTTCGCTATAATTGCCTTTCTTGAAATAATACCAGGAAAGGGAATCTTGATAAGCAATTTCCTGTGGATTATTTTCCAAAGCCCGGGTGATAAAAGCATGGCCTTCTTCCAAACTTTGCGGGCTTTTGCGGTCAATTAAGAAATACCCCAAAAAGTTTAATGCCTCAGCATTATTTGGGTTGATTTCAATAAGTTTGCGCAAGGTGCTTTCCATTTTTTTATAATCTTTTTGCTCGTAAAGCAAAGTGGCATAAGTTAAAAGTACGGTTTCATTTTCGGGTATATTTGTTAAAATATTTTCTAAAACTTTTTGCGCTTGGTTAAATTTTTTTGCATCAATTAAAGCAAGCGCGTAATAATAAGCAATTTCATTTTCAGACGGAAATTTTTTATAGCTCTGCTCCATCAAAGCAAGCAATTCTTCCTGTTTTGAGAGCATACTTAAATAATAACCCGCCTTAATTTGTAAGGTCGGGCTGTTTTCAAATTCGCGTGAATTTTGTAAGTATTTTAAAGCCTGTTCGTAGCGGCCCTGTTTTTGTTCTTCAAAAGCATAGTAGCGTGCGGCATACGGGTTTTGAGCGTCTAAATCCATTATTTTTTGAAAGTAATTGCGGGCTTTATCTTCCTGCTTATAAAACAAGGCTATTTCCGCCAAGATTTCAAGCGTTTTTATATCGGCAAGGCCGTCACGCTCTATATCCTGATAAGTTTTATAAAGTGCATCCCTGTCTTTTTTTAACTCATAAATTTTAATTAAAGCAGGGTAAATTTCTGCCTTATTTTGTGTTGTCAATAAAGCATTTTTAAGGGTTAATATTGCTTTTTCTTCTTCCCTGTTTTTTAAGTAGATATCTGCAATTTTTAAGGTAATAAAATTTTGTGCCTGAGGGTAATCTTTAGCCAAATTTTCAAGATATTTTACGGCGGCGGCTTGATCTTTATTTGCTAAGATACCGATATAATGGAAGGCAAGTTCTAAATTTTCCGGGTTCAGTTTTAAGGCCTGTTCATACTCGCTTAAAGCCTGGGTTAATGAGCCTTCGCGCAAATAATAATCGCCGAGCAAAGCGTGGTGCTGCCAAACCTTATCTTTGAGGTTTTCCAAAGCAGTTTTGCAGAAATTAAAATCATTTTCATAATTGTACAAAGCAAGATAACAATATTCCAGTATCAGTGTTTTATCGCTGGGTGCTTTATCTAAAAGATCTTTAATTAAAATAAGGGCTTCACTAGGGTTTTTATCTTCCAATGCAACCGCCTGCACAAATTGATTATAGAATTTGGCACGCTGTTGTGCCTCCTCAGATAATTCAAAATTACTCTCCCACGCGTACAAAAAAGCTGGCAAAAAACATAAAGTAAAAAATAATTTTATTTTCATAAATTAAGTTTGAAAATTAAAGCATCCTCATACATATTATAAAACTTTTTGCGCACGCTTACACAAGTAAATTTAAATTTTTTGTAAAACTCTTGTGCCTTAATATTTGAAGATGCAACTTCCAAAGTTATTTCTTTTACGCCGCACTCTTTTAAAAAATTTAAAGTGTGCGCAAAAAGTTCCGTTCCCAAATGCTTGCGTTGATAAGACGGAGAAATAGCAAAATTTGTGATTTCCGCACTTTCGCAAACAAAGCGCACCGCACAAAAACCCAAGACGGTTTTTGTGTTATTTTCTGTATCGGTTAAAACAAAAATTTTTGATGTTTTTTGTGCGGCCTCATTTAAAAAATCTTCGGCCTTCCAAACGGCAGCGGTTTTGGTTTGCTCGCAAATTACGGCAAGTGTTTTTGCGATTTTATCGTCTAAAAAATTATTTATTTCCCGCATAATTCAAAGCGCGCCGGTTTTAAGTATAGAGGTGTTAAAGTTTCTTCTTTCGTTTGCGTACCCAAATATTTTTTTGCGGCGGCAAGCAGCATTTCAGGCGTTAAAAAGTTTGTTTTTGAGTATGTAAAATTTTTGCCGAAATGTTTTTTTAGCGGCTCTTTTGCACCCGCCCAACCGGCTAAAAATAAAGGTGTTTTTTGCGCAGAAAGTTCTTTATTTAAAGCATCAATATTAAGCCATTTCGGGGTATTTTCCCCGACGGTAGAAACAAAATATTCTTCCCTAAACGCGGGCAAAATTATAACTGCTTTGCCGCTTGGGTTTTTAGCTTGCCATTTTTTAAAATCTGTGCTGTCTAAAACAGCCGGGCCAAGCACATTAAAAATATCTGCGCTTGCAATATTTGTGCCGTTAATTTCAGATAGTACCGACGCTAAGGTGACACCGATTCTAATCCCCGTAAAGCGCCCGGGGCCTTTTATAAAAAAGAAATTTTTTGTTTGCTTAAGTTCCTTGCCCGCACGTTTATACAGTCGCTTTAAAAGCGGAAATAAAAGTTCTTCCTGCTTAATGCCGTCTTTGCTTGCGCCGTACATTTTTCCGTATGAAAACAAAGCCGCAGTTAAAGGCGTGGAAGAACTATCAAGCATTAAAGTTAAACCCAAAGTTTCCAAATTATTTTTTTGCATATTTTTTAAGCCCCCCAAGTATTTTTTGCGCGGTTTTACCAAGTGCTTTTAAAGTTATTTCACGCCTGTCGCCCTCAAGTAAAGAAACGGTTATTTCTAAGCGGTTTTGCGGGAAAAATTGTTTTGCAGGCCCCGGCCACTCAACAAGCAAAATTGCGGTTTCATCTTCAAGCATTTCTTCAAAACCGAGGTTAAACATTTCCCCTTCTTCCAGACGAAAAAGATCTGCGTGATACATTGTAAAATCTTTATTTTGGTATTTTTTAAGAAGTGAAAAACTTGCGCTGACAGGTGTTTTTTTAACACCCAAACTTTTAACAATTTCCTTAACCATCACGGTTTTGCCGGCACCGATAGGCCCTTCAAAAAATAAAATTTCCCCCCCGTTTAACAGGCGGGCAAGCGCGCGGGCAAGGGTTTGTGTTTGTTCAATATTTTGGGAAAATAATTTTAGTGTTTCCATTATTTAACCTCCAAAATATTATAAGTTTTGCCTTCGGAATATATTTGCAGGGCGCTGTTATCTAAAGTAATTTCGCCATCCACTAAAAAGTAATATTTATATTTACCCGTCGGCAAAGCCAAAGTTAAAGTAAAAATTTCAATATCATTTCCGCTTTTATTTAAAGCAAGAGGATAAGCACCCCAGGCATTAAAATCACCAACCACTTGCACTTCTTTTGCCGTCGGTGAAGCATAGGAAAATGTCACTTTTTGCGGTGTTAAACTCTCGGCTTTTTTATTTTGGATATTTGTTTTTGCCGAAACATATTTTTGTGTGGCAATAATTTGCGGTTGGTAAAAACTCTCAAAATGCTGAAAACTAATCATAAACACGACGGCCAAAGCACCGCATAAAAAGCCGTAAAAAAGCAAAGCATGCAAGTTTAATGTTTTATTCTTCATCAAAATACTCGCGTACAAAAAATTTTGCACCAAGGCTTTCCGCCATTTCCTTGGCTTTTTGCGTATTTATACCTTGATTACTGACGATAGAAACCGCAACTTCTTTTATATTTTTTGCGGCATTACGCACAAAATCTTGCATAGCGGCAAAAGATTTTTCTGCATATTTCGGCGCAGGGCGCACGATTTTAAGCCAAGTTTCATTATCGGTTGCATTTAAACTTATACTGATTTTATCTATATACGGCGCAAGTTCTTTTGTAATATCGCGCCCCCAAACAAGTGAGCCAAGCCCTAAAGTGTTTACACGTATAGGGTATTGATATTTTGCTTTCAGATTTTTGGCGGTTTCAAGCAAAACGGGCAGTGCCATAGTAGGTTCGCCATAGCCGCAAAAAACGATTTCCTTCGGCGTAAAACCTACTTTCATTTGTTTATCAATTTCAGCCAAAACATCTTGTGCGCTTGGCTCTTTTCCGCCAAGGTCCAAGTTATAATTATGGAACATCTTTTTGCCCTTGCTTTTTGCGCAAAATACGCAAGCGTTTGGGCATCTATTAGTTAAGTTTATATAAAATGAACCTTTAAATTGATATACAATAGTCATATTCCTAATTTTACAACCCCATTCCTAACCTCTCCGCCTACGGGTAGAATTACACTTTGCAAGCAAAAGGGAGAGAAATTATAGGAAATATTCCTCTTACTCCCCGCCCCTTCTTAAGGCGGAGGGGCTGGGGGTGGGGTTATCAAATAAAAAGATAAACACTCCTATATAAATTATACAATTTTAATTGGTATAATTAAGTATGGCTAATTTACTGCTGCTCTCTTGTTGCGCGCCTTGCAGCGCAGGCGTAATTAAAAAACTTGCCGAAGAAAAACGGCAGTTTACCGTTTTGTTTTTTAACCCCAATATCGCGCCGCTTGAAGAATATCAACGCCGTTTAGATGCAAACAAAAAAGTTTGCGCACATTTCGGTATAAATTTTATTGAATTACCTTCGGACCATAATGCTTGGCTTAAAGATGTTGCCGAAGGTTTTGAACAAGAACCCGAGCGCGGCGCGCGTTGCAAAAGATGTTTTTTATACCGCCTAAAACAAGCAGCAAAATATGCCAAAGAAAACAGCTTTGATACATTTAGTTCCGTCTTAGGAATTTCGCGCTACAAAGATTTGGAAAGCGTAAACGCCGCAGCAGAAATTGCGCAAAAAGAATTTAATATTCCTTATGATTTTACAAATTGGCGCAAAAATTCCGGCGAACAACTTGGCCTAAAAACCATTAAAGAACTTAATTTATATATTCAAAACTACTGCGGCTGCGAGTTTAGTAAAAGATAATTTTAATTTAATTGGTAAGCGGTACCATCCCAAAGAGAAATATCTTCTAACAATTTTCTACCAATGGACTTGCAAACTTTATCCCCTTTGCCTTTTCCCAGACAAATTGTCAATCCATTTAATTCTTCATAATATTCATCTTCATTATCAGGTTGCGACATAATTATATAAAGCCAATCATCCCCTTCATCTGTAAAATTATGATTACAAAAAACGGATCCTTCACCAGCCTCACTAATTATACAATACCAATAATCATTTTCACATTCTGTATTATCTCCACAATTCCCGTTATTCCAATCACTAGGCCAATTAACACCTAAAGTAGCACCATCAGGAGAATCACCATTTTCATCTACATAATCACCATGTTGTAATTTATATTCTGCCAAGGCATCTTTCCAACGGCGCATAAGCGGTAATATGCTTGCAACTTTTGCTTTCGTCACGGCCATTTGATATTGAGGCAAAGCAATACCTGCCAAAATACCGATAATTAAAACTACTACTAACATTTCAATCAGGGTAAACCCTTTATTTTTCTTTTGCATAATTTCTCCTTAAACGCTTTATACGACGTTTTTATTATTCGTATGTAAAAATTATACAAAAAAAAAAAAAAATGGATGTCAAGAGGATCGTCGTGAAAATAAAGATATTTTATACTTAAATATATATGGTAAGTATTTTATAGAACTAGTCATCACGGTAAATTTCACAATTTTGAATGTCTAAACTTGAACATAAAGCATTTAAATCATCTTCACCTTTGGCAATAAGTAAAATTTTATCGCCTTCCTGAAGTTCAGTTGCACCGCGCGCAATAATATACTTGCCGCCGCGTTTTAGCATTATCGGCAAGGCATTATCTTCAAGCCCAAGTTGCCGTACTGTGTTGCCGTGTTTAAGAAGTTCGGGTGTCACTTTAATTTCAGATGTAATTGCAATATCTTCAGGCACGTAAACGGCAAAATCTTTATGCTTAAACTCAGTATCCAAAACACCAAACACTTTAGCGAACAAAGGAACTGTCGTACCTTGTAAGATTAAAGAAAGTATCGTTATAAAAAATACTATATTAAAAATCGTCTTAGCAAAAGGAACACCCTCAACATAAGGATAAGTAGCAAAGATTATCGGCACAGCACCGCGCAAACCAACCCAAGAAACAAATAATTTGCCATTTCTTGATACTTTTTTAAACGGTAATAAGCATAAAAATACCGTCAAAGGCCTCGCAATAAAAATCATAAATAAAGATATTATTATTGCCAAAGGTGCAATAATTAAAAGTTCGCTGGGGTTCACCAAAAGGCCAAGTGCCAGGAACATAACTATTTGGCAAAGCCAAGCAATACCATCAAAAAATACGGCAACGCTTTTTTTATAAGCAACTTTATTATTACCGACAACAAGCCCTGCTATATAAACCGCCAAATAACCGTTGCCATGTGATGTTTCCGTAATAGAAAACACAAACAAACAAATTGCCAAAAGTAAAACGGAGTATAGGGAAGAATAGTCCAAATTTATCTTATTCATTATCAATACGGCAAGGCGCCCCAAAATATAACCGAATACTATGCCGAAAATAAATTGTATAACCAAAGTCCATACCATAATGCCGGCGCTTAAATTGCTGAGTTTTATGAAACTTATCAGCATAATAGTCAGCATATAAGCCATAGGGTCATTACTGCCGCTCTCAAGTTCAAGCAAAGCGCGGACTTTACCTTGAATATGTAAATTCTTTGCCCTTAAAATGGAAAATACAGAGGCCGAATCGGTTGAGGACATTATTGAAGCAAGTAATAAACAACCCATTAAACCGAGCACTGCCCTTAAAGACGGGAAAGCATAAGCAAAAGCGCCGGTAAACAATGCCGTCAAGACAACACCGAAAGTTGATAGTATTATTCCCTCTTTTGCAATAGGTTTAATATCTTCAGCGCGTGTATCCATACCGCCGGAAAATAAGATTATGCTCAAAGCAACTATACCTATAAATTGCGTTGCTTTGTAATTAGAAAATTGTATTCCGAAACCCTCACTGCCGAACACCATGCCGACAATCAAAAATAAAAGAAGTGCAGGCACGCCAAAGCGGTAGCCTGTCTTGCCTGCCAAAATACTTATAAAAAGCAAAACAGAACCTACAAGTAAGAAATTCCCTGCACTTAATGCCATAATTATTTTCCCAATTTATTATTAAAGGCCATATAGCGTGCTGTCTCAAAAAGGCCTAAAGTTAAATCATTTAAATACTCGCACTTTTTCGGGTTTTGGGGGCAATAATCGGTTGTAGAATCTTGCATATATTTATAAAGGCCGGGTTTACCGTTCCTGATAGCATAATAATAATCGCCTTCCAAAACACCGATACTGAAAGGTGCAACAGAACTTTTTAAAATAAATACCCCTTCTTTTAACTGCGTATTAAACAAATTCCTACCGATAGCGGTTTCGGTCCTTGGCAAATTAAGAAGGCCTAAAACAGTGGCAGAAACATCAACTTGGCTTGCAAGACGTTTGTTTATACCCTTTTTCACATTAGGCCCGACGATAACCAAAGGGCTGTGATGCAAGTTCAAATCAAAATCAATAAAAGATTTGGGTTGGGTATCTGATTTTTGGGTGGTAAGGCCGTGATCACCATATATTACAAAAATGGTATTGCTTTCGTCAAGGCCTGCTTTTTGCATTTCCTCAAAAAATACGCCCATAGCATAATCTTGGAAACGCATTGAGTTATATTCCTCATTACCGCTAAAACTGTAATTTTGAAGATGTTTTTCATCTATTTCTTTTAAAGTAAATGAACCTTTGTCATCCGGTATAGTATAAGGTCTGTGAAAGCCGGATGTTTGCAAAATAGCAAAAAACGGTTTACCGGCATCTTTTAATTTCTTAAATTCTTTTGCGGCATATTTGAACATATCAAGGTCCGAAACACCCCAAACGTCATTACGCGGAAGGCCGGTATATTTACCCTCCTCATAAATTGTTAAGCCGTCAATATTATGTTCAAGCAAGCCGCGGATATTTGCCCAACTTGCGCTGCCGCCGATAAAATAAAACTTTTCATAACCGTCTAAATCATTATACAAGACATGCTGCGTGGCAAGCAAAGGGTTTCTGGAAGATGTTTTTACCGTTGATAAATCCGGCAAGCCTGTTAAACTTGCAAAAACACCTTTTGCCGTCCCTGCTGCAGGCGTAAAAAAGCGGTTAAAAAGAGTACCCTTTTCCGCAAATTTTCTAAGGTAAGGGGTTGCATCAATTTCAGGGTTGGCAAAAGAACTTTTATCGTATGCCAAAGACTCCGTTATAATTACTGCAACATTATATTTTTTTGTATTTTTTGCACCTGCGTACGGGCGCGCAAAATTTAAGTTTTCAACGTCTTGCACCTCTTTTTTAACACCCAAGAAATCTGCCACAGTTGTATAATGTTGCTTTGTCTTTTCTTTATCAAAAGTGACGCCGTTTTTGGCAAATTTATAAGTATCAAACAAATTCTGCACAGGGTTCAATGCCAAAGCGGAAATGAAATTATTATTGCTGAAATAAGCATTACTCCACCTAAGCGGATATTGCGAAAATTGCCCATGCACAAAAGCCGCTGTTATTAAAAGTGCAATGAAAGCAAAAATATAAGTTTTCTTTTTTGCTTCCTTTGAATAGGCATAAACCAAAACTTTTCTAAGTATTATGTGGTAAATAAAGCCGATAAGCAAAAGGGCCAAAAAGCCCCATACAACGGGGTAAGACTCCCAGACCATTTCAAGCGAAGTGACTGTATTAACCGCAAGTTCACCGATATAAGCATTTAAACGTTCTTTCAAATAAGCATAATAGCCGAAATCACAAAAATATATCAAGATTACGCCGCAAAAAGCAAAAGTATACAAAATATTTATCAATGTTTTTAACCAATGTTTAACCTTGGGAAACAAAAATATTACACCAAGCGGTAAAGCAAATAAAAATGCTATGCGCAAATCAAACCTTGCACCGATAAAAAGCCCTTTTATGACATCCACTTTTAAAAGGTCTTGGGGCGCATTTACAAAGTAAAAAATTATGCGCATTAAAAAGAAAAATGCAAAGTTTAAGGCCACAAAATAAAAGTAAGCCCAAACACGCGAGAGATAATAAAGATTATGCTTTTTCATTTTCACACCTACATTTTAAAATTTTCACCCAAATACAATTTACGGGCATTTTCATCTGCAAGCAACTTTTCGGGGCTGCCTTCAACTAAGATTTTACCGTCGTAAATAAGGTAAGCGCGCTCAGTTAAAGGTAAAGTTTCACGGACATTATGGTCCGTAATCAAAATACCCAAACCGCGGCTTTTTAATTTAAAAATCATATCGCGAAGTTCGGCAACGGTTATAGGATCAATACCCACAAAAGGTTCGTCAAGCAAAATGATTTTTGGGTTGCTTATCATACAACGGGCGATTTCCATACGGCGCTTTTCCCCGCCTGATAAGGTCCACGCTTTTTGTCTGGCAAGTTTAGTTAAGCCGAATTCCGTTAAAAGTTGGTCCACGCGTTCCTGGCGCGCTTTTTTGTTTGGCTCAAGACGCTCTAAGATAGCAAGCAAATTTTCTTCTACCGTAAGGCCGCGGAAAATTGTCGGCTCCTGTGCCAAATAACCAAGCCCGCAGCGTGCGCGTTCGTACATCGGCAAAGCGGTGACGTCTTTCCCGTCAATAAATACTTTTCCCGATGTTGCCCTTATAAAGCCCACTATCATATAAAAAGAGGTTGTTTTCCCTGCACCGTTTGGCCCTAAAAGACCGACAATTTCCCCGGAATTTATTTTTAAGGAAACACCTTTTACCACCAAACGCTCTTTATATGCTTTTTTTAAATCTATGCCTAAAAGTTCCATAATCAATCCTTTAATTTCTTTAAATTATCTTCAGTAAAAATATCCTTCTTCAAAGTAAGCCACCCCTGTGAATTACCGATTGTTTTAATTGTTCCCTTTTTAGTATCAACTATAATTTTATCTGCTTCAACAGCATAAGTACCGTCATCGTTTTTACCGGATACCTGCGGGCGCTCGGGAAGGGCTTCAAAGAGGCCGCTTACCCTGTCAAAAGTTGCACTTTGCGCTTTCAATATATTATCTTTATCGGTTAATTTAATTTTCCCTGTTGCTTTTAAAAAATTGGCCTGTTTTGAAAATTCTATTTTATCTGCAAGTAATGTATAGGTATTATCAGGTGTATTGTAAACAATTTTAACCTGCCCCTTTTTAGCGGCATTTGCAAAGCCTGTATCTTTATTTTGGTCATAAAATACACGCCCTGCAGTTAAAGTCAAAATTGTATCCTTATCTTTTCGTGATAATAAGACATTACCCGAAAGTTCATAATTTTTTACTTTTCTTCTTGACAGTGCTTTATCAGCCTGCAATTTATACGTTTCATTCTCATAGTGAACATTACCGATAAATTCCTCTTCCATAGCATCTTTTCTTATAATCCATTTATCACTTTTTATCATTCCTCCAAGAAGTACAGATAAATCCTGTTCCTCTTGCGCAAAACAAACAGAGAACAAAAATAAAGCAGAAAATATAAAAAAGATACTGTAAATCTTCCTCATTTTAACCCCTGTAAATCTTTAGGTAAATCCGTTGTCTGTTGGAAGATTTCTATATCACTAAAACCATTACTCGCCTTTAATGCTTTGCCTTTAACGGTTATCCCGTTGCGTTTTAAAGTAAAGGGAACATTTGTCCACGCAATTTTGGCGCTTGTGTTATAGAAAAGCTTATCAGTATTAAGTTTTAATTTTTCATCTTTGACTATTAAATTTACAGAACCCCAAAATGTTATTACGCCTTCTTTAAACGTACCGTGTTTTGATTTTAAAACCGCTTCACCTTTTTGCCCCTGGTTAAAAGTGATGACAGGGTTTTCCATAGTCACGTCCTGATTATCATAAAAATCTGCCGAACTTGCTTTTAATTGCCAAGAAGTTGTACCTAAAGAAGTTTCCCTCATAATAACACCTTCGGCCCTTTGTGCCGGCATATTAACACCGTCGTCTGCTTCATTATTACTGCAAGCACAGGTTAAAAGCAATACAGGTATTAAGTATAATAATTTTTTCATTTTATTTTTTTGCTAAGGCAATAAACTCTATTAAATTATCCTGGTCCAAAAAGCCGATAACTTTATTTTTTTTATCAACCACAGGCGCATTATCAAATTTGCGAGCATTGATAATTTTTGCCGCTTCTATGGCAGACATTTCTTGTGAAAACGCAAAAGGTTTTTTGGTCATAACTTTAGTTATTTTAAGGTCAAGCACTTTTTGCTTTTTCTGCAACAAACGCCTTAAATCACCATCCGTAAAAAAACCTTTTAAAAGGCCTTTTCTATCTACTATTGCGGCAGCACCGGTTTTATTTTTAGTCATAACAAAAAGGGCATCTTGCACAGTTGCGCTTTCCAATACGACGGGGTTTTTGTCTTTAAACATAAGGTCTTTTACTTTATAAGTTAAAAGTTTACCAAGCGTACCACCGGGGTGAAATAAAGCAAAATCTTCTTTATGGAAATTTTTAATTTCCATTAAACATAAGGCCAAAGCATCACCCAAAGCAAGCATAGCGGTTGTGGAAGATGTCGGCGCTAAATTATATGGGCAGGCCTCACGTTTAACTTTAACTTCAAGGCAGATATCTGCTATTTTACCTAAAGTGGAATTTTTATGTCCGGTTAAAGCAATTATTTTTATATTTTCTTTTTTAAGCGGGGTTAAAATTTTGCTTAATTCTTCCGTTTCGCCTGAAAATGACAGGGCCAAAACTATATCTTTTTCCGTTATCATGCCAAGGTCGCCGTGCAAGGCTTCGGTAGGATGCACAAAAAATGAAGGCGTACCCGTTGATGCTAAAGTGGCCGATATTTTGCGCCCTATATGCCCGCTTTTGCCGATACCGACAACCACAAGCCTGCCGCCTGTTTTGCTAACTAAATTAACTGCCTGAATAAAATCTTTACCCAGCAATTTTGCGGTATCTTTAAGGGCTGTTTCTTCCGAAACAAAAACTTCTTTTGCCCTGTTCAAAATTTCTTTTGCATTTACTTTTTTATTTATTTTAGCCATGGGGTGACCTCTGCTTGAATAGTTCTTTTATGATAAGGTTTAGGCAATTTATCCGTTATCATATTGATTACAAAAAACAAGACTAACAAAACGGCATATATTATCGCTATTGCCTTTAATGTTTTTGTTAGGGTTTGTTTTAAATCGTTTTCTGGCATTTAACAACCTCATCAATAGCCGTCATTTGTTTTATTACTTCTTTAAGTTCGGGTAAACTTAAAGTGTTTGCCTTATCGGAAAGTGCTTTTTCCGGGTGCGGATGCGCTTCAAAAAATACTCCGGCAAGCCCTGCACCTGCTGCGGCGCGCGCCAAAGTTAAAGCAACGGTTTTATCACCGCCCGTAGAACCTGCACCCGACGGTTTTTGCATAGAGTGAGTCAAATCAAAAATAACGGGGTATCCTGTGCGGCGCATAATTTCAAAACTGCGCATATCAACTACTAAATCGCCGTAGCCGAAAGACGAACCGCGCTCTGTAAGCAAAATATTTTTATTGCCGGTACTCTCAATTTTTTTGATAATTTCACTAACTGCCTGCGGTGCTAAAAATTGTCCTTTTTTGACATTGATTATTTTGCCTGTTTTTGCGGCGGCCAAAACCAAATCGGTTTGCCTGCAAAGGAAAGCGGGAATTTGCAAAATATCTGCGACCTCTGCGGCCTTTCCCGCCTGATACGGCTCGTGAATATCGGTTAAAACAGGGACATTATATTTGCGTTTTACTTCGGCAAGCAACTCAAGCCCCTTGTCTAAACCGACACCGCGGTATGCATTAACCGAACTTCTATTTGCTTTATCAAAAGATGCCTTAAAGATAAAAGGAACTTTGGCCTTTTTCATCAAAGTGCAAATTTGTTTGGCGGTGTCTAAAAACACCTTTTCCCCTTCAATAACACAAGGGCCGCCGATAAAAACTAAGGGTAAAGAATTGGAAAATTTAATTTTACCTAAAGATATGGTTTTTTGTTTCATAATCACCTGTCCAAACTTATAATATGTTCTTCAACAACAAGTTTTTTAAATACTTCTTTGAAAGAATTTTCAGACATATCTGTGACGAGCCTAAGCACTAATTTACCGTCCGTTTTATAAAAATCTTTCTTTAAAATAGTTGCACCGGCGTCCTTAATACAGTTTTCCACTTTAGTGACTATTTCCATATCCGGTTCACATTTAACCGTAATATATTCATAAGTTTTTACGGAATTAAAGAAACTAAGTGCTTTGCGTAAAAATATTTGTAAGAAAAGCACACAAACCACACCAAAACACGCCAAATGAAATTCCCCATAACCTGCAGCCATACCGATAGCGGCAACAACCCAAATACCTGCCGCCGTGGTTAGACCGGAAATCTTATTGCCTTCCCTAATAATTGAACCGGCACCCAAGAACCCTACACCGGTGACAATTTGCGCCGCAATTCTTGCAGGGTCCCCGCCGTAATACTGCGCGGAAATTAAAGATACCATCGCAAATATGGCCGAGCCTAATGAAATCAATGTATTTGTAGTAAAACCGGCGGGTTTATCGTGATACTGTCTTTCAAACCCGATTATGGCCCCCAAAGCAAAGGCCACGAGTAAACGAATTAAAGCATCTGTTATTGTTATCATTAGTTAACTTTCGGCAAGAGTTCAAGCAATAAGAAATAAAATAACATACAGCCGACACCAACCGGTAATGCCTGCCTTGCCCACTCCTTACTTTTAATTTTAAATTTTGAAGCACAAATAATATTGGGAATATTCCCCGGTATCAAAAACCCGCCCGAAATAACTAAACCCATAAGTAAAAATTCTATTTGGGTATTTGTCATTGTCGGCACAATTTCGGCAGCGGCCAAAGTGGCATTGTCCAAAATTGCGGAAATTGAGTTCGCCCAATATAAAGCCGCCAAAGGCAGTTTCATAATACTGATTTCCGCCAAAGGCGTAAGCCCGCGCCCGAAGAACACCAAAGCCATAATAAACAAATACACTTTTGCGGCGCGGATTAAAATGTCTTTTGCACTGTCTGCTTCCATACGCTGATGCGTTTTAATTTGCTCGTCTTTAGTGCGGCCTGCCATATAGGCAAAAAATATCACACCGGGTATTATTAAATACCAAAGCAAATCAAGAAGATAGAAAAATGTTGCGTGGTGCGGCTCACCCGAAAGTTTGCTGATTACTATTGTTGAAAGAGGTTCGCCTATCGGTGTTAAAATTGCCCCAAAACCGATAGCAAAACAACCCATAACTATAACGTGTACGGTATCACGCCTTGTTAAACGCAAAGTTGATGCGATTTCGCAAAGCACCAAGGCGGCGACAATGGCGGTTATTACGCTTGATAAAAGCCCCAAAGTACCGACTAAAACGATTATAGTTTTTTTAAGGCCGATTTTAGTTTCTATATACTCAATAAAATCGGCGATATTTTTCCTAAACTTTCTAAACAGAAGGCCGATAATTAAAACGGCTAAGGAAATTTTAATAGGCTCGGTTAAGGCTTCCCCCACAAGATGACCGCTCCATGCGCCGATAGTCGTCACGGCGATTATACCGAGAACGAACAAAAACGCTTCAAGTTGTTGTTCTACGGTGTGGACCAAGAAAGGCAAAAATAGTGCTAACAAGATTACTACTGTTAAGATTATTATTGTAAATGTACTCATACTACATACTCCCCTAAGATATATTATACTAAAATATTTTATCGTGTTGTGTTTCCGCATTACGTTCACAAACGCGCATAACGCGCTTGCATATTTAAGTGCTTTTTTGTTTTTTTCTTCCTAGAGTACCGAGATTTCGCTTCGCTCCACGTTCTTCTTGGTACTCGTCGTCAGAAATAAAACAAAAAATCATCTTAAATCTGCTACGCGGCGCGTGAACACTCTCGGTCGCTATGGGTTTGCTATTTGTCGTCAAAGAGAAAATTAAAATTTCCCTAAAAATAATTGCCAAATAGATATGATAATATCTTTAATTTCACAACGATCCTCTTGACATCTGTTTTTTTTTTTTTTTCTATAATTTCTGTATACAATAAATAAAAGCATTGTATAAAGGAGATTATATGAGAAATAAATTAGGTTTTACTTTAATTGAGATGTTAGTAGTTGTACTGATTATCGGCATACTTGCCGGTATTGCCTTACCACAGTATAACCGAGCAGTGGAAAAATCAAAAGTTGTGCAAGCACTCATAATATTAAAATATATGAGAGAAAGAGGGCAAGAGTTTGTTTTAACACAAGGACTTGAATCAGGAAGTGACTATTCTAGATTGGAAAAATTTTTCCCATTAAGTAATGATACCATTGGTATAGAATTGCCAAGTGATTGGTCTTGTGAAGTTGATGATGAATATGAATTATGTTGCTCTAATGAATGGTGTTTTGATAATACTGCTCTAATTTGCGGTCCGGGGGAAACAGATATTACCCATCCATCAGCGTGTAGAATAAAAAACGGTACAAATATGGAAGAAGGTAGTTTATACGTTATATATTATAATCCAGATTACGGTAAATGGCAGTGTTGGGAAAATAGTGAAAAATACTGTCCAATGATTGCTAAAGAAAAAGTTAACGGTTATTGGTTTATATAAAAAACAAATCATCCCAAATATTCAAGCACACGAGTGGCAGGAATATTTTGCAACCCCACCCCTAACCCCTCCGCCTTGAAAAGGGGCGGGGAATTATAGGAAACTATAATTTTATAAAGCCAAACCGTGTACAATATCTCGGCAAGTATTTTTAGGAAAATTTCACGAAAGCGTAAGAGAACAAAAACATAGCGAACGTGAACAACCACGCGCCGCGCAGGTTCTTGAAAATGTAAAAGCGGCAAACCATAGCGAACGAAAACGCAAGGTGCGACGCAGCAAATTTAAGATGATTTTTAACTTTTCTCTGCGACGACGAGTACAAGTAAGAACGGGAGCGTAGCGACTCTCGGTACTCTAGGAGCAGAAAAATTAAAAAGCACTTAAATTTGCAAGAACATGCACTTTAATTAACAATATTCGTAATCTCGAAATTTGCTAAAATATATGTTATGAGAAAAAAGGGTATAGAAATAATAGCCACAAACCGCCAGGCACTCCACGAATATTTCATCTTAGACACCTATGAAGCAGGCCTTGTCTTGCTTGGTGCGGAAATTAAATCAATTCGCAACAAAGAGTGTTCTTTGCGGGCGGCTTTCGTGCGCGTTGCCGACGGCGAAGCACAAATATTAAACTTAAACATAAAACCTTATTCTTTTAACACCCATACAATTTTAGATCCTACAAGAACAAGAAAATTACTTTTAAACCGCAGGGAAATAAATAAACTTGCCGCCGCAAGCGAAATAAAAGGGCAGACCATTGTCCCCTTGGAACTCTACATCAAAAACGGTTGGGCGAAAGTCAAAATTGCCTTGGCAAAAGGTAAACATCTATTTGATAAGCGCAAAACCTTAAAAGACAAAGCGGTTGCGCGCGATATGGAACGCAATTTTAAGAGCAAATTTAAATTATAAGTCGTAATTTGCTATACTATATATATACCAAAATTAAGGGAGAAATATGAAAATACACTCATTTAAAGTGACACCGGACTTGCCGGACAATATGAAATTTTTGGAAGAACTTTCCAATAATATGTGGTTTGCGTGGAATTGGGACGCTATAAATTTATTCGTTAAGATTGATGAAAAACTTTGGGAGCAAAGTTTGCGTATGCCAAAATGGCTTATGGCAACCGTATCACAAAGCCGTTTGGAAGAATTAAGCAAAGATAAGGATTTTATCGCACAATTAAACTATGTTGAATCACTTTACAGGACATATCAAAAAGAACAAAATACCTGGTTCAACAGAATTAAAGGGGAAGGGAAGGAAAATTTCTTAACTGCATATTTCTCTATGGAATACGGTATCGGCGAAGGTTTGCCGATTTATTCCGGCGGTCTCGGTATGTTATCAGGGGACCATATTAAAAGTTCAAGCGACTTGGGTTTACCTTTAATCGGTGTCGGTTTATTCTATCAAAAGGGCTATGTAAAACAGGTCTTGAACAAAGACGGCTGGCAAGGCGAACAATACCCGGAAAACGATTGGGCACACATGTCAGTTGAACCGATTTTAAAAGCAGACGGCAACCATTTAACCGTTGATATTCCTTTAGGGCGCGAAATTATTAAAGCCATGATTTGGCGCGTGCCTGTGGGGCGTACTTCACTTTATTTGCTTGACACCAATTTACCCGAAAACCCGCCCCAACACAGAAGCATTACCGAACAACTTTACGGCGGAGACAGGGAAAACAGAATCAAACAGGAAATTGTGCTTGGTATCGGCGGCGTGCGCGCCTTAAAAGCACTCGGTTTAAAACCGACTGTTTACCATATTAACGAAGGCCACTCCGCCTTCTTGCTTTGCGAACGCATTATTGAAATTATGCGTGAAAGAAATCTTTCCTTTGACGAAGCACGCGAAATTGTTTGGGCAACTTCCGTTTTTACCACACATACGCCCGTTATCGCAGGTAATGAACATTTTGATTTTAACTTGGTCAAAAAATTTATGGAGCCCTATGTAATGCAACTTGGTATCGGGTGGGACAGATTCCTTGATTATGGTAAAGAAACACCGCAATCCCCGATGTTTTGCATGACCGTTTTTGCTTTAAAACTTTCCGCATACTTAAACGGTGTGGCAAAATTGCACGGTAAAGTTTCCCGCGAAATGTGGCACGAAGTTTGGCCCAATTTAAATGTAAACGAAGTACCAATAACAAGCATAACAAACGGCGTACACTCAGCAAGTTGGGTTAGCCACGAACACAATGACTTATACAAAAAATATATCAATAATTCCGCAAATGTTATGGAAGATTTTGAGCATACCAATTGGGCTAAAGTAAAAGATATTCCCGCCGGTGAACTTTGGAAAACACATAATTTGCGCAAAGATAAACTTATCAAACACGTCCGCGCAAGAATGATTAGGCAGGCAAACAGGCTTGCAGCCAATTTAACTATACAAAAGAAAGCGCGTAATGTTTTACAAGAAGGTGTTTTGACTATCGGTTTTGCGCGCCGCTTTGCGACATATAAACGCGCAACCTTGCTCTTTAAAGACCCCGAAAGATTGGCAAAAATTGTCAATAACCCCGATAGGCCCGTTCAATTTGTTTTCGCCGGTAAAGCACACCCCGCAGACAGCAACGGTAAAGAATTTATCAAGAAAATATTTAATTATATGCTTGACCCGCGCTTTAACGGCAGAATCGTTTTTGCGGAAGATTACAATATGAACCTTGCCCGCTATATGGTACAAGGTGTGGACATTTGGTTAAATAACCCGATTAGGCCTATGGAAGCATCCGGCACAAGCGGTATGAAAGCCGCATTAAACGGTGCTTTGGCCCTTTCAATTTTAGACGGTTGGTGGGATGAAGTCGGCCCATGCGACTTCAGTTGGTCAATAACAGGTTCCGAAAGTTATAAAGACGAAGAAGAACGCGACGAAGTGGAAAGCCAAGCCCTTTATAACCTGCTTGAACAGGAAGTCATCCCCACTTATTATGACCGCGACGCAGACGGTTTGC
This sequence comes from Elusimicrobiaceae bacterium, assembly GCA_045132175.1. GTDB lineage: Bacteria > Elusimicrobiota > Elusimicrobia > Elusimicrobiales > Elusimicrobiaceae > Proelusimicrobium. The sequence goes on along the minus strand of JBGURU010000018.1, from coordinate 25,726 downwards.
CGCAAAAATGGATTAGCAAGATGAAAGATTCAATTTCAACCATTGTTCCTTACTTCAACACTAACAGAATGGTGCAAGAATATTATGATAAATTCTACACCAAAGCCCATTACTACGGTAATATTTTAAACACCGCAGGCAAAACCGCGGAAGTTGCCGCATGGCGCAAACAAATTTCAGACAACTGGCCGCAAGTAAGCGTCACAGACACCACAGGCCAAATTGACGGCGAAGTTTTAGTCGGTCAAAAAATTAAGATTACCGCCAATGTCACTTTGGGTTCTTTAAAACCTGAAGATGTCGTCGTACAACTGCAACTCGGTACGCGCGGTATGGGCGGCGCTTTTGAAAGCATAAAAGATGTTCCGATGAACCTTGTAAAACAGGAAAACGGCGTCTACAAATACGAACTTGAAATTCAACCCGAAACAAGCGGGCGCCAAGACTATGCTTTAAGAATCTTGCCGTTTAACGCATCACTTCCGCATCCGTTTACGCCGCTTTTCGTGCGTTGGGAAATGTAATTTAGCGAGGTGCGCCTTGAATATTGTTCTAATTAACCCGGAAATTCCGTTTAATACAGGCAATATCGGGCGCACCTGCGTTGCAACCAATACTCATTTATATCTTGTCGGGAAACTCGGTTTCAAAATTAACGATAGGGAAATCCGCCGCAGCGGCCTTGATTATTGGCCAAAACTTAAATACACTTTAGTGCCGACTTGCGACGAATTTTTTGATAATTTACCTGCTAATGCGCGCTTATTTTTCTTTTCCACAAAAGGCAAAAAATGCTTGTGGGACATTAAATTTGAAAAAGACGATTATCTTATTTTCGGCTCCGAATCTTGCGGGCTGCCGCGCAATTTCTACACCAAATATGCGGACAAACTTTATACTATTCCTATGCCCGGTGATGTCCGCTCTTTAAACCTTTCCACATCTGCCGCGATTTGTTTGTACGAAGCATTAAGACAAACAAGGTGTTAATATATGAACCCGAAAGTAGTTTTAATAATTTTGTTTTTAATAAATTTGTTCAATTATATTGATAGGCAAGTGTTATTTGCCGTCTTTCCGTTGCTATCCGATGACTTACATTTAACCGACGCTCAACTTGGTGTTTTGGGTTCACTTTTTATGATTGTCTACACTTTAACCGCACCCGTAATTGCATATTTTGCGGACCGTTCCCCCCGTCAAATTTGGGTTTCGGTTTGTTCGGTTTTATGGAGTGTCGCTACCGCTTTAACAGGTATGGCAAAAGATTTTTACCATATTGCCATAGCGCGCAGTTTTATAGGTATTGGCGAAGCGGGTTTTACAAGTGTTTCCCCTTCCCTTGCGGCGGAAGGTTTTAAACCCGAACTCCGCGCGCGTATACTTGCAATTTTGGGGCTTGCTTTGCCGCTTGGCAGCGCGCTTGGGTATTTACTGGGCGGTGTTATCGGGCAAAATTACGGTTGGCGTATGGCATTTTATTTGCTTTCCATACCGGGGTTTTTACTTGCAATAGTGGCTTTTATTTATATCAAAGATAAACGCAAACCTGCAAAAGATGAACAAATTAAAGTGTCTGCATATTTACAATTTTTGAAAAGTAAGAGTTTTGTGTTTTTATCGCTTGCGGGTGCAATGGCAACTTTTACACTTGGCGGGCTTGCGGCGTGGATGCCCACCTATTTCCACAGATATTATGGTTTTACCGTCGCACAAGCCGGCACGCATTTTGGGGCACTTATAATAATTTCGGGTTTAATCGGCACTTTGGGCGGCGGCTTTTTGGCGGACTTTTTAATTAAGTTCACAAAGCGCGCGTATTTTTATACGGTTTTATGCGGTTATGCTATGGCCTTGCCGCTTGGGCTTTTGGGGCTTTTGTGCGAGAGCCAAACGCTTGCTTTGCTTTGTTTTGGGTTGGCGATGAGTTTTGTTTTCCTGCAAACAGGTTCTTTAAATGCGGCGATTATCAGCATTACTTCTGTCAAAATACGCTCTATGGCTTTTGCTTTGAATATTTTTATTTTACACGCTTTAGGGGATGCAATTTCCCCGATGACTATCGGTAAAATATCTGAAAGTTTTGACCTGCATTTAGCGGTTTTTATTTGTATAACTTTTTTGATACCGGCAATAGTTTTTATTTATCTTGCTGCGCGCACCTTTAAAGGGCAAGAGTTATAATGTTTTTAATTAAAAGCACACAAGAGAACAAATCCAAAGCGAACGATAACGCAGTGTGCGACGCAGCAAATTTAAGATGATTTTTAATTTTCTTTGATGATATAAGGCCAAACCGAGCGCGAACATCCGGCAAGTATTTTTAGGGAAATTTTAGTTTTCTATCTGACGACGAGTACCAAGAAGAACGGGAGCGGAGCGACTCTCGGTACTCTAGGAAGATAAAAACTAAAATTTACCAAAAAGACTTAGACGGCAAAATACGATTACTGTCAATTTCCTATTTTACAACTTGACTGATAAGGAGTAAAGATCTTCTAACTGTCCAACCTTAATTTCAGGTGTCTCTTTCAAAATCGGTGTAAAAATTTCTTTCATCCCAAGTCGGGCGGCTTCTTTGACGCGCCTGTCAACCAAAGGTACCGGCGCAACTTGCCCCAAAATGCCGACTTCGCCTATAAAACAGGCCGTACCGGAAACGGGTTTATCTTTGACCGAACTGATAACCGCGGCGCATATTGCCAAATCAAGAGAGGGGTCAATAATTTTTGTGCCGCCGGTAAGAGAAATGTAAACATCTTTGTTTTCCAAATTAAGCCCGATATGTTTTTCAAGCGCGGCTAAAAGCATTTGACAGCGGTTTAAATCAAGCCCTGTGGCAATTCTGCGCGGGTAAGGGAAATGCGTGACCGAAGTTAAAACCTGTACTTCGGTTAAAATCGGGCGCGTGCCTTCCAAAGCAATAGAAAATGCGCGGCCGATAATTTTTTTACTGCGTGATGTTTGCGCAAAATACGCACTTGCGTCCAAAACATCTTCAAGGCCCAAAGGCGTCATTTTAAACAAAGCAATTTCAGACGTGGAACCAAAGCGGTTTTTATGTGCGCGCAGTATGCGCAAAATATTATCGGAGTCACTGTCAAAATACAAAACGGTATCCACCATGTGTTCCAAAACTTTCGGGCCGGCAAGTGCGCCGTCTTTGGTAATATGGCCCAAAATAAATGTGATTATTCCGCTTGGTTTTGCGGCACGTAAAATCTCGCCCGCGCTTTCGCGAACTTGGCTTAAAGTGCCGGATGCTGAATTAAACTCAGGATGATAAACTGTTTGTATGGAGTCTATTATCAAAACTTCGGGTTTTACTTTTTTTATGGCTTCCAAAATGCGCTGAATATTGGTTTCGGAAAGCAGGGAAATATTTTCCCCGCCCACTTTCAAACGTTTGGCGCGGGCGGCAATTTGTTCCAAAGATTCTTCGCCCGAAATATACAAAACTTTTTTGTTTTTGGAAAGTGCCGATGCAAGTTGCAGCATAAGCGTGCTTTTGCCGATACCGGGTGCGCCTGCAAGCAAAGTGATTTGCCCGTCCACAAGACCGCCGGATGTTAAACGGTCAAATTCCGCTAAACCTGTGGGGGTACGTTTTTCTTCTTTGGTGCTGGCTTCTTTTAAGGGGGTAATTTCGGAACTAAACTCCGTAAATGACTTCTTTGTTTTTGCGGTTTTTGATTCTTCCTGAATAACTTCTTCGGCAAAACTGTTCCACTCCCCGCAATCAGGGCAACGCCCAAGCCACTTGGGGGAATTAAAACCGCATTTTTGACAAGTATAAACCGTTTTAAATTTCATAAGCACCTATTTTGCCATGCTTGCAAGGCCAAGCAAGGACGCAAGTTCCTTATCTTCAAATGATAAGTTCGCACCGATTTGGAAGGCACCGACTTCAGCAATATCATTATATCTAAAGTTTAATGCCACATTTTTGTTAATCCACGCTTGCGCACCAAGTGCATAGAACGGTTTATCGAACATACGGCCGTGAATAACGCGGTTGCGGCCGAAATCAGTTGCTTCGCCGTATAAGGTGAAGTTCTTAACAATAAAATCATTTGCTTTATAGAAAGGTTTAACCGCAGCCCTTACACCGCCTGCACCGCGTATCATACCGACTGCAAAATCCCCCCACTCATTATAAAGACCAAGGCGCGCGTCAATTAAGTTATAATCCCTGTAATCTTTATCGTTTTTGGGTAAATTATCTTTATTGCCCAAGTTTGAAACGCCCGCGCTATAATAAGTATAACCGTTGCCGGGGACAAATTTAATAAATAAATCCGAAGTAGCAATATTCCCGTTTGGCTGATAGTAAGCATCAAAGAGCCAGAAAATTCTAAACTTTGCAATTCGGCCTATAAACTTTTTAGCGTCTTCCGACATTTGTTTGACATTAGCCAAAGTGGTTTGGACATCTTCCTTCATTTTTTCATCAGATACAAGCGCAGGGAATATACCTTGCCCGTCCTGTAAATCTTGCATAACTTTATTTGATGCCGTTGTAAGTTCGCTAACTTCTTCCATTGACTGTTTTAAATAGGGCCTTAAGGAAAAAATTAAGTCATTTAAATTACCCGAAAGGTCACGCAAATTTTGAAGTGTTGCGCCAAGGTCTTGCCCGAATTTACCATTGTCGCTTATGCCGTTTGTCAGGTTTTGTATAGAGTTTAAGGCCTCAGTTATCATATTAGTAATTGACGGCAAACTTTGCCCTTTAACATGTGCTCCGGCAGGTAAAACGCCGCTTCTGATATTGCCCTGCTCAATTTGAAGATAGTTTGTACCGATTAAACTTGTTGCCGCAATAGCAAAGCGGGAATCTTTATAAATTTCCACACCTTCATTGATTTTTAAAATTGCCAAAATCTCCCCGTTTTCAAGTTTAAGTTCCTGAACTTTACCCACCTCCACACCGTTTAAGCGGACATTTGATTTAGCGGGCAAACCGGAAACATCCGTAAAATGCACCGTAATTTCATAACCCTTTGTGATTGAAAAATTACCTAAAGCATAAATACACACCCCTAAAAGGACTATACCTATAAAGGCAAATAAACCAACTTTTGTTTCTGTAGTCATAAATACCTCTTTTTAATCTGAAATCTTCATTTGTATCGGCCCTGTTGCCGAACCTTCAATAAATTGTTTAACATAAGGGTTTTGCGTGCGTTTAAATTCTTCTTTTGATGCCGCAAGTTGCATTTTACCCTCATAAAGCATAGCAAGATTATCTGAAATCTCAAAAGCGCTTTTCATATCATGCGTAATTACTATTGACGTGACGCCGAGTTTATGTTTTAAGTCCAAAATCAATTGGCTGATAATTTCAGACATTATCGGATCTAACCCGCTGGTCGGCTCATCATATAAGATAACTTTTGGGTTTGTGGCTAAAACACGCGCCAAAGAAACACGCTTTTTCATACCGCCCGAAAGTTCCGAAGGGCGCAAATGTTCAATATCTTTTAAACCGACTAAGGCAAGTTTTTCTTTGGCTATTTTTGCGTATTCGCTTTTTGGGGTATCGGTTAAATATTTAAGCCCAAATACCACATTTTCCCCCACGGTTAAAGAGTCAAACAAAGCGCCTTCTTGGAATAAATACCCAAAGTTTTTGCGAAGTTTAGCAAGTTCAAATTCATTTTGAATATGTGTAATATCTTTGCCGTTTACCAAAATTTTACCGCCGTCGGGCTCAATTAAGCGGATGATACATTTAATTAAAGTGCTTTTACCTGAGCCTGAACCGCCGATAATAGTTGTCACTTCGCCGTCTTTAACTTCCAAATTGACGCCGTTTAAAATATGTTTATCACCGAAATGTTTTTGTAAGTTCTCTATTTTTATCATACTAAATACCGAACGCGTGTAAAATTGCCGTTAAGAAATAGTCAATAACCAAAATCATAACCATACTTATAACGACAGCCCCTGTGGTTGCTTTACCAACACCTTCCGCGCCGCCGCGCGTGCTTAAACCTTTATAACAGCATATTACACCGATAGAAAAAGCAAAGACAATTGCTTTTAAAAACCCATGCATTAAATCAGAAACTTTTAAATAGGTAGTTATATCTGTTATATAAGTATGTGACGGAACACTCAAACCCTGTACACTAACCACATATCCACCAAAAATGCCCATTACATCAGCAAAAAGCGTGAGTATAGGTATTGAAATTGTAAAAGCAATTAAACGCGGAATAACCAAATATCTTATAGAATTTGTACCAAGTGTGCTTAAGGCATCAATTTGTTCTGTCACTTTCATTGTGCCGATTTCAGCCGTCACGGCAGCGCCCGCGCGGCCTGCTATAACAAATGCCGTAAGCACAGGGCCAAGTTCTCGCACTAAAGAAAACCCGACAAGCAAACCTATATAAAGCGGCTCACTTAAAATATTTTGCATAGTATTTCCGGCCTGTAAAGCAAGCACCATACCCACAAATAAACCGGTCATTAAAATAACAGGCACACTTTCCACGCCTATTTTAACTATTTGCTGTAAAGTTTGATTAACTTCCAGCGGGGTTCTGAAAAACCAAAAAAAGGAATCCTTTATCATTTCGGTCGCAAGGCCGAACTGAGTAAAGAAATAAATTAAAAATTTGCCCAATTTTTTAAACATTTAAACCCCTATGCGCGGCACACGGTGTGTAATAGAGGTGACGATTTCATAATCAATAGTCCCGCACTTTTGCGCAAGTTCCAAAGCAGGCAAATTCTTGCCTATCAAAGTGACCTCTGTTCCGACTTTAATATCACCGAGTTCGGTTATATCAACCATCATCATATCCATAGTGATATTGCCGATTTGCGGGCAGCGGCGGCCCAAAATTTCCACCTCGGTTTTGTTTGATAAAGAACGCGGATACCCGTCACCGTAGCCAACAGGTATAGTGGCAATTTTTGACGGTCTCTTTGTCACGAATGTACCGCCATAGCCTATTCTTACATTTTCGCGAACATCTTTTATAAAAACCACTTTTGATTTTAAAGAAAGTACAGGTTCAAACCCGTCTTCCAAACCATAAGCAATATGACCAAAACGCACCATATCAAACTGCGCTTGCGGGTATTTTAAAGATGCATAAGACGCCGATATATGCCTTAAACCCGTTTTCAGATTTTGTGCTTTTGCCTCTTCTAAAAATTCGGTAAAATAGCCAAGTTGTTTTTGTGAATATTCCAAATCATTTGGGCAAGAAAAGTGGCTGAAAACACCTTCCACTTCCACATAAGGCGCGGCATTTAAAATTTTAAGCATTTCCAAAGCAGCAGGTTTACGCGAACCGATACGGTTCATCCCTGTTTCCTGTTTAATATGGGCACGCGCTTTTATTTTAAGTTTTGCGGAAAGTTCTGCCAAAAACTTTGCTGCGCGCACGCTTGCCACCGTCACAGAAATATCATTTTTTACGGCATATTCAAAACCCTCAAAAGGCCAAATACTGCCAAGCACTAATATAGGTAAAGTGATATTTTGCCGGCGCAACCGCAAACCTTCTTCAACAGATGCAACACCCAAAAAATCGGCAAGTTTATTATCTTGCGCATATTTTGCAATAAGCCATGCATCATGCCCGTAGGCATTGGCTTTAACCAGTAAAAATATTTTTGGGCATCCTGCGCCCCTTTGTGAAATTAAACTCTTTGCTTTCAAGATATTATTCTTTAAAGCAGTAAGGTTTATTTCTGCAACAGTAGGGCGTAGGATTGGTATTATCATAGCGGTATATCGCTTTGTACGATCATTTTTTCAGCAACGGCTTCCTCTGTGGCCAAGGCAGGGTTAGTGAACATTGTATACTCGGGGTACCAATTCAATTCAATAGTCCCGACAGGCCCGTTGCGTTGTTTTGCCAAAATAAGGGTTGCTTTATTTTTAAGGGTATCATCATCCCTTTTATAATAGCCTTCACGGTGTATTAAAGCCACAACGTCAGCATCTTGTTCTATAGAGCCTGATTCCCTTAAATCGGAAAGTTGGGGTTTATTATCAACGCGGCCCTTTTCGGTGTTTCTGTTAAGTTGCGAAAGCGCCAAAACAGGCACGTTCATACTTCTGGCGAGTTCTTTTAACATTCTTGAAATTTCTGAAACTTCCTGTTGGCGGGATTCCACTTTTGCCTTGCCGCTTCTGATTAAACCGATATAGTCAATCACTATAAGGCCAAGTTCTTTGCCTTCTTTTTGCAATTCGCGCGCCAAACGGCGGGAGCGCATACGTATTTCCGTTATAGTGACTGCCGGGGAATCATCCACACTAAAAGATTGCTTACCCAGTTTCTCTATCTTTGAAGCAAGTTCACGCCATCTTGATTTAGGGAAAGAACCGTTATTTATCTGCCAGGAACTTACTTGCGCGGCGGTACAAACCATCCTTTGGTAAATTTGATACCAACCCATTTCCAAAGAAAACATTGCCACCGCAAAGCCCTTATCCAGTGCATTTTGTATGATATTTAACGCCATAGCTGTTTTACCTTGTGAAGGGCGGGCAGCAAGAATAATTAAATCACCTTTCCTTAAACCGCCGGTCATTGAATCAAACTCGGTAAAACCGGTAGGTACACCTTTAATGGGGTTTTTATCTATAATAAGTTTTTCAATTTGGTCCATTGCTTCAAGGGCCATATCTTTACTTTTCTTAAAATCCTGCTTTTCTTGTTTCTGGTTAAGGGCATAAAGTTTACTTTGTGCATCGTCAATCAGCGTGCTGGTTTCCTGTTCAGGGTTTTTATAGCAACTTTCTACGGTTGAAGTAGAAATTTTGATAAGTTCCCTGACAATAGCCGTATCGTAAACAATTTTTGCATAATGTTCTACGTGTGCGGCGGTGGAGACCTTGGACATAAGTTCCGCCAAATACCTTTCACCGCCGATTTCGGCCAAACAGCCCTGTTTTTTAAGTTCTTCGGTTAAAGTGATAAGGTCAACCGCCTGGTCTTTTACTGCTAAGTTCTTCATAGCAGCAAAGATTTTTTGGTGTGCGGTTTTATAAAAATGTTCAACGCCGACTATTGCGATAGCGCGTTCTAGGGCATCCTGCTCAATCATCATTGAGCCGAGGAGTGCCATTTCGGCATCTAATGCCTGTGGGGGTAATTTTTCATTTGCCATAGATATATTATACCAATTTTCGCTATATCATTACGCATAATGTTATTATATTTAGCCCCAACTACGAAAACAAATTTTATTTGGTTTATCTGATTTATAAAATACAAAACTATTTAGTTTAGTTTATATGCGTAATCATATCCGTCAATTAATTTCCCGCCAAGTGCTTTGCAGATTTTGTGAGCTTCATCACCATCAGCATTACACATCATCATACCTTGAAAATCTTCACTTATAAAATCATCATCTTGAACCATCTGTATTGCGAAGTAATTATCCCCATCTATTGAATGTCCGCATCTAACGAGACCTGGACCTTCTAAATTAGCTTGACAGTACCAATAATCATTTATACATTCTCTACTATCTCCGCACTCTCCATCACTCCAATCACTAGGCCAATTTACACCTAAAGTAGCACCATCCGGATAACCATCAGTTTCATTGCCATAATCACCATGCTGTAATTTATATTCTATCAAGGCATCTTTCCAGCGGCGCATAAGCGGCAGTATACTTGCAACTTTTGCTTTCGTCACGGCCATTTGATATTGCGGCAAGGCAATACCTGCCAAAATACCAATTATTAACACTACTACTAACATTTCAATTAGGGTAAACCCTTTATTTTTCTTTTGCATAATTGCTCCTATTTTTGTTTTACACAAGGTTTTTATTTCTTGTATGCAAAAATTATACAAAAAAAAAAAAAATGGATATCAAGAGGATCGTCGTGAAAATAAAGATATCAATATATTTACCCGGCAAGTGTTTTTTATTGCTGAAGGCAATAAGGAAGCAAATTTTACAACCCCACCCCTACCCCTCCACCTTTGTAAACAAAGGGGCGGGGAGTAAAAGGAAGTAATTTTTAATTTTCTCTAACGCTTTCGGAGTAGAAAACCCAAAGCGTACGAGAACGTTTTTGTGCGACGCAGTAAATTTAAATAAAGCAAAACCGTGCGCGCACATCTGTCTAAGTATTTTTGAGATAATTTTAACTTTTCTTTGACGACGTGTACCAAGAAGTAAAACGAACGTAGTGAGTTTGCGGTACTCTAGGAACAGAAAAGTTAAAATTAGCCAAAAAGAATTTGACAGCAATAAACGCCGGAACCAAATTACCTACTTCTTCAAAAAATTTTTAATAGCACGGAAACTTTTCTCTGATATGATGTGTTCAATCTTGCAAGCATCTTTGAGTGCGGTTTTTTCATCAACGCCCATTGCCATAAGCCAAGCGGTAAGCGTTTTATGTTTTTCATACACTTTTTTGGCTACGGCTTTGCCTTTGGGAGTTAATGTTATGTGGGAGTCCTCATCAACAGAAATATATTTATCGTCCTTTAAAGCCTTCAAAGCGATGCTTACGCTCGCACGCGCAAAACCCAGATATTTAGCAATATCTACGGCATGCACTTCCTTTTGGTGTGTTTTTAAGATATGTATTATTTCCAAATAATTTTCTTTTGATTCAGAGACACTCATAAAGTAATTTTAACATATTTTTACTGTTTTATTTACCACTTGCCGAAATGGATTTTTTGCTCTGCCGTATATTTATGCTGTTCCATATCGGGCGCGGAAATATCGGGATAGCCTATACCGATATAGGCTGCAAGCATATAATCGGCAGGGACACCAAGTTCCTTACAAACATCTTTGCCTTCTTTGCCCATAGGTACACTCAAAGAATAGCCAAGCCCTTCGGCAGTAGCGGCAAGGAAAATATTTTCAATTACGCACCAGATAGATGCGAAATCATTTAATTTGTCCACAGATTCTGCGGAAATACCTGTTGTTTTAAATAAGGGAATAATTACATAAGGCGCATTTAAAAGCATAGTGTATTGGCGCGGCATAGCATATTTGTACATTTTGTCTTTGATTGTTTTATCGGGCCACGTGTTAAAAGGCATCTCCTTATTAAATTGTTCTAAAGCGGCTTTGGTAAATTTAAGGGCATTTTGCTTTTGTTCGGGGGTATGCAAAACTATAAATTCCCACTCGCGCAAATGGTTATTGCTGGGCGCTTTTAAACCGGCGTCAATAATACGTTTGATTACTGAAAATTCCACATCTTTATTTTGCCAATCGCGGCAAGTTTTTCTTTTTCCGATTGCTTCGTATAGGTCCATTTTTCCCCCTTAAAACATATTTTCATTTTAGCATATTATTTTATAATAAATTAAAATCAAACCGCGCGCAATATCTCGGCAAGTATTTTTGAGAAAATTTTAATTTTCTCTTTGACGACGTGTACCAAGAAGTAAAACGAACGAAGTGAGTTTGCGGTACTCTAGGAAAAGAAAAATTAAAATTTACCAAAAAGACGCCGCCGGCACAAAATAGCAACTGTCAATTACCTATCTCACTTTATTTTTTTGTAAAATATGTGTATGAAAAATAACTTAATAATTTCCGCCATATGCCCGCGCGTCGTCTTAGCAGACACAGCCGCCAATGCGCAAAATATCATAAGCGCAGTCAAAATTGCCGCCAAACAAGGTGCAAAAATAATCACTTTGCCGGAACTTTCCATAACCGGCTATACTTGCGGGGACTTGTTTTTTAACCCGCTTTTGCTTGACGGCGCAATTAAAGCATTAAATAAAATTTTACAAGCCACAAAAGAACTTGATACCGTCATTATTGCCGGTATGCCTTTAAAGGCGGGCGGCAAACTTTTAAATACCGCTGTCGTTTTATATCAGGGTGTAATTTTGGGCGTTGTGCCGCAAAAAAACCCAAGCGCGGATGAAGCCCGCTACTTTGCACCTGCCGCGGAAATTAAGGAAACGCAAATTACACTGCTAAACCAAAAAGTACCGTTTGGAACAAATTTAATATTTAATGTTTTTAATAACAATTTTGCGGTGGAAATCGGTCTTGATTTTATAAACCCGCCGCAAAATACACCTAAAGGGCTTGATATTATTTTTAACCCGTCGGCAAGTTATGAATATATCGGCAAACAGGCAAAACTCAAAAACGCACTTGCCCAAAAATCGGGCAAATTGAATGCGGCTTATGTTTATGCATCGCCCGCTTTTGGTGAATCGTCTGCCGAAGCGGTTTATACCGCCAATGTTTTAATTTACCAAAACGGCAAACTTTTGGCACAAGCACCGCGCTTAACTATGGACACGCAAATTATTTGTGCCGAACTCGGCCAAAAGCCGATATCGGAACAAAAACAGGCGTGGAAAGCGGACGTAAAACATCCTTTTAGCCCTGCAAATAAAGCAGAATTGCTTGAGATTTTGGACTTGCAGGCCTTAGCGCTTACGCGCCGTTTAGAGCAAACGAAACTTAATAAAGTTATTTTGGGTATTTCCGGCGGGCTTGATTCCACTTTGGCTTTGCTTGCGGCTGTACATACTTTTGATATGTTAAACTTGCCGCGCAAAAATGTTTATGCCTACACTTTGCCAGGGCTTGGCACGACGTCAAAAACAAAAAACAATGCCGAAATTTTATGTAAAGCACTTGGCGTAAGTTTTGCGGAAATTGATATTAAACCTGCGGTTTTACAACATTTCAAAGACATAAAACACAATAAAAATACTGTTGATACCGCCTATGAAAACGCCCAAGCGCGCGAACGCACACAAATTTTATTTGACATTTCAAACAAAATCGGCGCACTTGTTTTGGGTACGGGTGATATGTCGGAGTTTGCTTTAGGTTGGGCAACTTACGGCGGGGACCACCTTTCAATGTACGGCTTAAATGCTGGACTTCCCAAAACACTGATACAGGAAATTGTCGCTAAATATGCCGAAAGCGCACCCGCAAAAATCGCGGCGGTTTTAAAAGATATTTTAAATACGCCGATTTCCCCCGAACTTAAACCGGCCAAGAAAGGGCAAATTACGCAAAAGACGGAAGATTTGGTCGGCCCTTATATTTTACACGATTTCTTTTTGTACCATTTTTTGGTAAACAATTTTGCGCCGAAGGAAATTTTTAAACTTGCGCTTTCCGTTTTCAAAGGCAATTTTACGCGCGCGGAAATTAAGCATTGGCTTTATACATTTTTCAAGCGGTTTTTTAACCAACAGTTTAAACGTTCCTGCTCGCCCGAAGGGCCAAAGATTTTAGCAGTTTCATTAAGCCCGCGCACCGATTTACGCTTACCGAGTGATGTTAATTCTAATTTGTGGCTTGAGGAAATTGAAAAATTAAAATAATTATCTAAATTGCCACCAACTGTATTTTTGGCTAAAGTAAGTTTCCCCCATAACTTTTTCACAAAAATCACCTTTTTGATTCATTGAACCTCTGTACTGTGATCTAGAATCTTCCGTACAGATAAGCTGTCTTAAAGGAACTCCTGCTCCTTCTATAAAATAAATAAACCCTGTACATTTATAAGGACCTTGTGTTATTATAGCTAATACATTTTTGAAATCTGTACTTGAATCATAATTCAATACAACCTGCATACCGTTATACTGTTTAATTCCTTTATTGCCTGTATTAGAAACGCCACAAATATTATTAGTAGTATACTCCCATTCAACATCTACATCTATCTCATCAAAACTTGTTGGATAAGTATTATTAACTAAATAATATTCCTGTACTGATTTAACGATAGAAGACACTAATATTTTTAATTGGGCCGATTTTGATTTTGCTATTACTTTTCTATATTGCGGTAAAGCAACCGCCGCCAAAATGCCGATAATTAAAACAACCACCAACAGTTCAATTAAAGTAAAACCTAATTTATTTTTCTTTTTCATATAATCTCCTTTATTAGTTCTATACAAGGTTTTTATTTGTTGTATATGTAAATTATAGAAAAAAAAAAAAAAATAGATGTCAAGAGGATCGTCGTAAAACTAAAGATATGCGTATACCCATCCGGCAAATATTTTTAGGGAAATTTTAGTTTTCTCTTTAACGAAGCGAACGAAAATGTACACGCGCCACGCAGCAAATTTAAGATGATTTTTTATTTTTCTTTGACATAAAGTCAAACCGAAAACGTAATCTCGGCAAGTATTTTTGCGGAAATTTTATGAGGGCATCAAAGCGTGAAACCGTTGCGAACGAGAACACAGAGTGCGACGCAGCAAATTTAAGATGATTTTTAACTTTTCTCTGCGACGACGAGTACCTAGAAGAACTTGGAGCGAAGCGACATATCGGTACTCTAGGAGCAGAAAAATTAAAAAACACTTAAATTTGCAAGAACATGCACACTAATTAACATTATTCGTCACGATACAAATTTACTTTTCTACTTTGATAATGAAACTGTTTGAGTGAGCACTAACTTCCGGCGCAAACATACTCTGAATCACACCCGCCCCCACATTAAACACACCTTCCGCCGTCGGGCGTAAAACATATTTAAGTTCATAGGTGCCGACAGGTATATAGTCCATAAAGAAATTAGTTTGCGCAAGTTGTAAATCTTCGTAGCGTGTTAAACCGTCCCACACCCAGCCGGAAAGTAATTTTTCCGTATCAAAGGCGGAAGGTTTCCTGTCTTGTATCAACACAAAATCAAAGTTATGCTCCGCTTGAACAGTCAAACGCACTTCAATTTTTGAGCCGACTTTTACCGTCTCATTTTCCTTTAAAGCCCTAACTGTATTGCCTTCAATTAAATAGTATGCTTTGCTGATATTAAGCACACCTTTCGGGCTTTCCGCTTGCGGTAAAGAACTGATAACTAAATTACTTAAAGTGGCGAAACTCGGCAAAGTTTTTGTTGCCTTTTGGCCTTGGGCATTAGTCGTATTCAGTTTGATTTTTGCAGTTAATGCACTATTGTTTGCCTGCGGTTCATAAACACTAAACACCGTCTTACTTTCCTTGGCAAGAGCGCCAACGAAAATATCATAATTTTGGCCGTTCCAAGCGATATTGTAATTTTTATTTTGGCCTAAAACACCCCAATCTTTTATCGCTTCAAGCAAGGCGTAAACCGCCTTAGCGGCATTGGTGGTGCTGCCCCACATTGTCGCTTTTTTATTGAACATAAGCCATTTGATAAGGCCTGCGATTTTCGGGCTGTTCGGTTGAACTTCAAGCAACATTTTTAAGGCTTCGGCGTGCAAATTTAAGTCGTCTTTAAACCATTGCCAAGAGCGTTCTTCCATAGCAAAACTTATGCCGGTTGTATCGTTTTCTTTGGCGGTTTCAAAAAGCAATTTAATATATTTATTTGCTTTTTGCGTATTGCCCAAGCGGTTATAAATTGTTGCCATATAAACTTGGCCCAAAGGTGCTAAAATTTCTTTTTGCTTATCAATATAGTCGGCAAGAGTTTGCACTTTTTGGCGCGTATCTTGAACAAGCAAAGTTTTATCAAAAGCACTCAAAACATAAGCAAAATAAATTGCTTCAAACGGGTAATTGCCTTTAGATAAATCAAAATTTTTATATTGCGCTTTTAAATATTTTAAGGCATTTTGCGTAATGTCCATAGGTGGTTTTACGCCGAAATATGATGCCTGCGCCAAGCGGTCCACGATATAAAGCGTAATATACAAACTGCTTTTGCCGCCCTTAATCCAAGCAAAACCGCCGTCTGAATTTTGATATTTTTTGAGTTCTTCCAAGTAATTTTTTTGTTTTTGGGCGACGGTTGCGGCACTAAAAATATTTATATTATTTTTAGTTTGCCCGCCTTTTGAAATATTGTACCAAGGCGAAAGTTCTGTGTCTTGTATCAAAATTTCTGAAGTTTGCTTATTCCACTTTTCCGTAGAAGTATCGCGTTTAATTTTTGCGGCCGCTTTCCTAAAACTTGCATTGGTGTTATATAATTGATTGACGATAGCAAGCGGCAAATAGCGGTCAATAGTACCTATTGCGGTTTTAAAGTTTTGCTCACTAAGCATTGGTATTGCCGATATTACCGGCACAACTAAAGAAGTATCAACAGTTAAATGCGCGGCATTTAAAATTTCGCCTTCCTTAACAGGCGCAAGTTGAAAAACATTTTCCCCTTCTCTTAAGGAAATTGTTTTGCTGTTTGGCAAATACTGTAAACTTGTTAAAAGCGGTAAAGTCCTTGTTTCACCGTCAGTAAATTTTTCGGAGCGGGCTACGGCGGTAAGGGTAATTTCGCCAAGTTCTTTAGGCGCGGTGTAAGGCCAAACCAAAGTGATTTCTTGCCCAGGCTTTAAGGAAATTTGTTTTATTTCAAAAGCATTTTCTGCCGTTTCGCCATTTACTTTTAAAGTTAAATTTACCGCACTTTGCAAAGTGTTTTTTGTATTATTTTTGATTAAAGTTGTAAAAACAATTTCATCATTTTGGCGCAGGAAAGTGGGTGTTTCAAGGCGCAAAGTTAAGTCTTTTCTCGTTACGAAATTAACTTGCGCTTTGCCCGTTTGCATAGTTTTACTGAACACTATTGCGGCGGCGGTCCACTCGGTTAAACTATCAGGCATTTTGAAATTAAATGCGGCTTTGCCGTTTTGCAAATTCGCTTTCGGGTTAAAGTACGCCGTCGGCGCAAAATCTGCGCGGACAGGGTTTGTTTCCTGCCCAAATTCTGCGGCGGCAGCAGGTGCGGCGGCACGCATATTCAAACTTTCTTCCATAGCGCTTCCTGCGGCAAAGTCCATATTAGCAGATTTTGCCATAGCCATCATACCGCTACGGCCACCGCTCTTCATATTCTTGATTAAACCCAATGGGCGCAATACACCCACCGGCGTTTGAGAGTAAGGCGAATATATATTAAATTCATGTTCCCTGTAATAATCAAGTGCTTTATCGTATACAGTTATTATGGCGCGCGCATTTTGTAAAGGTTTTTTACCGACGGTAGCATCAAGAGTAATTTCTGCTTGCTGGCCCGGCTCTAAATTTTCGGGAACAGTTAATTTAACGTCGGCATTTTTATCTATATACGCAACGCTGATATTAGCAGAACCGCCAAAGTTTTGATAATCATACACGCTAAGCCAATTTACAGATAAACCGCCCTGATAATCAGCCGTTATCGGCAAAGTGATAAATTGTAAAGGGCTATTACCTAATATAAGGCGTTTAACCAAAAATCCGTTTTTATAAATTTCCACAACTTTTTGGCCTTTTGCTTTGCTTGCACCAAGCAAAATTTTTGCATTTTCACCGACGATATATTCCTTATTTTCCGTTAAAGTAATTTCGCCCTGAAATACCAAACTAGGTTTTTTACCGTCAAAGATAGGGAAGATAAGCACTTGGCTTTCCTCTTGCCCTATTGTTAATTTTGCGGCGTAAAAACCTTCTTTTAAAATAGGGAGTTTTTGGGAAATTTCATTTCCGTCAAAGTTTACCCCTGTCTTAAAAACAGGCTCTTTTGCCAAGTCAAAATCATCTTGGTTAAGGTTGGAAATATTTGGCACCTTACCGTCTTTAACTTTGGCTTCAAACAATTCAAAATCCGCTTTGCCTTTTTGTGCTTTGCCGTTGGCATTAAGCATATTTAATTTTAAATAATTTGTAGTGTCGGTTAATAAGAAATTTTTATTTTTTTCTATATTAAAAAAATATTTTTTGGCAGATACGCTTATGCTTGTTTCGCCTGAAATTGTGTGGCCGTTTGCGCCCAAAACTTCCGCTTTAATTAGATATCTTGCGGGCAAAACATCTTTTTCTTTTTTGGCTTTCGGGGTAAAATTTATTTTGAAAACACCGTCTTTATCTGTTTGGGTTTCTTCATAAATTGCGGGTTCTTCTTCGTAAACAAAGCCGTTCCACCTAAAGCAACACGGGTAAAAAGGCACTTTGGTAATACTGTATTTTACATGTGCTTTTGCCAAATTTTCACCGGAATAATAGGCGGCTTTGCCGACGATAGATATATTTTCGTTAAAACTGTAAACATCATCAGGGGCATTTAAAGTTAAAGTAAATTCCGGCTGCTTAAATTCTTCCACTTGGAAATCATTAGACTGCATAACATCACCGAAACTCATCTGAACGCGATACATCCCAAGCATTGTATCTTTAGGCACTTTAAAAGTATAAGTTGCTTGGCCGAAATCATCTAAAGGCAAATCCGCTTTACCGACTTCTTTATAAGACGGATTATGAATTTTTATATTCAATTTTTGCTTGCCGCTATAAGTAAAAAATTTATTATCTTTTAACTCCACGATATTGAAAACCATTTGGACTTCTTCGCCGGGTTTATAAATACTTCTATCGGTATTCATATAAATTTTATATGGCATAGGTTTATAATAATTAGGCGGGTAAACAGATGAAATTAAAGCATAATTATTTTTATATTTTGCCACAATATGCTCTAAAGTATATGTTGATTTTACATTTGCTTGGCCGTTTGCGTCCGTCTGAACATTTAATTGACCGATAGTTTTTTGCGGCCAACCGTTTGTCACTTTGTCCGCCTTAATATTGGTATTTGGCAACAAGGCGCCTGTGTTTTGGTCAAAAGCATAAAAATGAATACTTGAGCCGTTGTATTTGAGTGTGTCTAAATTATCGGTGTTAAAATAGGTTGTGTTTAAAAGTGCTAAATCGGTGACATTAAAATTATAGCCGTAATGGTCATATTCCTGTTTGCCTGCGTATTCCAAAGTGATGCGGTAAAACCCGCGCTCCAAAGCGGGCAAATCAAAGGTAAAATCTTTAGGCGTGTAAGGTGTATCATAAGTTAAATTTTGCGGGTAAGTTTTGTAAAGGGTAAGGTTTGTAAAATCATTATTTTCCTGCGCTTGTTTTAAAGTTAATTTATAAAGTTTAAAATTGATTTGTTTTATATTATTTGCCTTAAATTTAATCGGCAAAACGGTGTTTGGTTTTTGATTATAACTTATATCGTTTGTGAGATAGGCAGAAGGCCTTTCAAGGTCCTGTTTAATAGATTTGCAAGTATTGTTTTTTACGTCTAACTTTTCACAATACTCGGCGGCGCTATGCGCGTTTTGGAAATCTTGCGCCTGCTTGTAATAATTTATGCTTTGCAAAGTGGCTTCATACTTGCCGCGCGCGGTTTGGGCGGCAAAAAAATACTTCTTAAATTGGCCGTTATATTTTTTATTTTGCCCCGAAATCGCCACAAAAAGCGCGGCAAGTTCTTTAGGCTTTTCTTTATTAGAAGTCTGCGTTTTTTGTGTACTTTGGGCGTCTTCGTCAATTTTGGCAAGCACATATTGAATATGCCAATGTTCCCTAATGCCTTCGCGATTTTCGCCTGCAAGTTTAAAAGATTCTTCATACACTTTTATGCGCGGCTCAATATTTTGGCTGATAAAACGATTGACTAAAGCATCATAAACCGTATCATCCTGTCCGCCGGAAAGATACTGTTTATAGTTTACATAAGGCATATTTATAAGGGTAGAACGCAAAGCCCAAAGTTCTTTATAAGATTGTTTTATAGCGTTTTGCTTTTGTTGATTGGTAAATTTTGTAGGGTCCGTTTCGCTTTCCACTAAAGTATTTGCGCGGTAAGGCGTGCGCTCAAGCGCTTTGATTTTGGTTAAATAGTAGCGGGCTTTATCTTCTTTATTTTGCGGCACCTGTACGGAGTATATTTGACGGAGCGCGGCATCATACTTTGCTTGGTTTATTAGGGTAATTGTTTGGGAAATTTCGTCTTGTTTTTGCGCTTGAGTTGTTTGTGTTTGAACGATAGCGTGTAAAGGAACTGCTAAAAAGATAAGTGTTAAAAAGTAAAATAAAAATTTTTTCATAATATCTCCGTTATATGTGATATATATCTTTATTTTACTATTTTTGTTTGAGATAAAAACACCCCCTTAGTAGGGGGTGTTAAATGTTTTTGTAAGAGGGCTATCTATACACGTTGTAGTCTATATCTTGGAAAATATTATCCTTCCACTCCAACTCTCTCAAATAACTTTCATCAATACGGTTGCCAAGTATCATTTCATAAAGCGCAGTAAAGCGTTTTACGTGGTCCTTGGTGCGTTTTGTGGAATATTCTTTTGCAGTTCCAACCGTCATCAAAAAGGCCCAATCGGATGATTGCATCAAAACAAGTTCCCTTGCGCATTGGTTTAAAGCGCGCCTTAACACGCCGTCAGCGTTAGGAAAGCGGTTCGCAAGTTCAATCATACGTTCGGCCGCTTTGATTAAATGGCGGTAAATCCAATCATTACCGCTATTGAGCCAGACATCATTATACCCTTTATCCCCCCAAGAAGACGGTGACGGTTGCACCACTTGGTTTACGGGGTATTTTTCTAGATATTCAAAAGGTGTAATTAACTTAATATCTTTTTGGTCATAGTGGATTTTTTTGAATAAATATTCAAGGAAATCTATACCTTCATACCACCAATGCCCGTAAAGTTCCGCGTCGTACATTGAAACGACTAAAGGTTTGCGGTCCGTTATAATGCTTGCCAAATATTCAATTTGTTTTTGGCGGTTGAACATAAAGTTTCCGGCATGGCTTGCGGCAACTTCCAAAGCATCACTGGGGTAATAAGGTTGTTTTTGGTTTAAAGCAACTTTACCGGTAATCTTATAGTATTTCATACCGATATTGCGCCTTACGCCGTCGCTATGTAAATAATCTTTGATATAATCATAATCAAGGTCATAGCCAAGGTCGCGGTAAAATTCTCTATAATGCGGGTCGCCGGGGTAGCCGCTTTCTGCGCTCCAAACCTGTTGGGCAGATTCCATATCACGCGCAAAAGCCGCAACACCCTGCGGCGTATAAACCGGCGCATAAATGCCGTATTTCGGGCGCGGAACACCGTGCATAACGCCGTGTGATTCCATAAAGAAGAACCTTATACCTTCTTCTTTCAAATATTTATCTACGCCGTAATTATAGGCACACTCTGCAAGCCAAATGCCGCGCGGGGAGCGCCCAAAATGTTTGCGGTAATTGTTTGCCGCAATTTTAATTTGCGCTTTTATGCTTTGCTCTTGTACTTGCAAAGGCAAATAGCCGTGCGTGGCACAGCAAGTGATAATTTCAAGTTTGCCCATATTTTGGAATTTTTTGAAACCTTCCAAAATGCGGCCGTGATAATAATTTTCAAAAAGTTCGCGGTACCTGTGG
Source organism: Elusimicrobiaceae bacterium (assembly GCA_045132175.1). Taxonomy (GTDB): domain Bacteria; phylum Elusimicrobiota; class Elusimicrobia; order Elusimicrobiales; family Elusimicrobiaceae; genus Proelusimicrobium. The sequence continues at coordinate 4,560 of JBGURU010000018.1, read as the reverse complement.
AATTTTTCGTGGTACATTTTTGCAACGTATGCAAATTCGGTATTTTTAGTGCGCTCAAGTTCCTTTTCGGAAAGTTCAATTCTTTGGTTCAAATAATGACGGAAGCGTTGTATAAGCATTTCGTCGGACATCATTTCACAAAGCGGCGGTGTTAAGGACATTGTAATTCTAAAATCAATGCCTTGCGCCGTTAAATTTTCGTAAACATTTAAGAGCGGTAAATAAGTTTCCACCATTGCTTCAAAGAACCAATCTTCTTCAAGAAAATCGGGGTATTCAGGGTGGCGGATAAACGGAAGATGTGCGTGTAAAACTAAAGAAAGATAACCTTCTTCTTGTTCCATTAGGCCTCCTCGCGTTTTGCTTTTATGGTGATGTGGCGTTGCTTTTCGCCTTCCGTTTTATGTTGTGCCTTAATGGGCATATCAACAACTTGGCCTTCGTTTAAAGGAAAGCGGAAGTAAAAACTGCCGTCTTCATTGACTGTAATTTTGTCACCTTTGATATAGACATCTGCGTTTTTGCTTGCTTGCCCGTAAATGATAATTTCGCAAGCGGCTTTAAGCCAGATATCTTCATCAGTTGCAGGGGTAGGGTGGGCGAAAGTGTGTGAACTCATCCAAGAACTTGTATGTGATGACGGGTTGCTTTCGCGTTCAAATTCAAAAGCGCGCCAGCGTTGGGCAAGAATATGCTGTAATTTTTCGCTTGCGCCTGTACCGAACATTGAGGCACCCGACATTTTTAAAATCTTTTCATATTCGCCTTCAACCATCATCCATTTTTCGTCAATGATATTGGAAACTTCGCCCGTAGGCACTGTGGTTTTGTTGGAACGTGTTAAGACGATAAATTCACCGTTTGGTGTAATTATGCCGATATCGCAAATATAGGTGCGCCCGCTTTTAACTTGCAAATACCAACTTCTTGCATCTAAAACTACGGGGACATCAAAATAACTGTTTGCATTTGTGCCGTCAAAATCTTTATTTGTAATATCGTATACACGGATTACAGTTCTTGCATTATCAAAAATATGGCTGCCCTTTATGTCTTTAATAGTTTCATAAGTTTCGTTTACGATTTCCCAAAAAAGGAACATCCAATTTGGGTCTTTGGGTAATAAGAAACTTTCGGTTTTGCCATAACTTTGCGGCAAGTCATATTGCGCTTCGCGCGCTGCGGCCGTATCAATTTTTATTACGGCTGTTGATGATAATTTTTCTTCCATAAATACTCCTTATTTATCTGTTGGTAATAACCCCAATTTAATCATTTCTTCCAAGTCAGGTTTAACTAAATTTTGGGAAATTTGTATTGATTTGGCGGCTGCGTCAATATCTTTTAAACCGTTTCCGCCTATTACGATAGCAACGGTTTCATCTTTCTTGACTGCGCCTTGGGCAACAAGTTTTTTAAGCCCTGCGTAAACTGCGGCACCGCCGGGTTCTGCAAATACGCTTGATGCACGGGCAAGTTCAGGTATTGCGGCTATAATTTCTTCATCACTGACCGTCACTGCGCTGCCCTCCGATTCTTTCAATGCCTGCAAAGCCAAGAAACCGTCCCGCGGCGCATTTACTGAAATACTGTCAGCAATTGTGTTTGCCTGTACCGGCTCAAGTTGACCGCCGTTAAACCATGCTTTAGTAATGGCTGCGCTGCCTTCGGCTTGAACTGCGATCATTTGCGGCATTTTTTCAATGATACCTAATTTATTAAAATCTTGGAAACCGCGCCACATACCGCTTAAAATTGTACCGTCCCCAACGGCAACAAGTACTTTATCGGGGGCTTCCCATTGAAGTTGCTCGCAAATTTCAAAAGCGCAGGTTTTTTTACCTTCCCTTGCATAAGGGTTAAAACCGGCGGCACGGTTATACCAATTAAAACGCTCCGTGGCTTTGCGGCAAATATCAAAAGCGTCATCATAAGTACCGTCAATCCTGATTACTTCCGCACCATAAATGTAAAGTTGGACGAGTTTCGGTTCAGGTGTGTTTTTAGGTGCAAAAATGACGGTTTTTAAATTGATACCGGCGGTGATACAGGCAAGAGAATCACTTGCATTGCCACTGGACGCGTCTGTAATGACTTTGGCATCAACTTCTAAAGCACGCGCGACGGCGACAGCACTGCCGCGGTCTTTAATAGAACCGGTTGGGTTTCTGCCTTCATCTTTAATAAATAGTTTACGGATGCCTAATTTATCCGCCAATGCGTCTGCTTCATACAAAGGTGTCCAACCCACTTGTACGGGCGGTAGTTCATCGTGGTCATCAATAGGTAATAAGTCCAGATAACGCCAAATATTATAAGAGTGGTTATTTTCAAGGACATCATAATCAAAACGTTTTTTGATTAGTTTATAGTCGTAATTGACGGCAAGCGGCCCGCCGCAGGCTGTGCAGACATAGTCACTTTCGCGGGTTTTATGCTCTTTGCCGCAAACGGCACATTGGAGATTTAGGATCTTTTTCATACTTATATATTTTATCATTTTTGAAAGCAAAATAGAAAATTGTCATCTTTAGTTTTGTTCCACTATATAAAAAATGCTATAATATAAATATATCGGGCGTGTAGCTCAGTTGGGAGAGCGCCTCGTTCGCAACGAGGAGGTCGTCGGTTCGATCCCGGTCACGTCCACTTTTCACTTTATACATAAACCCCCGCTTTTACACGGGGGCTTATCATTTAAATAATTCTGATAACTGCTATTCCACAGGTTGCTTGGCCGGTTTTGGCGCTTCGGCTTTGGGTTGCGCCTGTTCACGTTCCGCTTTTTGGGCGGCTTTAGCGGCGGCTTTTTCTATGGCTTTTATGCGTTTTTGTGCTTTAACCGCAAATTTGCTTTGCGGGAGGTTTAAGATAACTTGGTTGTATTTTTCCTTGGCACTTTCGCTTTCACCAAAGTCTTCAGTTAATTCTGCAGCTCTGTATAGTGCCTGAACACCGTTTTCCGTTTTGGGGTAAGCAACAGCAATTTCTTCCATAACGGCGCGCTCGGCATAAGCGTCTTTCAAACTTTTGGCCTGAATATATGCCTCTTTTTGCTTGGCTTCCACAAAATAATTTTCATTATCTTTTAAAGTATCAGCGGCAATTTTTAATGTTTTTACTGCGTCATTATAATTTTTCAAATCCTTTTCCTGCACTTCTGCTTTAAACATTAGTGCTTCAAAGGCCTTTGCTTTTTGACCGTCTTTTATATACCCTTTATAGGCATTTTGGGCGTTTTCAACGGCGGAAGCGTAATTCTTTTCATCGGCTTCAAGCAAAGCAAAATGTTTATACACGGTGGGAACTTCAACGGAATTAGGAAATTCCTTTAAAACGCGTTTATAATATTCTCTTGCAAGGTTATGATCTTTAAGTTCGCTTGCATAAATATCGCCTTTCATACGCAAGGATGCCGCTTTGTATTTGGTAGACGGGTAAATTTGCCATACTTTATCATATTTTGATAAAGCCGCCAAATAATTACCATTATTTCTATACAAATCACCAAATAATAATTCAATTTTATCTTTATTTTCATAACCCGGGAAACGGGCAAAAAATAAAGAATATTCTTTAATTAAATAATCAAGAGAATTTTTAAGATTAAGATTATTTGCTACGGCAAAATATGCATTTAACCTGTCTTCCGTAATTTCAGGTAGATTTCTGGGGGCAAGCGCTTGTGTTAGTTCGGTTTGTTGTTTGCTTGGGAATTCTTCCAAAATTTTACTCATTAAGTCCTTAGGTAATTGTTTATTTGGGAACTCATAAGCATATTTTAAAAGGCTCAAATAAGCATGTGTATATTGCTTTGCTTTGTATTCTACTTGAGCTTTTAATATCAGGGCCTCAGGTGCCAAGACGGAAGTGTTATTTCTTTCTAACCAAGACCACAAATCTGTTTCCAAAGCAGTTAACATTTGCTTTTTTTCTGCATTGGCAACTTCCTTTTTATAGAAATTTAACTCTTTTTCCGCACTTTGTGCAAATAGCGCGGTAAAGCCACACACACATAATGTAAATAATATCAGTTTTTTCATATTTTACCTGTAATTTGTGAACTGAAGTTCAAGCCCGAAATCTCTGCCTTTCAAAAGGGCAATAGTGTTTTGCAAAGCGTCTTTTGATGCGCTTGAAATGCGCAGTTGTTCGCCTTGAATACTAGCATTGACTTTCAGTTTACTTTCTTTAATAATTTTAACAATTTCTTTTGCTTTATCGGCGGGGATACCTTGTTGGATTTTGACTTCCTGCTTAGCACTGCCGCCAAGGCCCGATTCAATTTTTTGCGGAATAAAATTCTTTAATGCGATACCGCGTTTTGAAAGACGGGTAAGCAAAATATCATAAAGGGCTTTAACTTTATATTCGTCTTTACAGGAAAGTTTTAATTTATTTTCCTTGGAAAGTAATTCAAGTGTCGGGTTTGCATCTTTGAAATCGTAGCGGTTGGAAACTTCTTTTTTTGCGATATTTATTGCCTCCTCCACGATATTTAAGTCCACTTTTGATACAACGTCAAAAGAAAAATCTGCCATAACATCCTCCTATCTCTAT
>JBGURU010000017.1:0-4660 GCA_045132175.1 Elusimicrobiaceae bacterium | reverse complement strand
CAAAGGTAGAATAACCTACCGGGAGAAATAAATGAAAGTCAGAGCAAGTGTAAAAAAGATATGTCAAAAATGCAAAATTGTTAAACGCAATGGTGTTGTGCGCGTAATTTGCCCCGTAGCAAAGCACAAACAACGCCAAGGTTAATCAGGAGTTAAAAAGAATATATGGCAAGAATCGCAGGTATAGATTTACCTAAAAATAAAAGGATTGATATCGCCCTCCAATATGTGTATGGTATTGGGCCCAAAATTGCTAAAGATATTTTAGCAAAAGTAGAAGGCAAAATCAGCCCCGAAACAAGAGTAAAAGACTTAACCGAACAACAAGCCGGTTTGCTTAACTCTTTGCTTCAGAAAGAATATAAAGTGGAAGGTGAATTAAGAAGGGAAGTTTCCCAAAATATTCACCGTCTTATTGAAATCGGTTCTTACGTCGGCAACAGGCACAGAAGGAATTTGCCTTGCCGCGGTCAAAGAACTAAAACAAACAGCAGAACAAGACGCGGCCGCAGAAAAACTGTGGGTGCTAAAGTTAAAGCTGACTAAAATTTAATTTAAGGTACCAAGAAAATGGCAGAAGAAATTAAAAAAGAAAATCAAGCAGCCGCTGCCCCGGTAGCAGAGGCAAAGGCTAAAAAGAAAGCAGGCCGCGCGCCTGCACACGGCGTTGTTCACATACAATGTTCTTTTAACAATACCATTGTCACCGTCACCGACGACAAAGGCGGTACAATAGTTTGGTCTACTTCCGGCTCACACGGCTTTAAAGGCACTAAAAAAGGCACACCTTTTGCTGCCCAAATTACCTGCAATAAAGCCGCAGAAAAGGCCCTTGCATTAGGTATGAAAGAAGTAGCAGTTAAGGTTTGCGGCCCCGGTCAGGGCAGGGAAACCGCCGTCAGAGCTTTGCAACAAGCAGGGCTTACAGTCACTTCTATTAAAGACGTGACCCCAATTCCACATAATGGTTGCAGACCACCTAAAGCGAGGAGAATGTAATTATGGCAAGATACACAGGTCCTTCTTGTAAGAAATGCAGAAAATTAGCATGCAAATTATTTTTAAAAGGTACAAAATGTTATACAAATTGTGTAATGGATAAACTTTCCGCCGTCAAAAAGGGTAAAGCCCCGCGCCGCGCGAAATTATCAGAATACGCAATTCGTTTGCAAGAAAAACAAAAAGCGAAATTTATTTCCGGTATGACGGAAGTTCCTTTTGCTAACCTTTTTACTAAAGCAACAAAAGCAACCGGTCAAACGGGTGTTCAGTTTATTAAATATTTGGAAACACGCCTTGACAATATTGTCAAACGCGCCGGGTTTGCCACTTCACTCCGCTTGGCAAGGCAAATTGTTTTGCACGGTCATATTAAAGTAAATGACAAAGTTGTAAATGTTCCTTCTTTGCAATTAAAGTTAGGGGACAAAGTCACTTTAGATGCCCGTCTTGCAAACAATGTCAATGTTAAACAGGCGCTTGAAGATGCCGAAAAACGCACTTTACGCCCGAGTTTCCTTGAATTTGATGCAAGCAAATTAACCGTCACCTTGCTTCGCTGGCCGGATAGGGAAGAAAGCGCATATCCTGTCAATGACCAGTTAATAGTTGAACACTATTCTAAATAGTCGGAGGATTTTGTATGGCTTTTGAAAGTTTAGTTTTACCTAAAGCAGTAAAAACAGTTGAAGAAACTGCCACTTACGGCAAATATGTCGCAGAACCCTATGAACCGGGTTTAGGGCATACGGTAGGCAATTCTTTAAGAAGAATTTTGCTTTCCGGCCTTGAGGGTGCTGCTGTAAGCGCTGTTAAAATAGCGGGTGTTGTGCACGAATATAGCACCATACCGAATGTTAGGGAAGATGTTATACAAATTCTCCTAAACTTAAAGAAGTTAAGAGTCAAAATGGATTCCGCAACTGAGGCACGCAAATACTTGCACTTGGAAGTTGCTAAGGAAGGCGTCGTCACCGGTGCTGATATCCAGGAAGATATGGGTGTTGAAATCGTAAATAAAGATTTAGCCATCGCCACCTTAGACGCAGGTGCAAAACTTGTTATGGATATTGAAATTTCCAAAGGGCGCGGATATGCAGAGGAAAACTTAAAAGTTGCCCGCCCTGCAGGTTTTATGCCGATTGACTCTATCTACTCTCCTATCTTGAAAGTTCATTATGATGTGGAGCCGGCACGTGTCGGGCAGAAAACCGACTATGACCGCTTAATTATTGAAATTACCACAGACGGCACTTTAGAACCGCGCGTGGCTTTACATAAAGCGGCAGTCAGGTTATCACAATCTTTGCATATTTTTACCGTTGAAGGTGCGGAAGCGGAATTTGAAGAAGTCCCGCAAGAAGAAGCCCCGGTAAAACAAGAAGAGCCGGATAATGAGGTTCTTTCACAATCTGTAGATATGCTGGAACTTTCTTCCCGCTCACTAAATTGTTTAAAAGCGGCAAATATTAAAACCATAGGCGAACTTGCTGCCAAGACCGAAAAAGAATTAAGTATGGTAAAACATTTCGGTGCAAGATCTTTGCAGGAAGTGCAAGAACGCTTGGCTGCTATGAAATTAAAATTAGCAGATAATAAGGAGTAATTTTTATGATTAAGAACACTGGTGTCCGCAAACTCGGAAAGACAACTTCCCACCGCAAAGCAATGCTTGCCAATATGGCACAAAGCATTATTTTGCACGAAGAAGTGAAAACCACTTTGCCGAAAGCAAAAGAAGTAAGGCGCGAAGTTGAAGCCCTTATTACACTCGCAAAAAAGGGTGAAAATCTTGCCCTTAAAAATGCAGTATCAGACAGAACAGTATACAAAAAACTTGTAGAAGTTTTGGCTGAACGCTATGCCACCCGCAACGGCGGTTATACCCGCATTTACAGGGCAGGTATCCGCAAAGGTGATAATGCCGAAGTGGCAATTATAAAATTGGTGGCTTAATATGTTTCTGGACTATTTAGGCGGGTTGTTTTCTAATGATATGGGTATGGACCTTGGCACAGCCAACTGTCTTATTTATGTTAAAGATAAAGGGATAGTTTTGTGTGAGCCGTCCGTAGTCGCTTTAGATAAAGAAACGGGTGAAGTTAAAGCCGTTGGTAAGCAAGCAAAAAAAATGCTTGGCAGAACACCCGCCAATATAGTCGCGGAAAGGCCTATGAAAAATGGTGTTATTGCATCTTTCGGTGTCACACAAAAGATGATACGCTATTTTATAAGAACCGTACATAATAACAGGAAATCTTTACTTAGGCCGCGCATTGTTATAGGTATACCATCTTCCACTACCGAAGTGCAACGCCGTGCTGTTGAAGATGCGGCAAAGCAAGCCGGTGCAAGGGAAGTTATTTTAATTGAAGAACCAATGGCATCTGCTATGGGTGCCGGTTTAGATATCACCGAACCGCATGCTAATATGATTGTTGATATCGGCGGCGGTACAACGGAAGTTGCGGTTATTTCCCTTGGCGGTATGGTAGTGGCAAATTCCATTGATATAGCCGGTGATGAAATAACCGACTGTATTATTCAGTATTTTAGAAAGAAATACAATTTGATTATCGGAGAAACTACTGCCGAAGAAGTAAAAATCCAAATAGGTTCCGTATATTCTTTGGAAGAAGAAATGAGTATGGAAGTCAAAGGGCGCGACCAAACACAAGGTTTACCGCGCACAATGACCGTGACATCTGACGAAATCCGCCAAGCGATACTTGAGCCGGTGCGCTCTATCGTAGATTTGGTAAAAAGAACTTTGGAAGAAACCCCTCCCGAACTTGCGGCTGACCTTGTTGATAGGGGTTTGGTGGTTGCAGGCGGTGGCTCTTTACTTAGAGGTATAGAAGAATTGATACATAAAGAAACTGATATACCTGTCCGCCGTGCGGCAGATCCTTTGACCTGTGTTGCTTTAGGTACAGGCAAATGTTTGGAATTTTTAGCAGAGGGCAAAGATATTTTTGTTGATTAATTTATTATTTTAAAAAGGCCCCGCAATATTTGTGGGGCATTTTTTTGTGCAAATAAAACCCCGTAAATTTTACGGGGTTTTGTGCTGTAAGGAAAGAATTAGTTAGTAGCTGTACATTCTGCTAGAGCCGCTGCTATAGTAGCATAAGCAGTTGTATCGTTATCAAAATTTCCTAAAGAAGCACATATTGTACCTTTACAATCAGTTTTACCAGTATCTAAATGTTTAGTGAGAACATAAGGATATCTGCCTGATTTCCTGCATGCTCTTAGAATAGCCGTACTTGCGTTGGTTGTATTAAGTAAGTCTATTTTAAAATTTGCAGTAGTAAAAGTTTTCTTTCCGTCTCCTACCGGATTACCGTCATTATCTTGCAAGTCAATATCTAATTTACCGAAGTTATCCGTGTAAGAATCTTCTACTAAATATACTCTTTGTTCTGCACTGTAAATAGTACCGAATAATGACAATGCTTCAGCGCTGCGTGCTTTTTCAACGGCTTTGAAGTATTGCGGTAAGGCAATTGCTGCCAAAATGCCGATAATCAAGACGACTACCAGCAATTCAATAAGGGTGAAACCCTTTGTGTTTTTCATATTCATTTCTCCTGTTAATTTGAATATTTTTACTGCTTTTACTGCTTTTCATCTGATGTATTTTGATACATCAAATAAA
>JBGURU010000016.1:0-60745 GCA_045132175.1 Elusimicrobiaceae bacterium | reverse complement strand
TACATCAAATAAAAATCTTTTTACCCAACCTGTTTATTTCTTGGTAAGGCAGGTGTAAAAGTTTTTGGAGAAAACTATGATTTACTTCCCTGCCTTACCGATAGGTATTCAATATATTAAATACCTAAATTTTTTATTTTTTCTTGTTTTTATCCCTTTCATATTTTGCAAGCAAAGAAACAGCATAAAAAGCAAGAAACATTATTACAAAAAAACTTAAAAGTGATAGTATCATAGGTGTCATTCTCCCTAAAAGACCAAATAAAAACGGCCATTATATTTGATACTAGTTCAAGGAACCAAATACAATAGCCGTGGTAAAAGCATATAAATATGCTTAAACGCTCGGCACAAAACCGAGGGGTAATTAGGCCCTCCGTTTTGTGCCTGATACGAACTATTTTTGGCTTGAACTAGTCCTTTGATTTCTCAAAGGTCCGTTTTGCTTTGGGCAAAACTCCAAAAAAGTTTAAATTGTTTTAGGCGTATTTCCGCCTACATTAACTTTAAATAAAACTCCTATAAACTAATGATAACAGTTTTTATGCTTTTTGTCAATATGCCGTTTTACGTCGGGGCACAAAGCGTGCTAAAAATATGGTATAATATATTTGTTAGGAAAATAGTAAGTTAGGAGAACAAAAAAATGATGAAAAAATTAGTATTAACCCTGCCATTTTTGTTTTTAGCGAATTTGGCTTTGGCGTCAGGCTTTGCGCTTTATGAATTCAGCGCACGCGGCAACGCTATGGGCGGTGCAGTTTTAGCAGGCGATGCAGAACCTGCCTCTTTGGCTTTGAACCCGGCCCTTATTACCGAACTCCCCGGCAAACAAATTCAAGCAGGTATAACAGTCGTCACGGCAAGCGGCGGTGTCACTTATGACGGTATTGACGGTAAAACAAAACGTCAATGGTGGCCTTTACCGAATTTATATTATACCCAACAACTTAATGATAAATGGTGGGTTGGCTTGGGTGCTATGGCTCGTTTCGGTTTGAGTAATGATTATACCAGCCATGCTTGGATGGGTGCAAAAAGTTTGTACCATGTTGGTGTGACAACTTATTCAGTTCAACCGACAGTTGCTTATAAAGCAACAGACAGATTATCAGTATCATTAGGTGCTGAAGTCCAATATTTAAACTTTACTGAAAAAATACGTTTTGGTAATGCAGTGGATATGGACCTTGACGGTGACAGCGTTGCCGTTTCAGGTATGCTTGGTGTGTTTTATAAAGCAAATGAAAAAGTTAATATGGGCGCAAGTTTCCGTATGAGAAATGACCATAGTGTAAGAGGTCCTGCTAAATATAATCCCGGCACAACCGGTTTCGTAAACGGCGGTGATTTCTGGGGCGATATTACTTTCCCGGCTCAACTTGCTTTAGGTGTTTCTTATAAACCAACTGATAAATGGTTAATTGAAGCAAACTGGACAAATGTTTTCTGGAGCTGCTTTAAAGCGATTAATATTTATATGGATCATCTCCCGGACAGCGGTGCTTCAGGTTTAATGGGTACCGCAGACGGTAATGCTAAACATTATCAAGATGCTTACAGAATCGGTGTCGGTGCGGAATATACTTTGACCGATGCAGTTAAACTCCGCGGCAGTTTCATCTATGATAAATCACCTTTAAATAGAGATTTTATGGATGTAATGCTCCCTGTTGATGACCGCTATATTATCGGCACAGGTGCAGGTTTCAAACTCAGTGAAAATACTATCTTAGATTTAAGTTATTCACTCTTATTGGCTACACCGTTAGACGGTACAGCAGCAGACCATACAACACAAGTTCATTACAACAGCGCAACCAGCCATTTATTTGGTTTGAGCATCAGGTATAAATTCTAAGAAACTAAATTGAATTTTGCCAAAGTAAATATTCTTCGGCAAAGTTCTTTAAGAAGTTTTCTAAAAGAGCGTCAATATTTTGGGCGCTCTTTTTTAATTGTTTAAGGGAGGTTGCCTCTAAATCTTTCGGCAAAGCATTGTTTACGTTTACACCTACGCCGATTAATAGCAAATTTAAATTATCTTCCGTAGTTTGTGTTTCAATTAAAATGCCGGCAATTTTCTTAAAAGTGTTATTGTGGAAAGCCAAAACATCATTAGGTAATTTAATTTTTGTTATAAGCCCGTAATTATCTTCCAAGGTTTTGGCAAGGGCTTTGCCTGCTTGGTATGGTAAAAGTTTCAAATCGGCAGTTTTTTGCGGTCTTAAAATCAAAGTAAAATACAATCCGCCGTCATTTGAAGACCAAACCCTGTCATATTGCCCTTTACCTTCCGTTTGCGCAGTCGCTGTCAGTAAGATATTTTCCTTTGGAAACAGCGGTGCAATTTCCTTTGCAAGTGTTTGAGTAGAAGTTATTTCACCGAGTTTGAGTATCTTGTCTATTTTGAGCATAATATATTTTACCTTTTTTTGAGTTGTCCCGCTGTTTCTAGGTCCTTTAGTCCGTTCTGTATTAGGCCCTTTTACCCTTGTACGGTTCTATAAAAATCTCTATAATATATTTAATGAGATATATAAAAACACTGAGAAAACCTTTAAGTGTCCTTTTAACATTTATCTTGCTGATAAATGCAAATATTCCTGTTTTTGCCCAAAAAGACCAAAAACCTTGGGAAAAGGAAGCCGCCGAATTGAGTGCGGACATCAAAAAGAACTTAAACATAATTACCGAAAATGATATCAAGAGATTATATAAGCACGAGTATAATTTCAAAAGATTACTAACCCGCTTGGAAATTGAGGGTTCAAAAAATAATTACGGTAAAGTTTGCGACGGTGATATTTGTGCCCCGTATCACACTTTTGTGCGCGGCGTAATAAGCGCTTTGCTTGAGTTTACTGAAGGGGATTGGGAAGTTTTTCAAAATTATATTACCGAAATACGCAACGCCGCTTTTGCCGCCGCTATATCAAGCGAAGATATACCGCAGATAAAAGAAATTTTAAAAACTATTGTTGAAAAGAATAAAAGCAGTTGTGGCAATATGTCCGTTTTTGAAGAACTTTGGGAAACCGCACAGGAAAACCTAAATATCAAAGATAAAGATTTCTCCAAAGAAGAAAAAAACCGCAATAATTGCCAAAAAGCATTAGACAGTCTAACGATGTTAGCCGTACTTACGGAAAGTGCTCAAGATGCAAAAAATACCGCAGATTATATTTACAGATTCCTAAAAAAATACCAAAATGAAACTTATGCTAACTTGGTTTTAATGGAAACTATAGCGGCTTTAACTTTTATAGATACAGATTACAGTTATTCTTTAATAGAAAAATTTTTAACCGAGGATACCACCCCAAGTATAACCGGCAACAGAACAAGGGAAGCCTTGAGTATGTTTATGCCCAGCGGTATTTTTGAATCAGTACGCAGGCAAATACTTGAAGAAAATTTACACGAGACAAAGTATCTTAACCGCCTTAATGAAGGTTGGCAATACATAAATACGGCAGCGACCGAAAGGGAAGGCATAAATATTTTTTGGCTTACCAATGCCGCCTATGACGTGACGAAAGATTCTAATGTCTCATACCGTATAGTATTTAATAATATTTTAACCGATATCGGTGATTTCCTTTCAAGTTCAGGTGAGCGCGGTAAAAAATTAGCAAATAAAATAGTTAATAACTATGTTAATTCCGGTGAAGAAGACCGCCAAACAATGCACTTGCCTTTAATCTTGGGTTTAATTCAAAACCTTGATTTGGAAGACGCCAAACCTGCGGCAGAAATATTAAATAAAAATTTCTACTACGATATTAACGGCGGAACAGGCAAAATGATAGCAAATATGACCGCTTTGCCAAATTCCGGTTTAGTTGCTAATAGCCACAATGTAATGAGTGAAAGATCTTTCCATGCTCTAGAAAATACACGTAATGTCCTAATGGCGGCAGATATTGTAGTGGCACTGATTTCCTTAATTTCATTAGCGCGCAGTATACCCGGCATTGTTTCCGGCTTAAAAAATTTAAGAAGTATTAGATCTATAAACAGTGTAGCAAATGTTGCTAAAGCAGGAAACGTTTCTTCAAATGTGACAAAGGCAACCCCTGCTTTTAATCAAATTGCCAGAGTCGGTAAAACATCAACTGCGCTCACTTTCGGCCGCGGTGCTTTAAACATTAAATCGCTTGCTTTAACGCCTGCAAAAATATCAAAACCTGCTATCACTTTAAACACTTTAAATGTCGCTTCAAAATTTAGAAAAGGTTTACAAAGTAAAGGTCTTTTATCGTCAAGGCCGCAATTAACTTTAACAAGTACTAGTGCAACACAACATGCGGCAAATATTTCGGCACAAACTGCGGTTATGAAAGCAGCCGCTGTTCCCGCAACGGAAGAGGCCGCACAGACCAGCGAATTGTCAAATTCCGTTTTCAGATTAGAAAATATAAACGGGCAATTAAGCGGTTTCTTAGCAGAAGTTCCTATATATGGTGTAAAAAGGCAGGTTATTATTACGGCCGGGCACGGAGTGACAGGTGCCCCCGGTGCTACAACAGAAATTTATGATAGTTTCGGTAATTTTGTTGATAATGCATACACTATGCTCTTTGATAAAACTTTAAGCAGGGAAACTATTGATATAGGTGCAGATTTCGCTTTGCTTTTACCTGAACATAAAATACCGGCAAGGCCACTAGATTTAAATTTCGGTAATATTTATGATTTGGACGAAGTAATTAAAGTTGGTTTTCCGCATGGTGAATTTAATACAGATAATGTCTCTCCTGATTTATACATGTCATATTCAAAACCTGCCAGGAATATTTATTATTTGAGAGGTCCTAATGAAAACGGTTTAAGCGGCGGCCCTGTTGTTGCCGAAACTGCACCGAATAAATTTTCTGTATTTGGAATTTTAAGCGCAACTATAGAAAATACAGAGGGTGCTTTTACCTTGGTTAATAATTTAGATTGGCTTGAAAAATTGATAAATTTACAACCGTTTAGTGCTCATTTTAGGTTTCCAGTTCATCCGCCGGTAAATTTTATATTTTCTAAACCTAAATTCGTTCACAATATGAATCATATTACCGATATCAGCGGTGTTATTCCTAGGTCCAATCTGGCATCCGTTTTGGGGTTTAAACATACTTCCTTGCCTGCCGACAGGCCTTATTTGCCTATTGAAAATTTTGACGGGTATGAAAATGCTACTCTTTTCCCTATGGGTAATATAGGTAAAAAAATGAATCCGGTTTGGGGAATTTATGATTTTAGGGGGCATATCAACAAGTTCTTAATGTACGGTACGGAAACAGATGTTTTCAGAATGCGTATATTTGACCGTATGATCAAGGGGAATGATTTGAAAGGGAAATATGAATTGGTCGATATAGAATATCCCGAATTTATATCTGTTATAGAGGAGGGCCTTCCTGATAATGTCATTGACGATTTTTATGAAATTAGGGGGAATAATAAAGATTTTTCAAGGCCGCTCTTAATGCCTTATACCACAACACCCATTAAATTTAACGGGTCTATATGGGTAGAAGATGACCCTGCTATGAATGCTACTTTTAGGGAAAAATCAGATTTTGCCAATAAACCTATTACACCTGCGGAATGGGATGAGGTTTTGGCTTTAATCCAAGATATAAACAATAATGATTTCATTGTTCAAGATTTCGCAAAAAGTATATTGCTTGGCAGAAATACCCAAGGGAAGTTAATTGTAAGATTTATAAAATTAAAAGATACACTTTCACAGATAGACAATTATAATGATGTTATTTCAATAGGCAAAAAATTGGAACGCGAAGGGCTTAAATTAAAGCGCGGCAGCATAGTACAAAAACCGGAAATTAAACTTGCAAATACCCCGGATGTATTAAAAAATGTCAATAGGGCAGAGTTAGTGGTTACCGAAATAGATAATAGTTTAATAGCCCACGCTGTTTGGAGATTATATGACAACAATAATAAGGTAGTCGGCTATTTAAAATTCGGTACTGAAGATGAAATTATTAACACCAAAAAATTGCATAAAATAATTACAGAAAATAATTTGCTTGAGAAGTTTGAAGGCGTAAAAATATCATATCCTCAAATTTTAGCGGAAAGCGTAGATAGTTTACCGAAAAATGTTTTGGATGATATATATGAAAAATATGAAAGAATTAAAATTTTTATCAGAAATCCTAAAGACAGAGCAAAATTAATGTTTGTCGTTTCGCCTGTGGATGAAAGCGGTTTTTGTTGGGGCAATGTCGGGGCAGATAAGCGAAGCCTTTTATTTGCACAAGTAAAACTTAATAATAAACCGATAAGTACAAAAGAATGGGATATAATTTTCAGATTCTTTTTGGAATTGGAAAAATATGGCTTTAGTTATGATGACCTGTATAATAACTTATTTTTTAAACGTGACAGAGATAATAACCTTATAATGACAATGATAGATTTTGAAAAAGAGGGCACCCCCAATATGCTTTCTGATTTGCAGTTGCTAGGTAATAAGTTTAATCAAATCGGGATAAAAGAACAACATTACTATTGGGATAGGTTAGCCTTAGATGCCGAAGAAAATTCTTTCCCATTTTAAAATAAAAATGCTATACTATACTTGAAGTTCAAAAACGGTAGGGTTTTATGAGCGTCAGGATGCTTAAGAAAATACTGTGTAATTTCGAGTTTACATATGTCGGCATCAGATATATGGCTTGCGGCTTTTATTTGGGTGACACTGCAAGCCCTAAGGCTGTTATCGGCAGAGATTATACACCAACTATTGTTTGCCAAACATTAAGAGTCAGCCAAGAAAATTTGGCTAATTTTTTGCATTGTAAATATTGGGACATTACGCAGGAGAAATTGGCAAAAGCCGGTATCGTTTTTTCTAAACTTGATATATATTTCTATCCGCCAAGGGAAAGATAATTCCCCTATGACTAATAATACCTTTTTCGCTTTGGGTTTAACACCGGCACGTTTAAAGATAATAAAAAATTTGAACTTTACAACGCCTACTGAAATTCAGGCAGAAGTTATTCCTCAAATTTTACAAGGTAAAGATATTATGGCCTCTTCCCCCACAGGAAGCGGTAAAACGGCGGCTTATGCTTTGCCGCTGGTAGATTTACTTTCTAAAAAAGATTTATCCCGCGCTTTAATTATTGCCCCCACACGCGAACTTGCACAGCAAATACAAACCGTTATTAAACAGATTATGCAGGATACTTATATGCAAACTGCTTTAATTGTAGGCGGTAAGAATATGCAGGGGCAACTCCGAAAACTAAAACAAAAACCGCAGTTTGTTATTGCAACACCTGGGCGCTTAAATGACCATATCAAGCGCAAAACTTTTGGAATAGAAGATTTTTCTTATGTCGTTTGGGATGAAATGGATAAAATGCTGGAACTTGGTTTTAGGGAACAAATTGAAGATATTTTCAACCGTTTACCGGTTAAAAAGCAAAGTATGATGTTTTCTGCTACTTACCCAAAACGGGTTTTAAATTTAGCAGAAAAATATTTAAATAATCCCGTAAAAATTTTTGCGGAAGAAACAAATAAACCAAATAAAAATATCAGTCAAAAAATTATTAAAATTGAAGGTAATGAAAAATTAAAAAAATTAACGGAAATCTTGCAAGAACAAAGCCAAAAAGAGAAACAAATTTTGGTTTTTTTAAAAACGCAAAGAGCCGCAAATGAAATTACAGTTTATCTTAAAAGGCGTGGGTTTTCCGTAGGCGTTATGCACGGCGGCCTTAAACAAAAAGAGCGCGACAAAACTTTGCTTGATTTCAGAAATAAAGAATTACAAATTTTAATTGCTACCGACCTTGCCGCACGCGGCCTTGATATACCTGCAATTTGTTGTGTCATAAACTATGAACTTCCGCAAAATCCGGAAGAATATATACATAGAATCGGCCGCTGTGCACGTTATAAAAATAAAGGTATTTCCTATACTTTGATTGCCCGTTCAGACAGGGCTGATTGGAAAAAAATAAAGGAGTTTTTAAATAATTGATATGTTTTTAATTATAAATATTGATGGCGGTAGCCGCGGAAACCCCGGTATTGGTGCAAGCGGTGTGATAATAAAAGATAAGGCCGGTAAAACCCTTATCAAACAAGGGTTATTCTTTAAGAAATGCACTAATAATCAGGCCGAGTATAATGCTTTAAAACTTGCTTTGGTTTTGGCGGGGGAAATCGGCGGGAGTGATTTGAAGATCACTTCGGACTCCGAACTTTTGGTAAAACAATTTAACGGAGTTTATAAAATAAAAAATCCGGAATTAAAAATTTTGATGGAAGAAATAAAAATTTTAGTTAAAAAATTTAAAACTGTTATTTTGGGCCATACTTTGCGTTCTGGTAATGCCCAGGCGGATGAAATTTGTAATTTAACTATGGATGCCGGTAAAAAATATAATTTTGAAAACGGGCATTTATATACTTTATTTTCTTCTTTAAATCATAATTCTGTACCGGCAGAAGATAAAGAAAAAGATAAAAAAACCAAACAACTGGAATTGTTTGATTTATAAAGAATAACAAAAAACTTGAGTTTATTTGATTTTTATATTATTATATGTATATGAAAATAAATTGGCGTTGTTTTTGTTTTGTATTTATTTTTTGTTCAGTTTTTTGTTTTGCCTATGCGCAAAATACTCCTTTATTTGTTGAAGGAACACATTCCCGCAGTGCACCTGTTTCCGGTGTAAGTGAACGCCAAAAATCAGATTTGCTTGAAAACAGTATAACTGAAATTAGGTTAGCAATTCAACAGGAAAATTATAACAAAGCTATAAATTTGGGTGATATTTTGATAAGGGAAGGGTTTTCCGATTTCAGAATATTTAATTTACAGGCGATTGCTTACGAAAAACTTGATGACTGCCAAAATGCTATGTATTATGCTTCAAAAGCAATTTATATTGCACCCTCTGTTGTAGAACCGTATTTAACACGTGCTGAATGTTATTTGAGAGATAAAAAAATCAATTTGGCTACAAAAGATGTTGAAACGGCATTATCTTTAAATCCAAAATCAGAAAAAGCACAACAATTAAAGAATATCCTTTTTACAAACCCCAAGCAAAAAGCACAAAACCAAAAAGAAGAACAAGGCCTTCCCCCGTGGTTTACGAAGTACATAATAATAGTTGCGTTAATGTTTGGAGTTTTGTTGTTTTTAAGATATCGTAAACCGGAATATGTAGATAGTCAAGGCAGGCGTTTGAAAGAATATAATATTAAAGAACAATATGATTTTATAAGGCTTATCGGTGAAGGAGGCATGGGTAAAGTATATGAGGCTTATGATAATTCTTTAAAACGTAAAGTCGCCGTAAAACGTATCAGACCTGAACTTTTGAAAAACGGTAATTTTAGGGAACAATTTTTAACGGAAGCAAGAACTGTTGCGATGCTTCGTCATCCCTCAATAGTAGAAATATATACTGTTATAGAGACAACTACAAGTTTATATTTGGTTTTTGAGTATGTGGACGGGCAAACCCTTGAAACCCGCCTTGATATCGATAATTATATTCCGTTCAATGAAATTAAAGAGATATTTAAATCTGTTTGTGCCGGCCTTGCTTATGCTCATTCTTTGGATATTGTACATTGTGACTTGAAACCCGGAAATATAATGATTGCCGATTTCGGCCCTGCTAAAGTCATGGATTTCGGTGTGGCGCAAAAAATTGCAAAAGATAAAAAAGATAAGGAAAATGTTTCTATAGCAGGTACGCCGGCTTATATGTCCCCTGAACAACAAAGGGGATATACTTCTAAACAGTCAGATATTTTTTCTTTAGGCGTATGCTTATATGAGGCATTGATAGGTGTTGTCCCTTGGGGCGTAAAGGGCTATGATTTAAATAACAAGACGATAGTTAAACCTTCCCGTATTAACCCAAGATTGCCTAAAGAAATAGATACGCTTATAGTTAAAGCATTGGCCCAAGATCCTGCCGATCGTATACAAACCGTTGAAGAGTTTTGGGAACTTCTTGATGCTTGCGAATTAAAAGAAAATTAAGAGAATTTTTTTGTTATGTCAAATATTAGTTGTGCTAATGTTTGGGCATTTTTCTTGCGGTTAGGCAAAGCATCCCATTTTGAAGAATTTAATAAATCACTTATTACAAAAACTGCACCGGCTTTAAACCCGCGCTTTTTAGCAAATGCAAATAGGCCTGCCGCTTCCATCTCAACTGTTAAAGCACCCTGTTTTGCATAAAAATCAACTTCTTTTTTTGTTTCGCAAAAGATTGCATCTGTGGTCCAAGTGTAGCCGCTGTTTTCGGTTAAACTTGAAAGGGTTTTTGTAATTTCTTTGCTTGGTTTAACTAAGGTTTCAAGTACATAATGGCGGCTTGTCCCTTCGTCGGTAAAAGCACCTGTACATAAAACTTTTTCATTTATTTTTAAATTTTTACCTATCGCTCCTGCAACACCTATTAAGATAAATTTTTCAACACCGAGTGCGGAAAGTTGCTCAGCGATAAAAACGCACAAAGGAGCACCTTCGGCGAAATTATGAACCACAGCAATATTATCATTAAGCAGGTCAATACTTGAAAATAAATCATAATGTTTTTTGACGCGGCCTTTTAAAAATTTGGTCATATCTGCAGAAGGCATAATAATTGCCGTTTTGGGAAGTGTAAATTTTATTTTTTTCCCATCTAAAAAATCTTTAGCTGAGAAAAACGGTTTTAGTTTCAATTTATTTTTTTTAGGATATAACATTCAGGCCTCTTAAAATGGTAAAATTTTTATGTACAATGCTCTATAAATTATATAAAATACTAAGTGAAGTATAAATAATATTTCGGAATCAGGACCGGTGCGCTTATGCTTAAAAAATATATTATAAAAAATAATAAAATAGAAGAAGAAAATACTATTTCTTCCGAGCAAGCAAATATTCTGCTTTTTGTTAATCCCGAAGGTGAAGAAAAAAAATATTTGACAAATGTTTTGGATATTGACGAGCATACCCTTGCTTCCGCTATGGACCCCGAAGAATTGCCCCGTTTTGAGATAGAGCCACAACATATTACCTTAATTTTGAACCGTCCCAGAAATTATTCCGATAAAGAACAGCTTGTTTTTAGGGTTGCCTCAATGGGGTTATTCCTTTCCAAAGAAAAATTAGTAATTGTTTTACCGGAAGACATCCCTCTTTTTATCGGTAAACGTTTTAACTATGTAGCGGACTTAAATGAAGTATTTCTGAAAATTATTTATAACGCTATATCCCATTATCTTGAACATTTAAGAGTTATCAATTTAATTACCGAAGAAATTGAAAATAAAATGACGCAGTCAATGGATAATAAATACCTCTTAAATCTTTTTAGTTTGGAAAAAAGTTTGGTTTATTATGCAAGTGCTATTACGGCAAATGGCCTCGTTTTTGAAAAATTGCGCAATTTCAGCACACGTGTAGGCCTTAATGAACAGCACAGGGAAATGCTTGATGATATAATTATTGAAAATACCCAATCCCAGAAACAGGCGGAAATTTATTCAAACATTTTGGCAAGCATGATGGATGCCCGGGCATCTATCGTAAATAATAACTTAAACGTTTTGGTTAAAAAATTAAACACAATTACTATTTGGATTATGGTTCCCACCTTCGTAGTGAGTGCATTTTCTATGAACGTGGCCATACCGCTTGCTAAACATCCGCATGCTTTTGCGATTATTATGGGGCTTGCTATTTTATCGGTTTGGGGTGCGGTAATGTATTGGAAATACAGGAAGTGGTAAAATGTCAAACACAGGAACTTATATAATTGATAAAAAAACAGGTAAACTTGTAAAAATTTCAGATCGCGCTTCAGCCGTTAAAAAACAAGGCCATACTTGTTGTGACGGTTGTTGCTGCCACAACCATTAGAGGGTTTATGGAAAAAGAAGAAAAAAATAATAAAGAAAAAACAGTAAAAGAAACAAAGAAAAATCTACTTGCCAAAGCAAATGTAAAACAAGAAAATAAAAACTTGCCGCAAGAGCAAAAAAATAAAAAACATTATTTTAAATTTCGTCAGCACAATAATTCATCTTCGGTAGCGGAAGTATTGGTAGATATTTGCCAGAAATTAGTAAAAAAAAGTTTATTATTGATAATCTTTTGGGTATTATTATCTGTCGGTATTCTCTTAACGGGCAGTTATTGTATTTTTAAAGAATATTTTGTCGGTATGGCTTATCCCTGGTGGTATCTTGCTTTAATTGTGCTTTTATTATTTGGGGTTTATGGGTTCATTGGTTTTATTTACGGTATTACAATGGCCCTATTGCACGCAGTTTTATCTTTATCATCCAGTTTGGGTGATATTATAAGGAAGACAGTACTCAGAGTAAAAAATTCCATAGAAAGCAAAGTGGACAGGTTTGCAGATAAACTTGAACAGAATAGTTTACTTGAACTTATTAAAAAAACTTTTGAAGATATATCCAAAGATATTCACCGTTATGCAGCAAAAACGGCAGTAGGGCTTTTGGTTATCGCCTTCTTAGGTAGCGTGCTGTTTTTAGTCAAGAGAATAGTAATAACAAGTTTCAAAAAAGTACAAAATAAGGCGGAATTTTTTACTAAAATGTCAATACGGTTTAGTTTAATTATCGCTGTTATTTTAAATTTGAAATTTTTTACTAAAATCGCCTTAGTTATCGGGTATTTGGTTGGCATATTGCTTATTTTAAGCCAAGTTTTACTTTGGTACATAATGCAATGAAAATTTTTATCTTTTTCTTTTTAAGTATTTTTATTGCTTTGCCTTGTTGGCCTCTAACGGCGAAGCAATATTATCAAAATGCCTTGGAAGAAAAGGACCTAAAAAAGAAAATAGAATTATATACTAAAGCAATAAATACTTTCCCCAATTATATTTCCGCATATCATCGCAGAGGGGATGCTTATAAAGAACAAGGTAAAATCAAAAAAGCACTTGCCGATTATACTAAAATTATAGAACTTTCCCCTAAAGACCCTTTTAAATATTATGCCCGCGGGCTTACTTATATGGACGCCGGGGATTTTGTATCCGCTAAAAATGATTTTACTTCCGCAATAAATTTAAAAAAGAATTATGACGGTTTTTATTATAACCGTGCAATTTGTTTTATTGAACTTGGGCAAATGAAAAGTGCCTTGGCAGATTTAAAAAAAATTAAAGATAAAGAATATAAAAATAAAGCCCGTTTCTTAGAAGGGCGCGCAAATTACAAATTATATAATTACGATGCAGCGGAAGATATTTTTAATGAACTTGCCAAACAAAACCCGGAAGATGAAGACATTACTCTTTACCTAGCCCGCATATATACAAACAGGGATATGTATGATGAAGCAATATCTCTCTTAAGTAAAATTATAAATAAAAATCCGAATAACGAAACAGCTTTAATGCTGCGTGCGGCGGCTTTAAAAGAAATATCTCTTTTTGAACAGGCAATAGAAGATTATACTGCTTTAATTTCTTTAAATCCTCAGGCAATTTACTATAATAGGCGCGGTTTAATTCATGAAGAAATTGAAAATTGGCAGACCGCTAAAAACGATTATACTTCCGCATTAGAAAAAACACCTAATTGGGCTGTATTGTATAATAATAGGGGTTATGTTAATATGAAGATGGGTAATTATGACGAAGCAAAAAATGATTTTGAAATGGCTTTAAAATATTCCCCTGCAATGGCCCCCGCAGCTATAAATTATGCCGGGTATTTTTGGACGGTAAAGCGTGATAAAAAGAATATGTATAAGTATTTAGATAAGGCCCTAAAAGCCAATTTTAAAGATACTGCTTCTTTATATGATGATAATAAAAAGGGTTGGCTTTTCAAAAAAATAAATAATACTTTAGATTTTCGTACATTTATAGAAAGTCATTAGGTTATTATTTGCTTTGATGCTCTAAAATTGATAAAATATATTGGCATACAAGAGAGATTTAAATATTATGGAGGTAAAATGAAAAAATTAAAATTATTGGCCGTTGTAGGTTTATTTTTATCTGTAGCGGCTTTCGCAGAAGTTGCGGTTTTACAAGACGGTAAAACCATTACCTATGAGCAAGGTACACCGATTATGACATCAGGTACATCTCCTGTTCGCGTACTTTATGACGGAGTACAAATATATGTTCCGCAAGGTCAAAAAGTACTTATTTCTAAAGCAAAAGACGGCAAAATCTTAATTACCGGCACAGATTTAAAAGGGGTAGAAGTCGGTAAAGAGAGAATCTCTACTAATGGTTTAGCAGTATTTTCCGTTTCACCAAGCACAATGAAAGTTGATGAAATTAAAGGCGATATTTCTGTAGTAAATCTCGTTGAAGAAGAACAAAAGAACCAAAAAGAATCAAAAAAAGCACAAAAAGAAGCAGAAAAGGCACAGAAAAAAGAAGCTACAAAAGCAAAGAGTGCCGCAAAAGCATCATCAACAAAAACAAATACTTCTATGCAAACAGTAGAATTTCCTGCAGTTTCTGAATATGTCAATGAAGTTGCAGCGCAGCAAGCATCACAAAATGTTGAAAGGCCGGATTTGAGCCAATCATCACCTAACGGGAATTAACCACTATGAAAAAGTCAATATTTTTAACATTTATTTTCGTTCTGGCAAGCATTTTAACGATTAATGCTTCTGACCTTAAGTTTATGGCTTCAGAAGATATAAGTTATGATGATAACATATATCTACAAAACGGAGGCAGAATCGGTTCCGGTATTTTCTCAACCAAACTCGGCGCTTTATATGATTTGACTGTTCCGAATACTTCTTTAGAAGGTAAAATAAGCGGTATAGTAGGTTATAATGCATATACAAAGCATAACGGTACTAACGGTTATTGGGATACTTTAGTTAATGCTGAAGTCAGCAATAATGCTTTAAAACTTGGTGATACATTCTTGCTTACTTCTGATCCTGCTAACTCAGAATTAACAGAAAGAGCACAAAGAATAAAAAATAATGTTTATGCTTCTTACAGAACAAATGCTTATAAAAAATTAAGTTTTGGTGTAAAAGTTTCCGATGAACTTAATAAATATACCGGTTATACCTTCCAATACCTTAATAGAAACCGTTTAAATCTTGGTGTGGGTGCTTATTATAATATTTCTGAAAAGACAAGTTTACTCGCTGAATATACATATACTATTTTGTCTTATCAAAAAACCCAAGCAAACAATTCAACCGGCGGTACCTTAGCATTAGGTGTTGAAGGCCAAGTTGCACCGAAAGTGACCGGCGAAGCAAAAGTGACCTATAATTATAGAAATTATACTCACCAAATCAACGGTTATGACGATTATGCAAATTTAATCGGTTATAATCTTGCTTTAACTTGGGCACCTACTTCTCAAAACTTGATCCGCTTAAGCGGTTCAAGAGATTTTGAAGAAACCATTTATACCAATAACCGCTACTTCGTCTCAACAGGTATTAAATTGTACGGTTCACAAAGAATTATGGACAAATTCGTTGCCGGTTTAACCTTAGGTTATGAAAACCTTTCTTATACTAAAGAAGTTGCCGGTGTTAAGAGAGCTGATGATGTCGTGACCGTTAGACCGGAAGTTAACTATCAGTTTAAAGAATGGTTAAGCGCAGGCGTTTGGTATCAATACCGCCGCCGTGCGTCCAATGCAGGGGCAGCAAATTTCTATTTTAATAATAGAATTGGCGCCTTTGTAAAAGCAACTTTTTAACCTAGTTGTTTAAGTGAAATTAAAACCCTGCCTTGTAGGCGGGGTTTTTCTATTATCTTTTAAAATGATAAAATAAGTAATAAGACAATTTATAAGAGGTTAATATGACAGAGCGTACTAAAGAAGAAAAAGAAAATATACAAAGATATTTAAAAATAATGGAGCAAAATGATATACAAATCTTAAAATTATGGTTTGTTGATATTTTAGGTAAATTAAAATCAATATCTGTTTCTTACCGCGAATTTGAATATGCTTTAACTGAAGGTATGGGGCTTGACGGATCATCTATTGAAGGTTTTGCCCGTATATATGAGTCTGATTTAGTCGCTTTACCAGATTTAAGCACTTTCCAAACATTTCCGGCTGATTTTACAGGGGCGCCTATCGCCCGCGTTTTTTGTGACATTAAAACTACTGACGGCAAACAATTTGAAGGGGACCCAAGATATATTTTAAAACGTAATATTGAAGAAATGAAGAAATTCGGTTTTGACCAATTTATGGTTGGCCCGGAACTTGAATATTTTTACTTCAAAGATAATAAAAACCCCGAAATTTTGGACCACGCCGATTATTTTGATACTATTCCTTTAGATACTTCCTATGCCATAAGGCGCGAAACAATGCAACTACTTGAAAAACTTGGTATCCGCGTTGAATATTCACATCACGAAGCAGCGCCTTCACAGCACGAAATTGACTTAAGATATGACGAAGCGATGAAAATGGCTGATAAAGTTATTACTTACAGAACCGTAGTTAAACAAGTTGCGGCAAAATATGGTGTTTATGCTACTTTTATGCCAAAGCCTATTGCAAATATTAACGGCAGCGGTATGCACGTACACCAATCACTCTTTACTAATGGGGAAAATAAATTTTTTGATAAAAAAGACCCTATGTATTTATCACAAACTGCACGCCAATATATAGCAGGTATTTTGGCACATGTTAAAGAAATTTGTTCTGTCACTAACCAATGGGTTAATTCTTACAAACGTTTAGTGCCGGGTTATGAAGCGCCGTCTTATATCGCTTGGGGCCGCAAGAACAGAAGCACTTTGGTGCGCATCCCGCAAGTTAAAATCGGTAAACCAAATGCTACGCGTATTGAGTGCCGCTTTCCTGATCCTGCTTGCAACCCTTATCTGACTTTTGCGGTTATGCTTGGTGCCGGTCTTGACGGTATTAAGCATAAAATGGCTATACCACCTATAACAGAGGAAAATATCTTTGATATGTCTAAAGAAGAACGCGCTGCCCATAAAATTGACACCTTGCCTGCTTATTTATATGAGGCAATAAATTATACCCGCAATTCCGAACTCGTTAAAAAGATTTTAGGTGAGCATACTTTTGAGAAATTTATTGCCAACAAAGATATTGAGTGGGATAATTACAGAACACATATTTCAAGTTATGAAATAGAGCGTTATTTGTCCACTTTATAATTTTAATATTATTCTTTTATAGTACTGTCTTTAATAAAAGCGCGTTTAGCGGTTTTCAGTATTATTTCAATATCTAAAGCAAGAGAGCGGTTTTTAATATACCAGACATCATAAGCAAGGCGGTTAAAAGCGGCATCAAAAACTTCATCGTCTAAATTTTCATTTTGAACGATATTATTAACTGAATAATTTGGCGGTGCTTTGAAATTAAGTTGTGCCCAACCGGTAAGGCCGGGTTTTATTATACTTCTGACGGTATGGCTTGGTACATATTTGTTTAATATATCGCAGTCATCTTTGCCTAGAGGGCGCGGGCCTACAATGGATATATCCCCTTTCAAAATATTTATCATTTGCGGTATTTCATCTAAACGAAAGCGCCTTAAAATTGCACCGAGTTTTGTTATGTTTTCTGTATTAGGAATCATTGTTCTGAACTTGTAGATATAAATTTTCTTTTCAAGTTGCCCGACTCTTTCTTGTAAAAAAATTGGTTCAAAACCATCAATAAATTTAATCAATAAATAAATAAAAATCATAGGTAAAACTAAGAAAGGGAGCAAACATAAGGAAAAGATAATATCTATAAATCTTTTAGCAATAGGGTAAAAATTATTACCATGTCTTGCCGCGATTCCGCGCAGCAGCCACATATTATCTTTAATACCCTCTTTTGAAATACGTTTAAAAATATCTTCAAACATTATTAAGTCTGTAGTAAGCAAATAACCTTTAAGCAAAAATTTTTGGGCAATTATGTTCCATGCTTCTTTATTTTGGTTGAATAATTTGCTGGAAACTAATACTAAATCAATGTCTGTAGGATAAGTGATATTTTCAACGGTATCATGATGTTCTGTAATTTTATAATGTTTTGAGTTTTTTAATTCTTTTAGAAGTTGATTTAAAGTTTTACTTTTACCGAAAACTAAAACATTTGTTTGGTGGAAAGTAATATTTGCGTATAGGCGGCGCGATAAATAAATATAGCAAAAATATAGAATAAATACTGTAAGTAGTATTGTTTTTGGTGTTGCCAAATTAAGTATAGGCGCCATATAGTAAATGAATCCGGCTGCTGTGAATAGAGATATTAGAAAAGCAATTATAAGATTTTTATAAGTTATGCGCCATTGTTTAAGCAAGCGTAAATCATAGAAAGAAAAGATCCAAAGCAATACAGATATTAAGAAAAAGGCCGGTATAAGTATTTGGCAATTTTGATAGAAAAATAACACATTAAAGTCACCATGTCTTAAGGTAAGTACAAAGGCAATTATTACCAAATATACCCAAAAATCAATACAAAAAAACAAAAAACGTGTCATAAAATACCCATGCTTTCAAGCATTTTCTTTAAGCCATTTTCTAAATTATATTGCGCCTTAAAACCCGTAGCGGATAATTTGGAAATATCGGCAAAACTTTCTTTAATATCTCCGGCGCGTACAGGTTTAAAAACAATTTCCGGTTTATAACCGAATAGTTTGCTTAAAATATCTATAAGTTCAAGCAAAGTATAATGTTTGCCTGTGGCGATATTATAAGTTTCGCCTTTATCAAGATTAAGTGCGGCAAAAATAT
Organism: Elusimicrobiaceae bacterium; assembly: GCA_045132175.1. Taxonomy (GTDB): domain Bacteria; phylum Elusimicrobiota; class Elusimicrobia; order Elusimicrobiales; family Elusimicrobiaceae; genus Proelusimicrobium. The sequence continues at coordinate 41,969 of JBGURU010000016.1, read as the reverse complement.
TTGCGTGCGCAATATCTTTAACAAAAATGAAATCACGTGTTTGCTTGCCGTCACCGAATACAGTTAAGGGTTGTTTTTTTACGAAGCAATCAACGAATTTCGCAATTACCGCGGCGTATGCGCTGTTTGGATTTTGACGCGGTCCGAAAACATTAAAATAACGCAGGCAAACTGTGGGTAAATTATAGAGCAAATTATACATTTTAAGCAATTCTTCACCTTGCAATTTGCTTAAAGCATAGGGGCTTTGACAAGCAGGTGTGGCATTTTCGGCACAAGGCGGAACGGTTTTATCACCGTAAATTGCGGCTGATGAAGATAAAACAACTTTTTTTGCCTTTATATTTTTGGCAAATTCCAATATGTTTACTGTGCCTTGTGTATTGATAAAAAATGTTTCTTCCGGATTTTCCACACTTTGCGGAACGGAAATTTGTGCCGCAAGGTGTAAAATATAGTCAATATTATTGGGTAATTTGTTTAAATCGGTTTTATTTGTTATATCGCCTTGAATAAAAGTAATTTTTGCTGAAATATCTTCCAAATTTTTTAAGTTTCCCGTGGAAAGATTATCAAGAATAACAACCTCTTGCCCATTTTCAACGAGTAAGTGCGCTATATGGGAGCCGATAAACCCCGCCCCGCCTGTTATAAGCCAATTATGTTTAGAATCCAGTATCATACATATATTTTAGCATTTTATTAAATGGTATAATATATATGCTTATATACTGTATATAGAGTAGGATATTATGAAAGTTCTTTTGGTAGGTCCCGGTTTGTATGGAGATGGGGTAAGTGTAGTTTTATTTAATCTTTATTGTTTTTTGGTTAATGCGGGGATTCAATGTGATGTAGCAATTGCTAAAATACCGGATAAAAATTCTGCAGAATACGAACAAATAATTAACGATAAAAATCATGTCATATTGATACCGAGAATTTCAAAAGTAGGACCATTAAAATTTTATAAGATAATAAAAGAAGTTTGCATAAATAATAAATATGATGTTATTCACATCCATACGGGGTTTTTAATTTGGCTTTCCGCATGGGCAGCCAGGTCGGCGCAAGTACCGGTGCGTATAGGCCATGCGCACGGATCCAGATTCGGTAATAAATACAGTTTTGTAATATTAAAGTTGTTTATGCCTCTTTTTAGATTTTTAAATCGTAAATTTTGCACAGAATTAATTGGATGCAGTAAAATTTCTTGTATAGCTAATTTTGGAGTTGAGGGTAAATTTTTTCCTAATTATGTTTTTAGCGATAAATTGACATGTTATACCCACAAAGATATACACGAATTTCGTAAAAGTATTGTACCGGATAGCAAAGCATTAATTTTTGGTTATATGGGTACTTTGAGTAAGTTAAAAAATGTTTTATTTTTACCTCAAATAATTTATCATTTAAGGAAGTTAGGAATAAATGCTTATTTGTTGATTGCAGGAAGAGGGCCTAAGGAAGCCCAACTATTAGAGGAAATCAAAGAGTTAAATTTGGGAAAGTATGTTTTGCTCTTAGGGCAAAGAAAAGATACAAATTTATTGATACAAACATTTGATTATTATATATCGGCATCTTTTTCCGAAGGAATGTCTATGTCAATGGTAGAAGCACAACTTTCAGGGAAGCAATGTTTTGTTTCTTCTCTGATACCTGCGGAAAGTAATTTAAATATAGGTCTGTTTTATCAAATAAAGGGTTTTTCCGCAGAAAAATGGGCACAGGAAATTATTAGTGTCATAAAAAATAGCAATAGGTATAGTAGGGAAGAGGCTATACGGAAAGCAGAAGAACAAGGTTTTAGTGTGGATGCTATTACTAAGCAATTATTGCATTTTTATAACAAAATATAACAATACATATGAATCAACGTAAAATAGGTGTATTATTATCTTATGCTATTATGGGAACACAAAGCTTAATAGCTTTAATATATGTTCCCATGTTGCTTCATTACTTAACGCAAACTCAATACGGTATTTATCAACTTATGGGTTCGGTAATTGCCTATTTGTCTATAATGGAATTTGGGCTTGCGAATACTACTACCAGATATGTATCACGTTGTTTGGCAACAAAAGATTATGAACAATTAAAACAAGTGATAGGAACAAGTCATACTATTTACCTGATTATAGCTGTCGGATTATTATTTTTAGGTACAATTTTTTATTTTTGTATTGATCCCGTCTATTCTCGGACTTTATCTGCCGAAGAGTTGTATATTGCTAAGCAAGTATATCTCATTATGCTGGTAAATATTACAGTATTAATTCAAACAAATATTTTCACAGCCGTTATTAATGCTCACGAACATTTTATATTTGTTCGTGGTATAAATTTATTAAAAATCATTCTTCAACCTTTATTGGTTTGGGCTATTTTATCTTGGAAGGCAAGTGTTTTAAATGTCGTTTTAGCGCAAAGTGTATGTATTTGGGGAGTAATTATTGTAAATTATCTTTATTGCAAATATAAATTAAAATTATCTTTTCCTTTCCAATTTTCCAAAACGCCCTTATTTAAGGAACTTACTGGTTTTTCTATTTTTATTTTTTTACATATGTTGATGGACCAAGTCTATTGGAAATCAGGGCAACTGATTTTAGGTGCTGTTTCAGGTGCGGCGGCAGTAGCAATATATGCTATTGCTATGCAAGTGGCGACATTTGCAGTTGGTTTCCCTAGTATGATGAGTAGCGTCTTCCTGCCCAAATTATCTGCAAGTTTTGCTGTCAAAAACGATTTAAGTTATATAAACACATTGTTTTGTAAGATTGGCCGTCTTCAATTTATGCTATTGATGCTTATAATAACAGGTTTTATATTTTTGGGGAAAACATTTTTGTCTTTATGGATTGGCAACGGATATGGTATAGTTTATTGGTTAGTTCTTATAATTATGAGCGGTTATATGTTTGATGTAATACAAAGTATTGGTATAGCGGTATTGCAGGCGATGAAAAAGCATGCTTTCCGTGCTTATGTGTATACAACTATGGCTGTGCTTAATATATGTTTAGCGATACCTCTTTCAAAGATTTACGGAACGGTCGGATGTGCAGTTTCTACTGCTTTTTGTCTAATTTTAGGGACAGGATTGGCAATTAATTGGTACTATTGGCGTATAGGTATCAATATAAAACAATTTTTTAAAGATATTGGTAAAATTTTCCCTAGTATAATTCTGTGTATTTTTGCAATAGGATGTCTATTTTATATATGGCCATTAAGGCAAACAATATTAAGTTTTCTTTTACATGCTATAGTTCTAATATTAATCTATATAGTTGTCCTTTGGGGCTTTGTTTTTAATGAATATGAAAAAAAGTTATTTTCACAGCCTTTTATCGTTATAAAAAATTTTTTTCATTCACATCTTCCAACCGTCAAATAATAAGCCCCTTTAATTCTGTTAGGGATACCCGTTAAATGATATAATATATATAGACGTGTAGTATACTTAATTAAAAGAGGGAAATTATGAAAGCATGTTTTATGGGGCTTGGCTATATAGGATTGCCAACAGCGATAATTACCGCAAAAAGCGGGGTAGATGTTTTAGGTTGTGATATAAATAAAGAAGTAGTGAATAAAACCAATAATGGTGAATTACACATTGTAGAACCGAATTTAGAAGATTTATTAAAAGAAGTTATTAAATCGGGAAAATTCCGTGCCGCGACAAAGCCGGAAGAAAGCGATGTTTATTTAATAGTTGTTCCTACACCTTTTAAGGCGGACCATGAACCTGATATTTCTTATGTACAATCTGCTACAGAAATGGTAATTCCGCTCTTAAAAGAAGGCGATTTGTTTATTATAGAAAGCACTTCCCCCGTAGGAACAACGGAATTGATGTCAAAATTAATTTTTAAAACCCGCCCGGAACTTAAAGGGAAAATTTATATTGCCTATTGCCCGGAAAGGGTTTTGCCAGGTAAAGTCATTTATGAACTTGAACATAATGACAGGGTTATCGGCGGTGTTGACGAAAAATCAACCCAAAAAGCCCTTGAATTTTATAAACATTTTGTTAAAGGAAATCTGCATAAAACCAATGCCAAAACGGCGGAAATGTGTAAATTAACCGAAAATTCCAGCCGTGACGTACAAATCGCTTTTGCTAACGAACTTGCCATTATTTGCGATAAAGCCGGCATAAATGTTTGGGAACTTATTTATCTTGCAAATAAACATCCGCGCGTAAATATTTTGCGCCCAGGTTGCGGTGTAGGGGGTCATTGTATTGCGGTGGACCCCTATTTCATTACGGCGGAATTCCCTGTTGAAAGCCAACTTATTGCCAAAGCACGCCAAATAAATAACTATAAAGCATTTTGGTGTGCGCAAAGAGTACAAAAGGAAATAACCGATTTTGAAATTAAAAATTCGCGTAAACCTGTGGTTGCTCTAATGGGGCTTGCATTTAAGCCAAATATTGATGATTTGAGGGAATCACCGGCAAAATACATTGTTGGACGTGTTATACAAAGTGCCGGCGAAACTGAAATTTTAATTGTTGAGCCATATATCAGCGAACACCCTATTTATAAATTGACCCCTTATAAAGAAGCCTTTGAAAAAGCAGATATTGTAGTTTATTTAGTGGCACACAGCCAATTTAAAGAACTTCCTAAAAACACAAATAAAATTATTCTGGACTTCTGCGGCGTAAAAGAGGAAACAAAATAATGAAAAAGATACTTCTTATCTTTGGAACGCGCCCCGAAGCCATAAAAATGGCACCGTTGGTAAAAGCATTACAAAAAGATAAGGAGCATTTTTTGCCTTTAGTTTGTGTTTCTGCGCAGCATAGGCAGATGCTGGACCAAGTTCTTAACTTATTTGAAATTAAGCCGGATTTTGACTTAAATATTATGAAACCGGGGCAGGACTTATACGATATTACCAGCAGAATTTTAACCGCTATCCGCCCTGTTTTGAGCGAAGTTAAACCAGATATAGTTTTAGTGCACGGCGATACTACAACCACTATGGCTTGCGCTTTGGCGGCATTTTACCAGCAAATACCTGTTGGGCATATTGAAGCGGGTTTAAGAACAAATAATATTTACAGCCCTTGGCCCGAAGAAATCAACAGGCAAATAACAGGCAGAATTGCTGCTTATCATTTTGCGCCTACTCCTTTAAGTAAAGAAAATTTATTAAAGGAAAATGTGCCTGAAAACAGAATTTTTGTGACGGGCAACACCGTAATTGATGCTTTATATTCCGTGACTGATAAAATTAAACAAAGCACCGATTTGCAAAAAGAACTTGCTTCAAAACTTTTGGCTTGCGGCTATGATACCGCACGTTTAAAAGAAGGCAAAAAACTTGTTTTAATTACAGGGCATAGGCGGGAAAATTTCGGGCAGGGTTTTATCAATATTTGCAAAGCAATCAAACATTTAAACCAAAAATATCCGCAAGTTGATTTTGTGTATCCCATGCATTTAAATCCTAATGTCCGTAAACCGATACAAGAAGTTTTTGGCAAAGATACACCTAGAAATATGTTTTTTATAGAGCCGCTTGATTATCTACCTTTTGTTTATTTAATGGAAAAGGCAAATATTATTCTAACCGATAGTGGCGGTATACAAGAAGAAGCACCATCTTTGGGTAAGCCTGTTTTAGTTATGCGCGATACTACTGAGCGCCCTGAAGCCTTAAAAGCCGGTACGGTAAAACTTGTGGGTACTTCTTTTGAAAAAATTACAAGCGAAGTCAGTTTGCTTTTAGATAATCAAAAAGAGTATGAGAAGATGAGCCAAGCCCAAAATCCTTATGGAGACGGCAAAGCTTGCCAAAGGATACTAGAAATATTGAAAGGATAAGTTTATGTTAGTTTTTCTTATAATTGTTTTAATTTGCATGATTCCGCTTCTATTAAAACAAAACAAAAAAACTTTACTTTGTTCCTTTATTTTATTGTGGATATTTGCTTCATTAAGATGCGATTTCGGGGATTATAGTGGTTATTATAATATATGGGCTTATGTGCAAGATAAAAGTTTCGGTGACCTTTTTTATTTTGCTTCTTCTATTTTTGATATATTTGCCAAGAAGCATATTAGTTTATCTTCTGAATTCGGATATTTGTTTTTATCAAAAATCATACCGGGTAATTTTGAAATATTTATATTCTTCACCACCGGTTTCTATTTGTTTAGCGTATATAGATTTATTACTTTGTATGTGCCCCAAAAATACTTTTACTTATCTTTTCTTTTATTTGTAGACCCGATTATTTTTTTATCAAATCTTTCCGCAATTAGACAGACATTAGCCTTATCCATATTACTTTTGTTTATTCCTATGCTTATAGACAGGAAATATATTAAATTTATTATTGGTGTTATCTTGGCAAGTTTATGCCATAAAAGTGCAATTATTTTTGTGTTTTTACCGGTATTATTCTTTTTAATAGAGCAAAAACTTACTTTTTTTATAGTTGTATTTTCTTTAGGTTTTATCCCTCTTTTATTTTTATTATTCAGAAGTGGCCTTTTAATTTCAAATGAATTTTATGGTTCTTATACCGAACAAGGTCAAAGTGGAAATTTATTTTATACTATAGCTTTATCTATCCCTGCTATATTTTCTTTATTGGCTGTTGATAAGAAAAAAAATATAAATTTATTTTTCGCTTTGTTATATTCTTTTATCGCAATTTTAAGGATTTTTTGCTTACTTCCCGGCGGGCAACTGATAACACGGTATAATTTGTATTTTGAGGAATTTGCAATAGTCATTTTTCCTCTGATAATTGCTGATATTCATAAAAGATATTTAAGGAATATAATTATTGTTGCTTGTATAATGTTTTTTTTAGGTAGAACTTTCTTATTTTTTGCTACTCCAGATAGGGTAGGGGAAACAAAGATCAATTTCCTGCAACAAAATATTTTTGTGTCGGAATTATGCAGATACATGGAATGATTAAATTATGAAGATCCTGATAAATGCTTGTTTACATGTCGGCGGTGGGGTACAGGTGGCAGATGCTTTTATCCGTACTCTTAAACCATATAAGGGGAATGAGTATGTTATTATTATCAGCAATGAAGTTAAACAATCTTTGGGGGATATTTCCGTTTATCCTAAAAACTTTACTTTTATACATATACCTTATCAAGGCCCCGATTTAGGCCGTTTTTTATTTGGAAGATATAAAACCTTTGATGATATAGCGGAAAAATATAAGCCTGAAATTGTTTTTAGCGTTTTCGGACCATCTTATTGGAAACCTAAAAAAGTTCCGCATATTTGTGGTTTTGCCATATCGCATTATGTGTATAGAGATTCTCCATTTTTTACAGTTATTTCAAAAATAAATTATCTAAAGTTTCTAATAAGAAGCAAAATAAAAATACATTGTTTTAAAAGGGATGCGCAAATATATATAACAGAAAATACAGATGTTTCTAAGCGTTTACAAAAACTTTTTCCTGACCACAAAATATATACAATTACCAATTATTATAACCCTTGTTTTGACGATGAAAGTTTACAAGAATCATTCCCCATACCTAAATTTGACGGTATTACTTTATTAACTGTTGCAGCAAATTATCCACATAAAAATTATCAAATTATTCCTAAAGTTATTGAGTATTTTGATAAATTTTATCCGAAGTTTAAATATCGTTTTGTAGTTAGTTTAAATGCAGGTGTTTTACCTATAAATGAACATATTTTGCCGATAGGTAAAGTAAAGATTGCCCATTGTCCTTCACTGTTTAAGCAAAGTGATTTTTTGTTTATGCCCACTTTGCTTGAAAGTTTTAGTGCTTCTTATGCCGAGGCTATGAAAATGCAAAAGCCAATTTTGACTTCAAATTTACCTTTTGCCGTAGGTTTGTGCGGTAAAGCGGCAGTTTATTTTGAGCCATTATCTGCAAAAGATATCGCAGAAAAAATATATAAGTTAGCGCAAGATAGTGCTAAACAACAAGAACTTATTAACAAAGGCCTTAAACAATTAAAAACTTTTGATACCTACATTATGCGGACAGAAAAATATTTACAGATAATGAAAGAAACTATAAATTCAACTACCGATGAGGGCAATAAAAAATGTTAAAAACATTAAAAAAAATAGTTGAAAATATTCCTTACCCTATTGGTAAACAATTGGCACGCGTGCCTTTTTCTTGGCGTCTTGGTGATATTTATACAAAGGAAAAGCAACTTATAGAAAAATTAAATACCGATGATGAACAGGATAAATATATTTTACAAGGGCTTAATGAAATATTTCAATTTGCAAAAAATAATTTTGCTTGTTATCGTAATTTATATAAACAAGCAGGTGTTTTAGATTTACAAATAAAAACTTTCGAAGATTTTAAGAAACTGCCTATAACCGACAAAGATTTTTTTAGAAAAAATATCAAGGAATTTAACGGCCCTTATAAATTAAATACCGGCGGCACAACCGGCGAACCTTTTACGTTTTTTATGGATAATTCGTGTTGGGCAAGGGAGTGGGCTGCCATGCACACGATTTGGGAAACACTCGGTTATAATTACCACGATTTAAAACTTACCTTAAGGGGTAAAAATATCGGTGATAAAAATTATATTTATAACCCCGTTCATAATGAGTTTATACTTAACACCTATAAACCTTTTAAGGAAATAAAATCCGATTTGATTAATTTATTTAAGAAATATCCTGTTAAATTTTTACACGGATATCCTTCAACAATTTATAATCTTATATGTGAAGCAGAAGATAATTTGTCTGAAATCGAAATAAAACAAATTTTGTCCGGTATTAAGGGTTTATTTTTGTCTTCCGAATTCCCGCTCCCTTATATGACGGAAAAATTTAAAAAATATAATTTGCCCTTTGTTTCTTGGTACGGTCATAGTGAAATGTGCATACTCGCTTACAATAAAGGCAAGTTCTCAAACACTTATAAACCTTTTGCGACTTACGGATATGCGGAAGTTGAAAACGGTAATTTGCTTGGTACTTCTTATCGCAATTTTTGTATGCCGCTAATCAGATATAATACAGGCGATAAGGTGGAAATTGTCAGTAAATCAAATAGCGGCAGATGTTTTACTTTCGCCGTTAAAGAAGGCAGAACGGCTGATTTCGTAATAGATAAGGAGGGGAAAAGCATTTCTTTAACTTCGTTAATTTTCGGTCGTCATCATAAAATTTTTGATTTTGCCAAATTCGTGCAAGTAAAGCAAGAAGAAAAAGGTAAAATAACATTATACATAGTGGCAAGCGGTATTTTACCGTCCGATTTGAGCAGTTTGTTCGATATGACTAATATTTGTATGAAAGTTGATTTTAAGATTATTGAAAAACCTATATTAACAAAAGCGGGTAAATTCCGCTTAAAAATTTAAGGAGCATTTATGAAACAAATTATTCAAGACCTAAAAAACGGGGCAACAATTTTAGAAGAAGTACCCATGCCGCAGGTTAAAGCGGGTTATGTTTTAATTCAAACTACAAGAACTTTGGTTTCACTCGGAACCGAGCGTATGCTTGTTGAATTCGGCAAAGCAAATTTAATTGATAAAGCCCGCCAGCAGCCCGATAAAGTTAAACAAGTTTTAGATAAAATGCATACAGACGGCATTATGCCAACTTTGGAAGCGGTTTTCAATAAATTAAACCAGCCTTTGCCTTTGGGTTATTGTAATGTCGGCAAGGTTATAGGCGTCGGGCAAGGCGTGACGGAATTTAAAATCGGCGATAGGGTTGCCTCAAACGGAAATCACGCCGAGTTTGTTTGCGTGCCTAAAAATTTAGTCGCAAAAATACCCGATAATGTCAGTGATGACGAAGCTGCTTTTACCGTAATATCTTCTATTGCTCTGCAAGGTATCAGGAATTTAAACCCGCAGTTTGGGGAGAGTATTGTCGTCGTAGGTCTTGGCCTAATCGGGCTTATTGCCGCGCAACTTTTGAAAGCAAACGGTTGCCAAGTTATCGGTATTGATTATCAGCAAAGTAAAGTTGATTTGGCAAAAACTTTCGGAATTGCGGCAATCAATCCTTCAAAAGACGGCAGCGGCATTGAGTATGTGAAAAACTTTACAAAAGGTATCGGCGCCGACGGTGTTTTGATAACCGCATCTACCAAAAGCGATGAAGTTATTCACGAATCTTGCGAAATGTGCCGCAAACGCGGCCGCATAATTTTAGTCGGCGTAATCGGTTTAAATATGCGCAGGGATGATTTTTATAAAAAGGAACTTACTTTCCAGGTTTCCTGTTCTTACGGCGCCGGAAGATATGACGAAGAATATGAAAATAAGGGCCACGATTACCCGCTTGCTTATGCAAGATGGACTGAAAAGCGCAATTTTGAAGCGATACTTGCGGCAATTTCCGCCGGTACTTTGGAAGTTAAACCGCTTATTTCTCAAATTGTGGACTTAAAAGATTATTTGCAAATTTACGGCGATATGCGCGGCAACAGTATTGCATCAATAATTAAGTTTGAAGATAAACCTTCGCAAGTAAAAACAATTTCCTTAGATGACGGTAAAACTTTTGAAACGGGCAAAAATAAAATTGCCTTAATCGGGGCAGGTAATTTCGCAAGTTCAACTATTGTGCCTTGCCTTAAAAAATGCGGCGCAAAAATTAAATATATTTCAAGCGCGCAGGGGTTAAGTGCAAAAATTTTAGCCAAAAAAGCAGGAGCAGAATTTGCAACTAGTGATAATAACCAAATTTATAAAGATAAAGAAGTGGGGTTAATTATAGTCGGAACACGCCACAATTTACACGCAAAATTTATAATTGAAGCCTTAAAAAACGGTAAAAGCGTTTTTGTGGAAAAACCGCTTTGTCTAAATAAACAGGAACTTGCGGAAATTGAAGAACAATATAAAACTTCCGGCAAAAATTGTACGGTAAATGTCGGCTTTAACCGCCGTTTTGCACCGCTTGCGGTTAAATTAAAAGAACTCTCCGGCAAAGGCCCTAAAAATATTATTGCGACGATGAACGCCGGTTTTATTCCGCCCGAAGTTTGGGTGCAGGATTTGCAAGTCGGCGGCGGGCGCATTATCGGTGAGGCTTGCCACTTTATTGATTTGTGTTCTTATATTACAGGAAGTAAAGTCGTCAGTGTTTGTATGAGCGCACTTGGCCCGAACCCTGCGGAAAATACAGATAATGCAAGCATTTTGCTTAAATACGAAAACGGCTCTAATGCCGTAATCAATTATTTTGCAAACGGTTCAAAAAGTTATGCCAAAGAGAGAGTGGAAGTTTTTGCGCAAAATTCCGTCTTAATTTTAGATAATTGGCGTAAATTAAAGGGCTATGGCGTAAAAGGCTTTACTTCGGCAAGCACCGGTTTAGATAAAGGTCATAAGGCAGAATTTGCTTTGTTAAATAAAAATTTACAGGAAGGAAAAGAGCCGCTTATACCTTTTGAAAGTATTAAAAACACAACGCTGGCTTCTTTTGCCTGTATAGAAAGTTTGAAAGAAAATAAATGGATAGATGTTAAATGAATAAATTTTTGAAATATTTCAATACCTTAAAATATTTGCGTTTCGGGCAATTTTATAACCGGGCTGTATTTAAATTTTATAAGCCGAAAATTGCCTTAAACGCAGAGCCGGTATTAAATAAAAATTTCAAAAATTTAACTGATTTCCCTATAAAAGTAATTTCTCTTTTAGATGGTAAAAACGGGCAATTTCGTTTTTTAAACGAAGAACATAAAGTTGCAGATAAACAAGATTGGAATAATTCTGATATAAATAAACTTTGGCTTTATAATTTGCATTATTTTGACTATTTACAACAGGACGGTTTAGATAAAGAAACCGCAAATTTTTGGATAAATAAATGGATAAAAGATAACTCTTTTCCCAACGGCAACGGTTGGGAACCGTACCCGATTTCGCTTAGAGCGGTAAATTGGATTAAATGGGCTTTGCGCGGTAATGAATTAAGCAAAGAAATGCAAAAAAGTTTATTTATCCAAGTTAGGTATTTAAGAAAGCGGCTTGAATATCATTTGCTTGCAAACCATTTACTTGCCAATGCCAAAGCACTTGTTTTCGCGGGGCTATTTTTTGACGGAACGGAAGCAAAAAAGTGGCTTAAAAAAGGCCTTGAAATATATGCAGAAGAATTGCCCGAACAAATACTTAAAGACGGCGCACATTTTGAACTGTCTACTATGTACCACGCTATAATTTTAGAAGATTTGCTTGACCTTAAAAATATAAATGCACCTATAAAAAACCTTGATAAGTATATTCCAAGTATGCTTACCTGGCTTTCCGCTATGATTAAAACGGAAGATGAAATTTCTCTTTTTAATGATGCGGCACAAAATATCGCTTTAACACCTAAACAACTTTTTGAATACGCTGATAGATTAAGTATAGATTATAAAAAAATCCAAGGTTCTTATGACTTAAAACACAGCGGTTATGCGCGCCTTGAAAAAGGCCCTTGGCTTTGTTTATGCGACGGTGCACAAATAGGACCGTCTTATCAAACAGGGCATGCGCACGCCGATACTCTAACTTTTGAACTTTGGCATAATGACAAAAAAATTATAACAAACAGCGGTACGAAAGAATATCTTTGGGGGCAAATACGTGAGTATCAAAGAAGCACCAAAGCACATAATACTTTGGTAATTGACGGTAAAAATTCATCTGAAGTTTGGCACTCGCACCGTACGGCAAACAGAGCCAAGATAATAGAAAGAAAGTTCAAAGAGGATTGTTTTTTGGCAACTCATAACGGTTATAAAAATTGTATTTGTAAGAGGATTTGGCAAATTTCAGATGATAAAGTAATTATAGAAGATAGTATAAAAGGGCAATATGATAAGGCAGAACTGTTTTTCCATTTTACACCTGATACGGAAGTAAAAATACTTTCTGAAAATAAAGCGGAAATCATTAAAGAAGGCAGTAAATTTTTAATAACTTTTAATACAGAAAATTGCAATTTAACTATGCAAAATACTTCTATAAGTACTCAATTCGGTTTGGAAATTTCTGCACCGTGTTTAGTTTTAGAAACACGAGGAAAAAAGAAAAAATATATTATCACGGAAATTAAAACATTATGAACATTTTATTTTTAAGCCATTATTATTTTCCAGAAGGAAATGCCGCCGCAACAAGGGTTTCGGCGCTTGCAAGCCGTTGGGTAAAAACAGGGCATAAGGTGACGGTTATAACTTGTGCACCTAATGTCCCGAACGGCAAAGTTTACGAAGGTTATAAGAACAAGTATACGGAAGAAATTATTGACGGAGTAAAAGTTATTCGCATCAAAACTTTTATTGCCGCAAATAAAGGTTCCGTAAGAAGAATTTTAAACTATCTTTCTTATATGTTTAATGCATTTTGGGCTTGCCTTTTTATGAAAAAACCCGATGTAATGGTGGCAACGAGCCCGCAATTTTTTTGCGGTTTTAGCGGGGTTTTGCTTAAATGGTTTAGGGGCTTTCCTTTTGTTTTGGAAATCAGAGATATTTGGCCGGAATCAATTTCTGCCGTCGGTGCAAAAGTACCGGGTGTCGGGTTAAAATTTATTTCTTTGCTTGAAAAAATGATGTATAAAAGTGCTTTGCATATTGTGACGGTTGGGGAAGGTTATAAACATAAACTTATCGAACGCGGTGTGCCGGAAAGTAAAATTTCAATTATTATGAACGGCGTGGACAGTAGTTTATATTCCCCTGCGCAACCTGATAAAGAATTGTTAAAACAATATAATTTAGAAGGGAAATTTATTTGCAGTTATATCGGTACTATCGGCATGGCTTGCGGTTTAAAAGTGGTTTTAGAAGCATCTAAAATTTTAAAAGAGCAAGGAAAAAATGATATAGTTTTCTTGTTAATCGGCGGCGGGGCTACAAAAGATGAACTTGAACAAAAGGCCAAAGCGGAAAATATACAAAATGTTTTATTCTTGGGTTTGCAGCCCAAAAATAAAATTGCGGCTTGGGTAAATACATCAGATTGTACTTTGGCGCATTTAATTAAAACGGATCTTTTTAAAACGGTTATGCCTTCAAAAATATTTGAAAGTGCCGGTTGCGGTAAACCCATTTTGCTTGGTGTTGAGGGATTTGCTAAAAAGTTTATTGAAGAAAATTCCTGCGGTCTTTGTTTTGAGCCGGAAAATGCTGAAGATTTGGTTCAAAAACTTTTGGAACTTTACAATAATAAAAATTTACAAAAAACACTTGGCGAAAACGGTTTAAAGAATGTTGCCGCAAAATATAATAGAGATACGCAAGCGGTAAAATATATAGAAACTTTAAGCAATTATGCGAAATAATATCGCCAGCAGATGGATACTCGGTTTTTAGAAATTAAACCCCGCATTAAGCGGGGTTTTTACTAAGCGATATTTTCTTTTATCGTTAGACCGAAATATCGTATGGCATTATTTAAGTTTTTATACTCTTTAAACTCATTTGCCCTTGGGCCTATGACGTTGTTGCACTCTAAGATGTCGTAATTTTTACCGTTTTTAGCATAAATGCCTTCTTCATTTTCAATTAAAAGATATTTCATAAATACTCCTATAATGCGATAGTCCAACCCTTATCGGTTGCTATTGTCTTGTCATCATTGGTTAAATCTTCTCTTCCTGTAGTGCCTGTGATGTCAATAATTTGACCGTTTGAAACTATCGGTAAATCATTAAACAGTTGCACTAATGCTGTCCTATCCATACCAGTATAAGACACATTTATTTGCGGTGCGCTGGTATGGTCAAACGGTGCTTGATTAGATACTCTTAAACCTTTGAAACCTGTCATAAAATATGTACTTGTGCCATAACAACTTATTTTTTGTAATCCTGTTGCAAAAGAAACATCCAATATAGTATTTTCAAGTGCAGTAGCATTCGTTAAAAAGCTAAAAGCAACGGTAGAACTTGAAAAATCTAAATCAGGTAATTGCCTTAAACTTCTGTTATTTCTAAACATTTCAGGTAAAGAAGAGCAAGAAGATGTGTCAACATTTACAAATTTTATATTTTCAATACTTATACTTTCACTAAAAGCATCATCAGCACTCACTACATTAGCATTTTTAACTGTTATACTTGTAAGATTTGTTAAATTTGATGCCATATAGTTAAAGTAAGCGTCGGTATTATTACAATCAAGTACAGGAATATATTTTATATTCGGCATACCTCTTAAAAGCCAACCTGTACCGTATTGTAAGAATTTAATAGTATTGTTTTTAGCGGTGATTGCTTCACAAAGTTTTTGCCAAACGGTATTTTGTCCTGCGGAAAAACGCTGTAAATTTATTGACGTATTTAAATTGAAATGACACCATAAACAACCTTGTTCTTCTTGCACGCTGCCTGCAACTCTTTTAAAGCCGAATTTTGTTATTTCATTACTTTCGGTTTGCGGATAAATATCAATGAGATGTGCTTTAGTTGTATTTGTAGGGTAGTCGATAGTGTAGCCTTCCGTATCAGTATATTCTGACCAATCTGACATAGAGAATTGGGCTTGGCTGTTATAGTCCGCGTAATGCTCTCCGTCAATATTTACGGAATACCCGCCCGTAGCGGTAGCAGCAAAACCGATAGGATACCGCGTATCTGCGAGCAAATAAATATGTCCGTTCTGTGTGTTTTTTCGGATATCGGGCCAACTGCCGGGTTTTTCAAAAGTGCTGCTTTTCTGTTTAATTTCCAAATCAGTTAAAAGGGAACTTTGCAAATTTAATTGCATAATACCCCCTTATTGAATAGAAACCTTTAAATCTTCGGAAGTGACGCCGGTCAAATCAACTTTAAGATATACGTTTGCAAAATTTAAAAATAATGCTTTGCTTTCTTCAAGTTCAATTTGTTCGCCGTCATTATTATAAAGAGGGTAAAAGTTTGTACCATCGTGCGAAATAGTTAATTTTGGTGTGCCGGTAAAAGTGCCTGTTGCAATTATGCTATAACAATTTGCAATTCCAGCGTGTAAAGCAATATCTTTTAAATTTACGGCTTTGTTTAATGGGGTTTCTAGGGATAAATCAGTAATTATCATAAAAAAGAGCTCCTGTTTTATGAATTTCAGGCAACTCTCCCGTCATTAATATAGCAAAATTTTAATCAAAATATCAAGTAGATAATTTTTTAACTAACTCAAAAATCGCTGATACAGCACTTTGCATACTGTAATATTTATATTCACCCAAACGGCCTATAAAGTAAACATTCTTTTCTTTTTCGGCAAGTTTTAAATATTGTTTATAAAGTTTTTCATTTTCCTGTTTAGGTATGGGGTAATATCTTTCATTTTTACCGAGTTCAAAAGCGGCGGGGTATTCATAAGCGATAGTTGTTTGTTCTGTATTTTGATTTAAAAAATGTTTAAATTCGGTTATTCTTGTAAAAAGTTCTTTACTTGTATAATTGACTACTGCAACGTTTTGAAATTGGTTTTGCGGTAAAGTTTTAAATTCAAAATTTAAACTGCGGTAGGGCAAAGTACCTAATTTATAATTAAAAAATTCGTCAATAGGACCGCTGTAAAACAAACGGTCATATTTAATATTTTTTAAATCTTTGAAATCAGTGTTTAATTGCATTTTAATGTTTGGGTGGTTTAAAATGTTTTCAAACATCTTTGTGTAGCCTAAAGCCGGTATTGCCTGATATTTTTCCGTAAAATAGCCGTCGTAATAACTTGTGTAAATAGGAACACGGGCTAGCGCATCACCGCCTAATTCTTCCGGTTTAACCCCCCATTGTTTTAATGTGTAATGATAAAAAACTTTCTCATAAACGAAAGCGGCAAGTTCTTGTAAATCTTTGTCATCAGTGTTTTTAAGTTCTAATATTGGCACTTTTTTATTTTCGCCGTATTTGGATAGCAATTTCTCTTTGAAATTTTTTGCTTTCGGGGTATCAAATAAAATATCTATTGATGTGAAATTAAAAGGTATTGGCACTTCTTTACCGTCAATAATTGTACGCACTTTGTGTGCATATTTATGCCAAGCGGTAAAACGCGACAAAAATTGCCAAACTTCTTCATTATCTGTCCTAAAAATATGCGGGCCGTATTTGTGGATAATTATGCCGTTTTTATCTTCATAATCGTAGCAGTTGCCGCCGATATTTGGGCGTTTATCAATAATAAGTACCTTTTGGTTTTTTTCTGCTAAAAACCGCGCCAAAACAATACCGCTGATACCTGCGCCGACTATGAGTATATTTGATAAATCCTTCATAAAAGTCCCGATCATTACAATAATTCTTTCGTCCTTAGTGTAGCAAATTATAATTTAATTTGCAAAATTACTGTTATTATTGTATTATTTTAGTATCATATATTATTTAATGTTAAAAGGGAGATTTATGAAAAAGTTATTTTTAATAATGTCAATGCTGTGCATTTCTTTAAGTGTTTTCGCTTCTGATGCAAATAGAATTTATATAGGTTTTGAAGGAGGAACCTATACTTACAGAGAACCGCACATGGAATACCCGATACACGATTACGGTAATAAAATCGGTGCTTCTTTGGAATGGGTTGGCAGAAGTATTTTAGAGCAAAGCGGTTTAGTAGAAGAAGGGGATAATTCTTTTGCTACTTTTGAATTCAGATATATAACCGGTAAAGTTGATTATGATGGCTTTCTTATGAATGGAACCCCTTATAAAGTTGACGGGGAAGATGATTATTATTTTGAAGGCAGAATCACTTTTGGTGCAACTTATAATTTAGGTGCTAATTTCGAATTATGGCCTTATTTGGGTTTTGGTTATCGTTATTTGGTTAATGACGGCACAAATGTCAGTGATGCTGCATATAGAAGGATTTCAAGATATTGGTATATTCCCGTAGGTGCTAAAATTAAAAAAGATTTCGGTAATAATTTTTCTTTAACATTAACCGGTGAATTTGATTGGTTCCAAGGCGGCGAACAAGCAAGTGATTTGCTTGGGGCATTGGATGGATATATTTATAACTATCAGTCTGAAGGCTGGGGTTTGAGGTGCGGTCTTAAGGCAGAAGTGCAGATGAGTAAAAAAATCGGTATTTTTGTTGAACCCTATTATCGTATGTGGAAAATTCAAGAATCTCAATTAGGGCGTACTGAAAATCTGCCAAATATCGGTATGACCGGTGCCCCCGGTATTGTAGTAGGCGGTATAGAACCGTTCAATATTACTAAAGAAGCAGGTGTGAGAGCCGGTTTCTATTTCTAATCAGCAGTTTTTTAAATAAGAGCAAGCCGGATAATTACATCCGGCTTGTTTTTGCATAAAGCCAAACTGTGTGCGACATCTCGGCAAGTATTTTTGAGAAAATTTTAATTTTCTATCTGACGACGAGTACCAAGAAGAACGTGGAGCGAAGCGAAATCTCGGTACTCTAGGAAGATAAAAATTAAAATTTACCAAAAAGAATTAGCCGGCAAACAATGAAAACTGTCAATTTCCTATCTAACATATAAATGCTATAATATATATAGAGAGATAGGAGATTTTATGTGGGATTATACAGACAAAGTTCTAGACCATTTTAAGAACCCGCGCAATGTGGGTAATATTGAAAATGCCGACGGTACAGGCCAAGTCGGTAGTTTAATTTGCGGGGATGCTTTAAAATTAACAATAAAAGTTAATAAGCAAACGGAAGTTATTGAAGATATTAAATTCCAAACCTTCGGTTGTGCGTCGGCAATAGCGTCATCATCAGTCTTGACGGAAATGGCAAAAGGCAAAACTTTAGCCGAAGCCGCCAAAATTACAAACCAAGATATTGCAAAGGCTTTAGGCTCTTTGCCTGAAGCCAAAATGCACTGTTCCGTTATGGGTATGGAAGCATTAGAGGCCGCCATTAAAAGTTATCGCCAAGGCGGCAAACCCGTTGTATTTGAGCAAGCACAGGAATCAAAAGTAATTTGCCATTGTTTTAACGTCACGGAAGAAACAATTTTAAAAGCCGTACATGCAAACAATTTAAAAACCGTTGATGACGTCACGCACTTCACAAAAGCCGGAGGTGCTTGCGGTAAGTGTAAAGCGGAAATTCAAAAGATTTTAGATAAAGTACTTGCTTGCGAAATACCGCAAAAGAAAGAAGAAAAAAAGCCCTTTTCCTCTTTAACTATCGTTGAAAAAATTAAAGCGATAGAAAATATTTTAAATACCGAAATTAAACCGCAACTTAATAAAGATGGCGGCAGTATAGAACTTGTGGACTTAAACGGTAATGTTGTCACTGTCCGCTTGCTTGGCGGTTGCGCTACTTGTTTGGCAAGCCAAATGACACTTAAAAACTTTGTCGGCAAAACTTTACAAGAAAAACTTGATAAAAACCTTGAGGTCAAACAAGCGTGAAAGTAATTTACTTAGATAACAATGCCACTACGCGCACTTTGCCGGAAGTCCTGCAAAAGATGGCGCCTTATTTTACCGATTTTTACGGTAATGCCAGCAGTATACATACTTTCGGCGGTTCAAATAAACACGCCATAGAAGCAGCCCGTAAACAGGTTGCCGCTTTGCTTAATGCCGATACAGAAGAAATTATTTTTACTTCTGGCGGAACTGAGGGCGATAGTACGGCAATATTTTCAGCCGTAAATTCTTATCCGCAAAAAAAACATATTATTACATCTGCGGTTGAACACCCTGCTGTTTTAGAGGTTTGCAAATATTTGGCTTCACGCGGATACCGGCTTGATATTATCGGTGTAGACGCAAACGGTCGTTTTAATATGGAGCAATACAAAAGCGTTTTAGATGAAGATACCGCTATAGTTTCTACAATGTGGGCAAACAGCGAAACGGGCACAATTTTTCCCGTCAAAGAAATTGCAAAACTTGCCCATGAAAAAGGCGCATTATTCCATACAGATGCCGTGCAAGCAGCCGGTAAAATACCAACTGATGTTAAAGAAATTGATGCAGATTTTGTTTCAATGTCATCCCATAAAATAAACGGTCCGAAGGGTACAGGTGCTTTGTACGTCAAAAAAGGTACACGTTATATACCTTTTATGCGCGGCGGGCATCAGGAAAATTTAAGGCGTGCCGGTACGGAAAATGTCCCAAATATCGTCGGTTTTGGGTATGCTTGCGAACTCGCTTTAAAACATTTGCCCGAATACACAACCCATGTTAAACCCTTGCGCGATTTATTAGAGAAGGAATTGGTTTCTAAAATCCCCGATGTTAAAATTAACGGCGATACAGAAACCCGTTTGCCCAATACAACAAATTTAAGTTTTGGGTATATTGAAGGGGAAAGTATTTTAATGTTTTTAGATGAACACGGTATATGTGCGTCGTCAGGCTCTGCTTGCACAACAGGCTCTTTAGAGCCGTCACACGTTTTGCGCGCTATGGGCGTTCCGTTCCAGTTTGCGCACGGCTCTGTAAGGTTTTCTTTAAGCCGCTTTACAACTTTAGAGGAAGTACAAACAGTAATTAAGGTTTTACCCGGTATTATTGAGCGTCTTCGCATAATTTCGCCTTTTAAAAAGGCATAAATTGAGAGGTATTTATGTTTAGTTATTTAATAGATAAAATTATCGGCACAAAATCAGAAAGGCAAATTAAAAAACTTCAGCCGATAGTAGATAAAATCAATGCCTTAGAGGCAAAAATTTCAAAATTTACAGATGAAGAACTTAAAAACCAAACTGTTTTATTTAAACAGCGTTTGGCAAAAGGCGAAACTTTAGATGACCTTTTACCCGAAGCTTTTGCCACAGTCCGCGAAGCCTCAAAACGCGTGCTTGGTATGCGCCCTTATGATGTACAACTTTTGGGCGGTATAGTTTTACACCAAGGTAAAATTGCGGAAATGCGTACCGGTGAAGGTAAAACGCTTGTTGCCACTTTACCGTCTTATTTAAACGCTTTGACAGGGCTTGGTGTTCACGTTGTCACTGTAAACGACTATCTTGCAAAACGCGATAGAGAGTGGATGGGGCCTATTCACGAATTTTTGGGTTTAACCGTCGGCTATATTTGCCACGATATGCCCAATGAAGAGCGCCGCGAGATGTATAAAAAAGACATCACTTATGTGACGAATAATGAACTCGGCTTTGATTATTTGCGCGATAATATGGTGGTGCGTGCCGAACACAGGGTACAACGCAAGTTAAATTATTGCATTGTGGACGAGGTGGACTCAATTTTAATTGATGAAGCAAGAACTCCTTTAATTATTTCCGGCCCGTCAGATGAAAAGACCGATAAATATTATATTGTAAACCGTTTAATACCGTCACTTAAAATCCGCAAAATAACGGAGCGTGATGAAGTCAACGCCAAATATGCAGGCGAAGATTTATCTGCCGGTTATGATGCTTTAATTGACGAGAAAAACCATAATGTCACTTTAACCGAACAAGGTATCGCCAAAGCGGAAAAATTGCTTGGTGTTGAAAACCTTTACGCCGATGTTGATTGTGAGTGGGTACACCATATTAACCAAGCACTCCGTGCACATCATTTGTATGAACGTGATGTCCATTATGTTGTTAAAGACGGCGAGGTTATTATTGTTGATGAATTTACCGGCCGTTTAATGCCTGGGCGCAGATGGTCCGACGGTTTACACCAAGCCGTTGAAGCCAAAGAACATATGCCGATTAAAGAAGAAAACCAGACTTTGGCAACAATTACCTTCCAAAATTTCTTTAAACTTTACTCAAAACTTTCCGGTATGACAGGTACCGCCATGACGGAAGCCAATGAGTTTTGGACCATTTATAAACTTGATATCGTTGAAATACCTTCAAATAAACCTTGCCGCCGTATTGATTACCCCGATGTAATTTATAAAACGGAACGTGAAAAATTCCGCGCCGTAGTTGAACGCGTGGAAGAACTTTGGCGTAAAGGTTTGCCGGTGCTTGTGGGTACGCGCTCTATTGAAAAGTCAGAACAAATTTCACAAATGCTTCGTAAAATCGGTATTCCGCATAAGGTATTAAATGCTAAGTATCACGAAATGGAAGCCCAAATCATCAGCCAAGCCGGACGTAAAGGGGCGGTCACTATTGCCACCAATATGGCAGGGCGCGGTACTGATATTGTCTTGGGCGGAAATCCTTGTGACCCCGAAGAACAAAAGTTTGTTCAGGAAAACGGCGGTTTAACCGTTATCGGCACGGAACGCCATGAAAGCAGGCGTATTGATAATCAGTTGCGCGGCCGCTGCGCAAGGCAGGGCGATAAAGGCTCAAGTTGTTTCTTTGTCGCTTTAGATGATGAACTTATGCGCTTGTTCGGAAGTGAGCGTATTGCAAGTATTATGACAACTTTAGGCATGAAAGACGGCGAAGCAATAGAGTCCCGCATAATTTCAAAGCAAATTGAAAGTGCTCAAAAACGTGTTGAAGGCCATAACTTTGACATTCGCAAATACTTGCTTGATTATGATAAAGTTATGAACCAACAACGCACTGCGGTTTACAATTTAAGAAATGCCATTTTAGACGGCAAAAACTTTAGCGAAAGAATTGCCGAAATGATAGAAGAAACAACCGCAGATATCTTTTATAAATTCTATGACGAACGCCATCCTAAAATGACTGACCTTGGCAGCATAAACACAATTTACAAACGTATTTTCGGTATTGATGAAGCACTTGGGCAAGAAGATATTTTAAGCAAAAAGCCGCAAAATATCTTGGCTGAACTGATGCCTAAAATTAAAGATATTTATAAAGAACGCGCCGCTGCATTTGAAGAACAAGGTTTTGATTTCTCAGAAGTGGAAAGGATGTTGCTTTTACAACTTTTAGACCAAAGTTGGAAACAAAATCTTTATGAACTTGACCAATTGCAAAAGAGTGTCAGTTTGCGCGGCTATGCACAGAAAGATCCTTTAATTGAATATCAAAAAGAGTCCTATACCTTATACGAAAATATGATGACGCGTATACGTGATTTCTTTGTTGATTATATTTTCCGTATCAAATTGCCGCCCAAAGCACGTGCTCCGCAAAAAATGCAGGAAGGCAAAAAAGAAGATGATGCTCCTGTTGCGGCAGCCAATAAACCGCTTGCCAAAGTAGGCAGAAATGATTTATGTCCCTGCGGAAGCGGCAAAAAGTATAAAAAATGTTGCGGTAAATAAGCGGTAGATAAAAGTGTCTAAACAAAACCAGAAAGCAAGTGATGACGGTTTAATCAAGGCAGAAAATAAACAAACACAAAAAAATATTTTTTGGGTTATTGTTTCGGCATTGTTTAAAAGCATTATTATTGCTCTGTCGGCTTTGGTTGTCGGTATTAGTTTGGGCAGTTCTTTTTTGGCAAACAATAAATTTTGGGGCGCTTGGATCGGTATCTTTATTTTTGCAATTATTTTAAATAATTTCAAAAAACTTTCATTAACTTTGCTTTATTGTTTTGTGGCCGGGTTCACTTTTAATTTGATTTTGCTTTATTGGATTTATCCTACGGTGCAATTCGGTACGCAGGACCAATTTTTGTCTTACCTTTCTGTTTTCGGCCTTAGTGCTTTGATGTCACTTCAATTTGTATTGTTTGGTTTCTTTTACTTTTTCTTGAGGAAATTAACTTGGGCTTTGCCTTTCGCTGCTGCAAGTTTATGGGTTAGCATAGAATTTTTACACCAGTTAATAGCATATTATTTATTTGCTTTCCCGTGGTTTATTTTAGGGTATAGCCAATTTGAAAATTTATCTTTAATTCAAATTTCTTCAATAACAGGTGTATACGGCGTCAGTTTTATAATTGTTTTTATCTGCTTTGCCGCGGCTATGTTTTTAGGTACTTATAAAAAACGCCAAAAAATAACTTATATGCTTTTTGCCGTATTGCTTTTTGGTTTCAATTTCCTATACGGGAAAAATGAAATCAGGCGGCAACTTGATTTTATAAATACTTCCCCAAAACAGATAAAAGTGGCCTTAATGCAACCAAATACGCACGGTTTGATTTTGTTTGGCCGAGGGGGGGAAGCGTATGATGTTTTAACCAAGCAATTGCTTTCTTTAGAAGGCAAAGGTGTGGAGTTTATTATTTGGCCTGAAACATCTTTAGACGGCACTTTTACTTCCCCTGAAAATAAAGAGTTTATAACAAATATTTCCGCTACTTACCAAGCGCCGCAACTTTTTGGCGGTGCGGAAATAAAAAATGAAGAATTATACGTGGGTGCCGGATTGTTTACGGAAGACGGTTTAATTGATTCCTACCAAAAAAATAAACTTGTGCCTTTTGGGGAATTTTTACCTTTTCAGGGTTTACTTGACGGGTTTTATAAAAGCAAAGATATAACATCTTTAACAGGTAATTTTAAAGCGGGCAAAGATACCGGTAAGAATCTTGTATTGGATCTTGGCTATATTGCTTATCCTTTTGCAACAAATATTTGTTTTGAGTCTCTGTTTCCTGCAATTTGGCGTGCACAAGCAAACGAAGGGGCACAATTTTTTGTTAATATCTCAAATGACGGTTGGTTTTTAAATACTGCCGCCCCTTTGCAGCATTTAAGAATAAATGTATTTAGGGCAGTGGAAAACCGCCGCCCGATACTCCGTGCCACCACCACCGGCTATAATGCTTGGATAGACAGTTTAGGTAAAATTCGTTTTAGATCAAGTAATTTATTTGCGCAGGAAACAGCAATATTTGATTTTAAATTCCAAAACCGCAATAAGAAAACAATATACACTACTTACGGTGATATTTTTGCTTTAATTTGTGTGTTTTTGACAATGTCATTTTGGGGTGTTGCGGTAGCGTTTTATATACAGGATGTTTATGGAGAATAAAGAGTTTTTAACTGTTTTTGATGAGTTAAGCGCAAGTTTGGCAAACCTGCACAAAATCTTGCACCTTGACGAAAAACAAAAAACTTTAGCGGAAAAAGAAAAATTATCTTTAGAACCCGATTTTTGGAACGATACCGAACGCGCAAAAAAAATCTCTAAAGAAATTGATTTGCTTAAAACCGATATTGATGCCTATAAAAATCTTTCAAAAAATTTAGAAGATAACAAAGCCCTTTTTGAACTTTTACAGGAAATGCCCGACGAAGCAGAACTTAAAAACCTAGAAAACAATTTAACCGCTTTAAAAGAAGATTTTGCGCGGCTTGAGTTTAAAACAAAAATGTCTAATCCTAACGATAAACTAAATGCTATCGTCAGTATTCACGCAGGTGCAGGCGGCACTGAAAGTTGTGATTGGGCCGATATGCTGCTTAGGCTTTACACGCGTTGGGCGCAAAACCACAATTTCAAAATATCTATAACCGATTATCTTGCCGGCGAAGAAGCCGGCGTAAAAAACGTCACGCTTTTTATTGAAGGCCCTTATGCCTACGGTATGATGAAAAGCGAAAACGGCGTTCACCGCCTTGTGCGTATTTCGCCTTTTGATGCAAATGCGCGCCGCCATACATCTTTTGCGTCACTGGATGTTTTGCCCGATATTGAAGATGAAATCAATATTGAAGTTTTAGACAGCGATATTGAAGTGACCACTTGCCGTTCGGGCGGTGCGGGCGGCCAAAACGTCAATAAAGTGGAAACTGCTGTTCGCATTTTACATAAACCTACGGGCATCGTCGTTGCGTGCCAAGTGGAACGTTCGCAACTTCAAAACAAGCAACGCGCTTTAAAAATGCTTAAAGCCAAACTGTACGAAATGGAACTTGATAAAAAGCGCTCGGAAATGGAAAAGCATTATAGCGAAAAGGGCGATATTGCTTGGGGGCATCAAATCCGCTCATACGTTTTTATGCCGTACCAACTTGTAAAAGACTTAAGAAGCGGTTATGAAACGTCTGACATCCAAGGCGTTATGGACGGCAATATTGACGCTTTTATTGAAGCATACCTTAACTTTAAAGCGGGCAAATAATGCAAGGCCTTTATATTCATATTCCCTTTTGCGTTTCCAAATGCGTGTATTGCGATTTTGCTTCTTTTGCGGACATTAAAAACTTGCGCTTACCTTATTTAAAAGCACTTAAACAAGAACTTCTAATACAAAAAAAACATTATAAAAATTTTGCCCCTAAAACCTTATATATCGGCGGGGGGACACCAAGTTTTTTGACTGCCGCGCAAATTAAATTTTTATTTGAAAGTATTTATTCTTGCTACAAAAATTTTAAAGAAATTACTTTTGAAGCCAACCCAGAAAGTTTAACTTTAGCAAAAATAAAACTGCTTAAAAGTTTGGGCGTAAACCGTCTTAGTTTGGGCCTTCAAAGCACTTTTGATAAGCATTTAAAAACACTCAGCCGCGCACATAATTTTGATACTTTTTTACGCGCTTACACACAGGCAAAAAAATACTTTGGTAATATAAATGTTGATTTAATTGCGGGTTTACCACGTCAAACTTTGGCGGAATTTGAAAGTAGCGTAAAAACTTTAATTGCCTTAAAACCGCAGCATATTTCAGTTTACGGTTTACAGGTGGAAGAAGGTACACCTTTGTTTAAAAGTGGCTATGTATGCGACGATAATTTAACACGCAAAATGCTTGAAAGTGCGGAAAATATTTTGTGTAAAAACGGCTTTAAGCATTATGAAATTTCTAATTTTTCTTTGTCTAAACGCGAAAGCAAACACAATATAAATTATTGGCTTAACGGCACTTATTTGGGTTGCGGTGCGGCGGCGGCATCTTGCATAAACGGCGTGCGCTTTCAGAATACCGCAAATATCAAAGAATATATAAAAAGTTTAGCGCAAAATAAAATACCTACGGTGTTTGAAGAAAAATTACAAGGCAAAGAAAAGGTTGGCGAAGATATACTTTTAAGGTTTCGCCTGCTTAACGGTTTTAAACCCACTCAAAAAATGCTTAAATATTTCAGTAAAGAATTTAAAATTTTACTTGATAAAAAACTGATAGTTAAACAAGGCAGTTTTTTAAAGATGTCAAAAGAAGGCAAGTATTTTGCCAATGAAATTTTCAGATATTTTGTGAGGCCTTTTTAATGGAAATAACACCCATAAAAACAAAAATTTTTAAACAAGGCAATGACTTTAATAAATTTTTATTTACCCATTTACCGCCTTTAAAAAACGGCGATATTATTTGTTTATCGTCAAAAGTTGCGGGCCTTGCGGAAGGCAGAATTTACAAGAAATCCGAAAAATTGAAATTGTTAAAACAAGAAAGTTCTTTTGTTAAAAAAACCGCACTTTGCTATTTTACCGTCAGGCAAGGGCTTATTTGCGCTAATGCGGGAATTGATGAAAGTAATGCTTTTGATAAAATTATTTTGCTCCCTAAAGCGCCGTATAAGACGGCAGACACTTTGCGCCGCACGCTTATCAAACATTATAAAATTAAAAATTTGGGCGTGATTTTAACGGACAGTTTTATTTTACCCCTGCGCTCGGGTGTTATAAATATTGCGGTTGCTTATTCGGGTTTTTACGGCGTGGAAAATTTAATAAATAAAAAAGATTTGTGTGCGCGCCCGCTTAAAATGACTTTGGTAAATAAGGCTGATGCTTTGGCAACCGCTGCGGGTTTCTGTATGGGCGAAAATGCAAATAAAACTCCGCTTTGTTTAATACGCGGTGCCGCCGTAAAATTTACCGCAAGTAGTAGCGCAAAAGAGATGAATTACCCGTTCAAAAAAGATTTTTACTACCCATTTTTGAAAGAGATTAAAAAGAACTGAATAGATACCCATTACCTTTTAAGGCTTGCCCGCAAACTGATTGCGAATGGCGACCATAAGAAATTAGTCTATTATTTGTTAGTTGCCTACACAGACGATTAGAAAAATTATTTTCTTCATAGCCAAGTGCTTGGCAGAAAATTCGTTTTGGCAGAACGCTGCTATATTGCCCATATATAGTAAATTTAGTTTTGGAATAAGAGTCATAACAGTATATAGCGCCATTAATGGATATAGTACATCCACCCCAATTATAGCAATATTCACTTATTGATGCGGAAGTGTAATCTTGCGGCATATCTACATCTAAATCGTTAAAATTATCTGTATAAGCATCATGAACCATAAAATATCTTTCTTGCGAATATGCAATAGATTTCGCAAGGTCCATTATTGTGGCAAATTTGCTTTTTGCTACGGCCATTTTATATTGTGGCAAAGCCATCGCCGCTAAAATACCGATAATTAAAACTACCACCAACAACTCAATTAGAGTAAAACCTTTTTTCATATAATCTCCTTTATACAATGCTTTTAATTGCTGTATACAGAAATTATAGAAAAAAAAAAAAAAACAGAAGTCAAGAGTATCGTCGCTAAATAACATTTTTCTTGCACCCTACCTGTTGTTTATAAAGGTGGAAAAATTAAAATATCTATTTTATTTCACCGGTTTTATTTTTTGCAAGATAATGGGCTTTAAGACCATAAAAGGACTATAATTCTTAATGACATAATAAATGTTATAATTTAATATATGACACCACTAATGCAACAATATTATGACATCAAAAAGAAATACCCGCACGCCTTTTTATTTTTCAGGCTTGGGGATTTCTATGAGATGTTTGGGGAAGATGCCAAAGAAGCCAGCCGCATCTTGGGCCTTACTTTGACCGCCCGCGCCGGCGAACCTATGTGCGGTGTGCCTTATCACGCGGCAAATACGTATATCGGCAAACTTTTGGCGGCAAACAGGAAAATTGCAATTTGCGAACAAACAACAAATGTCGCAGACCCTAAAACTAAACTTTTTGAGCGCAAAATTGTGCGCTTTATAACCCCAGGTACAGTTTTGGAAGATACAATTTTAGAAGCAAAAAATCCCAATTTTTTGGTGTCTTTGGTTTTGGAGCGTAATTCTTGGGGCGCGGCTTGCCTTGAGTTTTCTACCGGCGAATTTTGGCTAACGCAAGGGGAAAAGGACCCTTCTTTAATTGACCTTTCTTCTTTGCTTGCCAGTGTAAACCCAAGTGAAATAGTTTTATCTAGGCAGGATTTATCAACTTTACAAAGTAAACTTTTATTGCCGGAAAGTGTCACGTTTTCCTCCGCCCCAAATATTGACGGGGTGGAAATGCCTGATACTTGGCCTTCCGTTTTTGAAAAAACCCCGCTTGCTTTAAAAGCGGCTTTGTCCGCCTTAAAATATGCGGAGCAATCCGATAAAAGTTTTAAAGATTATTTTATTCCTCAGTACCGTGAAATTACTTCTTATATGCAACTTGACGCAAGCGCCGTTGAAACTTTGGAACTTGTGCGCAGTAAAAGCGGGCAAAGGCGCAATACGCTTTGGGGTATTTTAGACTATACTTTAACACCTATGGGCGCGCGTTTGCTTAAAGAGTGGGTTTTGCACCCTTTGCTTGATAAAGAAGAAATTATAGTGCGCCAAAATGCCATAGCATCTTTGCTTGCAAACGAGCAGGCACAAAACGGGCTTGCCTTAATTTTAAAAGAAATTTGCGATATTCAGCGTATTATGACGCGTGTTGTAAATTCATCATTATCACCGCGCGAAGCGGCAGGTTTAAGGAAATCGCTTTTCAATTTGCTTGCTTTTGAACATTGGTTTGAAAAGTACCCCGCTTTAATGCCTAAATTTAAACAGGTATTTTTAGGAAATTTAACAAAACTTAAAGAAATTTCCACCACACTTTTTGCAGCAATAAACGAAACACCGCCTGTTAAAATGAGCGACGGCGGCGTAATTCGCGCAGGTTATAATGCGGACCTTGATAAGTTTAGGGATTTAAAACAAAATTCCGCCGAAGTTCTTGAACAAATTGCCGAGCGTGAACGTAAAAAAACAGGTATTTCCACCCTTAAAATCGGTTTTAATTCTCTTTTTGGGTATTACATTGAAGTGACCAAAGCCAATTTAATGAAAGTACCTTTAAACTATACGCGCAAACAAACTTTAGTTAATGCCGAACGTTTTATAACCGAAGAATTAAAAACTTTGGAAACGGAAATTTTATCTGCCGAAGAAAAAGCACTCCGTTTAGAAAGTGCAATTTTTGACGAGATAAAAAAATATTTGCGCGAAAACGTAGATTTACTTAAAGAAGTGGCCGCAAATATCGGCGAAATTGACTGTTTTTATTCTTTATGCCAAGCGGCAAAAAACGGCAGTTATACTTGCCCCAAAATCGTAGACAGTAATGAATCTTTAGTAATTGAAAAGGGCCGCCACCCGCTTGTGGAGCAGGTAATACCTGCCGGCAGTTTTGTGCCAAATAATTTATTTATCGGCGGTGACGGCCCGCAAATTATTTTAATCACAGGCCCTAATATGGGCGGTAAAAGCGTGTATTTAAAGCAAACCGCTTTAATAGTTTTAATGGCTCAAATGGGCAGTTTTGTGCCGGCGGCGGAAGCACAAATCCCGATAACCGACAAGATTTTAACAAGAATCGGCGCACAGGATGCTTTAAGCCACGGCGATTCAACTTTTATGGTGGAAATGCGCGAAGCGGCACATATCTTGGCAAGTGCAACGCCAAGAACTTTGGTGCTTCTTGACGAAGTCGGCCGCGGTACGTCCACTTTTGACGGTATTTCTATTGCTTGGGCAATAACGGAATATTTACATAAAAGCCAAGGGCAAGGCCCGAAAGTTTTATTTGCCACGCATTATTTTGAACTCACCGAACTTGAGAAGAAATACAAAAAAATTAAAAATTTCCATGTCCGCGCAGAAGAATTTAAAACCGCAGACGGCGAAGTCAAACTCAATTTCTTATTTGAAGTCAAAGCCGGTGCGGCAGATAAATCTTACGGCATACACGTAGCGGAAATTGCCGGCCTTCCGCAAAGTTGTATTTTGCGCGCAAGGAAAATTTTGAAAGACTTGGGCGGCAGGGAAAATTTCGGTATAGTTGAAAAAGAAAAAAATTCTACAGACTTATTTTCAAACCCCATTTTGGAAGAAATCAAAATGGTTAAGACAGACGAAATCACCCCGCTTCAGGCCCTGTCTTTAATAGAAAATTGGAAGAAAAGAGCAGATGAATAACATTAAAGTTTTAGATTTTTTAACATCAAGTAAAATCGCCGCAGGCGAAGTTATTGAACGCCCCGCAGGTGTCCTTAAAGAATTATTGGAAAATGCTTTAGACGCAGGCGCAACGGCGGTAAATATTGATATTTCCAAAGCCGGCAAACAGTTAATTAGGGTAAACGATAACGGCGTGGGTATTAAGGCAGAAGACTTAAAAACCGCGCTCCTTCGCCACTCCACAAGTAAAATTACCAAGTTTGATGATTTAAACAATTTACATACTTTCGGCTTTAGGGGGGAAGCCTTATTTTCTATTGCGGCCGTCAGTAAACTTACTTTAACAAGTTTCCAAGAAGGCTCAAAAGGCGCATCAGTTAAAGCGGAAGGCGGCAAGATTATTCAAGAAACTTCCGCCCCCGAAATTAAAGGCACCACAGTGGAAGTCGCAGACCTTTTTTATAACACCCCCGCGCGCTTAAAATTTTTAAAAACTGATGCCGTTGAAAGGGGACACCTTTTAAATATCGTGGAAGAAACCGCCCTAGCCAATTTAGGTATAACATTTAAAGTGCGCACCGATAATACTTTAGTTTATAATCTTATGTCCGTTGATAATGACGAAGACGGTTTGCGCCAAAGGGCAAGCCAAATACTTGGGCAGGAAACGGCAAAAGATTTACTTTATTTAGAAGATAAAAATTACGGCTTTAAAGCATTGCTTTCGCCTGCGCATAAACTGTGTGCAAGCAGAAATTTGCAATACTTTTTTGTAAATAAACGCCCCGTCACTTGCAAAATTTTACAACAGGCGCTTTTTAAGGCTTATCAACCTTTTAGGGCGCAAAATAAATACCCCTGCGCAATAGTGTTTTTGGAATTAAATCCGGCTGATTTTGACGTCAATATTCACCCGCAAAAGCGCGAAGTTAAATTTGCTTTTGAAAATGATATTTTCAATTTTATTTACAGGGCAATTTCCAAAAAACTTTTAGCGACACAAGACCAGGCAGAGATAACTTTGAAAAATGATACCGCGCCTATGCCAAAGCAGTTTAATAGGGAAGTAAGCACAAATAATAATATCAATATTACAAAACCTGTTGCACAAAAATTTCAGGCCGTAGAGGAACTTTCAACACTCTTAAAAACCCCGCCGACACCTAAATTTATAACACGCGAACACGAAGATCCTGCTGTTTATAACCTTGATATTCCGCAAGAGGAGCAGCCCGAAACACAGCAAAATATTCCTTCACCTGTGCAGAAAGAAAAACAGCCCTCTTGGTGGCATGGGCCATATAAATATTTGGGCCAATTACAAAACAGTTATTTGCTTTTTGAAGGCCAAACAGGTTTGCTTTTGGTGGATCAGCACGCCGCCCAAGAACGTATTTATTTTGAAGAATTTTGTACTATGATTTCTAAAGGCGACGTAGCACGCCAACCATTAATGTTTCCTTTAAATATAGAATTACCGGCAAGCAAACTTGAAACGGTTTTGAATTGGGAAAGTTTTTTGAAAGAAACAGGTTTTGAGATATCTAAATTTTCCGCTACCGTACTGCTTGTCAGTGCCACACCTGCCATATTAAAAATGGGCGAAAAGGAAATTAAAGATTTCATTTTATCTTTTGCCGAAACAGCCGGCAATCCCCTTAAAGCAGATAATGCTTTTAGGCATAAATTTATTGCAACTAAAGCCTGCAAAAAAGCCGTAAAAGCGGGCGAGGCCTTAACCGAGAAAGAGGCCTTTGCCTTGCTTGAAAATTTAAAAAATTGCCAAGATGCTTTACATTGCCCGCACGGCCGCCCGACTATGCTTAATTTGACTATGGAAGAAATTTCCAAGAAAATCGGCCGCGGTTAAAAATCACCCTCATTATATTCCCAGCCCTGTGATTCTAAATAATGGCAAATAAAAGTTCCCATATCTGTGTCGCCGTTATAGCATCTTTTTTGTTTTGAAATTGAGTCATACGTAAAGCCATAGTAATTTGTGTCACTGTTTGCATATATATCTATTTCCCAAGCGCTACCACCACCATAAAATAAGTTATAGCTATAGTTTTTAGTCAAATAGCAACCGGTTTCATCAAATTCTCCGCCGGATAATTCAACATCTATAGAATCCGTAAATGTTATTGAACTATCCGGATAACCGTTTGCAAGGATATATCTTTCGGCAGATTCTTTAAGTAGTTTGAAGTTCATCAATGCCTCAGTCAATTTTGCCTTCTCCACCGATTTTTGGTATTGCGGCAAAGCCACCGCCGCCAAAATACCGATAATTAACACTACTACTAACATTTCAATCAGGGTAAAACCCTTAATACTTTTTTGTTTCATAATATCTCCTTTTCTTTTTTTGGCGGTTTAATGAGAAACACCCAATAAAAAAGGCCGTTTTTTGTGGGACTACAATCACACAAAAAACAGCCGTTTGCCTGTGCGTTTAGCACAGAACAATACACCATATCGCTATGGTATACAAACGACTGTTTTTGGTTTGTAGTCCCCTCCGCTCTTGCGGAAGTGAGGCCCGAGGGCCACCAAAAACAGAAAATTGTCCGCCATTTAAATGGCTTAACTACATTATAGCAAAAAGTACACTCATAAAAAGTTATAATTATTAAAAGGAGAATTTATGAAAAATTATTTTTTATCATTTATTTTAATCTGTACTTTGATTTTGCCTGTTCAAGCAAAGCAAGCACAAAATATTAAGGCGCAAAGCCCCGTCTTAAATACTTTGGAGCAGGAATTAAAACGCGAATTTAAACAACTCAAAAAAGCAAAGCC
Organism: Elusimicrobiaceae bacterium; assembly: GCA_045132175.1. GTDB lineage: Bacteria > Elusimicrobiota > Elusimicrobia > Elusimicrobiales > Elusimicrobiaceae > Proelusimicrobium. The sequence goes on along the minus strand of JBGURU010000016.1, from coordinate 8,216 downwards.
GCCGGTATATTTTATGTCTTACCAAATTACAGAGCGCGATAATTTATACCTTTCTGCAACACTCGGCACTGTCAATTTAGACAGGACGATAAAAGAAGCATACCTTGATGTTGATGTTCGTGTCGGCACGCCGGAACTTGATAATACGCGCAAACTTAAATTACTTGATACTGAAAACCCTAATAAAAACCCGTTTTTGATAAAAGTATCTTTAGAGGATAAAAATGCACTTTTAAATTCCGTTTGGCTTACTACAGATTTGGCCGTCAAAGCCGCGCAAGAGCGCTACCAAAAAGTTTTAAACAATATCAAAACCGCCGCAGCCAGTAATGATAATTCGGCTGATTTTTCAAAAGCGCCTAAAAAACCAGCCAAATATATTGCCGATATGCCCGAAGTAAAAATAAATACTGAAGAAATTAAAAATGAAATTTCTAATTTATCCTCTTTAATGAAAGGGTATGATTTCATTTTTTCTTCCGGCGTAGATTTTTATTTAGTTAAAGAAACAAATTATTTTGTAAATTCAGAAGGCGCAAAGATCAAAGAACCGCGCATTTTGATGCGTTTAAGTTATCAAATAAATTCCCGCAATAAAGACGGTATGCAACTTTCACGCACCAATTCTTATGACGGTATAACTTTTGCCGATTTACCAAGCCAAGAACAAATAGCGCTTGATATTTTAAAATCTATTGAAGAATTAAAGCAACTTCAAAATGCCGAAAGTTCAGATACTTTCCACGGTCCCGTTATTTTAAAAAACAGGGCTGCGGGCGTTTTCTTCCACGAAATTTTGGGCCACCGCGTGGAAGGGCACAGGCAAAAAGATGATGACTTCGGCCAAACATTTACGCAGAAAGTGGGGGAACAAATTGTCTCCCCGCTAATTACGGTTTATGATGACCCTACTTTAACACATTTCAAGAATATTCCCTTGCGCGGTCATTATTTATATGACGATGAAGGTATGCCCGCCCAAAAAGCAATGCTCGTTGAAAACGGTATTTTAAAAGGGTTTTTAATGGGCCGCTCACCTATAAAAAATTTCCCAAATTCCAACGGGCACGGGCGCAAAAGTTATGGCAGGCGCGTTGTTTCAAGGATGGGGGTGACGGTTGTCAAAGCAAAAGATCAAGTTTCTTATGACGAACTTGTTCAAAAACTTAAAGAGGAAATTAAACGCCAAAATAAACCTTATGGTCTTATCATTGACGATATTTCCGGCGGTTTTACTAATACAGATACTTATTCCCCGCAAAGTTTTAAAGTGCAACCCTTGCTTGTTTATAAAGTTTACGCTGATGACCGCCCGGCAGAACTTGTTCGCGGTGCGGACATTGTCGGTACACCTTTGGCAAGTTTCAATAAAATTATTGCCGCGGCTGATGACGACGCATTATTTAACGGCACTTGCGGTGCGGAATCGGGCTGGGTGCCTGTGTCTGCAATAGCACCCAGTTTGTTAATCAGCGAACTTGAAGTGGAAAAAGTAAATAAAACTTATGAAAACTTGCCGCTGCTTCCGCCGCCGGGTGCGGAAAACCAAATAAAAAGGGAGGGCAAATAAATGAAACGCATTTTAACTTTCTTATTTTTATTTTCTTTAGTTTTTAACTGCTACGCACAAGATGCGTACACAAAAACCGCCGCCATTTTTGATGCTATGGAAAAAGAAATGGAACGCACAATGTCAATGTCTAAAACAGAGCCTAAAATCCATTTTGCCGCGTTTAGAGTCGGCGATAACACGGGCCTTTCAGTTGTTGCCGCGCGCGGCGGTATAGTGCAGGAAAGGCAAAGCGAGTGGGCGGAAACAAATGTCAGTTTACGCGTCGGCAATCAAAAAGAAGACAGCAGTTATTTTGAAGCCGCAATTTTAAGCCAAGGCAATTTACAGGAAGGTGCAATTTCGCCTGAAGGCGTGCGCGCCGGCCTTTGGGCGGAAAGCGATAAAAGTTATAAAAACGCGCTTGATATTTATGCCAGAAAACAAGGCTATAAAAGTAAAAAAGCGCAAGAAGAAGTTTATGATGATTTTTCAAAAATAACCCCTAAACAAGATGTTAAAGGTTATGAAAAAACGGTTTTCCCTATGGAACTTTTTAAAGATATCGCGCAAAAGACATCTGCCGCAGGTGCTTTAAAGGAACTTGAAAAATTTAATACGCAAGTGACTGCCAATGAAGAAATTATTTATTATCTTTCCAGCGAAGGCGCAAAATATACAAAGCGCGATATGTTTATTAAAATAACATTTTTTGCTAAAGCAAGAACGGCAAACGGGTTTGAATTTGACGACTCAAAAACCTTAACTTATGCTGCTTTGGAAGATGTTCCGCAAGTCAAAGAACTTGAAAATATTGCTGCAAGTTTTGCCAAACAAACAGCCGCTTTTACGAAGGCGGAAAAGGGCACGCCGTTCATCGGCCCTGTTTGGCTTGAAGGCGAAGCAAGTGCAAAAATGTTTGAAAAAACTTTTATAGAAAATATTCTTAATACCCGTAAAATTATTGTCTCAGGCTTTGACGGTTCTTTTAGTTATATTTTGTCAAACTTTGCTTTAAAAACAGGTTTAAAAGTTTTATCAGTTAATTTTGACGTTATAGATGATCCTTTGCAAGATAGATTTAACGGCAAAAAAATGTTAGGTGCTTATAAAATTGATGATGAAGGTGCAAAAGCCGAAACAATTTACCTTGTCAAAAACGGTATTTTAAAAGATTTACCAAAAACGCGATCCCTAATTAAAGGCCAAACAAAAACTAATGGCCACGCCTTTGTAAATTGGGGGTATGGTCTGTACGGTAAATCAATGGTAAGGAATTTATTCCTCTTGCCGCATACAACGATACCGGCAAGCGAATTTAAACAAAAGTTTATGGAATATTGCAAAGCCGAGGGCCTTGAATATTGTTATAAAATTACGACGCCTAAAATAAGTGATGCGAACGATATTTTGGCAATTAAAATAAATTCCTCTACCGGCGAAGAAACCCCGGTTTACGGTTTCAAAAAGCCGGAACTTAGTACCAGAACTTTGCGCGATATTAAATTTGCTGCCGACGATTTAACTCTGTATAATGTCGGCATATCTTATGTCGTTCCTTCTGTGATTTTAAGCGAAGCGGAATTGACACCGACACAAAAATCACCTTCCACAAAGATTATTGTTTCAAGGCCGAATATTTAAGTTAAAGAAGTGTATCCTTTATTCTTACACCATACATTTTAGATGTGTGGTGTAATTTATTTAAGCAAATCGGCTTGAAATATAAAGTTTTTCAATTTTATTAAATTTATATTTCCGACAAACAGTGAAGTAAAACATTTATTGCTAGGTCCAAATTGCCCTTGACTTGCATTTTTTTTTTTTTTTCTATAATTTATGTATAAAACAAAAACAGGAGTGTTTTATGAAAAAAGGTTTTACTCTAATTGAAATGTTGGTGGTTGTCTTGATTATCGGTATATTGGCAAGTATTGCTTTGCCGCAATATACCCGCGCCGTTGAGAAAGCAAAAGTTGCCCAAGCGCTTATCACGCTTAAATATATGAGAGAAAGAGGGTTAGAATATTTACTCAGTAAAGGACTTGATGAAGATACAGAAGTATGTGGAATAACTAATCAAGATCTCGGTATAGAACTCCCCGATAATTGGACTTGTGATCCTGATTATGACGGCAGTGAATTATGTTGTTCTGATGAGTGGTGTTTTGATAATGTCTCTGAACATTTTGGGTCTGGTGGCTATCTCCCTTCAATGCCGGCTGCAGCCAGAATACCAAAAGGAACAAGTTTTGATGAGGTAAGAGATAAAATGATGTACACCTTATACTATGATCGTCGTGACGGTAAATTATATTGTTGGCCGGAATCCGATAAAGATTATTGCAAAATGATAGGCATAGAAGAGTAATAAATTAGTAAAATCCATACGAAAGCAAAGCAGCAGGGTGCTGTGCCCTCACAGTTTGCTTTCTTCCCCATACAACAAAGCCCACTCAAAAGAGTGGGCTTTGTTGCGGGGACTGTTTGGCTTACGGTAAAATTCCTGACGGAATTTTCCTCCAGCCCGGCCCTCGCGGTTTTTGCCTTTCACTTCGTTCAAACAAAAACATCGCTCCGGGCTTCAAATTCAGACGAAAGCAAAGCAGTTTGCTTTCTTCCCCATACAACAAAGCCCACTCAAAAGAGTGGGCTTTGTTGCGGGGACTGGATTTGAACCAGTGATCTCAAGGTTATGGGCCTTGCGAGATACCAGGCTTCTCTACCCCGCAAAACTATTATAGCATTTTAGAGATATGCGTGTCAAAAAATGCCTGTTTATTTATAATTTGCTACAATATTTATATGGATAGTTTTGATTCCCTAAGCCCGCTTGATGCGCGTTATAAAACCGCGCTTTTGCCAATTTCAAAAATTTGCGGGCAAAGCGCTTTAACAAAAAACCGTCTGAAAATTGAAACGGAATACTTTATTCTACTTTCAACTTTGGGTTTACCTAATTTCCAAAAATTAAATAAAGCCGAAATTGATTTTGTCAGGGCTTTACAAAACCCGGCAGTAAATGATTTAAAAATTATTGACTCTCTTGAAAATAATGGGTATAAAAACATCCCCGCTACAAGGCACGATGTCAAAGCGCTTGAATACTTTTTACGTCTAAAATTAAAAACACATAAAACTTTAAAAAATAAAACAAATTGGTTGCATTTTGCCATAACTTCAGAAGATACGAACTCCCCTGCTTATGCTTTACTTTTAGCGGATGCATTGGAAAAAGCAATAATTCCAACGCTTGAAAATTTACTTAAAAATTTGAAAAACTTAGCACGCAAAGAGGCTAAAAGCCCAATGCTTGCAAGAACGCATGGCCAAGCATCAGTACCTACGACATTCGGCAAAGAAGTTGCCATTTTTGCCGCGCGCCTGCAAAAACAAATAATAAATTTAAAACAATTAAAACCGGCTTGTAAATTCAGCGGAGCGGTGGGCAATTTTAATGCACATTATGCAGTTTTCCCGAAGGTAAATTGGCAAAAAATTTCCCAAACACTAATTAAAAAATTAAATGAAAACCGCAAAATAAAAATTGAACTTTCACACCTTACAACACAAATTGACAGCCATGACAGTTTTGCCGAAATTTTTGATAATATTGCCCGCATAAATAATATTTTAATTGACCTTTCACAAGATTTTTGGCGCTATATCAGCGACGGCTGGCTTAAACAGGAAATTATAAAGGGTGAAGTCGGCTCATCTACAATGCCGCAAAAAGTGAACCCGATTTATTTTGAAAATGCCGAAGGCAATTTGGGTATGGCAAATGCAATACTTAAATTCTTTAGCCAAAAATTAACTATAAGCCGTTTGCAGCGTGATTTATCTGATTCAACCGTTCTTCGCAATATTCCCGTCGGTCTTGGGCATAGTTTGCTTGGCTACCAAAGTTTAATTAAAGCATTAAGCAGGGTTGCTTTTGACCGTACAAAAGCACTTGCAGATTTGAAAAAATACCCGCAAATACTTGCGGAATATTTCCAAACTTTACTGCGCGCAAACGGCGTAGAAAACGCTTATGAAATTATTAAAGATTTAACAAGAACTTATAATTTTTCCGCCCAAGATTTAAATAAATTTTTAGAAAAACAAAATTTAAGTAAACAAATAAAAGATAAAATTAAGCAGGCAAAAGTTGAAGATTATTTAGGCATTGCCCCCTTGCTTGCAAAGGAGATAAAATGATTGATATAGTTTGCGGCGGCCAAGCCGGCGACGAAGGAAAAGGCAAAATTGCAGCCTATTTATCTTATAAAGGTAATTATTCATATTGTGTGCGCGTGGGCGGCCCAAATGCCGGCCATACCGTTGAACAAGACGGCAAAAAATACACTTTAAAAAATATTCCGTCCGGTTTTTTGAACCCTAAAACAAAACTTGTTTTGGGCGCAGGTGCTTATACAAAAACCGATTGGCTTTTGAAAGAAGTTGAACTTACAAATACCAAAGACCGCCTTATTATTGACCCTTATGCCGTTTTAATTACAGACGAAGAAACCAAAGCCGAACAAGATGCCGCACACTTTATGAAACATATCGGCAGCGTTGGCACAGGCCTTGGGCAAGCGGTAAAAAACCGCATTGAAAGAAGGCAGGTAAAATTTGCAAAAGACGAACCGCTTTTAAAAGAATTTATTCAGCCTGTTCCGGAACTTTTAAATGCCGCCCTTGACCGCGGCGAGCATATTTTGCTTGAAGGCACACAAGGCATAAAACTTTCACTTTTACACGGGGAATACCCGTTTGTCACATCCCGCGATACAACCGCATCAACATTTTTAGGCGAAGCCGGCCTTGGCCCCAAAAGCGTGCGCGACGTGTATGTGGTATTTAAACCTTATATAACACGTGTCGGCCCCGGCCCGCTTGAAAAAGAAATTTTTGAGGAATCTGCGCTTGAGACATACCATACAAAAGGGCGCGAAATAGGCTCTGTCAGCAAACGTTTACGCCGCGTTGGTGCTTTTGAAAAATTCAGCGCAAGCCGCGCGATAATGATAAACAATGCTACAAAAATTGCTATCACACATATTGATATGTTTGAAGGCAATACGGCAGTTAAAAAATATGATGATTTTACCGCCGAAGCCAAACAATTTTTGGAAAGTATTAAAGAACTTTCAAAGGAAGTTTACCCGCACCCGGCGCTTAGCATTATTTCCACCGGGCCCGATATGGAAGACACTTTAGTTTTATAGGAGATATTATGGCAAATTACACAACAAATACTTATAAACCCGCCAATATTTATTGGGGGCGCATAATAGCAGTAATTGTATTTTTACTGCTTTTGGCAACTGCTTTAGGCAGTTATTTTACCGTTGACGCAGGGCAATCTGCAATCAAACTGCGCTTTGGTAAAATAGTCGGCTCTTATGAAGAAGGTTTACATTTCAAAATACCTTTTGTGGATAATATTGAGAAGTTTTCAACCCGCGTCAATAAAGATACTATTGATACAGAGGCATTTTCCAGGGACTTGCAGACCATCAAAGTCGGCCTTGCCGTAAACCACAGAATTTTACCGGAGACAGTAGTTTCCATTTACCGCAACTTGGGCCGCAATTATGTGCAAACCGTTTTGACACCTATGGTGGAAGAGTGGATAAAAGCCATTGTTTCCAAATATTCTGCTGAAAGTTTGATTTCAAACCGCGTTGAAGTAGCACGTGAACTTGATGCTATTTTAAAAGAAAAAATGAAGGAAAAACAGGTTATTGTTTCCGATATTGCTATCGTAAATTTTGATTTTTCCCCGCAATTTTTAAAAGCGGTTGAAGAGAAACAAATTGCGGAACAAGAGGCAAAACGTGCTACCAATTTGGTGGAAAAAGTTAAAAAAGAAGCAGAACAACAGGTTTTAAAAGCCAAAGCGGAAGCGGAAAGTTTGAAACTTCAAAGGCAAGTTATTACCCCGGAACTTTTAAAACTTAAAACCATTGAAAAATGGAACGGGCAACTGCCCACTTATAACGGCGGGGAACTGCCTTTCATAATGGTTAAATAAAGTTTAACAATAAAAGTTTATATAAAAACCCCCGGTTGTTTAGCCGCAACCGGGGTTTATCATAGATAATTTAATGATTATTTACAACCAGTTTCATTGGCATAATTAGTATACGTAGCAGAATCAAAATTACCTATAGAGTCACATATTTGATGTCCACTTTCTTGTCCGCAAGAGATTCTGCCGCTATCATATCTTTTTACAAGTACATATTTATATCGGCCTGAAGTTCTGCAAGCAGCGACTTCTGCAGCAGCATCACTAGTTTTCAACAATTTAATATGAAAGTTAGTTGTATAAAAAGATGCGCCATTATCAATCATACTACCATCTTTATCTTGGAAGTCTAAGTCAATGTGATTAAAATCATCGGTATAATGATCATTTGCTAAGTAGTATCTCTGTTGTGCACCTGCGATAGTACCGAACAATGACAATGCTTCAGCGCCGCGTGCTTTTTCAACGGCTTTGAAGTATTGCGGTAAGGCAATTGCTGCCAAAATGCCGATAATCAAAACGACTACCAGCAATTCAATAAGGGTAAAACCCTTTGTATTTTTCATATTCATTTCTCCTGTTAATTTGAATATTTTTACTGCTTTTACTGCTTTTCATCTGATGTATTTTGATACATCAAATAAA
>JBGURU010000015.1:0-9954 GCA_045132175.1 Elusimicrobiaceae bacterium | reverse complement strand
TTCACTATTGTATATCTCCCCTAATATCCTTAATATGTCTTGCTCATCTTTCCCATTGTCTAATTCCCTTTCTTTCCCTTGCCTCGCCGTTTCTATCTTGATTAATATATCCGTAAATGTGCTGCCATCATACCTGTAGGATATACCTTTAAAACCCGTTTTTATTTCCACTTTCTTGTTAGCTTCACCCCTTATATTCCCCTTTACTGATGAGAATATGTCTGTAAAATTATTCACTAACAATGCCCCTTGCCCTTGTAAGTCCTCAGGCATATACGGTACCACTTGCGCAAATGACGGTATATTGCTGTTTATCAGCAAGGCTAATGTTAAGACGATTGCAATCACTTTTTTAGATAGGTTAAAAATTGATTTTTTCTTCATGGGATGTTCTCCAAAATAAATTTATTAATATAAATATACACAAACTTCTATACCTTTATTTTAACTCAACTTGAGAAAATTTTCAAGTACTTTTAGACCCATTTTAAAATAGGCCTAAAGTCCTATATAGTTTTTAAGGTTTGAAAACTGGTTGTAAATATGATAAAATATTCTTAGCATACAGTGTGCTAAATTAAATTATTTACGTGTGGAGTTATTATGAAAAACTTAAAAAATCTATTCTCGGCAAAAAATATGAGTTTCGTTATAGCAATATCATTAGTTTTATTTTTTTGCTTTTATCCGTTCGGTTTTAGTGTTATGGATATCTTGCCTTTCTATATCATAGCACTGCTTATTACTTTACTTATCTTAACTATTGTTTGCCCGGAAAGATTAGTTCGTTCCGTTATATATACATACTTGAATCTGTTTTACAACATTGAGATAAAAGGTAAACAAAACATTATAAAGACAAAGGGCTCTGCAATTATTCTTGCAAATAATAACTCCTTTATAGATCCGCTAATTTTGGCAACTTATTTACCAAGGGAAGTAATCTTTTTGACAGACAGTAATATTGCCAACCGTTTTTGGATGAAAATTATTTTAAAATATGCACACCACTTGCCTGTAGACCCTACAAACCCGATGGCTATTAAAACAGTTTTAAGTGAACTTGAAAAAGGTAAAAAAATTGTCATTTTCCCGGAAGGCCGTATGAGCACCACCGGCGGTATTATGAAAATCTATAAAGGCCCTTCAATGATTGTACAAAAAGCAAATGCACCTATCATACCTATATATATTCAAAATACTCAATATTCCCGTTTTTCTTATTTTGGGCGAAAATTAAAACACAGACCGCATAAAGCAATTATCGTAAATATTATGCCTGCACGTACTTGGGATTTGCCTAAAACTGACCAATCAAGAGAACGCAAATATACCTTTGCGGAAGATAAAATTTATGATTTGATGAATAAAATGCGTCTTGACAGTTTTAATAATGACCAAACTATTTTTCAGGCATTACTTGAAGGTGCATCTATTGCGCGTTTTAAAACCCGTGCTTTAGAAGATATGACAAGAAAAACAGTTTCCTTTAGAACTTTAATTATATCTTCTTTTGCACTTGGCAGTAAACTTGCCCAACTTACAAAAGAAGGCAGTTATGTAGGTTTAATGATGCCTAACCTTAATGCAACAATGTTTGCCTTTTTCGGTTTATCTATCTACGGGCGTGTGCCGGCAATGATAAACTTTACCGCCGGTAAGAAAAACATTTTATCTGCTATAAGAGCCACAAAAATTAAAGAAGTTATTACTGCGCGTGCTTTTATTGAAAAGGCAGAACTTTCCCCTATTATTGAGGCTCTAGAAGAAGCAAAAATAAAAATTATTTATCTTGAAGACGTAAGCAAAACAATGAACGTATTTGATAAAATCAGCGCACTTATTAAAGGGTTTATGCCTCGCCTTGCTTATAAGATTGTTGCCCCCAATGATGACCCCAATAACCCGGCAGTTGTTTTATATACCAGCGGTTCAGAGGGTACACCTAAAGGTGTTGTGTTAAGCCACCGCAATTTAGTTTATAATAAATCACAACTTTGCAGTGCTTTGGAGATTGATTTTAGGGATAAATTCTTCAATGCATTGCCGCTTTTCCATAGTTTCGGTTTGGCAATAGGTACTATTGCACCGTTAATGATGGGGGCAAGCAGTTTCTTGTACCCCTCACCTTTACATTTCAAAATTATTCCGGAACTTGTTTACGACAGAAATGCAACGGTTTTCTTCGGTACAGATACTTTCTTTAATGCCTACTGCAAAAATGCGCATCCTTATGATTTTCATAATATTCGTTATGCTGCCGTCGGTGCTGAAAAATTAAAAGCGGAAACATTTAATTTGTGTTGTGAAAAGATGGGCAGGCGCCTGCTTGACGGTTATGGCGCGACAGAGTGTTCCCCCCTTATTTCCGTCGGTTCAGATATTTATTATAAACGCGGAAGCGTAGGCCGTTTGATGCCGGGTATGGAGTACAGGCTTGATAAAGTTGAAGGTATTGCAGAAGGCGGTGAACTCGTCTTAAAAGGCGGAAACATTATGCTTGGTTATTTCCGCGAAAACAACCCCGGTGTTTTAGAAGAACCTAAAGACGGTTGGTATCATACCGGCGATATCGTCACGGTTGATGAACGCGGTTTTATTGAAATTAAAGGCCGCGCAAAACGCTTTGCAAAAATTGCAGGTGAAATGGTTTCTCTAACGGCTATTGAAGAAGCAATGAAGAACTTGTGGCCCTCTTTTATGCATGCTGCTTTGCGTATACCTGATGAAAAACGCGGTGAGCAACTTTTCATTTATACAACTAAAGATAATCCATCTATAGAAGATATAAAAGCAAGTTTCAAGACACAAGGTCTAAGTGAATTATGGATTCCTAAAAAAATAAAACATATTGACGAAATTGTTTTGACCGGTAGCGGTAAATTTGATTATGTCAAAATGGAAGAAATGGCTAAACAGGAAAAATAGTTTAGCAACATTTTAAAAACCCCTGCTTAACGGCAGGGGTTTTTTACTGTGCTAATATGTCAAAATTAATTGCCTGCAGGTAAATTGCCTACGCCGTAGTCCTTTTCATAAGAAGATGTATCGTTTTGCGGCAAGGCAACTTTTATCTGCTCAAGAGTATATTCTTCTGTTTTTTGCTCGTCTACTTTTTGTTTTTCTTCCATGCTTTCTTCTATATGCTTGGCGCTTAATACTATATTTGAAAATAATATGGCGTGGTCTAAATCCTTACTGATAACCTGCTCTGCTAAAGGTGAGTCATAGAACGCTGTAATATCTTTTAGCGTTAAATTAGGGTCATTTGCATCTATGGCTTGTTTAATTTCGGCAAATTTACCCGGGCTCATAGAAACCGGGGTGAAATTATTAGCTGATGCTATTGAAGTTATAGTAAAAACAATCAGCGCAGAACCGATTATTATCATAGGCCCTTCGGATAATAATTTTTTTATAAAAGGTGTTTGGGTAGGGTGGGATTTTACGATATCAGTAATAAGTTTTCTATCACCTTTTTCTAAATTAGGTGCTACTACGTTTAATAAATAATTTTCCCTTTCGGCAAAACTCATAGCGCGGACGCTTCTCATTAATTTTATATAGCCGGGGGCTTGCATATGACGGAATTTTCTATAATACTCCCTTATACCCTTGATAAATGTGTGCATATCCTGCGGCTTATAATGCAGTTTTAAATCTAAGTCCACAGCCGCTTTTACCGCTTTTGATTCTTTTGATTTGTAATTAAGACTTTGATAGGCATATCCTAAGACATCTTCCGGGGTGAGATGTTCCCTAATATATTTGGCTGACTTAGAATCAAGATTATATGCCTTCATATCAATTTTATTATAGTTAATCATATCTTCATAATGGAAGCGGTTTGATAAGACCTCTTGCAAGTAAGGCAAGTCACTGTCAAGGCCTATAATTCTTCTTGCGATTTCTTCATTTGATTGCCCTTTAAGCCATTCTATTTCGCTATTTATTTTACCGAAAAGAACATCTTTTTCCAAAATAAAAAATTCTGGTAATCCTTCCCCCGGTTTCCCATATTGTCTTGCTAATCTTGCTACTTCCGGAGTGAATTCTTCACTCGTTAAAAATGCGTCATAGGCATTATATTTGCCTTTATAACTTGAATATATGTGTGAAGCATTTTTTAAATTTTCCTGATATTTAGATATAAGTTTTTGATACTGTGCTACTTCCCCCGTTTGTACCGCGGTAAAAAGTTCCTCAAAAGACGTTTGAGTTTCAACTAAAGCGGGTTGTAATTCCATTAAACGCGGCCAAATTTCGTCTTTAACTAATTGCCTGGTTGGAGGTAAATTCATATCTTGTGCAAAAATATTTACGTTTGAAAATAATAAAGAAATACTTAAAGTAAAACAAAATAATTTTTTAATTTGCGAAGATAATAATTTCATAATACACCCCATTAAAAGTTTTTTAATAATATAATTATTACATTTAATTTTAGTATTCACAAGGGCATTTGGACCTATATTTAAATAGGTCTTTTGGAATACCGGAATTAATTTTAAGACGTAAAACACCCCCGGTATAAGCCGGGGGTGTTTTATAAACCGGATATTAGAACGCGGGAGTATATTTTTTATGTGATACAATCTTTTTAACTATTTGTGTATCAATCGGTGTGGCGGCCATATATTCTATGAATGCAGGGTGTTCTGCCATATAATCGTCAGGTTTTGCATTTTTGTTCATTAATTCTTGGCATATATCATAAACTTCTTTAGTGTTTTTACTTCGGAACAAACAACCTTTATCAAAGGCATATCTTAAAGCGGTCTTATTTTCGCTGCTCTTGGCTTCAAGGTCTATATTCCTTTTTTGTAATAATTTTAAAGTTATTTCAACATTGTCATATATTATTGAATACATTAAAGGTGTACATAAGTTTTCGGGGTGTTGAGCATTTACATTAGCACCGTGGCTTAACAAAAATATTGTGGCTTGTACGTGATTATCTCCTTTCCCTGTGTAAGCATTGGAAATAAGAGGTGAAATGGCCCCTTGCTGATCAATTACAGTATGTATAGTTCTACCGTTTGCATCTTTAGGCAGACCGTTGTTCCTTTCTATAAACTTCAGATATTTGACTGCACCGGCGGAACCGGCTGCCGTTAATATGTTTTTATGGTCTTTAATCATATTTACATATTCAGGATGTTTATTAATCTTGTTAAATACGTGCACCCAAATATCATCTTCATCAATTTCGGTATCGTCTAAAGCATATTTGCTGATAAGGCGCAACATATACCCAAATTCATCTGATCTTTCATAGTCGTAAGTAATCGGTTCGCATACGGTATATGAAGCAGGGGGTTGAATAGAAGGTAAAGGAGTGTTTTGTCTTGAATTACTTATTTCCATTATTCTTCTGGTGATATTTTGTAATTCTGTTGTATTTTTGTCAATTAAATTTTTAAAATAGTCCTTAGACAAACCTTCTTGCATAATTGCCTCATCAAAATAATCTATATCAAATAAATAAACAAATAACAGTTCTTTTAATTCTCGGTCGTCTTGTAGTAATGTTTTAAATTGTTCAACTTTCAGTATTTTAATTATTTCAGGATCTGTAGGGTTTATGGTAGCGTCTTTTTTAGCACCTTTTTGCAATAATTTTTTAAAATTCAAAACACATTCCCGGCAACCTGCACCGCTGTTGTATATATGCCTTAAAACATAAGAGGCGGCATTTTTATTTGAGTTATCGGTTGCATTAATGTCTACATTTGGGTATTCTAACAAGGCGGTAAGGGCATTTTCTATTTTATTTTCCGGGGTGTCATCTTGATAAGATTGCATAGGCAAGAAATCTGCCGCCGCTATTAAAGGCGTGGATCCTGAAAACGGATTTCTTACATTAATATCTGCCCCATATTCATTTATCAAACATTTAACGGCCTCGGGGCTATGACCGCGGGCAGCCGAAATTAACGGCGGGAATTGCTTCTCCATATTAAGATCAGCACCCCTTTCCATAAGGGAATGTATAAGCGGGACATTTCCCCTTTCCGCGGCTGTTTCCAGTAAAGTGCTGCCGATTCCGTTGGGGTTAAAACTTAATACTTGGGTAATATATTCCGGGTTTTGGTCTACGATACGACTGACAACCCTGTTTATTTTTCTGTTACTCCAGGGTTTTTTATCTTCATAAGTGCGGGCGTTTGTGATGACGTCCAACACATCCCCGAAAGACATCCTTTCCTGTGCAAATACAGGAACTGCAATCATTGTTAACAATACGGCAATTATTATTTTTTTCATTTTCATCACTCCTTTACGGGTTTACCCTATAATAATAGTAGTGTGATATTCTTTTATTTACTTCGTCTTGTATTTCTTCATTAGTTCTGCGGCGTGCAATATATTTGTCAAAAGCAGGGTCATTAAGCAAATCGTCATCTATTTCCGCATTTCTGTCTATTAGTAAAGCGCATATATCATACTGTTCGTTGGTCTTTTCGGAACGGATTATACAACCTTTTTCATAAGCATATTTCAATGCTGTTTTATTTTCACTGCTAACTAGATTAACATCTAAATTTAAATTATATTTATCGGAAGACCTAAAAAGAGTTTCTAATGTGTCCACTCTTTCAAATATTATTGCGGTCATTAAAGCGGTATATAAAGTTTCAGGCGCTTGGGCATTTATATCGGCGCCGTGTCTTAAAAGATAATCAATGGTGCTTTCCCGCCCTGTTTGGCTTGCGGAAATAAGCGGGGATATAGCATCGTTTTGGTCAATTATTGCACCGCGTTTTGTAAACTCAATTATAAAACCGACGCTGCCCGCAGAGCCGGCTGCCGTTAATAATGTTTTATGGTCTGAAACCATATCCAAATATTCGGGATGTTTTTTTACTTTATTAATAGCGTATGTCCAAACATCTATTCCGTCTACGGGTTGCACCATGGGGTCTAAAGATGTTTTTATGGGTTTCCGGCTGATAAGGCAAAGCAGATAATTAAAATCGTCGTCTTTATCGCAATATTCAATAAGGGCATGGGGTATATTGCCGGCATTTATATAGGCATTATTTTCTTCTTTAGGGCCTTCTTTATTTTCTTCTTCATTGTTTGTTGCAAAAATGTTGGTATTATCCGTAGCATTACAATCTTTTATATCGGCGGCGAAATTTTCAATAAATAATTGATTATTAAGCAAACTTGCATCTATATTTACACAATGGTTTAATAATGTTCTTACAAAATAAGCGCGCTCGTCAATCAATTCCTGAAACCCATGTTGTATTTTTATTTCTTCTTCAAAAACATTAAAAGCGATTTTTAAAGGTGAATTATTGGAAACGTCTTTTAAATTAATATCTATATTTGGGTTGTTAAGTAAATAATCAAAAACATCTTTTTGCCCAAATTCTATCGCACTCGCTAAAACATTTGTTTTGGAATTAGGTATCTGTGCATTTACATTGGCATGATATTTTTCCACCAAATGTTTAACCATATTAAAATCCCCGATTTGTGCGGCGGGAATAAGCGGGGACATTACCCCTTCCAAATCAAGTATAGCGCCTTTTTCTATTAAAAAATCTACTATTGCTGTAAGTTTTGAAAAGCCGGCTGCTGTTAAAAGATTTTCATTAGCAATTACACGGGAACCGTCTTCATCACGTGGAAATTCCAATAAAGAATTTATGTTCATTGGTTTATTTTTTTGTTGGGAATATTGTTCACAATACTGTAGATGTTTTGTGATTTTAGATTTTAAAGTATTTATCTTGCCCCTGTTTCCATTGGCATTAGTAATTGCATCCATAAGTTCTATATCACCGAAATAACCGTATGGGAAATTTAAATTCCCGCCGGTCTTGGTATATTGTTGGGCAAATAACGGAAGTGCAAATAACGTCAATAAAAAAATAAATAATGTTTTCTTCATTTATATTAACCCCTTTGGAGTATACAAAGATATATTAACAGTTTTATAAGTTCAATACAAGGTAATTTAGACCTATATATGCATAGGCCCTTTAGCACTTAAGAAATCCCCCCACCGAGTTAAAACGCTATTTCGGAAAATAAAAACCGCCCATATTTAACTATGGGCGGCTAATCAAACAGAACTTTAAAAGAACTATTTCTTTTCTTCTACTGCATTAAGTTTGACGATAATTTTTGCATATACGGTAGGTTTAAAATAAATTGAAACTTCCGTATCGCCGATTTTTTTGATAGGGTTAAAAATTTCAATATTGTTTTTAGAAACTTTATGACCTAAATCAGCCAAACTTTTTTGAACATCTGCTTTCGTCACTGAACCAAAGACGACGCCTTCAATATTAACGGTTCTTTCATAAGTTAAGACGATACCGTTAAGTTTTTTGGCTTCTTCTTTAGCGGCGGCAAGATCGGCCTCAATTTTCTTTTTGCGTTTTTCTGCGCCGAGTTCCCAATTTTTGAGGGCAGCAGGTGTTGCAATTTCCGCTAATTTTTGCGGAAGTAAATAATTGCGTGCATAACCGGGTTTAACTTCGGCTACTTCACCGACAGTACCTAAATTTTTAACATCTTTTCTAAGAATAACTTTCATTTTAAAACTCCTGTTATAAATTTATTTTTTCGGTAAGCAATAGGCCAAGAAAGCGAGGTTTCTGTCCCTTTTAATTGCTTTTGTAATTTGGCGTTGGTGTTTGGCACATGTGCCGGTAATACGCCTTGATAAAATTTTACCGCTTTCCATAGTAAAACTTTTGATAAGTTGAATATTTTTATAATCAACATTTTCAATTTTTTCTGCACAAAATTTGCAGACTTTGCGCCTTGCTTCAAAACGTTTTTTACCAAAAGGGCGGGCAGACCTTTCTTGATTTGCTTCTTGCGCTTTAGGTGCTGTTTCTGCAGCAGGGGCGGCATTTACTTCTTGTTTTTCAATTTTTTCTTCTGACATTTTTCTTCCTCTAATTTACTTAAAATGGTACATCGTCTTCAACAATTTCTGTTGGTTCTTCGTTTGTGCTTGCGCCTGCTTCTTGTGCGCTTGCACCTGTGGGTACAATTTGAACGCGGCTTGCAGTTATGCGTAATTCGCGTCTTTGTTGGCCGGATTTATCGGTAAACTCGCTCATAACAAGGCGGCCTTCCACTATAACCGGGGTGCCTTTTTTGATTCTCTCTTTTAAGCGGTCTGCCAAACCGGCAAATGCGGTGACGGACATATATGCAACTTCGTCTTTCCATTCATTTGTACTCGGGTCTAAATAGGATCTGTTATTTGCGATGCTGAAAGAGCAAACCGTACTGCCCTTTTGTGTCATCCTTATATCCGGGTCCCTCGTAAGGCGGCCGGATACTATAATTAAATTTAATTCCGGAACTCTTGCCATAATTAAGCTGCCGTTTCTGCTTTCTTATTAGCAGGTTTATTTTTAGGTTCTTCGTAATTCATAACAATATTTCTTAAAACGGAACTGTTAAGTTTTAAGATATCGTTAAATTTCTTTACGAAAGACGGAGCAGCTTTAAATCTGAAATAGAGGTAAAAGCCCTCACGGTTTTTCTTAATTTCGTGGGTTAAGCGTCTGCGGCCGAGTTTTTCTTCAGAAAGAACTTCGCCCTTATCTGCTGTAATCAAGCCTTTAATTTTTTCAACCAAGGCGGCAACTTCATTATCATTGAGTTGCGGTTTAAGTATTGTCACTGATTCGTAATTCTTCATAGTCCTGTTTTTCATAAAAAAAAGCACTACGGGGTATTGCTACCTCGTCTATGCCTAGATATTTTAGGAAATCACCATTAGTCCAAGGAATATCTTTTCCTTTAAACATTATAGCAAATATCGGAAAGGAATTGCAACTGTTGTTTAGATAGGAAATTGACAGTTAATATTTTTTGCCGGCTAATTCTTTTTGGTAAATTTTAGTTTTTCTTTTCCTAGAGTACCGAGAGTCGCTACGCTCCCGTTCTTCTTGGTACTCGTCGTCAAAGAGA
>JBGURU010000014.1:0-49313 GCA_045132175.1 Elusimicrobiaceae bacterium | reverse complement strand
CGGAAATCAAGAATCCAAACCAAGACGGTGCAACATCTGTGGCAACCGACGGTAAAATTAAATATTCTTCCAAATCTTTCAAATGTTCAAGTAAATATGCGGCATTTTTGCGGCGCCTTTCCAAAAACTTCGGCAGTTTATTTAATTGGCTTAAACCGACGGCAGCTTGCCAATCGGTAATCTTCAAATTAAAGCCGATATGAGAGTAGGTATATTTATGGTCATACCCAAAAGGCAAATTGCCAAGTTGCATTTTAAAGCGGTTTTTACAGGTATTATCTACGCCGGGTTTGCACCAACAATCGCGCCCCCAATCGCGGAAAGATAAAATTATTCTGTAAAGTTGCGGATCATTTGTGACTACTGCTCCGCCTTCGCCCATAGTCATATGGTGTGCAGGGTAAAAACTGTATGTGCCGATATGCCCGATAGTACCTGCCTTTTTGCCTTTCCAAGTGGCACCAAGAGCGTCGCAAGAATCTTCAATAAGCCACAAATTATGCTTTTTGCAAATTTCCAAAATACGTTCCATATCAAACATATTACCAAGCGTGTGTGCTACAAAAATGGCACGTGTTTTTGGCGAAATTGCTTCTTCAATTTTGTTTGCGTCAATATTATAAGTTTTAAGTTCGCTGTCTACAAAAACAGGTATTAAACCTTGCTGAATAATTGGGTTTACCGTAGTCGGAAAACCTGCGGCAACTGTGATAACTTCATCGCCTTTTTTAAGGCGTTTTTCACCAAGTTTATGGGATGTTAAAGCAGATAAAGCAAGCAAATTCGCCGACGAGCCTGAATTTGTTGTCAAAGCAAATTTTGCCCCAAGCCACGCGGCAAATTGTTTTTCAAATTCCTCGTTAAAGCGGCCGGCCGTAAGCCACATATCAAGGGTGGCATCAATCATATTTACTAAGTCGTCTTCACACAAAACTTTGCCGGAAACAGGTGTATATTTGCGCGGTTGTTTTGTGCCGTAAATTGCTTTATAATAATTTTTTGCCGCATCTTTTACGGCTTGCCTTAATTTTTGTTCCATACTAAATTTGCCTCATAATCTTTTATTTGTTTTACTGAAAATTCTTCCATATCTTTGCCTTCGTAAAAATTTTTGTACCAAGCAACGGTTAATGCTATTGCCTGCTCTGCCGTCAGACTAGGTACCCAATTTAGAACTTTGCGTGCTTTTGTAATGTCTAAAGTTAAAAGATTGGCTTCATGTAAATTATCTTTTTTGTGTACCTTAATCTCGCCTTTGCCGTAATTTTTTATAACTTGTGCTGCGACATCTGCAACCGTTAAAACGCTGTTGCTGTCGGGGCCGAAGTTAAAACCTTCGGCATATTTTTTGCCGTCAGTAAAAAGCAGATGCCCTAAAAGTAAATACCCTGAAAGCGGCTCCAAAACATGTTGCCATGGGCGTGTCGCATTAGGGTTTCTGATTTCAATAATTTGGTTCGTTTCTATAGCACGTACGCAGTCGGGAACAAGGCGGTCAAGCGCCCAATCGCCGCCGCCGATAACGTTTCCAGCGCGGACTGTTGCCAAAGCATAGCTGCCGTCTTGTAAAAATGACCGACGGTAAGAAGATGATAAGATTTCTACACATCCCTTTGAGGATGAGTACATATCATAACCGCCGAAAGGGTCATCCTCTTTATACGGGCGATTTACTTCTTTATTTTCATAGCATTTATCAGTGGTAATATTTACAAAAGCGCGCACTGTGCCTGTTTTGCGTGCTGCTTCCAAAACGTTTAAAGTGCCGATAACATTTGTTTCATAAGTTTTAACAGGTTCACTGTAAGATAAACGCACCAAAGGTTGCGCGGCAAGATGAAAAACAATTTCCGGCTTAAACTTTTCAAAGGTTTTATTTAGTGTTTTTGTATCTAAAATATCGCCGATAACGCTTTTAATGCCTTTTGATATGCCTGCGGCATTAAACAAATTAGGTGTTGTATTAGGTTTAAGCGAATAGCCGCAAATTTCTGCACCCAAATGTTTGAGCCAAAGGGTAAGCCAACCGCCTTTAAAACCTGTATGGCCTGTAATCAAAACGCGTTTTCCCTTGTAGGTGTTCTTTAAATCTTGAATAGCGGGCATAATTATTTATCCCCCCAAATTTTCCAAGGGGCTTGGTTTTTCTCCCAAAGTTCATTAAGGTCAAGTTTATCTTTTAAAGTATCCATAGGGCGCCAAAAACCATTATGTTTATAGGCATTTAATTGACCGTCTTTTGCAAGATTTTTTAGAGGATCTTGTTCCCAAACGGCATCAGGGCCTTCAGGAATATAATTAAGTGCCTTCGGTTCGCAAACGAAGAAACCGCCGTTTACCCAAGAACCTTCATTATCGTTTTTTTCTTGGAAAGAAGAAATATTTCCGTCATTTTCAACTTCAAGTGCGCCGAAACGGCCCGTCGGTTGCACTGCTGTTAGAGTGACAAGTTTTTTACTCGCTTTATGGCAGGCAATGAGTTTATTTATATCAACATTACCTACACCGTCGCCGTAAGTCAGCATAAACGGCTCATTATTTAAATAAGGTGCTGCTTGTTTTATGCGGGAGCCGGTCATATTGTTTCTGCCTGTAAAAAGGAGTGTCACTTTCCACGGTTCACAGGTGTTGCGGTGTATTTGAAGGTCATTATTTTTAAAGTTGATTGTTATATCGGAATTATTTGTATAATAGTTTAAAAAATACTCTTTTATAAATTCACTTTTATAGCCGCAAAGAATTATAAATTCCGTAAAATTAAAATGAGTGTAAATTTTCATTATATGCCAAAGTATAGGATATCCGCCTATTTCAACCATTGGTTTAGGGCGCAGTACTGTTTCTTCCCCCAATCTTGAACCCAGCCCACCTGCTAAAATAACAACTTTCATACAGACCTCCAAATTATAGAATATAAATATATTATAGCACATATTCAATATATGCTATAATTACAGTATATATAACTTTTAAGGTGTACTATGGGTAAAAGAAAACAAAAAATTAAAAAAATGTTCACGGCCAATTTGGTCGCAGTAAATATTAAAAGGATGTGGCCCTATGTAAAGCCCTATTTGGGCAGGGCAATACTTGGGGTTTTGTTGACAATCCCCGTCGGGGCTTTAGATGGTGCAGTAGCAATGTTTTTAAAGCCTTGTATGGATGAGATGTTTGTCGCAAAACAGCAGACATTTACAAATTATATACCGTTTTTAATTGTCGGTTTTACAATTTTGCAAGGTATTTTGATTTATGCTTCAAATTATGTAAATACTTGGGTAGCCCAAAAAATTACAATAGGTGTCAAACGCAAACTTTACAGTAAACTGCTTTCTATGGATACCGCTTATTTTGATAAACATAATTCCGGCGATATTTTGTTCAGATATTCTACCGATGCCGAGACAGCTTCAGCAAGCCTGGTCAGCGAATCAAAAGAATTTTTAACTAAAACATTTTCATCTTTTGCTTTGGTTTTTGTGTTAATTTATAACTCTTGGAAAATGGCGGTAATATCTTTGGCGGTTTTGGTGTTTTTTGTTTACCCTATGCAACTTGTCAGACGTAAAATGAAAGCAATTTTGGCGAAAACAGTTGTAAATTCTTCCGCCGTTATGACGGCTTATAATGAAACTTTTGCCGGCAACCGCACAATCCGCTCTTTTACATTAGAAGATGAATTTAAAAGGCGCTTTCACGAAATTACAGATACCTCTTTTGCGCTTGCCATGAAAATGATTAAAAATACAAATTGGCTTTCGCCTTTAATGCATATAATAATGTCTGTCGGTGTGGCAGGGGTTATTTGGTACGGCGGACATTTGATAGTGACAGGCCAAATTACAAGCGGAAACTTCGTTGCATTTATCGCGGCTTTGATGATGCTTTATACACCTTTAAAAACAGTCGGCAATAATTATATTGCCATACAAAATTCCTTTTTAGCCATTGACCGTATTTTTGAAATTTTGGACCTTCAACCAAAAATCCAAGACGCGGAAAATGCTAAAGAGTTAAAGGAAATAAAAAAAGGTATTTCTTTTAAAAACGTTAGTTTTGCTTACACCAAAGGGCGCGAAGTTTTGCATAATATAAACCTTGAAATACCTAAAGGTACCACTTTGGCTTTGGTCGGCAATTCCGGCGGCGGCAAAACGACGGTATCTTCTTTAATTCCGCGTTTATATGATATTACCAACGGCCAAATTGAAATTGACGGAACAAATATTAAAGATATAAAACAAGATTCTTTAAGGAAAAAAATTGCTATGGTGTTCCAAGATAATTTCTTATTTTCCGGTACTATAAGAGAAAATATTTTACTTGGCAATCCAGGCGTCACAGATGATGTTATTTGGGCCGCATTAAAAAGTGCATGCCTTGAAGATTTCGTTAAAGGGCTTGAACAAGGCCTTGATACCGAAATCGGCGAACGCGGCATTTTGCTTTCGGGCGGCCAAAAACAACGCCTTGCTATCGCGCGTGCTTTTGTCAAAAATGCACCTGTCGTTATTTTAGATGAAGCAACAAGCGCACTTGATACCAAATCCGAACGCGTGGTGCAAGAAGCCTTAGATAATTTGATGAAGAACAGAACAGTTATTGTTATAGCACACCGTTTAAGCACCGTGCAAAATGCAGATAATATTGTGGTAATTAACGACGGTAATATCGCGGAAAGCGGTACGCATGATGAATTACTTGCAAAAAACGGTGCATATGCGGCGTTATATAAAATGCAGTTTAAAAAGTGAGGAAGTTATGAACAATAATATTTTTGATAAATTATTTGTCTTAGAAATGGCAAATAATCACGACGGAAGTGTGGAACACGGCTTAAAAATTATCAGGAAAATGGCCGATGTTTGTAAAAAATACCCGATGTTTAAATTTGCTTTTAAATTCCAATTTAGAGATTTAGATACCTTTATTCACCCGGATTATCAAAACAGAAAGGATATTAAATACATAAAACGCTTTACCGATTCCCGTATAAGCAAAGCAGATTATAAAACTTTATTTGACGAAGCAAAAAAACAGGGTTTTATTACAATGTGTACACCCTTTGACGAACCTTCCGTAGATTTAGTTATGGAAATGGGGTTTGATATTATAAAAGTTGCCAGCGCTTCCTTTCAAGATTGGCCTTTGCTTACCAAGATAGTTGCTTGCGATAAACCGATAGTTCTTTCTTGCGCAACAGCAACATTGGAAGAAATAAACAATGTAGTCAATTTCTTTAAAAACAGAAATAAAACCTTTGCTTTAATGCATTGTGTGGCAGATTATCCTACTAAGACGGAAAAATTGCAGTTAAACCAAATTGATGTGCTTAAAAAACTTTATCCGGAAATACCGATAGGGTTTTCAACCCACGAGGACCCCGGTGCCATCGATATTATTCCTTTGGCGGTTGCTAAAGGGGCCAAAATATTTGAAAAACATGTAAATATCAAAGAAGAAGGTTTTAATATTAACGGTTATTCTTCAACAGATGAGCAAGTGGATAAATGGCTTGCCGCTGCACAACATGCTTTTACAATTTGCGGTTGTGAGGACGGAACACGTTATCAACCCTCTGAAACCGAAAGCGCAAGTATAAAAAACTTAAGCCGCGGTGTTTGGGCTAAAGAACCGATTAAGAAAGGCGACAGAATTACACTTAATAAAATATTCCTTGCTATGCCGACTTTTGAAGGGCAGTTAACCGCAAGGGATTTATCAAAATATTCGCTCTATACCGCTAAAGAGGATATTAACCCCCAAGAACCGGTATATAAACAAAGATTAGATTATAAAAACATTAGTAAACAGGTTGCGGAAATAGTTAATAAAATTCAAGATTTGATAGAAAAAGCAAATATTGTTGTGCCTAATCACACTTATTTCGAATTGTCGCACCACTACGGAATTGATAATTTTTATGAAACCGGCGCAACGATTATTGACTGTATTAACAGGGAATATTGCAAAAAATTATTAATACTTTTGCCTAATCAAAAACATCCTTGCCATTACCATAAGAAAAAAGAAGAAACATTCTTGGTTGTTTACGGCGATTTAACTTTGGAAATAGACGGCGAAGTAAAACATTATAAAAAAGGTGATATGGTGCTTGTCAAAAGAGGGCAAAAACACAGTTTCGCTACAACAAACGGGTTGATATTTGAAGAAATATCCACTACCCATTACAAAAACGATTCTTTCTATGACGATAATTCCATTATGGAAAACAAAGACCGCAAGACGGCAATGATTCTTAACTGTAAGGTGAAATAGTTATGAAATTATCCAACTATATTATACAGTTCTTAGAAGGACATGGCGTAAAAGAAGTTTTTATGTTGCCCGGCGGCGGTTGGATGCATTTACTTGATTCTTTAGGCCGCGCAAGAAAATTAAACTATACTTGTATGTTACACGAACAGGCCGCTTCTATCGCGGCAGAAGCATGTGCCGAGTATAACAGAAAATTGGGTGTTGTTATGGTAACTACCGGCCCCGGCGGCACAAATGCAATAACAGGTGTGGGTGCGGCTTGGGTTGATTCTACCCCCATGCTGGTATTATCGGGCCAAGTTAAGACGGCAGACCTTATAGGTAAAAGCCATCTCCGCCAAAAAGGCGCACAGGAAATAAATATCATTGATTTGGTAAAACCCATAACGAAATATGCCGCTTTGATTACAAAAGCGGAAGATATTAAATACCATCTTGAGCGGGCTGTTTATGAAGCCACCCACGGCAAAAAAGGCCCCGTTTGGCTTGATATCCCGCTTGATATACAAGCAGCGGAAATTGACGAAAATAAATTAAAAGGTTTTACCCCCCCTACCCTTAAAAAAGACAAGACCTTGCCGTCTAAAATCTTAAAAATAACAGAACTCTTGAACAAATCAAAAAGGCCTTTGATTTTGGCCGGTAACGGTATCAACTTAGCAGGTGCGAGAGAAGAATTTTTAAAACTTATCAAAATTTTACAAGTACCGGTTTTAACTACTTGGAAGACCATTGATTTGTTGCCCAATAATTCCCCCCTGTACGCAGGGCGCCCCGGTTCTATTGCCGCAAGAGGTGCAAATTTTAATTTGCAAAAGGCGGATTTACTTTTATGTGTAGGTGCACGTTTGGATTTACCGCAGACGGCATTTAATTTTAAAAATTTCGGTAAAAATGCAAAAAAAATTATTGTTGATATAGACGAAGCGGAACTTAAAAAATTTAATACTTCCGCGATGGTTGCCATAAAGGCAGATGCTAAAGATTTTATAACGGAGTTTTTAAAACAAACTAAAAAAGTAAAATATCAAAATAAATCTTGGCTGAAAAACTGTAAAGAAATGCTTGCCAAATATCCGTTAATTTTGCCGGAATTCAGAAAACAAAAAAAATATGTAAACCCTTATATTTTACTTGAGGAACTTTCCAAAAATACGACGAAAAATGACTTAATAGTTCCCGGCAGTTCCGGCGCTTGCAGCGAAATTACCTGCCAGGCCTTTGAAATAAAGGAAGGGCAAAGATTTTTAAATAATCAGGGTTTTGGTTCTATGGGCTTTGGGTTGCCGGCTGCTATCGGCGCTGCTATAGAAAGCAAGAAACGTACAATTTGTATTAACGGCGACGGCGGTGTGCAATTAAATATTCAGGAACTTCAAACCCTTGCCCGTCTTAAATTGCCTGTTAAATTATTTGTGCTTAATAATCAGGGTTATGGTTCTATAAGGAATATGCAGAATAATCATTTTGCCGGCAATTTAGTAGCAAGTGACGGCGTTAAAAATATGACTTTGCCCGATATTATCAAAATTGCTAAGGCCTACGGCATTAAATGCGAAAGGGTAGAAAATCAAAATAATTTATCCCCAAAAATAAAAAGAATTTTAAATACTGAAGGCCCGTTTATTTGTGATGTCTTAATTGACCCCAAACAACAAACTATGCCCAGGGTATCTTCGCAAAAATTACCGAACGGGAAAATGATTTCCAAACCGATAGAAGATATGTATCCTTTTTTACCGGAAAAAGAAATTGAGGAGAATTTGAAATTATGAAAAAGAAAATTTCAATCGTTTCAAGTGCTTTTAATGAAGAAGGAAATATAGAAGTTCTTTACGAAAAAGTTAAAGAACAAATGCTGAAATTGGCGGACAAATACGACTATGAGCAAATTGTCTTAGATAATGCTTCAACGGATGCTACCGCAAAGAAATTGCGCGAAATTGCCGCTAAAGATAAAAATTTCAAAGTTATACTAAATGCCCGCAATTTCGGGCATATACGTTCCCCCTACTACGGTATGCTTAAAGCCGACGGCGATGCTATTATAAATATGGTTTCCGATTTGCAAGACCCGCCCGAACTTATACCCGAATTTATTAAGAAATGGGAAGAAGGCAATAAAATAGTTGTAGGGCAAAAAAATCAGGCAGAAGAAAATTCCCTGTTTTTTATGGTGCGCAAGTTTTATTATTGGCTTTTAAATAAAGTAAACGATACGGGGGCAGATTTAATTCCTAACTTTACGGGGTTTGGTTTGTACGATAAAGAAGTAATCAAAAAATTCCGCGAAATTGACGACCCTTATCCTTATTTACGCGGGCTTGTTTCGGAACTGGGCTACCAAAGGGCTATAATAACTTATAAACAGCCCCTAAGAAAACGCGGCATAACAAAAAATAATTTTTATACTTTATATGATATGGCAATGATTGGTTTTACCAATCACAGTAAAGTGCCTTTGCGTTTAGCGGCTTTCGGCGGGTTTATTTTATCGGCCTTAAGTTTATTATTGGCCTTTGTTTATTTGATTTTGAAACTTTTATATTGGGATAGTTTCCCTATGGGTACCGCACCGATACTTATTGCGGTATTTTTCTTTTCTTCAATGCAACTGTTTTTTATCGGTGTTATCGGCGAATATTTAGGTGCGGTTTTAACACAGGTTTTACACCGTCCTTTAGTTATAGAAAAGGAAAGAATAAATTTCTAGGAGTTTATAAAATGTGTTTTTGGCAATCTTGTAAAACTTGGTTTAAAAATAATAAGGAAGATATTTTTGCCGTTTTTGTAATGTCTTTTATTATAATTGCTATATTGTCTTCTTATACCTTTAATACTTTGGCACCGCAAGAAGGTTGGTATTCCATTTATGCAAGGAATATTTTACAAGACGGTTTGGTGCCTTATAAGGATTTCTTTTTAGTTGTTCCCCCCATATTCTTATATATTTGTACTGCTTGGCAAGCAATTTTCGGTGATAATTTTATAGTTTTTCATTATTTGAATTTTATTTTTCAAATTGTTTGCGCCATTTCCTTATATTACTTATTTAAACAAATTTTTAATAGACAGATTGCATTTTTTACAGGTATATTTATTACTGTTTTTAAAATGCTTTCCAGGTATGACAACGGAGTTTCATCATATAATACTTTGTCTATTGTTTTTATGGCCCTGTTGACCTTATTTACAATTAAGCAGGTAGATTTTATAGATACTTATAAAAAAATTAGCAAAAAATGGCTTTGGTTTACAGGATGTATATTTGCTTTTTCCTTTCTAAATAAACAAACGAACGGGGCCCTTACAATTATTGCTTCCTGTTTGGTATTGACTACTGTAACTTATAAAGTGTTAGGTTTTAAACAAACAATTAGCCACTTTTTAAAATTATTTATAATATCTATGCTGTTTGTCTTTGTTTTACTCTTCCCTTTACTTATAAATGGGGCTTTGCCTTTTATGGCTGACAGCTTGTTTAATGCTACAAGTAAGGGAAGTATTATAGCTCTGTTAATGAAATTTCTTTTGCTTCCTTGCCCTTTCTACTATTGGCCTTTTTATCTTACGGTATTTATTGTGTTTTTTGTAGTGTTGTTTAAAGGTTACAAATTTGTGTATGACCAGAAAATGATAAAGTTTTCTAATTATCTTATCAATTTTGTTTTGATTTTTTTGGCTATATTTTTATTGTGTTTAAAAAACGTATTTCCTAATTTGGACGAGTCTTGGATACTAATAGCATTTCCCGTCGGTTTCTTTTCTTGTATCTTAATTTTATGTTATTTATTATATAAAGGTATATGGACTAAAAAGAGAGTCAGCTTGATTGTTATTCTTATTGCCTTCTTCTTCAGCAGTTTGGCTGATTCTATGTCTCATTCTTTGTTCTATCCCCAATTTTTTATATTATTGACGGGTATTTTACTTTCTTGGAAATGGAACAAGTATAATAAAATAAAAAATGCTGTTTTGTTTCTATTTTCCGCGTGCTTGTTCATTCAAATTTTTGTTGTTAAATTAAATCTGCCTATGAGTTTTTGGGGCTGGAGGAGTGGTAGCGTTTACGGTGAATTGGAGACTTCTTTTATCCCCCGTTTAAAAGGAATGAAAATACCTGTGGAAGAAAAAAATATGTATGAAGAAATTTATAATATAGTCCATAAATATACTAGTGAAGATGATACAATTTTGGCATTTAATAATAACCAAATATTTTATGATTTAACGGAAAGGAAACCGTATACGCAATATGTATCTTTATATCATGATGTGTCACCATCTAATCAGCCTTTGGAAGTTTTGGAACAAATGAAAAATGAATTACCGAAAATGATAATATTTTTAAGATTCTCCGATAAAATGGAAGAGACTAATGCTTTATTTTTCAGAGGTTTAAATAAAATATCTGGGCAAAAAAAACTCAGAGATTTTATTACTGATTTACAAAAGGAAGAACAATATATAACGGTACAAATGTATAAACGTATAGGAAGTGTAGATATAGATTCTATTCCAAATGATTTGCGCCCATTACTTAATAAATTAAACCAGCCTATTACAGTAGAAGAAAAGAATAAAGTTCTTAATTCTTTGTCATCTTATATAAAAATAAAGAATTCTTTTTTGGAAACGAATACAGAACTTTATGTTTTGGTGCGTAAAGACATTTATAAATAAAGTTATATGCAAAAAATTTTGTTAACTG
Source organism: Elusimicrobiaceae bacterium (assembly GCA_045132175.1). Taxonomy (GTDB): domain Bacteria; phylum Elusimicrobiota; class Elusimicrobia; order Elusimicrobiales; family Elusimicrobiaceae; genus Proelusimicrobium. The sequence goes on along the minus strand of JBGURU010000014.1, from coordinate 38,323 downwards.
GCTCAGGCGGTTTTGTAGGCAAAAACCTTAAACCTTTCTTGGAAGGTAAAGGTCTTGAAGTTTTTGCCCCCAGAAGTAAAGATTTTGATTTTTCCAATTTGGAAATCGTTAAAAAACTAATTGCAGAGTGTAAACCCGATATTTTTATTTTAGCCGGTTTTTACGGCATAAGTACGCCTGTGCCGCCTAAAGATATTTACGAAAAGAATTTACAAATTTTAAATAATTTTATTGCGGAAAGTAAAGGAAAACCGATTTTTACTTTCGGTTCCGGTGCTGAATTTGATAAAAGTTCCGATATAATTTTAGCCGGTGATGAAAGTTGGGCAAATACCCCCCCTGCCGATTTTTATGGCCGCGCCAAGTATCTAATCAGCAAAGAGATAAAAAAGCACACCAATGTGTGGAATTTGCGTTTATTCGGCGTTTACGGTCCTCATGAGGTACAAACCCGCTTTATAACGCATGCAATCAATTGTGTGCTTAAAAATGAGCCGATAACAATGCGTCAAAATGTACGTTTTTCTTATTTGGAAGTGGGTGATTTATGCCGCCTTGTATATCACTTTTTACAAAACCTGCCCAAACATAAATTTATAAATATGGTGCCGCCTAATACGGTAGAAATTGTTGAACTTGCTGCTTTGGTAAACAAAATCTCAGGTGCAAATCAGCCGATAATACCTGCTAAAGAAGGCTTCGCTAATGAATATACGGGCAAGCCCGAAAATTTGCTTAAAGAAATACCTAATTTTGATTTTACACCCTTAGAAACAGGTGTGAAAAAATTGTACGAATTTATAAAAAACGGGAATTAGCGTTTTTGTGTTTTAGGATCTAAAATATCACGCAGGCCATCGCCAAGTAAATTCCAAGAAAGTACAAATATCACTAAAGCCCCACCGGGGAAAACGAGTGTATACCAATAAGCAAAAGGGTTGCCGTAAGTGCCTAAAATCCAATTCCTTGAAAGCGCAACAAGTTGCCCCCAATCTGCAGTTCCTGCTGGAACGCCAAGCCCAAGGAAACTTAAAGAAGATGCCGTCAAAACAATATACCCCATATCAAGCCCGGCCATAATGATTAACGGATTTAAAGCATTGGGTAAAATATGTTTAAAGAAAATATAAAATCCGTTTGCGCCCATAGCGCGCGAAGATGCCACAAAATCAAGTTCTTTAATTTTTAACACTTCCCCCCTTATTAGACGGGCATAAGATGGCCAAGCCACCACCGTTAAAGCAAGCAGCATATTTGCCATACCGCGCCCAAGCAGTGCCGCAATTACCATAGCAAGCACCATTGAAGGTACGGCAAAAACAATATCAGTCATACGCATTAAAACTTCGTCAATAAGGCCGCCCTTATAGCCGGCAAGCCCTCCTATCAAAATACCGATTATAACGGCAAAAAACACAACAATTATTGAAATTTTAAAGGCAAGGCGCGTGCCCCAGATTAAGCCATAGTAAAGGTCATATTGATTTTCGGTAGTGCCGAAAATGTGGGCGCTGCTTGGCGCAGCAGGTTCAATCTCATAACTTGCCTGCGGCATTTTATAACTGTCTTGCGGGTTTTGCGGTTTTGCCAAAATGGGCGCAAGCAAAGCAATCAAGGCAAATAAAATAATAAACATAAGCCCTGTAAGTGATGTTTTATTTTGTAATAACTTTTTTATAATCGTCATTTTAACCTTATGCGCGGGTCGCAAACCCTATATAAAATATCGGCAACTAAATTGCCTAACACAAATAAAAATGCTACGACTAAAGAAAACCCTAAAATGCCCGCTATATCAAGTTGCCTTGCGCACTCTACTCCGAAGCGGCCAAGGCCGTTATAATCAAAAACCGTTTCTACAATAACAGTTCCCCCTAATAAACGTATAAACTGTATGCTTGCCAAAGTTAAAGCAGGTATTAAAGCATTTCGCACTGCGTGATTTAAAATAACGCGTGTCTCACTTAAGCCGCGTGCTCGGGCAGAAGTGATATAGTCTTTAGAAAATTCTTCTATTAAACTTGAGCGCATTACCTGCATCTGTAAAGCAAAAGAGCCAAAACATAAGGTAAGTGCCGGCAAAATAAGGTGGTTTAAGACATCAAAGAAAACATAAAAATTGCCATTTAAGAGAGCATCAATTAAGGTAAAGCCGGTATATATTTTAAAATCGGGCCCATGTATTATAAGGTCTGTGGAGAGGGAGTATTCCCCCGGCGAAAATAAATGATATTTCCCGTAAAAAATCATCAGAAGCAAAAGCCCCAATACAAACAGCGGTAAAGAAAATCCTGAAAGTGAGATAAGCCGTAAACATTTATCTAAAAATTTACCTTTATTTAAAGCAGATAAGATGCCAAAAAGCAACCCGAAAAATAAAACTAAAAATATCGTCACAACCGCAAGTTGTGCGGTGGCAGGAAAATAACTTTTTATGGCGGTACTAACAGGCATCCCCGCACTTTCGGAATAACCCAAATCGCCTTTAGCAATTTGCCCAAGCCAGCGGGAATATTGAACAAAAAAAGGTGCGTTCAGATCGTGTTTTTCTATAACTTCCTGTAAAGATGATAGTTGTTTGGCGTCTTTTACGTACAAAGAAGCGCGTGTTTCAGGCGGCAGATTATAAGCAATTAAAAATAACAAAACACTTACCCCAAGTAAAACCAAGGGCAAAGCGATAATTCTGCGGAGTATAAATTTAAGCATATTGATATATTATAATATTTGTTTATATTTCACAAGGAAAATTAATAGTTTTAATTAGTTGTTTTGCCCAAAGGACCTATTTTTATATGGGTCTAAATTCCCTTGTGTGATTTTTCAATAACTGTTAAAATTTTATTAAGCAGAAAATTAAACGGAGAAAAAAATGCTTTTTATCAAAAATAAAATAGTGCAGAAAATACTTTCTTTAGGGTTGAGTGCCGCTCTAATTTATAATACTACCGTTCCTGCCCTCGGGCAGGAATTTTCTTTTAAAGGGCTTCCTGAAATTGCGCAGCCGGAAATGGTAGCTGACGGCGTTGCTATACGCGAAATAGTCAATCGTGAAGTGCAAGAAGAAATTGCTTCAGAATATTTTACACCTAAAGAAGTAATTGAGGAAAGAAAAGCACAAAAGAACTCCGTTTATGCCCGTGCTTTAGAAATCAAGTATGCCATTTTGGGGAATCCTAAAGAAGAATCAAGTAAATTTGCAAAAGAATTCTTTTTAGGTGAAAGAGAACTGACTTTTAAAGAAAAGTATATAAAAAATTTAACAGATGAATATAATGCAATAAAAGTAAAAAGTGATGAAGAATATAAAGAAACGATACGTAAAGCAGATCCTAAAGATAAAAAAGAGTTAGAACAAATATATAAAAATAATTTACGTCAACTTGATAATTATTATAAAGAACAATTAGCAAGAGCTGACGAAATAGAGCAGGAAATTCAACAACAGATAGAAAATAATCCGGATTATTTTTACGATTATATTAAACCATTAATTGCGGAACTTATAGAATTATATAATAAAGAACCGGAACAAGTAAGAGAACATATTTTAGAGTTAACTTCCATAATAGTCAGTTTGGTAAACCAAAAAGGTGAACACCTTTATGATGATAATCAGGTACACCTATTAGCAGATTTATATACCAGGACCATAGAAAAAGAAAAATCAGACGCGGAAATAAAAACACCTTGGGGCGAGAGTATGGTTAATAAGTATATTCTTAACCAAGCCAATAAAGAAGATTACCTTTCAATAAATACCTGCAAAAGAACCGGCTATTGCCCTTATTTAACAAGTGCGTTTTTAGGGCTTTCTTCCATTGCTACCAATAACAATAAAAATAAATATGCCACTTTGATTTATGATACAATGAACACTTTCCACGATACTGCGGCAAACGTTGCGGTTGTAAGCAGCGGGTTTTCCGCCTTGCTTGTGATGAAGGAATATACTTTGGCAAATGAATTTTTGAGAGAGCGTATATATAAAGAGCCCAATAAAGTCAGAAATTTCGGAGATTTTCTTGATTATTTAAACTTTATGTATGCTGCGGAGTCCATCACAAATGCGAACGGTAAATATTTAGGTAATTCTTCGCAATTTGGGCAATATGAAGATGAAGACGGTAACCCGCAAAATGTCTATTTTGATTTGGCGCAGATTTTGGCTGCAGACGGTTCCCAAGAGGCCTTGGATATTTTAAGAAGAAATACTGTTGAAAGATGTTTGGTAAGGCAAACTACCGGCGTTAATAGGGATACTTTAGCAAAATATACAATTTCTTGCAGCGGTATAATGCCTTTCTTAGTCGGTGCTTTGATGAGCGGCAAAAGCGGCGCAAACGATTACAATTTGCCTTTAAGCAGTAATAACCCGATAGAGAACGACAAAATAGAACAAGCAAACCGCGATTATAAAAACTTGGCAAGAACAAAATTTAATGGTGATGCCGACGCAATGCTTGCCTTGCACGTTATGACTGATGCTATGGCCGATTTGGATGCAAGAAGCGAGTATGCGGTGGACTCAATGTTATATGAGGCCTTTAAAGACAATATGCCGCAAGACCTTTTACAGTCCAAATACTTGATTATTGACCAAGACCGCCAACGCAGGAAAAATAACCGCCATATAGCAAGGGGCAGTTTTATGGCATTGGGCCTGATGGCAGATGTTATATTAACGGTAATATGTATCGCTTCATTGCCTAAATTAGGCGCTTCTGTGCTTTCTATCGGGCGCGGAACTTACAATGCTTTTAAGATTGCAAAAACGGGTGTTACATTTAAGAATTTAAGTTCAATAGGCACATTTGCACGTAATTTCAAAACTGCGTTTATGGCGCAGGAAGCCATTGCCACGCGCGTTGCAAGAATGAAACAATTGATAAGCAGGGGTAAAGATGCGGTATCTCATACCGTTATGACAGAAGGCGTGAAGTATACTTCTTTAGTAGATACACACGTTTCCAATGTTTTATCGGTTGCGCGTAACGGTGCAGAGACCACCCCCAATTTAAGTAAAATAGCCAAATTAATGGTTTATGATGAAACCATTGATGCTTTTAAATTCTCTAAAGGCATTAAGAAGTATAATAATCTAAAGAATGTACAGTTGGAAGTGCAAGGCATATTTGATAAGGCGTTAATAGGAACAAAAGACAGAATGCGTTTTGGCAGGTTTTTCAAACGTGAATTGAATTTTTCAACAGTATTTTTAGAAGAAGCAGAAAAATCAATAGCAAGTTCACACTTCGGTATAGCAGATAAGGAAGCGTTATTTAGATACTTCAGAAGTGCTTCTTTTGAGCCGGTGCTTAATGTCGCAGGAAAAAATGTTAATTTGATAAAGAAAGCAAGTTTAAGCAATTTCTCCGAAAGCCCGTTATTATTGAAAGTATTTGCAGGCGGAGATAGAAAGAACTCATTAGGCGTAAGATTCGTTGTTGAAGAAAATATCCCGGCCTTTGCCGAAAAGGTCCCCGAATATGCCCAAATTATGGGTAAAGGCGATAACTTAATGCTTAAATTCTTCGGCGCAGCGGGTGAAAAGATTGACTTGTCCAGTTTCAAACTTGCCATAAATGATACCGAAAGTTTAAAAGACATTATCCGTGTTTCAAGAAAATTAGGTCCATCAGTTAAACTTGAACTTAAATTTATTCCTAAAGAAGCAGACGGTTTTTGGTTTAGAAATGTCAAAAGCGTATTTGGCAGCAAAGAAAAAATTTTTGGCGGCCAAGGTAAGGTGTTTTTAGTAGAAAACGGTATAGAAAAAGCAACCGGCATAACCTTAAGAACTTACAAAAAATATGACGGGATGAAACTCTTATTGCAGGAAGGTGTGGAAGGCGGTTTAATAACCGCAGTCAGAAACGGCGAAACGTTGCCCGTTACCTTAAAAGGCAGTTTCTTCTTACCTAAATACCAATTATCCAGTTTTATACCTTTTGCGGAATCAAAATTTTTAATGAGGCCCTTTAATATCAAATTAGTAGGCGGCAGAAGCAAAATCAATGCTTTGTATTTCCAATCGGTTGTTTCTTTAAGTGCGGCTTCAACAGGTTTAGGCGGCACTTTACTCAAAAATTACCCGGATATGAAAAGAGAGGATGTAGCACTCATTTCCTTGGTATTCCCTTACTTGCTTTCTGCTTTAACGCCGTTTGTTTCACCTTTAGTTAAACGCTATGGCGCTATAAAGGTATTAAAAACATCTATGGGCCTTTCCTTAGTTTCTTTGGCTATTCCTATGGCGGCAGGGTTTACCGGCTTTGGCGGTATACAAGCAGACAGCCCGTTTGAAAAACCAAGCCCGTATTTCTTGTTTCCGTCAGCCATATTAATCGGTTTGGCAACAACTTTGACACGCGGTTCTTATTCACCTTTAATTCAATCAATCGGCGGCGGCAGCGGAACATTAAAAGCGGTTGCTTTTAAGAGTATTTCCGGTTTTGTGATGATTTTACCGCCTGTTTTAGGGGCTGCGATTGACGAGTGGTACCCGAGATATTTTACAAACCCGGACGGCACAGAATACTTAAATGATGACGGTAAACCGGTAAAGAAACGTTGGGTTGATTTCTCCTTCGCTTACCCTGTAATATTAGCGGTATCTGCAACTTCTTTATACTTCCTGCAAAAGAGCCAATTTAACCCCAAAATAGGTAAAGAAATGAATTACGCTATGGGCGGTGTAAGAGGTTTCTTTAAAGAAGCGGGCTCTTCTTACGGCGTGTTATTTAGCAAGGAAATGCGCCCCTTAACAATATCAAGTGCTTTGCTTGCCGGGGCGGAATCTGCATTGCTTTACTCTTATTCAACGGCAAAATCAAATGAATATGTCGGGCATAAAGTGAATGTGGAGTCCTTAATACCTGTTATCGGTATGCTTGGTATCGGTGTGCCGGCATTTTTAACAAGAATTAACTCTAAACCTTACCTTAGATTGATGGGCGGCGATAACTTAATGGGTTATAGAAATATGACCACAATTTCCCTTGCGTTTGCCGGTGCGGGCGGTTATATGATGATGAAGAAAGATGATCCTGTATCTTTTACCGCTGGCATGGCTTTGGCGTCAATAGGGTTTTCACAATTAACAAGCAGTATTTTACGCTACGGGCATGTTAAATTGGAAAAAGGATTGCAGATGCCTACACGTGTCGTCACAAGTTGGGACGTGTCTTACCCGACGGTATTTTTCGGAATGTCCGCGGTACCTTATGTTTACGGTGTGGCGGCAGATAAGAGTATAGAAGGTATAAACGTTACCGATAAAAATGATATGATCAGTTTGAAAAATACCGCTTCTAAAAATGTTTTGGGTATACCTATGGCAACGGTTGCTTTGGGCGGTATATTCGCTTTTAAAGGTATGACGGCAAGAAAAAGTTTAAACTTCGGTATTCACGGTTTTGCGGGCGGCGCCGGTTTATTTGCGGAACTTAATAACCCCGCTTATAACAGGTTAGTTGCACCGACTGTTCCTATAAAAGCACCGTTATTTACAACTATGGACCAGTTAAATAAACCGAGTTTTACTTTACAAATACCTGATAATACAAGAAGAAATGTAGAAGAAGAATTATGGAAAGGGTTTTAGAATTAATTAAACAGGCAAAATTTATAACCGCTTTTACCGGGGCAGGTATTTCCGTTGAAAGCGGTATACCTTGCTTTCGCGGGCAAGGCGGCCTTTGGGAAAAGTATGACCCGAAATATATTGAAATAGATTTCTTTAATAATCACCCCAAAGAAAGTTGGGCCGAAATTAAAAAAATCTTTTATTCTATGACGGCGCAAAGCAAACCAAACAAAGCGCATCAGGTGCTTGCTAAAATGGAAGAAAAGGGCTTGCTTAAAGGTATTGTCACGCAAAATATTGATAATTTGCACCAAGAAGCAGGCAGTAAAACCGTCTATGAATTTCATGGTACTTTAAGTTATTTGACTTGCCTTGTTTGCGGCAAACGTTATAAATTGTCTGAGATAGATTTGAACCAAGATTTACCTTCTTGCCCTGCTTGTAAAGGTTTGCTGAAACCGGACTTTGTGTTTTACGGCGAAGGTATTCCCCCGCAAGTTTATCAAGATTCCGTTGCCCTTGCTCAGCAAAGTGATTTGATGTTTGTAATCGGTACGTCCGGTGAAGTTATGCCCGCTTGCGCACTTCCGCATTTAGTAAAGCAAAACGGCGGCAAAATTATTGAAATAAACACCTTGCCTTCGGCCTATACTAACACGATAACGGATTTGTATTTTGAAGAAAAGGCCACCGTATTTTTTGATAATCTTGAGAAAAAACTTAATTTATAAAACCTTGCAAGTTATATAAAAATTAATTATACTTTATTAAGGAGATTTTGTTTTTATGTGGGGTGTAAAACCCTAATATAATTTCTGTTTTTGGGGGCATATTGCCACACTTTTGCGAAAGCAAAAGAGGTTCAAAACCAAAATCAGTCGTTTATAACATTGAAAGAACAATGTTCTTTTTGTGTTTGCCCTTATCTTTACGATAAGGGTATAACGGCTGGCATTTGTGTGTTTTGAACCTCACAAAAGTCAGCTGTTTTTTTATTGTCTCCGAAAACATTTTAAAATTAAAGGAGAAATAAAAATGAAAAAGTTAATAAAGAAAATTAAAGATACTTTAAGTATCTTTCACTCAAGTAAAGGTTTTACCTTACTTGAATTGCTGGTAGTCGTTTTGATTATCGGTATTTTGGCAGGTATTGCATTGCCACAATATCAAATGGCCGTGACGAAAGCCAGAGTCGCAAGCATTTTACCGCTTATGCGCCGTTGGAAAGATGCCATGTATGAATATAAATTACAAAACGGTAGTTATGACTTCACATCTTCCGAAGACGTTTCTATAAAATTAGGTGTAAATTGGCCAAGTGATTGGAAGGATGGAAATAGTAATCCTTGCGGTGATAGTTCTGCGTGTGGTAATGATTTTTGGGATAGCTGTGCTGCTACTTCGCTAGGTGTTTCCTGTGCACATGATAAGTTTCTGATTGTTATGTATAACTCCGATATTGAGGATGAGGGGTATAAACAATTTGCCGGTATGACAACTTGTGAGCCCTATGACTTTGGACCTAAACCAAAAGCAGCAAAAGTTTGCAAAGCACTTGGCGGAAAATTATTAGAAGATGAAATGGGAATCTTAGGCGGTCCCGTTTACAAATTGAATTAAACAATAACTATAAAAACAAACCCCCGTGCATTTTTTAACACGGGGGTGTTTTTTGTATAATGTAGGTGTAAGGCAAAATTATATTAAGGAGATGTTTATGAAAAAATTGTTAGTTGCAGTTTTTGCAGTATTCGCTCTTTCCGCGGCATCTTTTGCCGGCGGTTGGGGCTTGGGTGTGAAACTCGGTGCCGGTCAAAATGACCCGAAAACTTTGAAAGATGCCCATACATCTGGAACTTTAACCGAAGCACCCGGTGTTTTTGCTCTTGAAGGTTTATATGAGTGGGACCTTCAAGGTAAAAAATTCAAACAAGTCGGTTCTGAAAACAAAATCGGTTTACGTTTCGGTTTTGATTTTTATGGTGAAAATAAATTAGAACAAGGCGGTGCAACCGCAAAAGAAGACACAACTTCTTTGCCTATTACCGTTTATTATAAACACGACAGCGGTATCAAAAAAGTAAGTTGGTACGCCGGTGCCGGTTTAACTTTTATACAAACGAAATTCGAAATTCCGGGCGATACAATTAAAGAAGATAAAATATTCCCGCATATTATGGCAGGTGCAGAATATAGGTTTACAAAACTTTTTGCACTCGGTTTAGATTTGAAATATAATTTCAATGCTAAAATTACCAAAAGAGATGCAGTCCTTTCAGACCGCACAGGTTTACAAGGTGCTTTAGCAGCAAGATTTTATTTCTAAAAATAACCTACAAATAAAACACCCCCCGGTAGTCGCGAGGGGTGTTTTTTATTTACTGCCAAAACTACTCTAAAGGCAGTAATTATAATTTAAGTATACCGTTTGCAAATGCGTAAATAGCGGAAAATGCAATCAGTAAAATTAAAACCATTACAACCTTTTCGCCTTTACTGAAGCAGGGTTCAGTGGGCGCATTTTCGTGGCGGGCAACCATAAAGACAGGTATGCCAAGCGCAATAAAAACAAAGGCCATAAAAAGGTATTTTAAGCCTGCCGCATAGACAAGCCAAAGCCCGAAAAGCGTTCCCAAAACACCGCTGATTAATGCAAAAAATCTGCCGTGCGGGGTGATTTTTTGATATTCGCCGTCTTCGGTTAATTTCCATAAATAAAGTGTGCTGAAAATGTATGCCGGCAGTACCATAACGCCGGTTATGCTGAGCATAGTGTTCCACGCATTATTTGAAAAGTAAACCAAAAGCATAGCAAGTTGCATAATTATGCTTGTCACCCACAAGGAAACGGAAGGCGTTCCTTTTGAATTTTCGCGTGCAAAAACTTTCGGAAAAGTGCCGTCAAGCGCGGCAGATTGCGGTATTTGGGCAGCAATCATCGTCCATGCAAGCCAGCTGAATAATACGGCAATTAAAAGACCGATATTCATTAAATAACTGCCCCATGGGCCGACTAAGTGTTCCAAAACCCCCGCAGTTGACGGGTTTGCAACTTTGGCAATTTGTTCTTGCGTCATAAAACCAAACGGTAATAATGACAGTAAAACATAAATTGTCAAACAGCCGCAAAAGCCCAAAAATGTGGCCTTACTTACGGCTTGTTGGCTTTTTGCGCGGCTTGATAATACAACTGCACCTTCAATACCTATAAAAGCCCAAAGCGTGACCAGCATTGTGCTTTTTAATTGTGTTGAAAAGCCGCCTAATGATTTTGCATTTGCGCCGAGATTTCCCCAAAAATCATAATTAAAAGTATCTGCGTGAAACGCAAAAATACAAATAATTATAAATATGGCAAGCGGTACTAATTTGGCAATAGTACCGATAACGTTCATTATTGAAGCTTGCTTTACGCCGCGTAAAACGATAAAGTTAAAGCCCCAAATAAGTACTGAACCGCAAATAATGGAAAGCAAATTATTCCCCCCGGCAAAATGCGGCGGGAAGAAATAATTTAAAGCGTCCATCGTTATAACCGCATAGCCTACGTTTCCGAAAATTTGCGACATCCAATATGCCCAACCGATAGAAAACCCGGCATAATTGCCAAAACCATTGCGGGCATACATATAAATACCGGCAGTCAAGTCCGGCTTAACACGGGCAAGCACGCTAAATGTGTTTGCAATAAAGTACATACCTATACCTGTTATAACCCAGGCAATAAGCACTGCACCTGCCGCCGCGCCTTGCGCCATATTTTGGGGGAGGGAGAAAATCCCGCCCCCTATCATAGAGCTTATAACAATTGCAGCAAGTCCGATTACGCCGAGTTTACTGCTGTTATTTTGGTTGTTTTCCCCCATAATACCCCCAACTTTAAACCCTACTTATGAAGCACTACAGGTGCCGCATTTTGGAAGTTTAAAAAACCCATAACTGTCAAACAATACGCAAAAGGTTGTGTAATGTTTATGTAGTTATGCCAAATTTGAAATTCGCTGTGTTTTTCAACATCGCGTATTTCAAGTTCGTGGTTCAAGGATTTTTTAAGCCACATTTCCGCGTGGCCTTTGGCGATATCATCGTCAATATGGGTGTCAAAATATTCCACATATTCTGCGGCCCATCCGCCGATAAAATTGCCTTTTTTATCTTGCCCCCAGCAAATACCTATGCCGGTTGCAATGGCTTTATGTTCTTCAATTTTAGCACCGTTGCCGGCCATAATAACTTCAAGCACCGCACCGTGTTTAAAAGTGTGGGCCACTTGGTCAACAGGCACGATATTGCCAAATAATTCCTTCGGTAAAACCGAGGTGTATGGCACTACATTGAAGTTTTCAATTTTTGCTTGCAGTAAAGCACTGTCATAGCAAAATGTTTCAAACGGTTGCGGCGGTATGCCGTCGTTTGCTTGGCCTGCCCCGCCTGAAATAAAGGCAAGGGTAGGGTATCTTGTTCCGTATTCGTTATTATTCATTTATTTCCCCCCTTAAATCATTACTGTTGCCCTTAAAGTAAAGACGCTAACCCAACTGCTGTCGCCTGTAAGAGCGGCGCGGTTGTACATCTGTAAATCGGGCGTAATTGTTAAGTATTGTGTAAAACCCCAAACCCATTGGGCTTCAAACACCATTTCGCCGGTACGTTCAAAAATAGTACCGAAATTGCCTTTCGCCAATTTATTGTAGGCCATACCTACCGTAATCACATCCAAAGGATTTCTGTTAAGCGGGTTTACAAAAGACATGCCTAACATATAAGAATTCCTTATGGGTGCCACGTCGTTTGTTGAACCGTTTGCACGCCCGAACATAACAATACTTTGGCTGAGATTTTGTTCCATATTGAAACTCCAGCCCATAGAATAACCGGGTTGTGCGTCAACAGACGGTTGGTAGTAAACTAAAGCTGAATATTGGCCTTTACCTAAACCGAAAACATTAGACGGCGTGTAGGTGACAGAGCCAAACCCTGTATAAGCGCCGTCAAAAGCGGTGCTTAAGTTCATGACAGAACCGCTTACGTTTGTGGCATCTTGATAACCTGCAGCGACACTAAGTTCTTGCATAGGTGATGCTTCCAAATAAGCACCGAAACTTGCCGTAGGGTAAGTGGCGCTTGCGTTTTGGGACATTGAATAGTTCATTAAGGCTGTTTGTTGGTTTGAGGTATAGGTAGTACCGTCAAAATTATATAAAGGATACTGACCGATAGCCCAAGAAAGCCAACTTAAAGCACCGCCCCAAGTGTGATTAAAGGTTAATTGGGAAAAGATATTTTCCTTTACCGGATAATCATTTGCGCCGGTGACAATTCCTATATTATTGTTCATTTCAGCCCCGGTTATACCCCAATATCTAACTAAAGTATAGTTAAAATTGAGTTGTGCAGAACCAAGCCAAGAATCCGTATTAAACAATTTCATTTGTGCATACGGATAGTATATTTGTTGCCAAGAGGCTTCTTTCCCGTTTGGAGCACCGCGTTGAAGGGTTAAAGAATAATCAAACCCATAACTGAGGCCCGTGCTTTCTTGAAGATTTTTTTTGAAGTGGGCATAAAAATCGTCCGCTTCATTATAATAGGAAGTAAACATATACCCAAGGCGTCTTTCGTGGCGGGCCGGGATTTTTATTTCCGTTATATCTTCATACATATATTCGTGGATAATCGGCATAGCATCATAGAGTTCCTGCTGTGCGTGATTATCCGCTTGCCTGTTTAATTGCTGTGTCATTTCACGGCCTTGTTTATAGCCGGAATTGCTGTTATGCCCTTGAGCATACAGGTTGGCGGTTTGCTGGTTAGTTTGTGCTACGGCGTTGGCGGAAACCCCCAAACAAAATGCGAACGCAAACACCGCAGTTATTAGTTTTTTCATACAACCTCCTTTAGTTGTAATCAGCATAATTTGTTTAAATTAGCCGATATAATATATTTACATTATTTTAGTTTAATGTCAAGCGGCTATATTATACTATTTATAATTAGATACTTTTTATATATTTGCTGTATTCTGAAGGTTCTTTATAGGTCCTATAAAAAATAGGTCCAAATTGAAGAATTTTATAAAGGCTGTATTTGTGTCAATTTTGAATTATTGTACTTAAATTAAAAAAAATTGCTATAATAATTAGACAAGGTTGGGGGCTATATGCAAATTTCAAAAACCATATATAACAAATTATTAAAGACGGCAAAAACAGCATTTAAAAATTCTTATTCGCCTTATTCAAATTACCGCGTTGCAGCAGCAGTTTTGGGTAAAAGCGGCAAAATCTACGGCGGTACAAATATTGAAAATGCCTCATACGGCCTTTCAATGTGCGCGGAAAGATGTGCCATTTTTAAAGCAATCAGCGAAGGCGAAAAGGAAATTAAGGCTGTGCTTATTATTGTTTCCCAAAACCCTAAATTGCCGGAAGCATCCCCCTGCGGCGCCTGCCGTCAAGTGATTGCGGAATTTGCCCGCCCTGATACGCCGATATATATTTATAATACGGAAGATACTAAAAACTTAATAATGCATACACTTAAAGAATATTTACCTAATGCTTTTACACCTAAAAATTTAGGATAAATATTTATTAGTGTAATTTTTTATTTATCTTTCTATTTTTAAAAAACTAATATCGCCGGAAAAATAAAACAGAAAAGTTAAACAACGACTAATAGGCCCAAATTGCCCTTGACATCTATTTTTTTTTTTTATAATTTCTTTATACAGTAAATAAAAGTATTGTATAAAGGAGATTATATGAAAAACAAATTAGGTTTTACCTTAATAGAGTTATTGGTAGTTGTCTTAATTATCGGCATACTTGCCGGTGTTGCATTGCCGCAATATCAAAAATCGGTTATGAAAGCAAAATTAACGCAATTAGATATTCTTGTAAATGCTGCAAAAAAGAATGTACAACTTTATATTGAGGCAAATGGTTGGCCTGAAGATGTCGTGTATTTTACTGGATCGGAAAGTGTAGCAGATATTGAAATGCCTGGGGATATTGAAGATTCTTGGGTAATTAATAATGGTATATATATGGATTCTTCTTGTTCGTCCAGTTTTTGTAATATATTTTTTAACAATGATAACTTTGCTCTAGAATTTTTATTAGATAGATATATTGGGAATTTTTGGTTTGCAAGTCATCATTGTAATTTTGAGAATGATTATCAAAAGGTATTTTGCCAATATCTAAAAGAAAGGAATTATAAAGCAGAAGAAAATATTGTGGAAATGTGTGAGGAAGTTAATATTACTTTAGAATCAGTTGATTAATAGATAATTTTAACTTTACGGTAAATTCTGCTTTTCGGCGTATTTTAGGCGTTCAATTATGCCCGAAGTTAAAACCGCCGCGCTTAACCCAAATAATATAGGGCCTGAAATCATCGTTATAATGGCAATTATTTTGCCGCCTAAAGTAATTGGCACCATATCGCCATAGCCGATAGTTGTAAATGTTCCCACACTCCACCATAAAGCATCAAATAAATTACGGAAGATTTGCGGCTGAACAGGGTTTTCAAAACGGAATATCATCATCGCACTCCACCCCCAAAGCATTATAAAAAAACCGGTAATAATTAAAAGTTCCTGTGCTTTGTTGCGGATGACCGCTTCTATTACCTGCACCGCTTTTGTGTAGCGCGCAAGCATCAAAATTCTAAACGCACGCAAAGCGCGCAAATAACCGTAGCCCAACATAATATAGGGCGGCATAGCAAGCAAATCAAGCAGCATCAGCGGCGTTAAAGCATATTTTATGCGCCCTATTATCGGGCGGCTGTATTTTGGGTTTTCCGTACAGGAATAAAGCCTTAAAATATATTCAAATGCAAAGATTATGCTGATGATAAAATCAAGTGCTATGATACATTTTTTTATGGCATAAGGTGTACCTAAATAACTTTCAAAACCGTCAAGCGGCACACTTAATAAAATTAGTAAAATTATCAGCCAATTTATGACGGTGGAATATTCCCCCTTATTTTTTGTGAGCAGATTGTAAATTGTTTTTTTAGAAATCATAATATACCCCCTTTATATTATAACAAATAATTAAAAATAATTATATAATTTTTCCCCTCATATACAGTGAAATTTTATATAATAAAAATATGAAAAAATTTTTACTCTTTTTGTTTTTATTTTTGGGGTTTTCTTGCCTTTATGCACAATATAAAGGGATTTATAATAATACCGACACTCAACAAAATGCTGTCGAAGATATTGATGATGAGCCGACAATTTCTTATAACGTAAAATTTACTTTGAAACAAGATGATTCCGTAGTTGTAGTTGAAAAATTTATTTTTGATTGGGACCGTCAGGAAACTTTGCCCAGATTTAAGCGCATTATAAAAACTGATAAGAAATTGCAAAATATTTCTTTATATTTTAATAATCGCTTAATTGATGTCTCAGTTAATACAGACGAGGAAAATGAAATTACAAGCGTATTTGCTGATTTCGTAGTTTTTTTATACCCCGGTAAAAATACACTATTATTTACTTATACAATACCTAAAGCCATATATTCTTTAGTGACTTCGGATCATTTTAAATGGGATTTGGATTTGGAACATTTACCTTACCCTGCTCAACAAGGAATGGTAATCTTTAAGACGGAAGCCGCACTTAAATCAGGCAAGATAATTTTTAAACATCCGCAGGCGGAAGCAACTTTTGATATTCGTGAAAATTTTGATTTCCCGATAACAACTGCATTTAAAAAGCACCTTAAGGTTATTTTAGATCTTTCTTTTGAACAAGGCTTTTTTGAAAGCACATCTACGACGAGCCACTTACTCAATGCAGGTCTTACTTCATTATTAAAGGGAATATTTCGTATTGCACCGGTTTGTGTTGTGTTTATTATGATATTTTACTCCTTTATCTTGTGGTATAAATACGGTAAAGATCCTACAGGCCCGTTTGTGACGGAATATGCCCCTCCGAAAGAGATTACTCCTGCTTTTGCAAAATTTCTTTTAAACAGGAAAGTTCCTTTAGATTTTTCTTATTTCATTATTACTTTGCTTAATCTGTCTCTGAATAAATATATAGAAATTACTTCTTATAAAGGCCAAGTATGTATCAAATCATTGAGAGGGCCAGATTCTTCAGGTTTAGTGGAAGAAGATAAAATAATCTACGACAGTTTATTTGCTTATTCCCCTACAATTGTTTTAAATAAAGAAAATGCCCCGTATGTAAGTAATGCGATAATGGCTATGTTTCACAGAATTATTGCTAAAGGCGAAAATTATTTTACGCCTAATTATTGGTATGCTGCCGTGCCTGCTACGATGATGATGGCTTCCTTCTTGCTTTTATTTGCTTTCAAGGGTGTTATGCTTGTGCTTGCCGCTTTTTGTTTCGTAATTTGTTTGGTTATTTTCGTTATATTTATGATATTAATTGATAATGTTTCCCCCCGTTATAAAGCGATATACTGCAAAATTATGGGGTTTAGGCAATATATGAAAATTGCCGAAGAAGGACGGGTACACTTTTCTGATCCGCTTGATAAAGAGCGTTTGTTTTGTGATTATTTAGCTTATGCTTATGCGTTTGCTATGGAACAAAGAATAATACGTCAAATTAGGTACAGATTTGACGGTTCTGCCATAGCGGCATATTTGAATACTTATGTGAATGTTGATTTTTTGTCATTGGATTATATGATAGATGCAATTTCTTTTTTCGCTCAGATAGGTACTAAGGACCGTAAAAGACGAGATCCTTTGAAAGGTATTAGGTACTAATTATGAATAAGTATTTTGAAGGTTTAGTTAAAACATTAAAACAAATTGATAATGACCAAAATACGGCGATGGAAAAAGCCGCTGAAATTTTGGCAGATACCGTTTTAAACGACGGTTTGATTTTTACCCTCGGCAACGGGCATAGCCACAGCGCCGCTTTGGAAGGTTTTCACAGGAGCGGCAGTTTAGCGTGTATAAGCGCAATTTTAGATGATAGTTTTAATTTCCGCCCAAGCGCGCATAAAGCAACGGAATTAGAACGCACCGAAAGTTATATTTTGCCTATACTTAAAAAACATAAGATGACAGAAAAAGATACAATAATAATAATTTCTAATTCCGGCAGAAATGCCGCCGGTATTGACGGCGCAATTTACGCAAAAAGCAAAGGTCTTAAAGTGATTGTGATAACCGCCGCGGCCGCGCATAAAGAAACAAAAAGCCGCCACTCAAGCGGGAAAATGCTAAGAGATTTTGCCGATGTATTGATTGATAATTGCTGCAATAAACAGGAAACTGTTTTAACTTTAAACGGCAAAAGCGCAGGGCCGGTTTCTTCTTTGGTAAGCGGGGCTATAATTAATAATATTTTATTTCGTGCGGCTGAAATTGCCGAAGAAAAACAGCCTGATTTCCCCCTTCCTTTTTACCGTAGCAGTAATGACGAAGGCGGCGACGAAAATAATTTAAAAGTTGCCCAAAAGTATAAAGGGCGCATTTTATTTCTAGATTAATTTTTTTGTATTTGTATTACGAAGAAATAAAAAAAGGGCTGCCCGAAAGCAGCCCTTTTAAAATTTGGTTAGAAATTAAACCAATCTTTGAATTTGTTTTGGACCTTGGCAATATCGGCAGCATCTATGCCGATTACTTTACGGCTTACACAAACCATATCTATAATCTTTTTATTAGAATACTTTACGGCATAATTACAGGCTGTGTTATTATTTTTATCCTTGATATCTTTATTAGCACCTTTATTTAAAAGAGATGCTACATAATATTCATCTTGTGTCCTGACTGCATACATTAAAGGTGTTTTGCCTCTTTCATCTCGTATATTTAGGTCTTTGCCGTCATCTCGGTGTTTTAACAAAAGTGTATAAAACATAGTGTGTTCCGCTTCTATTGCATAATCATTATAAGAATAGCGCCTGTTAAAGAAGACATTTAAAGATGTATCACCGTATACTTTTTTTGTATCGGTATATGATACAGGCCTGTAAATCAAATCAACACCGTGGTTTAAAAAATAAGAAAAAGATCTGGGATAACCTTTATCTAAAGTTATCATTAATGTATCATATCCGTATATATCTTCTACATTAAGTTTTGCACCTTTGAAATATAAATAATCAACTATATGAAGTTTACCATTAAAATTAGCACACCAAAGCGGTGTAGCATCATTAACAGGATCTTTTAATTCTAAAGCAGAAGGTGCTAATTCTAAGAATAAAGCTACAATTTCCTGTTTACCTATTGCTGCAGCATAATGCAAAGGGCCTTGGCAAAAATCTTCTTTCCAACCCTTTGAGAAAGAAAAATTATTTGGGGTAATTTTTGCATCTAAAATAGTATCAAGTTCTTCTTCGTATTGCCCTAAATAATTACGCAATGCGGCAGCGTCGCCATTATCAATCATTATTTTTATATAGTCGTAATTGACAGGTTGTTTACCTGCAAAAGACGGAGCGCAAATAACAGCGCTTAAGACAATGCCCAAAATAAGGTTTTTTATGTTCATTAAAATATTCTCCCTTTATTTAATATACAAATATTATCTAATATTTCGGGCATTTCAACAAGGGAATTTAGACCTAATAAGCATTTACCCAAAAGGCCTATAATATAAAACTAGATATTTGCGTCAAAAAATGATAAACTAAAATTTTCAGGAGGCTCATTTATGAGAATGCTTGACTTAATTATCAAAAAAAGAAATAACTTGCCCCTAACGCAAGAAGAATTTAATTTTATTGCACAAGGTGCTGCAAAAGAAACTGTGCCCGATTATCAATTATCGGCATTTTTAATGGCTTGTTTTTTACACCCCCTGTCCAAAAAAGAAACAGCAATGTTTACAAAAGCAATGGCATTTTCTGGAGACCGTTTAGAATTTAAAAATATAAAAATACCGACGGTAGATAAACACTCAACCGGCGGCGTGGGTGACGGTATTTCTTTGGCACTTGCCCCACTTGTGGCTTGTGCGGGCGTGGCTGTGCCTATGATGTCGGGGCGCGGGCTTGGGCATACCGGCGGAACGCTTGATAAACTTGAATCTATGAAGGGTTTTGAAGTGCGTGTAAAAACCCCCAATATTTATAAACAAATGAAAGCACTTGGCGTTTGTATGTTTGGGCAGACAAAAGACCTTGCCCCCGCAGATAAAAAACTTTATTCTTTGCGTGATGCAAGCGGCACAGTTGAAAGTAGACCGTTAATTACGGCAAGCATTTTGTCAAAAAAGTATGCGGAAGGCGTTAAATCTTTATTTATAGACGTTAAATACGGTTCCGGTGCTTTTATGCAAAATTATAAAGATGCAAAAGAACTTGCCAAAACTTTAGTGGAAACGGCAAAAATGCTAGGCTTAAAATGCTGCGCGCTTTTAACCGATATGGACACACCGCTTGGGCGCGCAGTAGGTAATGCAAATGAAATGCGCCAAAGCATAGCCATATTAAAAGGTGATAAAAGTATTGCGCCTGATTTTTATGAACTTTTAGTTGAAAGTGCTGCTTATATGCTATTGATTTCCGGCAAAGAAAAGAACATTGCCAAAGCGCGTGCCGTTATAGAAAAGAAACTTGCCGGCGGTGAGGCCTTAAAGAAATTTAAAGAGATGCTTAAATGGCAAGGTTCAAACCCCGATATTGCAGACCACCCTGAAAAATATTTAAAAGATGCCAAATATTCCGTTGTGGTGAAAGCACCCAAAAACGGTTTTATCACACGTTTAACGGCAAGAACTATTGGCGAAGCAGCAGTCTTGCTTGGGGCAGGCCGCGGCAAAATGGAAGATAAAATTGCATACGGTGCCGGTATTTGGCTTGATAAAAAATTTGGCGATAAAGTGAAAAAAGGCGAAATTATTGCCCATATCTATGCCGGTGATAAAAAGCGTTTGGCAGAAGGTGTGGCCCTGTTTAAAAAGGCCTATACTGTCGGCGGAAAGAAGCCGAAAGTAAACCCCTTAATTGCAGAAGTTATAAAGTAAACTGTTCAATAAAAAACCCCCGGCAAAACCGGGGGCTTTTTTATTCGTAAATTCGTGTCTATTTGGCTATTACATCAAGAAGTGCTTTTGATTGTTCGGAACCATAATTTCTGACGAACTTTTTAATGCTCATTCTATCTTGGTAAACTTGCATCATTTCTTGTTTACTTGCACCTTTACCGATTAAATAATAAGCATAGTGTAAATTCCTTTGCGGTGTTACATAATCGGCCCAGAACCAATAGGCGAGTAATGAACCTCTAAACCAATTACCTTCGGGGCTAAGTTCAAATTCAACCCTCAAGTTATCAATACCGCCGGCTATTTCTGCCAACAAATCGGTAATTTCGGCGATTTCCACGTATTTTTCTTTATGGAATTCCGGTATAGAAACAAGGTATGGTAAAGCTTCTATACAAATTCTATTTTCCGTTAAATCTTCTTTAGTTAAATTAAGTTCTTTTGTAATGACCGGAGAAATAGCATTTTTATTTGCATCAAAATCTGCTAAACGTGTAAATAACTCTAAGCATTTTGCGTCAGATTCTATATTCTGGCTCAACGATTTAATTTCCTTTCCTTTTAAGGGGCCTACAAGAGCGGGTTGATGTTCGGCCTTTAATGAGATAACGCCCCTGCTCGTATACGGCATAGAATTTACTTTCTTATTTTCTTGTGCTAAAAGCGGTGCAGCAATAGTGCAAACCATAATAAAGGCAAGTGCCAATTTGTTTATTTTCATAATATGTCCTCGATATGTGAATATAGCAATAGTTTACAACAAATATATTTTTCTGTCAAGTGAAAAAGGACCTATAATCGATATGGGACTATTTGATCTTTGCTTTTCTTTGATAGCCGATAGCGGAAGTTATTTTTGCTTTAAAAATACTGCCTGCTTGAACGGGTTTATCAAAAGCAACAGTCCCATCAATATCGGGGGCATCTTTATAAGTGCGGCCAAGGGTTGGCGTGTCGGCAATAATTTCAACTGTTTTGCCGATTAGTTTTTTGTTTATGCCGTCAATAACGCGGCTTTGCACCGCTTCAAGTTCAAGTGCGCGGCGGCGTTTAACGGTGGCAGTAATTTGGTTTTTGAAATTGTAAGAACTTGCGCCCTTTTCCCTAAAATATTCAAAGACGGCAACATTATCAAATTTAAAGTCGCGTACAAAGTTTTTAAGTTCTTCAAATTGTTCTTCCGTTTCGCCGGGAAAACCGACAATAAAATTTGTGCGTATAGCAATATCTTTTACCGTTTCGCGTAGCATTGATAAAACTTCTTTTATTTGTTCAGGCCCGCAGTGGCGGTTCATTGCTTTTAAAAGCGGAGCGGAGATGTGTTGGAGCGGCAAATCAAGATACGGGTAAATTTTTTCTTCGTTTGCGATAATTTTGGCAAGTTCCTTAGTCACGCGGTGCGGGTAGGCATACATTATTCTGAGACGTTCTAACCCTTTGATTTTAACTAATTTTTTAAGTAATTTTTCAAGTTGCGGTTTGCCGTATAAATCCTGCCCGTAAGACGTAGTATCTTGTGCAATTAAACTGATTTCTTTTACACCGGACTTTGTCATAATTTTTGCTTCTTCAAGCACATCTTCAAGCGGTTTACTGCGGTAAATGCCGCGTATAAAAGGAATAGTGCAATAAGAACAGCGGTTATTGCAACCGTCGGCAATTTTTAGATATGCGGTATGCGGCAGGGTAAGCCCCATTTTAAATTCGGGTGCGTGCAGGGTTTTGCTTATTTCGGGCAAAAATGCGCCTTTTTTATTTAAAATATTTTCAATATTATCTTGTGCTTTAATTGAAAAGGTTAAGTCAATTTCAGGGAAGTTTTCTTTGACGGTTTTACCAAAGCGCTCCACCATACAACCCGTGACGAAAACCTTTTTTATTTTGCCTTGTTTTTTAAGTTTTAAGGCGTATTTTATATTTTGCTCCGCTTCTTTAACGGAACTTGCCAAAAAGCCGCAAGTGTTAATCAAGACGGCATCTGCCTGTTTTATATCAAATACCAAATTATGCCCGTGTGCAAGAAGGCGGGCGCAAAAGTCCTCCGAATCGGTTAGATTTTTGGGGCAACCCAAACTTATCAAAAAGAAATTCATTTTTCCTCCTCAACCAAAGCGGTATTTAAAAGTTCAAGCAATGTCTTGTTTTGTTTGTCTTTTGCACTAAAAGGCACAATTTTTGAGCCATTTGTATTACTTACCTTAACATAACCGTCTTTGATATTAAAAACCGTGTGCGGCTGATTATCAAAAATACTGCGCCCGAACATACCGCGCGGTATATCAAACCCTGCAAGACCTAAAATCGTCGGCGCAATATCTTGCTGTGATTTAAATAAGTCAGAAGAAATCTTTTCTTCGATCGGTTTTTTGGAAATAAAAATTATCGGTACTTCATTAAATACCGGACGTGCACCTTTATATATACCTGCACCTTCAAGATTGGCAAAAAAAGGATGGTCCGCAGTAATGATTAAAATAGTGTCATCGTCAAGTAGATTTTCTTCGCGCAAATTTTTAAGGAACAGGCCAAGGTCTTCGTTATGCCTTGCAAAAGCACGCGCCATATTGGGCTTTTTATATAAGGCCTCAATTTCGGGGTTTATATCTGAAATTTTGGGGTATTCCTGCCCAAGATAATCAGTGCGGCCCGTAGGCACGTGGGTGTCCACATTTAAAATGTCTATAAATATTTTCTCGTCATTTCTGTGCTGCTTTAAATATTCCACTACAAAATCAAAAAGTTTTCTGTCAGTTAAACCCCACCATGCAACATAAGAAGCATATTTAGGATCCCGCTCAAAGGTGGCGGCACCGTAAATTTCGTCAAAACCTGCGGTTTTAAATGTTTTATGCTCGTTCATATATTCTTCATTAGCGCCACGTATAAAAACCGTTCTAAAGCCATTGTCTTTAAGTATTTTGACAAAAGAAAGCGGGTAGCCGTTTTTAAAGGAAAGTTCAGCGTTCGGGTGGCCTGAAAATATTACACTTAAACCATATAAAGTGGAAAGCGTGACCGGTTTTAAAGATGCATAAGGATAATAATACAGAAGACCGTCGTAAATTGAACTTGCTTCCACGGGAATATTAGGGTTAAAGGAAGATATAAATTTGTTAGATAAAGCTTCTGTTGTCAGCAAAATAATTTTTTTGTAAGTGTTTTTGTTTTTAAAGTTTGACGGTGTAAATAAATTATATTCTTTTGCGATTTCTTCAAGTTCCGGCGATAATTGATTAACCGTTTGTTGCTTCGGTTTTGAAGAAACATAATCTTTAAGAAGGTTTATAACAGGGGTATCCATTAATAAATTGGTATAAAAGGCCTGTTCCGTTGGAATATATTTTAAAGGTGTTATTATTGAAATAAATAACAGTAATACCGCCGTTGTTGCTAATTTCTTTGTACTCTGTTTAAAACTTGTTTTAACCCATAATTTTTTAATTGCAAAATAGGGTAGAAAATATAAAACGGCAAAAATGGTAAGCAGGCGAATATCCGTCATAAATTTATAATTTGCGCCGCCCAATGTCATTGTATATTTTACTACAAATCTTTCTTTAAAATAAATTAAAATCGCCAAATCGGCACAAAGAGTTATATAGTATAGAAAGAATATTATTGCAAATGCCCAAGGGCGTTTTACCCCTAAAAAGTGGAAAAAGTAGAATATTACCGCAACAGTTAAAAATTCATAAATAAATTTGGTAATCAATCCAAGAGTTAAAGACAGCCAGCCGATACCGTCAAATTGGTTTAAACCCACTAAAAACATAATCAAACCCGGCAAAGCCAAGACGGAAAAGAGCAAAATGTCCTGCTTTAAAGGGCAAAGATATTTCCTTAAAAAATTAGCCATATATAGTATAACCTCTCAAAAAATGCTAAAATAATTATACCTTTTTAGGAGTATTTTTGCTTTAAAAAATTAAGGAAATTAATATGGAAAATATAGATTTACAAAAGAAACGCCACAGTGCGTCACATATTTTAGCGGCCGCAGTTCAGGAACTTTTCCCAGATACAAAATTCGGTATCGGCCCGGCTATTGATAACGGTTTTTATTATGACCTTTATACCACCCATAAATTTACCCCTGAGGACTTGAAAACCTTAGAAGATAAAATGAAAGAAATTTGCAAAGCGAAACATCCTTTTGTTTGTAAATCAATTTCCAAACAAGATGCTTTGAAATATTTTAAAGAACGCGGTGAAGAATTTAAAACAGAACTTATTGAAGAACTTGAGGACGGCCAAATTACTGTTTATACCGTCGGTAATTTTACCGATTTGTGCCGCGGCCCGCACGTGGAACACAGCGGCCAAGTGAACAGTTTTAAACTAACCCATATTGCCGGTGCTTATTGGCGCGGCGACGAAAAACGCCCCCAAATGCAACGTATTTACGGCCTTTGCTTTAACGATAAAGAAGAACTCAAAAATTATATTCACCAGCAGGAAGAAGCCGCAAAACGCGACCACCGCAAACTCGGTACAGAACAAAAACTTTTTACTATTACAGAAGACGTCGGCCCCGGTTTAGTGCTTTGGCAGCCGCGCGGCGGGATGCTCCGCAAAATTTTGGAAGATTGGATTAGAAATGAAAATTTGGCCCGCGGTTATGATATGGTTTATTCCCCACACATCGCACATTTACACTTGTGGGAAAAGTCCGGCCACGCCAATTTTTACAGCGAAAATATGTTCAGTCCCATTGAAGTAGACGGCCAAAAATATCAGTTAAAACCGATGAACTGCCCTTTCCATATCGCAATTTACAACGCACAACTTAGAAGTTATCGTGATTTGCCTTTGCGTCTTAGTGAACTCGGCACGGTTTACCGTTATGAACGCTCAGGCGTAATGCATGGGCTTTTGCGCGTTAGGGGTTTTACACAGGATGATGCCCACATCTTCTGTACGCAAGACCAAGTGGCAAATGAAATTGAAGAGTGTTTTAACTTCGCTTTACATATTTTTAAGACTTTCGGTTTTAAACAATATAAAGTGGAACTCTCCACTTGGGATGAAAAACACCCCGAAAATTATACCGGCTCTACCGATGCTTGGCATAAAGCCCAAGAAGCCCTTGAAAGTGTTTTGAAAAAGAATAATATTCCGTATACCTCGCACGCAGGTGAAGCGGCTTTCTATGGCCCTAAAATTGATATTAAACTGATTGACGCTATCGGCAGACCTTGGCAACTTTCAACAATTCAGTTTGACTTCAACTTGCCCGAACGTTTTGACTTAACCTACGTCGCAAAAGAAGGGCGCGAAAGGCCTTTAATGGTGCACCGCGCTATGCTTGGCTCTATTGAAAGATTCTTAGGTATTTTAATTGAGCATTACGGCGGTTTGTTCCCACTTTGGCTTGCACCTTTACAAGCAAAGATTTTGACCTTAACGGATGCCCAACTTGACGCCGCTAAGGCCTTGCTCGCAAAAATGAAAGCAGCCGGTTTGCGTGCGGAGCTTGATGCCAGCCCTGAAAAATTGGGTGCAAAAATCCGCGCCGCGCACCTTGAAAAAGTGCCTTATACTTTGATTATCGGCGCAAAGGAAGCGGAAACAAACACCGTGACGGTTCGTTTAAGAAGCGGCAAAAATATTACCGTTTCCCAAGATGAACTTATTAAGGTTATGTCTGAAGAAGCAAACACACGCTCTTTAGAAAATCTTTTTAAATAAATAAAAACTCTTGCCGGTATAAGTTGTTTACGGCAAGAGTTTTTTTATGCCTAAATTTGCTGATTACTTTTCGCTTAGGGTTAAGTTAATGGTTATTTCTTTTTTAGTATAGCCAACGGGTAATTTTTCAAAATGTTCATAAGTTATGGTATTGGTATTTTCATTGATTACAATATGACAATGATCTTTTGTCAATTCGGCTGCTTCAAGCGGTTGTATGCCGATAGCCAAAAGAGTTTCAAAATCGTTCATTTCAGTGTTATCTTTAAGGATATATTCCGCTAGGGCCTGTAATGTGGCGGCATTTTGTTCCTCTTGTATTTCTTTGGGTAAATTGGCTTTGATATATTCAACATTATAAAAGAGTTCGGTGACGGTAATATCGGAAATATTATCTTCATTAATTCTTTTAAATTTAATATCCATTTTGGAATTATCAATCACTTGTTTGCAAGTTTTAAGTAAGCGTTTATTTATTTTTTGTCCTTCTTGTTCAGCTTGTTCCTGCAAAGAGTAAATAATGGGTGCAAATTCTTTCTGAAGTTCTTTTGCTTTTATAATATACTCAGGCTGTGCCTGACGGGCATTAGCCAGAAAAGGTACTAATAATAGGGTTGTTAAAATTATTATTTTTTTCATAATTCTCCTAAATTTTACTAATTTGACCTTCTGAAATAATACTTTGCATCATTTGTTGCCAAATATTATTTCCTGTTTTAGATTTCATTTCTATGTCGTTAATTTCTTCTAATGAAGAATTTAAAGGGATAGTTTTTTCTTCCTCACGGCATCTTATATAACTATAATAAATATCTTCCCCTTTATAATTTTTACCTAATATAGTATTTGGCTCACAATTATAGTGGCTATATTTAATAGGGGCTATTTCCAGAAAACTGTTAATATATTGATTCCTTGCTTCTTCTAATGTCGGTGCATTTGGCGTGATATTAATTTGCAGTGCTACTATTTGATCAAAATATTCTGTTATCTCTTTTAATGATTCATAAATTTGTTCTCTGGTTTCTTCTATTTTTAATGCCGCTTCTACAGGGCTTACACCGATAGTTAAAAGGGTTTCAAAATCATTTCTGTGCGGCTTATGCCCAAGAATATATTCCGCAACCTGATTTAAAATTTCTTTATTGTTTTGTAATTGATTTAATAATTGTTTTTCTTTAAGGGATGATTCTAATTTGTTAACGTCATAACAATAATAGGATTTATAGTATTTATTAGAGTGGTCTTTTTCTTGTTCTTTAGATATTGATTGGGATTGTTTTGTTTTGGATTCGTTTATTAAAATCTTAACTTGGGAAAGCAATTCCTTTGGTGTAATTTCTGTTTTTGCAGTGTCTTGTTGTATAGTTTTATTTAACTGTTGGGCCATATCAGCATATTCTTTATCTATCTGATATGCTGAAACCATAAATGGCAGCAAAAACATTCCTGTTAATATAATTAATTTTTTCATAGTCATTTCTTGAAAATTCCCCCGGGTTTTGCCCGGGGGTAAATTGGGAATTATTTTTTATTTATTGCTAACAAATGATTCCATACCTCTGCCTACTTCTTCCATATATCCATAACTGTCGGAATAAGCAGAAGATTTTTTCTTGTTAAGTTTTTCTTTGATAGCATTAACTTCTTCTTGTGTAGTTTGTACTTGGATGGTAATATATTCAGATCTTGCAATTGTACCGCCGTGCATATTACCTTGGAAAGCTTCCATATAGCAATGTTGATAGGTAATTTCCCCATCTTCTAAAGCAGTTTTTATATATTCTTCATTTTTTGTTCTGATGGCTGCTTCAATAGGGCTTACACCTACGGCAAGTAATGTTTCAAAGTCATTATGAAAGATATAATAGGTGTGATCGGTTATATAATCTGCGACTTCAGATAAAGCGGCTTTATCATTTTGCAAGAAAGTATCTAAATGTTCCTTGGCAAGGTTGCTTTTAATTTCTTCTGTTTTATAATATTTGTGGCGCCCTATTGACATTGTAGCAGCGGCACCGCCTGTTCCGCCTGATGCACCCCATGTGCTGGATTCAAATGTGTATTTTGCATTAGATAAAATACTTTTAACTTTTTCAATATTTTCTGTACGTGAAGCTTCTTCTTTTGTTTTATTTGATTTAGCGACATTTAATTGAATGGCTTCATCAAACTCTTTAGCCATATCTGCATATTTCGGTTCTAACTGATATGCGGAAGCCAAGAGCGGTAATAAAACAACTGCTAATAATGCGACTATTTTTTTCATTTTTGTTTTCTCCTTTTTTTAGGCCCTTTTAAAATCTTAACGGTGTTGCCTGCCTTTCTACAAATATTTTATTACTTATTTACTGCTGCTACAAGGGAATTTAGACCCAATTTGTTTTTAAGTTTAGACCTATTTTAAAATAGGTCTTTTGGGTATGTCTGGGAAAAGTAAAACGAAAATAAAAAACCCCCCGTATTATGCGGGGGTTATCTGCTCTTTATAATAAATTACCAATGGACGTATCCGCCTTTGCCCATACCGCTGAAACTTTCCGATAATGAAGGTATATACGCTGCGATATCTTTTACCTTATTTTTTAATTCTTGTCCAAATTGTTTGCGGCGTTTGTTTTTCTCTTCCTTTTGTAATTGTTCCATATCTTTTTTGAATTGTTTTATCAAAGGCTTTTCTTCTTCAAGTTGTGCTCTTATGGCTTCAACTTCTTCTTCGGTAGTCGGGGCTTCTATTTCTTCTTGCTTACTTAAAGCTGAAATATGGCCGCCGACACTGGTCATAGCGACCTCAACATAACAATGTTTATAATTGATTACGCCTCTGTTTAAAGCATTGTACAGATAGTAGTTTTGGTCGCTTGTTCTGACGGCAGCTTCAACAGGGGCTATACCGATAGCGAGTAGTGCCTCAAAGTCATTATGAAAAGTATATGTCTGGTGATCTGTGACATAATCTGCAACTGCGGAGAGTACTATTCTGTTATTTTCATCTTTTAAGAAAACATCTAAACCTTCGTTTGCCAATTTCTCTTTAATCTTATCTGTGTTATAAAATCTTTGTAGGGTAATTCCGTCGCTGCCGGTAGCCGTTCCGGTAATCCACCAAGTGGTATCTTTAAAAGGTTCTTTAGCATTTTTTAATATCTCTGTTACTCTGTTAAACTTTTTTGCCGTATTTAAGTCGTAAGCATAGGCATTTGCCGATGCCAAGAAAGGTAATAAAACTGCTGTTAATAAAATAATTATTTTTTTCATTTTTTATCCTCTAGGGCTGTTTTAAACTCCGGTATTACTGGCCCTTCTATAAATATTGTAACCGTTATTTCGGTTTATAACAAGGGTGTTAAGGCCCAATTTAATTTCGTTTTTGGGCCTAGTCAAAAATAGGCCCTTTGGGTACTGATTTTTATTTCCTTGCCCCAAAACGCCTTTCCCGAAGGGAAAATGCGGAAATTGCTTGTCGTAATTCTACCCCCTTGAAATCTGGCCAAAGTGTTTTTGTAAAATAAAATTCGCTGTATGCCGCTTGCCAAAGCAAAAAGTTTGATAAACGTTCTTCACCTGAAGTCCTTATAATAAGGTCCGGTGCGGGCAAGTTTTGATATAGGTTTTTTTCAATATCGGTTTCTGTTATTTTTGTTTTGCCTTGGGCAAGAATTTTATTTACTGCGTCGGTAATTTCCTGCCTTGCACCGTAGTTAAGGCATAAATTTAAAGTTAACCTTTTTTTGCCGGCGGTGGCTTGAATAACTTCGTCAAGTTTAGTTAAAATTTTGATTGGAAGGCCTTGCCTGCGCCCGCTGAAAACAAGGCGGACATCTTTATATTTTTCTTCTGTAAATTTACTTAAAGTATCGGCTAAAAGTTGCATAAGGTAATTGACTTCCATTTTGGGGCGCGCCCAATTTTCGGTAGAAAATGCGTATAAACTGATAACTTCAATGCCCTCTTCTAAAGCAGTTTGTACGACGGCCTCAACAGAATTTGCCCCTTCTTTATGGCCTTCTTTGCGCGGGAGTTTTTTTGCCTCTGCCCAACGGCCGTTGCCGTCCATGATTATTGCGATATGTTTAGGTTTCATATATAAATTTTAGCATTTATAAGGTATGATTTGCATCTTTCGTTTCATGCCGCCTGTGTCTTTTTGGTAAATTTTAATTTTATAACCCCACCCCTAACCCCTCCGCCTTGAGAAGGGGCGGGGAATAGAAGGAAAAGTCTTTAAAAATATTCCCCCTATTTTCTTTTTTGCGGTATTATGATAGTTTAAATCCTATACTGGGCAATAAAAATTGCCCAGTACAGACGGATTTGGGTTACGGTAAAATTCCTGACGGAATTAAGTGTTGGCAAGGTGTTCTCTTTGCCTTTGCGCCTCTGGATTTTTTGAATTAGCACGAACTTTCTTTTGTATACGCCTAGTAATCTAAGTGTATACAAAAAAAGGAAGTGATAAACAAAAAAGACGCGGCCCGAAGGGTTTAGCCAATTTTGTGGAAAGCATTGTTAAAAAATCTTGACAACGAACTAGCGTTGCCTACGATTTTTTGCCGCGCTTTCTTTCACAAAATTGGCTAAACGCAATAGAGCAAATAGAGCACCTTGCCAACACTAGGCCGGCCCTCGCGGTGCTCGCCTTTGCCTTCGGCAAAACTCGCACATCGCTCCGGGCTTCAAATCCTGCCGCAAGCAAAGCAGTTTGCTTGCTACTGGGCAATAAAAATTGCCCAGTACAGGATTTGAACCTGTGACCTTTCCCATGTCAAGGGAACGCGCTACCACTGCGCCAACTGGGCTTAATACTTAAAAAATTTTCAAATTTACCGTCGCAATTTCTTGCAACATATATATTATACCAAATTTTCCAAATAAGTACAATAACTATAATAAAAAACCCCCGCGGTTAAGCGGGGGTTAAATTCAAACGAATCTGATTGCTTAGAACTTGATGTTCATACCAAGTTGACCGGCAACCGGTGCTTCGCTTAACTTTTGACCAACGCCATTTAAGAGTGCGCCGGTTAAGTTGAAGGAAACATATTCATTATGATTGTAAATGACTTTTGCTTCCCAGCTGTTGCCGATAAATTGACCTTCTAATTTTGCTCTGTAGAAGTCAAGACCGAAGCCCCATCTTTCTGCACCTGCAAATTTCATGCAAAGGCCGACATTGATAACTTCTAATCTATCAACACCGAGATTGGTGACGTCATAACCGGTTGTTGTACTGGGGACTGTAGTATCAATAGCATTTGCTAAAAGCGTACCGAACATTAAGCCCGGGCGATAGTTGCCATAAGCACTGAAACCTTTACCGATTTGCAAATAAGTGGCGCGAGGGGTGAAGTTTGCTTTTTCCATTTCTAAAGGAAGGGCAACGTCTGCTTTAACTAAATAGCCTTTTTCTACTGCACCATAATTCATTGCAAATTCAGCAGCAATTTTTAATGCTTCTATATCAAATGTAGGTTTAACACCCCAGAAACCAAAAGTATCTGCACCACGTGTTCTGACATCATACACATATGCTTGAAGTGCTAAGTTATCATTAGCCTTAAAAATACCGTCTAAACCGGCAATATGACTAACACTGTTAGCTGCATATGTAGGACCCAAACCAGTCACGTCGTTGGTAAGTGTTAAATAAGCAGCTGTTAAGGTTAAATTATCACCGTTATATTGTGCTGTTGCACCGTCTAAAGAACTGGTTGTTCTGCTAATAGTCGGTACTCCTGCCGGTGTGTTATAGTTAACATACCCATAAGTAGGACCGAAATACATAACGGCGCTGTTTACATCACCGTAAAATTGGCGGCCGACTTTGACTTCCAAAGCATCAAAAACATTTGAAATGTTAACAAATGCTTCTTGTACTAAGGTGTTTGTTTCCAAAGTATTGATATCGGTACCGTTTATGGTATCTGTACCCCAAATCCATTCATGGGCAAATGTTAATTTGGCCTGAACGTCTTCAACGAGGTCAACACCAACACCGAGTAAAACACGGCTTTGGGTAACTCTTAAATCATTGTTGGGTGATGGTGCTGCGGGGACAGTCACATTGCCAGCCCCTTGGCTTTCAACAGCTAAACCGATGGTTTGAATATCACCGGTGATTTGTACATTGTCAAACGCAGCAAAAGCAGGTGCAACCATAGCACACGCTAAAACTGCAACGAGTAGTTTTTTCATTTTCCCTCCTTTCAGGAATAAACTCTGACTACACCAACAGTTTAAAACATTTTTTACCGTTTTGTCAAGCCCTAATTTTGTTTCATAAAATAGGTTCCCAATTAAGGGTGTAAATAATATATAATCTATATTATGAGAAAATTCCTATTATCTTTGGTAGTTATTTGTTTTACCGTCGTGCAAACATTTGCACAAAACGCCCTTATTGTTAAACAGGAAGGGCAAAAGGTGTACCTTGATATTTCCGATTTTACGGAAAAACCAAAAGTAAATGATACCTTTAATATTACCTTTTGGGGCAGCGAACTTAAAAACCCAAAGACAGGCAAAGTTCTTGGCAAAATCATTGAGCGCCGTTTAAACGGTGTAATCAATGTAGTGGAAGAACTTTTTGCCGTAGGCACGGTGCATGATTGGAAAGATGAAAAACTTGAAGGCTTAGATGTAAATATTGAAAGAACAGTTCCCCCCTCTACCGTTCAACAAAATACTGTAAGCACAGATAAGCAAAATAATATTAAACCGCTTTGGCAAAGTGATCCTTTGGAAAGCAAGGCCGTGGCCGTTACTGCTGCCGATATTGACGGAACGGGTGACAGTAAACTTGTGCTTGCCTATGGTGATAATAATATTAAAACCTATACTTGGAAAGACGATAAATTGGTTGAGGGCATTACTTTACAGTTTAACCCTTTATATAAAATTCTTTCTTTAGACAGTGCCGATTTAAACGGGAACGGTAAAGCGGAAATATTTGTGGACTATTATGACACAACCAGGGAACGACTTGCCGCCGCCGTATATGAACTTGAAGGCGAACAATTTGCCGAAAAGGCCACAGTGCGCGGTTTGGTTAAAGGTATTGCCCCATATAATAAGGAACGCGCTTTATATGTGCAAGAAATAAAAAATATTTCCGGCCGCGCACAATATTTAACCCCTGCGCTTTTGGTGTATCAGGACGGTGCTTATAAAGCAGGGGCAAAATTACAGGCCCAGAAATTTAATAATATTTTTGGTTTTAACTTGGGTATTTTTAAAGAATTAACAAATAAGACAGATATAATTTACACCCAACAAAGCGGGCGTTTGCGCTTGCAGTTTGAAAAGAAAGGTGCTTATCTGAACAGCCCTGACGGTTATGATTTTGCAACTACGCCGACACGCTTAAAACTCGGTAATGATATGCTAAGGTTTTATTCTTCCCTCGCTTTATATAATGCAGATGACAATAAACCTGTTGTTGCCGGTATTGTTAATGAGGCAAAACTTGGTATTTTATCAAATACTTTTGGTTATTATCACAGGGGCAAATTAGTATTTTTAAAATGGAACGGAAGTTCTTTGGAATACCAAAAAGAAGCACCGCTTGGCGGTTATGCAGTTGATTTGGTGCAGGGCTCTTTGGGCCGCAATTATAAAGATGTCATAATTGTGCCTTTTATGACGGGTGCAGACCAAACAATAGTAGCCGTTTTTGAAGAAAGATAAATTTAGAATAAAAATTCCCCCCGCTTGCGAAATTGCAAACGGGGGTATTTTATTGCGTTAATTAAATTCTGTAAAGGCGGAAAATAAATTGTTGTAAATATCTGTAATTTCCGCTTCTGTTTTACCTTGTGTTAAGGCGCTTGCATCAATATAGATCAATACGCTTGCATCAGTAAAATATCCGGCATCATCTGCAAACGGGAATACCTTTTCAAGATGTATCTTTAATTTACCGTCAAGACCTTGTTGGTTTAATTTACCGTCTTGGAAACCAAAGTCTTGTTTAGTAATACGCAAAGTATAAGAACCGTTTTTGGTAAGTTGATTAAGTGTTTCTTGTATATCTTTTGTAGTTGTTTGGGAGGATAAAATTAAACCGGTCAGTTTTCCCATATCCTTTTCAAATGTGATATTTTTTGTTGCCGGTTCTTCAAAGAAGATCATACCAGGCCTTTCCAAAATTATATGGAATTCATCTGCCGTTAAATCGGAACTGTTTTGGCCGCGGAAGATAAGTGAATAATGTGGCCCAAAGCCGGTTTGGCCCAAACTCATTTGTGAAAAGGCAGCTAAAATATTATAGGCACTTGTTTTGCCGGCTTTAATATCTGCTTTAAGTTGATTTAATGCTTGTGTCGTTTTATTATCCCAAACGATATTTTGATTATTTTGTTCAAGCCATGCAGGGAAGTTATTTGCAATATCTTGGTAATTGTCAGCCATATTCCTTAAAACACGCCTGTCTTGTATCGGCATAGCAGTGTAAAGGGCATTTATATCCTGCTCAGAAATACCTGATTGCTTTTCAATATCATCAGCAATCTGTATTTCAAGATTATCATTCCAGGTTATTTGACCTTTGCTGACGGCATTTGCAATTTGAGTGAAAGCAAATAAGCGGCCCAAATCTTCAATATCTTTTGCATCTTTTGTACCATAACGCAATCTGTTAGATACCGCTTGGTAAAGTTTTGAATTTTGCTTTGGCAGTACTTTGAATTGCTCGGTATAATTAAGCAACTGTGTGTATAATTTATCTGTTGTATCTTGTAGCGGGAATTTCCTTTCCAAAGACATTATTGTAGCAACATAATCTTCAATTTTATCTAGATCTGTTTTAAGATATTTTAAAGTTAAGGCAAGGGTTCTTTCTTCTTTATCTGATGTAAATAAGGAAGGCACTGCTCTATTTTCGCTTACAAATTGTTTATAGCGGGCGGCAAAGTTATCTTTTTCCGCTTGCGTTTGCGGTAAAGTAATAGTCTCATCTTCTGCTATATTATTTTTTATGAGATATTGAATATAAAGATTTGCTAAGGTCATCTCTTTGCCGTTAGATTTCTTTTTAGGTGTTATATCTTCATCTTCTATATCATCTGAATAATTATCTGCATAATCATCTTCCCCGTTATAATCTGTTTCACATACCAAGTCATCCCCGGTCGGTTCAAAATCATCAAATAATTCTTGAAATTTCATTCTAAGAGGGTTATTTGCGGGGGTGTTTTCAAATAAATATTCTGCTGCCAAAGCAATATTTTGTTCCTTTACTTTATTTGCGTTTGTATTAGGTTTGCGGCCATACTTATCGGTAAAATATGCATACATAGTCAGCCAATCTTCAGGGGAGGTTGTATGTTCTTGTTTAGGACTCTTTGAATTTAAAGCCCATAAGCCCTTTAATTCATGTGTTAATTCAGGGGTTTCGTTTTCTCTTATGATATTCCTGATATTTTGACCTAAAATCCTTTCTTGTTTAGGGGCATCTTTTGCAATAAGAGGATTGCGGTGATTATCTTTTACGAATTGCCTGTATTCATTTGCCCAATCTTCGGCTTTCTTTCGTTTTTTATGGTGTGTTCCTGTATCGTGTAAATTCCACAATGCTTTGAATTGATTGACAACCGGGGTATTTTGCGCACCTCTTCTGAATACCGCGTTTTGTATATATCTTGCCAAAGAAATTTCTTCTGCATCTTGAGCCGCTTGGGAAGGATTGCGTTTATTTTCTTTTAAGAAATTTTTATATCTTTCAAAATAATTGTTTTGTTTTTCTAATTCAAGTTGTTGTTTTCTGCTAAGGGTTTCCTTCTCTTTTGGTTTTGCGGAAAGCGATTCTTGTTGTTTAACTGTCTCTTGAGAAATCACATTTAGTTTGCTGTTTGCCCACAAAGTTTTCAAATCAACGATTATTTGCAAATCATCGGAGTAATTATTAATTGCATTGAAGTACGCACGTTTTAAGCGTAATTCTTCCGGATCACTTGAATTACTGTTCGGAACGCGGCCGTTTTTACTGATAAATTCCTGGATTTCTTTATAAACTACTGTTAGACGGGCAATTTTACTTTTTTGATCATATTCATTCCATAAATCAATAATTTTTTGCCTGTACGGTGATGTAATATTGTTATTTGTTTTAATAGCACTTATTTGAACAGATAAAGTTCTTTCAGCCGAATTTGCAGTATTTTGTTTGGGATTATAGCCGTGTTCTTCTGTAAATTGTTTCATCTTTAAATATATATTTTCTACCCTGTTATCTTTGGATTGCTGGTCATATTTATCCCATAATTCAATAATTTGTTGCCCAAGCGGCCAATCTTTGTATAAATCACGAATATGGGCAATTCTGCTTGCTAATTGTTTTTCTGCGTTATTTGTTGTTGTCAACTTCGGATTCCGACCGTTTTCTTCCAAAAATTTTGTATATATACCAAACCAATACGATATATCGTGTTTTTCAGAAGTTGTATTTTCTGTAGATGCCTCTTTTTGTGGAATTTCTTCTTTGATTTCTTCTGTTTGTTCAGTAGTTTGGGCAGTATTTGTCCACAGAGAGCGGAGATCTTGCCTGATCCCTTCCTCAATATCATAGTAGGGGTTTATGGCTACATAATATGCGTTTGCTAAGGCAGATTCTTCTTCTGTTTTTGAGTCCTTTCTTGGTACACGCTTGTTATGTCCGACAAAAGTTTTGATAGAAGTAATTAAATTAATAGTTTCTTGATTGCGTGTTCTTTTTGTGTTTTTGATAGGGGATAATTCACGCCACATAGTAGTTAATTCTTGAACGGCCGGATTATTTTTATCACCTGTTTCTATTATGTTTAATAAAGAGAATGTTAAAGATCTTTCTTCGGGAATATGTTGTGAAGGATTACGCCCGTTTTTGGCAGTAAAAATTTTATATTCACTTAAACGGCTTTGGTAAAAATTCTCTTTTTTTGCTTGGGAATGTTCAATCCATAATTGCCTGATCGTGTTCACATTAGGGTCATCAGAAGATTTTTTATTTAATAAGTAATCAATATTATTTGCCAATGCTTTCTCATATTTATCTTCGGAGGCGCCGCTCGGGTTCATTCCGTGATGTGTTTGGTGGAATTTGATTAGATCTGCTAAAGATTCATCTGATTTCCTTTGTTTTGAAAATTTAGCCCAGCGTTCTTTAATTTCCTCCACGGCGGGAGTATTTTGTAATTTTTTATCATACAAAATATGTGTTATGGATGTTGCTAAAGCCCTTTCATAATCATCATCCGATTTTGCATTAGGATTGCGGCCGTATTTAGCGGTAAATTCTTCATATTCCGCTTTATTGTTTAAAAGTATTTCCATTGATTTATTCTTTTTAGCAGTTGCATTATTGGCCCATAAATCATTTAATTCCTGTACCATAGGATACCCTGTTCTGGGGTCTTCTTTTATACGCTTTATTGCGATAGCCAAGCCTCTTTCCTTTGTCGGTGTATCTTTGTTATTACCAGGGTTGCGTTTATACAATTGAAGGAATTTTATGTAAGAGCGATATTTATAATATGTCTGGAAACCTGAAAGATTCATCTTATCTAAAATCTGAAACCTTTTATTATTTTTTAAAGATATGTTTTTGGTTTGCAGCACGTTATTTAAATTTTCTTCTAAGATTGTTTCATAAGACCATTGGTCAAATTTAGTATTGTCAAATTTTTTATCGGTTAAAGCAATAGCCTTTTCAAATGCGGCAAATTCTTGGGCAGTGAGATCCGGAAGTTTCTCTTTCCAGTCAGGTAAATAATCTTGGAAAGACATTGTCGGTCCGTATACTGTTTCGGTATTTGTATCTTGATTTAAACTGATATTACCGATAACCGGTATAAAGGCCAATGCCAAGCCTGTTATATCATTCCCGTTAAACAAATGATTAAGAGCAAGTACAGAACCGGAAATTATATAAGGACTTAATATTTTTAAAGTAGGTACAAAATTTAATTTCGGGGCTTTCAATGTGGTCTTCATGGTAGAACCAACTAAATTGCCGCTGTTCCACCTTATGCTGCCAGGGATTTCCCTTA
>JBGURU010000013.1:0-33454 GCA_045132175.1 Elusimicrobiaceae bacterium | reverse complement strand
GCGACATAAAGCAGTTTATGTCGCTATATCCCAAAAAATCAAACCGCCATAAAGGCGGTTAAATTTTTTCGGAGAGGGAGGGATTCGAACCCTCGAATGAGTTTCCCCATTGCATGTTTTCAAGACATGTGCCTTAAACCGCTCGGCCACCTCTCCAATACTCAAATTGTATATTTATATTTTACAATTTATTTAAGCAATTGCCAAGTTTTTTCTTCTTTGATATACCTTTTATTTTTATTTGCAAAAAATAATTTGCTACAATTAAGGAAATATCTTTTAGGAGTTTTTATGAATATTTACATTATAATTTTAGCCATAATTGTTATTGCCGTTGTCGGCTATGAATTTGTTTGCAAAATAAAATCAATTAAAGAATTAAACGAAAAAAATAGAGACCTTGAATTAAAAACCCAAGAATTATATGCCCAAATAAATATGCTGGAAAAAGAAAAAGTAAAAATAGAGGCAGAAAATAAACTGCAAAAACAAACGCAGGAACAACAAAAAATAATTTTTGATAATATGCAAAAAATTGCCGAAGGTAAATTCAAAGAAATTGCATCAAATTTGCTCACACAAAAAACCGAAGAATTACAAAATAAAGGCATAGAACCGCTTTCCAAAAACTTAATTTATTTACAGGAAAAACTTGCCAGCATGGAGCATTTAAACGAGAATTTACAAAAAGAGGCATCCAATTTGGCCAATGCCTTAAAAAACAATAAAAAGCAAGGTGATTTCGGCGAAATGTTGCTTGAGCAGTTGCTTGAAAGTTGCGGTTTAAAAGAAGGCGTGCATTATAAAAAACAAAATACCGATAAAGACACCAAACTGCGCCCCGATTTTATTATCAATATGCCAAATAACAGATATTTGGTAATTGACTGTAAAATGGTTTTAACCGCCTACACCAATTATGCCAATGAAAAGGACCCCGTAAAAAGCAAACAGTTTTTAGACGAGCATATCAAAGCATTGAAAACGCAAATTGAAGAACTTTCCAAGAAAAAATATCAGGAGTTAAAAGAAGTTTACCAGCATACGCCCGATTTTGTGATAATGTATGTGCCGATAGAAGCGGCCTATCTTTGCGCTTTGGAATATCAAAAAGACTTGGGCATTTTCGCAAGCGGCAAAAAAGTTATGGTGGCAACGGCATCATCTTTAATCCCGATTTTGAAAACCATAGAACAGTTATGGAACATTTACCTTGCCCAAAAGCATACGGAAGAAATTTTGAAACTTGGCAGGACATTACACGAAAAAGTTTCAATTTTCGCAAACAGATTTCACTCAATGAAAGGAAGCATTGATGCCGCTTTAAACCATTACGAAGAAGCGCGGAAAAGCCTTGAAGGCCAAGGCGGGCTTGTTTCCCAAGTTAAGAAACTTGAAGATTTAGGCGCCAAAAGCGGCAGGCAGTTGCCCGAAATTGATTATCAGGAAGAAAATTAAATAGTTTGAATTATTTAAATTATTTTTTAAGTTAAATGCAAAATATTTAATTCATACAAAGTCAATACTTGTAGTAATTGCTTAAATTACTTATTTCGTTGGGAATGTTTTTCCCTGTTTCTAGTTGGCAAATTTTGTCTGGTAATGTATTTGTTATTCCTTGTGGAGCATTTATTACTCTGCACGTTTTATTATGATATCCGAACATATCATAAATTGATAGTTGTGGTGTTGAATTCAATATACAAATAATTCCTTGATTAGGGGTAGACCACCAACTCATATCGCATGTTATTTCATTAAAATTCCCTTGATGTAAGTCTATGTCAAGTTTGTCAAAATTTACTGTATACTTTCCGTTTATTATATAATACATTTGTTGTGCTTCTTTCGCAACACGAACAATATCTTTCATAATTGCATATTTACTTTTTAGTATAGATAAACGATATTGCGGTAAAGCGATAGCGGCAAGTATACCGATAATCAAAACGACTACTAACATCTCAATAAGGGTAAACCCTTGTTTGTTTTTCTTTTTCATAATGCCTCCTATTTTTCGTTTTACGATGTTTTTAATTTTATGTACACATATATTATAGAAAAAAAAAAAAAACAGATGTCAAGAGGATCGTCGTGAAACTAGAGATATTAGCAAAAATACTAGGCAAGTTTTTTTAGGAAAATTTTAATTTTACAACCCCACCCCCGCCCCTCTGTCACTCCGTGACATCTCCCCAATTTTGGTTCCCAAAATTAGGGCGAAACAAGCGGAAGTTTTTTCCCTCCGCCTTTGCAAGCAAAGGGGCGGGGAATTATAGGAAATATTTTTGAGTTTAAAACCAAAGCGAATAAGAATGTATCCGCGCCACGCAGTAAATAAAGCCAAACCGTGTACAGTATCTCGGCAAGTATTTTTAGGGAAATTTTAGTTTTATCTTTGACGACGAATACCCAAACTAAAGCGAACGAAAACGTACACGCGCCACGCAGTAAATAAAGCCAAACCGTGTACAGTATCTCGGCAAGTATTTTTAAGGAAATTTTAGTTTTCTCTTTGACGACGAATACCCAGAAGAACGGGAGCGAAGCGACTCTCGGTATTCTAGGAAAAGAAAAACTAAAATTTACCAAAAAGACTTTGCCGGCAAAAAACATCAACTGTCAACTTCCTATTCCTTGCTAAACAGGGTAATATATGATATCATATATACATATAGGAGATACTATGTCTAAACCCCAAGAACCAATAGCAATTATCGGTATCGGCGCACTGTTGCCCGACGCCAACAATAAAGAAGAATTTTGGCAAAACATTTTAACAGGTAAAAACTCTATCACAGAAGTACCCACAACTGTGTGGGATCCTAAACTCTATTATTCCGAAGACCATTTTGAAGAAGGCAAAACCTATTCCAAAATAGGCGCATTTTTAAAAGATTATAAATTCAATTCCATAAAATACAGGATTCCGCCCGCCGTAGGTAAGCAGTTAGACCCCGCTCACCAATATGCTTTAGACGTTTCCCAACAGGCACTTGAAGACGGCGGTTATCTTAAAAAAGATTTTGACCGCACCCGCGTTGCCGTAATTGTGGCAAACTCAGCTGGCGGCCCTACAAACGAATATTCCGATATGCGTATCTATGAGCCGCTTATCTGGGAAGCATTTAAAAAATCTTCAACTTATAACAGTTTAACATCTGCGCAAAGTGAAGAACTTATAAACGCTACACGCGATGAATTAAATAAATTTTTACCATTAACTACCGAAGACACTATGGCAGGCCAACTTCCCAACGTTATAGCAGGCCGCATAGCCAATGTTTTCAATTTAAAAGGCCCAAGTTTTTCAGTAGACGGCGCTTGCGCAAGTTCTTTATACGCTTTGGCCTGTACATTGGACGGCTTACGCCTTGGTAAATTTGATATGGCGCTTTGCGTTGCAACTGATGCTATGATGGGCCCAAGCCAATATGTTAAATTTTCAAAAATCGGTGCCTTGTCTGCTGACGGCAGCAGGCCTTTTGATGATAAAGCCAACGGTTTCGTTATGGGCGAAGGCGCAGGGGCATTACTTTTAAAACCTTTAAGCAAAGCACAAAAAGACGGCGATAAAATTTATGCAATCATCAATTCCGTCGGCCTTTCAAGCGACGGCAGAGGCAAAGGCATCACAGCGCCAAACCCCGAAGGCCAAAAAATCGCCATTAAAAATGCCTTTGAAAACCTTGATTACGGCCCGCAAGATATTTCCTTAATGGAAGCACACGGCACAGCCACCAAAGTGGGCGATGCGGCGGAAATGCAGGCCTTAAATGACATTTTTAAAGATGTTAAAACCGATATTGCCCTTGGTTCTGTAAAATCACAAATCGGCCATACAAAAGCAAATGCGGGCATGGCATCTTTAATCAAAGTTATTTTGGCTTTACATAACAAAATATTGCCGCCGTCAATTAACTTTGCAGAGCCCAGCAAAAGTATTGATTGGCAAAACTCACCTTTCAAAGTAAACACTAAAGCACGTGCTTGGGACAGCACAAATATAAGGCGTGCAAATGTGTCTGCTTTCGGGTTCGGCGGGCAAAATGCGCACGCTACATTGGAAGAATACGACGCAAAACGTATTTATACAAAAACGGAAGTAAACAATTTTGAACAAACACAAAACTTGCCAAAGCAAGCGGAGGAAAAAATGAATTATCAATTATTGGTTGAACAAGAGAAATTACTTGGGGATATGTTAATCTTTTCCGCCCCTACAAGAGAAGAACTTTTTGACTTGCTTAATAAAATGTTAAAAGAAATTACCGACGATAAATTATATCTTCTCAAAAATGCTTATAAAAATCATACAGCCCCAAGGGCAAAATTTGCAGTGGCAATAAATGCGGAAGATACTGCAAAACTTAAAACTAAAATTGCATACTTCCTCAAAATTGCAGCAGGGGAAAATGTTTGGGAAGAACAATCTTTATATTTGAAAATGAAAGGTATTTATCCTTTCCACCCCGCGACAATAAAACCGAAAGTTTGCTTTATGTTCCCCGGCCAAGGTGCACAATATGTTGATATGATGAAAGACCTTGCAAGCAAATATAAAATCGTGCGCGATACTTTTGAAGAAGCAGATAATGTTTCAATGAAACTTGCAGGTGTTTCTTTAACGGAAGTTATTTGGTCTAAATCCGGCGAAGATAAAGAAAAACTTAAAGAACGTGAAGAAGGTATAAAAAGGACCGAAATCACACAACCCGCCATTTTAACCGCAAACGTTGCTATGATGCGCCTTTTATATCAATTCGGTATTAAGCCCGATGTGACGATGGGCCACAGTTTAGGCGAATACGGTGCTGCCGTTGCCGCAGGTATTTTATCTTTTGAAGATGCTTTAAAAGCCGTCACTATGCGCGGCAGCGCTATGGCCGGTTTAAATAATAAAGACAACGGTAAAATGGCCGCAGTTGCCGCAAGTGCCGATAAGGTGGAGCCCGAACTCAAAAAGATTAGCGGCTACGTAGCAGTTGCAAATAAAAATTGCCCTACACAAACCGTAATTGCGGGAGAATCTAAATCAGTTGATGATGCGGTTGCTTTGTTTAACAATATGGGTATGCAGGCAGTTATTATACCTGTGTCACATGCCTTTCACTCTGCTATCGTCAGGCCTGCCGCGGAAGGGTACAGAAAGTTTTTAGATACTTTGCATTTTAATGCACCTGTTTTGCCTATTACTTCAAACGTATCAGCAGATTTTTACCCGCAAGATGTTAAAGCCATTAAAGATACTATGGTTGAACAGATCATGAGTTCTGTTGAGTGGATTAAACAAGTTGAACTTGCTTATGAACGCGGCGTAAGGTTGTTTATAGAAGTCGGCCCAAAACGTATTTTAAGCGCATTTGTTATGAACACTTTAACCGATAAGAAAGATATCCGTGTGCTTGCCTCTAACCACCCAAAACGCGGCGGTATAATGGAATTTAATGACTTAATGGCTAATTTGGCGGCTGCCGGCATAGATGTTGATTGGAGCAAAACAGATTTAGACAAAGGGGAAACATTATATAACCCCGCTTTTGTTGAATCTGTTATGCCTAATAAGGCTGAACCGGCACCGGTACAAGTGCCTGTAAATACGCAAATTACGGCGGGGAATATCGTCTTGGAAGATGTAAATTGTACCCTTAATTTAACAAGGGAACAAGCACAAAGTTTGTTACAAAAATTACAGGAAAAGTTGGGCACACCCGCCGTTGCAACGGTTGTTAAAGCGGAGACAAAAACAGCCGAACAAAAAACTGTTGAAACAAAAACCGAATCTAAACCACAGCCTAAGCCGGAAGTTAAATCTTTAGATGAAGCAACCGTGACGAAAGAAGTTATCAGTTTAATTTCCCAAAAAACAGGCTACCCTGAAGATATGCTTGAACTTGATGTTGATATGGAAGCTGAACTTGGTATTGATACTGTAAAGCAGGCAGAAATGCTAG
This sequence comes from Elusimicrobiaceae bacterium, assembly GCA_045132175.1. GTDB lineage: Bacteria > Elusimicrobiota > Elusimicrobia > Elusimicrobiales > Elusimicrobiaceae > Proelusimicrobium. Next base: position 27,500 of record JBGURU010000013.1, on the reverse strand, counting down.
TATTATTACAGGAAAAATACGGTATAACCTCTAATTCAGGTTTAGTTTTAAAAGATTATCCGACGATTAGGCATTGTATAAAATACATAATGTCCAACACGAGTAAAGAAAACAATGCCCCTAAGCAAGAGAAAGATGCACCTTCTGCCAAAGCAGAAGACCCTTTCCCCCAAACGGAAGAACCGAAACCTACGGAGCAAGAGCAACCAAAGGCAGTAAAAATACAGGAAGAAGCCGTTAAGGAAGAACCTAAAGTTGAAGAAACTAAGCCTGAAGAACCTAAGGTTGAAGAACCTGTTGCCGAAGTATCAAAACAAGAAGAACAAAAGACGGAAGAAAACAAACCTGAAGAAACTTTGAAAGAGAATAATTTCTGCCGTTTCTTACCTGCGTTAGCAGATGCACCGCTTGCGGAAGAATCAAAATATAATCTTTCGCCCAAAAGAACTGTTTTAATATTTTCCGATAACGCCGCTTTAACAAAAGCATACAGTGATGCTTTTAAAATGGAAGGCCTCAAAACACATATTTTCACTAAACTTAAGACGCGCGGCAAAAATGTAAGTATGATTTCTTGGGATTCTTTACAGGAAACCCAAACCGCCTTGGAAACTTTTGCCAAAGAAAACCAAGCCCCTGTGCAAGGCATAGTTTATTTACTGCCCTGTTCACTTAAAAAATACGATAAGAAACAAAACCCGACGGTAGAATTTGAAGAATATTTAAGGCCTTTAAAACTTGCCATTAAAGTTTTTGAAAAAGATTTAGCCGATAAATTAAATGCGGATACTTTCCTCGTCACAGTTTTTAAAGGTAATGGTATTCCTTTCGTAAGTAAAGACAATCCTACCAACGGTGCAATTTTAGGAACAGCGCTTTGTCTTAAAAAGGAAATGTCCAGCTTGCGCAATAAAATTATTTCTTTTTCCGAAAATACTATGCCAGAACTTATGGCGCAAAATACCTTGTTTGAAATACTAAAAGCAGATGATCGTTGTTTGATTCATTATGAACAGGAAAACAGAAAAACTGTTTTTTACTGCCCGTATAGATTTGCTGAAGGGCAGGAATATTCTTTAGAAGGTAAAACACTTGTTTTTACCGGCGCTGATACCGGCTTGGGTGCAAAACTTGCTTTAAAAATAGCAGAAAAGTTTAAAGCACGTTTTATATTGTTAGGTGAAGAAGAACAATTGGAAAATTCTTCTTATCTTGCTACTTTAAACGAAGAAGAACTTAAAGCGGAAAAAGCAAAATTAAGCGAGCAGTTAAAAAGCCAAGACTCTAATATTTCCGATGAAAAAATCAAAGCATATTTTGAGCAAATAGATAATTCAATAATTATCTATAAAAACCAACAAAAATTAGAGGCACTCGGCAGCCAAAGTGAATATGTAAATATTGATTTAAACAATAGCATAAAGTTAAAAGAAATTATAGCCAAAATCAGGAACAGATATGGGCGTGCAGATGCTTTATTTCAACTTTCCGATATAAATAAATCAGGGTTAGATTTTACCGCTAATATAATCTCTAACTTTTTAAATTTTAATTTTGTTAAAGATGGCGGGTTATATTTATTTAACACTTGTGTTGAAAGTAAATTCGGTATTTCCGGCCAAAGTGATATTATCAGTGCCGCAAATTATCTAAACCAACTTGCATATACCTTGAATGTGCTCGGTTATAAGGTAAAAAATATTTCAAGCCCTGTGTTTGATAATGAGAGTTATTTAGATTATATTTTAGATGAAATTTTACACGGGCACACATCAGAAGTAATACTGTTGAAAAATACTGTTAAATTTGATGAAGAAAAACAAATCCGCTTTGATGATAATGAACAGACAGAAATCTTAGAAGAAACTGAAACGGAAGAAATAATCCCCAAAGCAGATAAAGAAGAACAACCTAAAGAAGAAGTTATACAAAAACCTGTTGTTGAAGAGACAGTACAGGAAAAAACACCGCTACAAGAACAAGATATTTTGCAAGAAGAAATACCTGCACAGGAAAAAGCAACATCTGTACAAGAAGAAATACCTGTACAGGAAGAAGAAATATTTGTACAAAAAGAAATATCTGCACAAGAAAAAATTATTGATGAATCTGAGCAAATTAAAGAACCTTTACTTCAAGAATCTAGGCAACAAGAAATACCTGTACAAGAAGAACATATCCGGATAGACCAAACCACTGAAGAACCTGTACAGACAGAAAATACTGAACCGGTAAAATATTCTTTTGCAGGGAATATACTTGAGCATACGGGAAATACTGTTTTAACAGAAAAATTATTTACCCCGGAACAACCTTTCTTGCGTGATTACAGTATTGAAAAAACACCTTATCTTCCGTTATCATTTGCATTGGAAGGCTTAGGCGAACTTTCCAAACTCTTAACAAATCAACAACCTGAAGGTTTTGAGAGAGTACACTTGTATATGCCGGTAAAATTATTGCGCCAAAATCCTATCAATGTACGTTTTAAGGCAAATAAAGCAGATGACAAAATGGACTTGGAAATAGAATCTGATTTTATTAACAGTAAAGGTCTTAAAATGGGCAGTACCCGTTGCCATTTCACCGCACAGAATTTAAAAAATTTTGACAGTTCCTGGAATAGTATAAAAAATAATATTGTTCTGACAGATACTTTGGCTGTTTCTAAGGAAGATACTTATAAAGGGTATTTTCAAGGGCCTGCTCTGCAAGTGTTGGGCGGTATATTGAAAGTAGATGCAAAATCTGTCTTGGCATTATATAAAGAAACAACAGACCATGTAATAAACGGGTATAATGATGTTTCAATTACTGCACCGCTCTTGACGGAGGCAATGTTCCAAGCCTGTGCTTACAGGGATTATGCCGTAGAAGGTTATGCAACATTACCCGAGTATATTTCTAAAATTCGTTTTTATAATCAGGGGCAGGCAAAACCAAAAGAACTTTATGTCTATGCAAAATATAATGATAAAACCATTGAAGGTAAAAGTTCCTTTGATGTTTTTATCTTTGATACAAAATTTAACCTATGGGCTGAAATTCACGATTTGCAAACCAGCGGCGGCTTAGGTTTTTAGGAGAGTTTATGAACTATCGTTATGTAATTATAAGGACGGAAGAATCCCCAAAAGCAGAAGATTTTCTGACTTCTTATGAACTAAAGCAGTACCAACAGTTTACTGTAGAAAAACGTGCAAAGGAATGGCTTGCCGGCCGTTATGCGGTTAAAAAACTTGCGACAGATTTTTTTACTTTCCCTATGACACATATGCAAATCAGAAATGCAAAAAATGGTATGCCTGTTTTGCAAGTAGAGGGGGGAAATCATCTGACAATTTCCATAACACATAGCGGGGAGTATGCCGCTGCTGCTATTGCTTTGGCGGACAGTCTAATAGGAGTGGATATAGAAAAGGTTGAAGAACGCCCCGAAAGTTGGGCAAAAGAATATTTTACGGAAAGAGAATTATTGGTTAATACCCCGGCTTTTTTGACGGAACTTTGGGCTAAAAAAGAAGCAATTTTGAAATTACTTCAAATTGGTTTAACGGTTCCCGCAAAAGATATAGAAATAACAGGCGGGGAAATTCATTTCTATAATAAAGCATTAGATATTTGGGCTTTAAAAGGAAGCCCTAAAATTGTTTTTGAAACTAAAAATTTAGACGGTGGGTATAAATTTATTTTAGCATACCCAGATATTATTTAGGAGAGTTTATGAAAGATACGGAAAAATTTGATTTTAATGATAAAGAATCAAAAGAAACACCTTTGAAAATAAAAAAATTCCGCACACTTATAGAAAATGCTAAAAAGCAGGATTTGGAAAAAGCAAAACTGCAAAATGAAAAAGGTAAATTTACTGCACGTGAACGTTTGCAATATTTGCTTGATGAAAACAGTTTTTTTGAAATACATTCTTTGGTGGAAACACGCTGTCAGTATTTCGGTTTAAAAGAAAAAAATCTTAAAGGCGACGGTGTTATTACAGGCTTTGGCCGTATTAACGGCAGGGAAGTTGCAATTTTCGCGCAGGATTTTACACAACTTGGCGGTTCTTTAGGTTTGGCACATGCTAAAAAAATTGCCTATATTATGGACCGTGCTTTAGAGGCCAAAATACCAATAATCGGGCTCTTAGATTCGGGCGGCGCGCGTATACAGGAAGGCGTTGACAGTTTAGACGGATACGGCGAAATTTTTAAGAGAAATGTTAAATGCTCCGGCGTAATTCCTCAAATTTCGGTCATTTTAGGCCCTTGTGCAGGCGGGGCGGTTTATTCCCCTGCGCTAACTGATTTTATTTTTATGGTAGACGGCATAAGCCACATGTTCGTGACCGGGCCAAACGTTGTCAAAGCAGCCACCGGCGAGGAAGTTGACCTTAATACTTTAGGCGGCAGTAAAGCCCATGCCCAAAAAAGCGGTGTTTGCCACGTAATCGCAAACAGCGAACAGGATTGCTTGAGGCAAGTGCGCGAACTTTTAACTTTCTTACCGCAAAATTGTAAAGAGAAACCGCTTTGCAGTTCTACTATGGACGTTGCAGACAGGCAAACCCCCTTACTTGAAAAATTATCGTCTATGGACCCTGGCAAACCTTTCCGTATACACCACGTTATTTGGGAACTTGCCGACGAAAATAAATTTTTTGAAATTCACCGCGATTATGCCAAAAATATAATAACCGGTTTTGCGAAACTCGGCGGCGAAGTGGTTGGTATTGTTGCAAATAATTCCGATTATTTGGGCGGAGCATTAGATATCAATGCAAGTGATAAAGCCTCCCGCTTTGTACGTATGCTAAACAACTTTAATATTCCCATTTTGACTTTAGTTGATATAGGCGGTTATTTACCCGGCGTGGAACAAGAACACGGAGGTATTATCAGGCACGGTGCAAAACTTTTGTATGCGTACGGAGAGGCAACCGTCCCTAAAATTACTTTGGTTATCCGCAAAGCATACGGCGGTGCATATATCGCTATGGGCTCAAAAGCGCTTGGTGCTGATTTTAATTTCGCTTTGCCCTCGGCAGAATTTGCCGTTATGGGCCCGCGCGGTGCCGTTGAAATTTTATATGCCAAAGAATTAAAAGCCAGCGCTAAAGATAAAGTGGAAGAACTTAAAGAAAAATTAACCAAGGAATATGCAGACAAGTTTGCATCACCTTATCAAACAGCGGCAAGCGGTTCTATAGATGAAATTATAGAACCTTCAAAAGCAAGGAGTGTTATTATCCGCGCTTTGAAAGTTCTGGCAAAAAAGAGAGTTGCCAAAACCAATGAACCTAAAGGAAATATTCCGCTTTAGTATGAAACATTTAATTTACTTTCTTTTAATTTTGGCTTTATTTTGCCCCGTAAAAGCGGCTGAAATTATCAAAGGTCCGTATACAGAAGATGCCGCTTTAAAAAGCGCAGTGGTTAAATTTGCCGCAACGGAAAGCACCCCTGCGTGGCTTGAGTACGGTCCTATCGGCAAATGCAGCCAACTTATGGCTGTTGCCGCACCGTCAAGGAATCATAAATTTATTTTGCACGGCTTAACACCGAATACACAATTTTGCTACAAGGCTTATGTACAAAATAATGCCGGTGACGGCGTGCAGGAAGGCAGCGAAGGTTCTTTTAAAACATTGTTTACCCCGGAACGTAAAATAGTAAATTTTTTGGTTATTGGTAATACTTCAGTCCCCGAAGAAAATGATACTTCCGAAATCAAAACTACTATGGCGCGGAATATGGCAAATTATGAATCTGATTTCTTGATACATACCGGCAATATTTCTTCTTCCGGCTTAGCCCCTGATGAAACAAAACAATTTTTTGAACCGTATAAAAAAATATTGAAAAATATGGCCTTATTTGCAGCTGTAGGTGCTGATGAATACGGTCCAAATGCCAAGACGGCAGAGGGTAAAGGGTTTTTGGCTGCTAATTATAAAGCAAATCACTCTATGCCGTGGAGTAAAGGTACACCTAATTATTATTATTTTGATACTGCAAATGCCCGTATAATAGTAATTGATACTAATAATTTATACGGTGCTTTACAAGCACCGAAATTAGATAAGAACTCATCACAGTATGAATGGTTAAAGTCTACGCTTGCCAAAACTGCGGCAGATAAATGGAAAATTGTTGTAATGCATCACCCAGTTTATTCCAGCGGCCAGACAGAAGATTTATTAAGTGTTGTTCTTGCGCCTTTGTTTGAAGCGCATCAGGTTAAATTAGTTATACAAGGCCATCAGGGCGCCTATGAAAGAACAAAACCTATTAAACATGCACAGGCCTCAAAAAGCGGGCCTATATATGTGACGGTTGCCGGCAGCGGTAAATTCTTTGAAGAAAGTTCTTATGAAAATGAGTGGGGTTCAAAATATTTAGCCCTTCCGCATTTTGCGCATATCAAAATTGTAGACAGAAAATTATCTTTACGCGTTTATACGCATGATAATAAAATGATAGACGCGCTTGATATAAATTTCTAGTATATTTACAATATAACAATTTGTAATAATACTTGTATTTTGCTAAAATAAATTTGTAAGTTATTTTTTATTAAAGGAGATAAAAATGAAGAAGTTATTGTTTATTTTACCGGTAGTTGCAATTTTGGCCGCTTGTGCTATGCCTAATTTGGAAACGGGTGCATCAATGTTCAGCCAAACTCAACAGCCTATGTTAATCGGTGTTGAAAGGGGTACCAAAATCGGCCGTGCTTGTGCAAAGAATTACTTCGGTATTTGGACTGAAGGTGATATGAGTGTCGCTACCGCAAAACGCAACGGTAATATTACGAAAGTTGCTACAGTAGATAAAGACGTCAAAGGTTATTTAGTTTACGCAGAAGTTTGCACCGTCGTCACAGGCTACTAATTCATTTAAACTCCCCCGCATTTGGTGGGGGAGTGTTTTTATTTCTTGCTTCCTTATGTTCCCCGCCCTTTTGCTTGCAAAGGCGGAGGGGCAGGGGGTGGGATTATAAAATAAAAATAATTCCTTATAAAATATGAATAAAATTTGTTTTGTTTGCCACGCAAATATTTGCCGCAGTTTCAGCGCAGAATGCTTTTTAAAAGATTTTTTATCTAAAGCAGGCCGCGCGGATATAGACGTAATTTCCCGCGGTATATATGCGCAAAGTTATTTTGATGTGCCAAGCAAAATAACAAATTTTTTGGCTTCAAAAGGCATAAAACAGCCGCCGCATACCGCCACTTTATTGACGCGCGAAGATATGCATAGTTCTACACTTATTTTGACGATGACTGAAGACCAAAAAGAATTTATTTTAGATAATTATTCAGAATTTTCCGATAAAGTCTATACTTTGCATGAGTTTGTTTACGGCAAAGAAGAAAGTATAAAAGACCCTATTTCCTTATCGGGCCGCAGTTTTGATAAAGTGCTTGAAGAAATTTATAAAACAGTTCAAGATCTTACCAAAAAAATTTAGTTCTTAAATAACATTATTCTAAATAAAATTATTTCACAAATATTTGCCAAGTGAATACATCCATATTGTTATTTTCACGACGATCCTCTTGACATCCATTTTTTTTTTTTTTGTATAATTTTTGTGTACAGTAAATACAAATCTTGTATAAAGTAAAATAGGAGTAATTATGCAAGAGAAAAATAAAGGGTTTACCCTAATTGAAATGTTGGTAGTTGTTTTAATAATTGGTATTTTGGCAGGCATTGCTTTGCCGCAATATCAAATGGCCGTGACGAAAGCAAAAGTTGCAAGTATATTGCCGCTTATGCGCCGTTGGAAAGATGCTTTAATGGAATATAATTTACAACATGGTGATTATGGTAATGATAATGATGGTTATCCTGATGGTGCTACATTAGGTGTAAATTGGCCCAGTGATTGGAATGATGGAGATTGCGGTGATAGTATTGAGTGTTTTAATGATTATTGGTATTGTTTTGCTAATGAAGAACATACAGGGTTTATTTATTGTGACCATGATCCAACTTTTAACATATATATGTACCAACCTGATGACTCAAATAATGAAGATTTTCGTAATATGATAATTTGTTTTGCATATGATGCGGAAGGCCATAAAGTTTGTAAAGCACTTGGCGGTAAACTAATTCCCGGTTATGATTATGCGTACAAACTATACTAAAACCCGGTAAACAAACTGTTTTTGTCACCGATAAGAGTGTAAAGTTCCTGTTGCCTTAAAAGCATATCTTTAATGTCAAAATCATTAAGCAAGGCAAGGGTGTGTTCTTGGAAAGTAAAGTCGCCTTTTAATATTTTAAGCAACTTTTCTGCGGCTTGTTTGTAATCGCGGGGGGGTATTAAAAAACCGTTTTGCCCGTCTTTTAATATTTCTTTTATACCGCCTGCGTCATAACATACAGCAGGGACTTTCATAAAAAGCGCTTCCACTAAAGCCATAGGTAAGCCTTCCCATAAAGATGTAAGCATAAAAGCGTCGGTAAGCGTTAAAAGATGTGTCGTGTCGGTACGGTGTCCTAAAAGTTTAAAATTATTTTCCAAATTATATTTCTTAATCAAATTTTGCGTTTCCTTTTCAAGAGGGCCGGTGCCGAGATATAAAAATACTGTATTCGGTAAAACTTTGCACACTTCTTTTGCAACTTTTACGCTGTCAAGCGGGTTCTTTTGCGGCTTTAAATTGGAAATGCTTAAGACCACTTTATTTTCGGGTTTAAGGCCTAATTCTTCTTTCAATTTTTCTTTATTAAAATCTCTGACATTTTCCGGCGTATAAACGCGCACACCCGCCCTTATCAAACGTGCTTTTTCGGGTGTAGTAATTTTCAAATCAAGCGCGGTTTGCATATCTTTTTTGGAAACAAAAATCATAACATCCGTTATTTTTGCAAGCAGTTTTTCAAGCAAAATATAGAAGTTTTTTGTTATTTTGTTTTGGCCCTCGTAAAATGCAAAACCGTGCACTGTGTGGATGATTTTCGCTTTGGTATACATCTTTGCCGCAAGCCGCCCCAAAATGCCCGCCTTGGACGAATTTGTGTGCACAATTTGCGGATTAATTCTTTTTAATGTTTTGCCGATTTCAAAAAAAGCAAGAGTATCTTTAAACGGGTTTATTGCGCGGTCCAAATGCTTTATGAAAGTTAAATTTTTTATGTGGTCTTTGGCATATTTATCTAAAAAACCGCCTGCGCCGCAAAGCAAACAAGGCTCAAAATTATCGCCGATATGCCGCGCGGTATAAAGCACGCTTTTTTGCGCGCCGCCAAGTTGCAATTTAGTTATAATTAACGCTACTTTTGTTGCCATAAGCCGATATTATAAGACGGGTAATAATATTTCAAAATATCTTTTGTGGTTTTGTCTTGCGCTGCAAGGCCAAGTGCACCGGCAATACATATTCCTTGCCCTTCACCTGTGTCTGTACCGATAAATAAAACTTCCTTTTTAAACGGAATAAAAGTGAAGAAATTTGACCTTAAAGTACTTGCCGCAAGCACAAAGTTTGCTTCCTTAAAAGGCAATTCCGCTTTGCCTTTTGTGCCGACGAAGCGAACCGATAATACGCGGCCGGTATCTGAAAAATCTGCCACTTCAAAATATTTTAATTTACCGATTTTATAATTTTGTTTTAAACGGTTTTCAATATCTTTTAAAGGAATTGCGTAAACCCATTTTATTTCGGACCACGTTGTAGGGTCTTTTGGTGCGGAAAGTAAATCTGCCGGCGGGTTTGAGAACATATATTTGAAAATATTTAAAGCGCTGGGTTTAAAAGTCATTTTTTCTTTTGTATTTCTTATACCATTTTCCGTGACGGGCCCGCATGCCTTGTATGTTTTTGCTAAAGACAGTTCACCGCTTGCGTTTACAAGCACTTTGTCTTTAGTTGCTTCAGCCGCTTTCTTGGCAAGGAAAGACACCATATTATTGCCGCCAAAGTTAAATTCCGGCACATTATCTGGGATATTGAAATCAAAATCCTGCGTAAAATTTATTAGGTTATACAGGCGCGTTCTTATAGCGATAGCCATGGCTTCCAAAACGGGTTGTTGGCGGATATTGTGCAAGGCGGTGGTAAGTAGCGGCGCAACGGTTTCTTCCACCGAAGTTATATTGATAAGCTGCATACCGTTTTCCGTCGGTATAACAAGCAATTTTCCGATTAACTCTTTATCGCCTAAATTGGTTGCAAAAATATTGTCTGCTTTTGCGTCTTTCACGAGCATACTTAAATTTTTATTTTCAAGTTCAATTATGAAAGGGTTCTTTGTGGAAAAATCATAAGTGCCCCATTTGTTTTGAATATGCACGCCTTTGTTTTCCTTATCAAAAATTATATTTTTTGCTACAAAAGCATCTGCTTTTAACACAAAGCCGCGGCGCTCGTCTTTAATGGAATAGGGGGAACTTGTGGAAAAGGTAAAGCCGGTTATATCAGTTAAAACGCCGTTTGGGCTTGAGTATAAACCGATTTTTAAGGGTGCGCTTTCAGCGGGTTTTGCTTCTTTTATAAACATTTCGCTTAGGCGGGAATAGAACAAATAATCTTCCGCGTCGCCTTTAATATGTTTAGCAAGTTTGTTTAAATATTTTTTTGATTCTTTATCTTTTCCGTCTAAAATAAATAAACTTGCATAACTTTGCCAAGCGGGAATATATTGCTTAAGTTTGTATTGCGTGCGCGCCAAATAAAGTTGTGGCATATAGTTGCTGTCGTCGTGGATAAGGGCTTGTTCAAATAAAGTTTGCGCCGCTTTTTTATTCCCGTTTTTAAAATACATGCGTGCAATTAAATAAACCGCATGCGAAATTTTATAAGGGTCATTACTGTAAATATCTTGAACAATAGTGCCGGCTTTTTCAAAATCACCTTTATTAAAATATGCTTGCGCCAAAGCAAGTTTACCCGATGATAAATATTCAAAATCAGATGTTAAAAAAAGCATATTGTTATAAACTTTTTGCGCTTGTTTTACGTTTCCTTGTGCGGCATAAAGCCAAACTTGCAAGAGATTATAAATAGGCGTTTGCGGTTCTGCTTTCAATGCTTTATCAATTGCAATTTGCGCATTTTTATAGTCGCGTTGCTGAAGATAAATTAAAGCGGCTTCGCCTTGTGCGCGGGCGTTATCTTGTTCCGTTAAAAACGGTAATATTTCTGTTTCTTGGCCGCCCAGAAATAATTGGGTTAGAGGCTCAATACTTTCAGGTATATCGTAAGTAAAGACGGTTTTTGTCAAAACTTCTTCGTTTAATTTTATGTCCGGCAGGCGGGTGACGGCTATGGCTTGCACTTGGTCCGCTTCACCTAAAGATGAAAGAGATGTTGTCGGCTTTTGTGTTTGCTCGGTTTGAGTATCGACTTTAAGAACGGTACTCCCGTTTAAAGCGTCATTTAGTGTTTGTGCCGCTAATGGTGCGGTGAAAAATAAAATCATTAAAAACTTAAATATTCTCATACTTAAATTATAGCAAACAACGGGGCAAATATATTATAATAAGTTATATAAGAGGTTTTTATGCAGGCAAATATTAACGCGATTTTGGCTTATGCCATTAAAAATAAACTAATTGGGCAAGAAGATAGATTTTGGGCGCAAAATGCTCTTTATTCTTTGCTTAATACCGACGGCGGAAATACGGAAAAACTGCCAAACCCGAAAGGTAAAAGTCTGACGGAAATTTTAAATAATTTCTCCGCTTACGCAGCAAAAAAAGGTATTTTGAAAGCCGATACCGCAAGTTATCGCGATAATTTTGAAACGGCTATAATGGGCATTTTTACCTCGCGCCCAAGTGAAATTATCAAACAATTTTTTGCGGATAAACAAAAAAGCCCAAAGCGCGCAACCGATAATTTTTATAAGTATTGTAAGTTAAATAATTATATTCGCGTTGAGCAAATTGCTAAAAATCTCTCGTGGAAAGTGCCTACAAAATACGGCAATATCGGCCTAACAATTAACCTTGGTAAGCCGGAAAAGGACCCAAAAGAAATTGCTTTGCTGGGCAAACAACCGCTTAAAGAAAATGCTTACCCCAAATGCGTGCTTTGCTCGGAAAACGAAGGCTACGCCGGCCGCCTTGGCTATAATTCGCGCCAAAATTTGCGCGTTATTCCTTTAAAACTCGGCGGGGGGGAATGGTTTTTTCAATACTCGCCTTTTTCTTATTACAGCGAACACAGTATTGTGATTTCCGCCGAACATAGGCAAATGAAAATTACCCCGCAAACTTTTGTAAATTTGCTTGATTTCTTGACGGAATTCCCGCATTATTTCATCGGTTCCAATGCTGATTTGGGCCTTGTGGGCGGCAGTATTTTAAACCATGACCATTATCAGGCCGGCCGATACACTTTTGCATTGGAACAGGCCAAAACTAATTTGAAATTTACTTTGCCGAAATTTAAGCAAGTGGAATTTTCTTGGCTTAAATGGCCCGTCACGGTTTTGCGCGTACGCGGTGCAAAAAAACAAGTGGCTTTGGCTTGCAAACATATTTTGAAAATTTGGCAGAAATATGACGATAAACAAGCCGGAATTTTGCACGCAACGAAAGGTGAGCAACACAGCACAATTACACCTATTGCGCGTTATAAAAAAGGCAAATACGAAATTGATTTGGCTTTAAGGAATAACCGCACCGATGCCGAACACCCTTGCGGTATTTTCAATACACCTGTTAAATATCACAATATTAAGCGCGAAAATATGGGCTTAATTGAAGTTTTGGGTCTTGCCGTACTTCCCGGCCGCCTTAAAAAAGAAATGGCGCAAATTGCGGAATTTTTGGCCGCAGGCAAGACGGAAAAAATCAAACAAGACGCCGCTTTAAAAAATCATTATTCTTGGGTTAAAGAAATTTGCGGCGGAAAGAAATTTAAAACAGCTGCTGAAGCGCAAAAATTTTTACACACGCAAATCGGGCATACATTTATTGCATCTTTAGAAGGCTGCGGCGTGTTTAAACAAACCGAAGAAGGTAAGCAAAATTTGCTTAGGTTTATCAAGTCGCTTTGCGAAAAATAATTTTTTAATTAAGCCGATAAAAGCGGCGTACAACTCGGTGAATTTAAGATTGATTATAAGGAGATGTTTATGAGCCAAATGATTGTAGTAGGTAAAGAAATGTTGCGCATTAGCCCCAAAAATGCGTGCCACATAGAATATTCTTCTAACGGCGGGCGCAGTTGGTTGGTGCGATATATGGGTACGACCGCAGGTGAATTTCAAGATTTGCAAATCTTAGGTGATGAAATTATTGCCTTAACAAACAAAGGAACATTTTATTCCAAAACACAAGGTAGAAGTTGGCTGTTTAGGAGTAGATAATACCAAATAAAAAACGGGCGCTTGCTTTTTTAATTTCTCGCAAACACCCGTTTTTTTAAAGGACGAATTAGAATCTATGGTACGGCGTCCATAACTTTTTTTAGTTCTTCCTCGCTTTTGCCGCGGACTTCAATGGTTTTTTCTTTCCCATTATTGCCTTTAATTATGTTAATGCCGCTTGGGGGAACATCAAAAAAATCAACTAAAAATTCTTTAATAATATCGTTGGCTTCGGTTGATATTTTTGTGGTTTTTACTTTCATACGAAGCACGCTGCCGATACGGCTGACGATGGCGTTTTCCCCTTTAGTTGATATTGCCCTTACTTTAATTATCATTTACTCCTCCGAACTTTAAAAATCTTGCTGCCTATCCGCACTAAATTAGAACCGGATTTTATGGCAATTTTATAGTCCTCACTCATACCAAGTGATAAAACATCTGAGGGCTTAAAATATTTATCAAATAACTTTTTTACCGTTAGAAATTTTTGTTCTATAACTTCTGCGCCCGCTTGCGGTGCAATAGCCATAAGGCCTTCTAGTTTTATGTTGGGGCAAGTGTTGTTTATTGTTTGAATTAAAGTTTCTGCTTCTTCTAAACTTGCGCCGCCTTGCGTTTCTTTATCTGTTAGTTTAACTTGTATTAAACAATGGGCAATTTTAGTTTTTTCTTTTGCTTTTTGGTTTATAAATTGCGCCAGATTTAAACTGTCAAGCGAACAAATCAAGTCAAAAAAATCTAATATTTTTGCCACCTTATTCTTTTGGAGATGGCCGATAAAAAACTTCTTAACTTTATAGGGTCTTAACTCAGCACTTTCCCACTTTTTTAAACTGTCTTGCAAACGTGATTCCGCAACAAAAGTAATAGATTTGTCCGTAAGCAAGTCTGCAATTTGCGGGATAGCGGCATATTTTACAACAGGCAAAATTTTTACCTCTTTTGGGTTGCGCCCATAGGCGAGGCAAACTTCTGCAACTTCTTTGACTAATGCTTGATAAGCGAGGTTGGGTTGTAAAAATGCTTGCATATCAGCCCCTATATATGCTATTATATCATATTTTTAACGTATTTGCGTCGTCTTTTCTGCTAATTTTTGCTTTTTCTACGGATTCGGATACCTCCGCCCTGCGGGTGTGTTAAATTTGTATACCTCGCCTAGATAAAAGCAAAAATTATCTTGAAAATACTCGCAAACATATAAACTTTGACGGTTAAAGTAAAAATTTTTTCAAAAATACTTGCCAGATTGTCATAATCGTAATATAAATTTAGACAAGGCGCACCTAATTTGGTATAATTTACTATATAGTTAAGTTGGAGAGATGGCCGAGCGGTTGAAGGCGCAGTCCTGGAAAGACTGTATACTCCAAAAGGGTATCGAGGGTTCGAATCCCTCTCTCTCCGAAAATTTAAAAGCACCCTTTCGGGTGCTTTTCTTTTAGAAGAAATTATAAGGGTCTGCTAAAATCTTCAGTTTAAGTTTTTTCGGCGGCGGCGTTTGGCGTAAAGTTTTTAGAAATCCTGTAAGCATAGCATCATTTTTAGATTTAATCAAATAATAAACCTGCGCAAAATTTTTTGTTTTTGCGCCGCACGACACGGGGCCCTCAATTTCCATAAAATCGCCGTAAGCGGCTTTTAAAGCATCTTCCAAAGCTTTACCATAAGTATTCAAATCTTCCTGCTTTTTAGCCGTCAAAATTAAATGCACAAGTTTGGCGTATGGGGGAAAATTAAATTCTTTTCTAAATTCAATTTCTTCTTTAGCAAAAGCAAGATAATTTTGTTTTTCTAATTTTGGGAAATCAAATAAATTTTTGTCTTTGATTTGAATCACAAGGCGTGGATTCTCTTGTTTTGAAAGCAAGGTTTTTAAAGTGTATAACCTTTGCGCAAAATTTTCAGATGCGCGGAAATCTGCCGTATTTAATGTAGAACCGCCGTCTAAAATAGCACCAATGGTTAAGCGGCAGTCGGCAAAATTTGCTCGTAAACTTAAAGCGGTACCTATAATAATATCATAGGAAGATAGGTCCGTTTTGTTTAAGTCGGTTTTAATTAAAGTTTGACTGTCAAGCCGCAAAATTTTTGCTTGCTTAAATAAAGTTTTTACTTCTTCAAAAACGGCTTGCGTGCCGCCTAAAGTGTCCCTGAAAATTTGGTTTTGGCAACGCGGGCAAAGTTGGTCTGTGCTTTCTTTTGCACCGCATTTTTTGCAATATAAAAAATCACCTTTCGCAGTTTTTTGATGGCTTAAAACCGCACCGCATTTTTTACATTTTGCCAAAGTATTGCAAAACACGCAACTGTAAGCACCGGCAAACCCCAGACGGTTAATTAAAAGCAAAGATTGTTTACCTTTATTAAAATTATCTTCCAAAAGCAAAGCAAGTTGCGGGGAAATAAATTTGTTGTTTCTTATGGTATACTGTATCGGTAAAACAGATACATTTGAAACGCTTTTGCTGTCTTCAAAATTAAACAGAGCAGTGTTTTTTACCGCTTCAAGCGAAGGAGCATTTGAAATTAAAATCACTTTGCCGCCTTCTAATTTCGCGCGCTCAACAAGTAATTCGCGTGCATGATAATAAGGGCGCATTTCTTCTTGTTTAAAAAGTTTATCTTCTTCGTAAAACATTAGTGAAAGTTTTAAATTTTTAAACGGCAGTAAGCAGGCTGAACGTGTTCCGACAACAACGCATGGCTTGCCTTGGTAAATTTCCGCAAGTATCTTTTTACGCTCGCTTAATAGAACTTTACTGTGCCAAAGTAAAATGTTTTGCGTGCCTAATTTTTGTTTAATTTCGCTAATCAGTTTTGTGCTTGAAACGACATCGGGAACAAGCACTAAAACCTGCCCGCCCGTAGTCAAAGTTTGATGTGCGGCAAACAAAGCCGCTTCGGCCGGCGCAAAAGACGAGCCGTAAAATAAAGTGTTTTGATTTCTTTGTGCAAAATCAACTGCATCTTTCATTTTTGAATTTTGCGAACTTGCATAAAATAACGGCAAAGGTGCCGGCGCAGAAGGCGCTATCGCAGATACTGCTTTTTTTGTCAAAATTGAGGGTTTTAAGACGTTTAAACTTTCACCTAATGTGTTTGCATAATTGCTTGTTAAAAACTGCGCTAAAGGCAAAATTGTGGGGGGAAAAGGGAGTTCATCTGTAAGGCCGATAATTTCTTTTAATTTTATTTTTGAATTTAATTGCGGCTTTGTATCAAGTGCTGAGATAAATCCTAACTGCTCACTTTTTCCAAAAGGCACTTTAACTTTTGTTCCGACGGAAACTTTGTTTTCCAAATCTTTGGGCAAAATATAATCAAAACTTTTGCTTACTTTGATAAGCGAAACGGAAACTAACATAAACTACCCCTGTTTAGCGGTTGTTTTTGGTTCGCGCCCCATGGCGGCTAGTAAAACTTTAAGGTCAGCCCAAGCATCCTTTTTCCAAGAGGGATTTCTAAGAAGTGCGGCCGGGTGGAAAGTTGCAAGTATTTTTATTGGTTTTGTAGGTTCGGCGTAAGTTAGATTTAAGTCGTAAATTTTACCGCGTATGGCGGAAAATGTCGGCGTGTTTTGTATTAAACTACGCCCAGCAACAGAGCCCAGTGCCACAATAAAGTCAGGTGAAATTATGGCAATTTGTTGCTCAATATATCGGCGGCATAAAGCGATTTCTTCTTGGTCCGGTGCGCGGTCATTTCCGTGTTTTTCCACATCAGTCGGGTCTTTCATCGGGTGGCATTTAACCATATTGGCGATAAAAACTTCTTCACGTTTAAAACCCATGGCAGCGATAATTTTATCAAGTAATTGCCCCGCACGGCCGACAAACGGGCGGCCTTGGCGGTCTTCCTCAAATCCGGGCCCTTCGCCGATAAACATAAGTTTTGTGTTAATATTTCCTTCACCCGGAACGGCTTTAATACGCGTTTTACCCAGCGGGCAGCGTTTGCAGGTTTCAATTTGTTTTGCAAGTTCCGCAAGTGCCGCCGCTTTATCTTTAATAGGTTTGGTTTTAGACGTGCTTTTTATTTCTCTTTTTGGTGCGGATTTTGTTTTTTCTGCCGCTTTTATTACGGCTGGCTTTTGCGCCTTTTTAAGCGGATGTTTGGCAATAAAAAACCCCTCTTCTTCATTTAAGAGGTAATTTTTTAATTCTTTTGCCAAGGCGCGTGCTTTCATTATAATTTGAGAGGTTCTTTGGCTTTTCTTTCGGCTTCTTTGCGGGCTTCCTCTTCTTCTTTGAGTTGTGCCGCGATAGAGGCTTTAGATTGTTTTAAAACATCCGCTTCAGTCACTTCGCCGCTTAAAATATCGTTTAATGCTTTTTGGATTAACTCAGTATCCGGTTTGTTTTTGAATTCTTCTCTGCGTTTAAGAACTTTTGTTGCCCAAATAGAAGCAAGTACAACGGCATTGTATTTATCGTCGGTATAATTGGTGATTCTTTCATCAAAGTTATTATTATTTTTATTTTCCATTTTAATCTCCTGACTTATTTAACTTTTTAACCAAATCTTTTTGCCTTATTACTTTTTGGCTTTCGGCCGCAACTATCGCGCGGCAAGCGGCAATGCAGTCTTTTAAATTATCGTTTATAACCAAGTAGTCGTAATTTTTAATTTGTTTTAACTCTTTAAGCGCAGTTTTAAGGCGTACATTTACATTTTTTGTACCGTCACTTCTTGATGAAATACGCCTTTTAAGTTCATCCACGCTCGGTGCGGTTATAAAAATTGTCACTGCGTTTTTGTAAATTTTCTTTATGCTTTTTGCACCTTGCACATCTATAACGAGCAAAGGGCATTTGCCTTGCTTCAGAACGCTTTCCAAAGAACTTTTTGGGATGCCGTAATAATTTACGTGTACTTTTGCCCACTCAAGCATCTTTTTGGTTTTGATTGCTTTTTCAAAGTCGGCATCAGACCAAAAGAAATAATCACGCCCGTTTCTTTCGCCGATACGCGACGCGCGGGTAGTTGCCGTTATAACACGGGCAATTTTTTTGCTTTTTAAAAGTTCATTTGCTACCGTTGTTTTGCCTGCGCCCGAAGGTGCTGACAAAATGATTGGAAAACACTCTGACATATATATATTTTATTAAATTTGTCGTTTGTATTACAAGGGGGGACTATTTGTTTTTGCTAAACATTTTGAAAGGAAGTTTGGGTTTTTGACCGCGTAAAATAGTAAAAATAATGAGCGGGTAAAGAAAAAGTAAAATTATTTTGGCAATATAATTTTTAGCCATATCAAAATTGTCAAAATATTGACCGACGAAAAAACCTGCTATAATCAGCGAAGCAATTAAAAATATTTTTTTGTATTCGTAATCAATTTTGTAATTTTTTTGGCCGAAGATATAAAGCGATAAAGCCATAATAAAATAACTTGCCAAAATTGCCCAGCCTGCGCCCAAAATTCCGATACGGGGAACAACTAAAATATTTACCAGAATGCTGACTGCCGCGCCAAGCAAAGTAATCTTCATAAGCACCGTCGTCTTTTTAGTTAAAACAGGTGCAACCATAAAATTGATATAGCAGCCGTAAAAGAAATAGCCGCCGACGACAAACGGAATAATTTTTAAACCGCCCCAATATGCGCGGTTAATTAAATTTAAGCCGAAAATATTTGTCTGAATTATCAAAGGCATCAACAAAGAAAGCCCCAAAAATGCCCAGCCGAGTAAAGCAAAAGACCAAGTAAAAATTTCCGCAAACGTTTGTTTGGCGTTAGGCTCTTTCGCTTCTTGAATAAAGAACGGCCGCCAGGCTTGGTCAAACATTGAGACGATTAACATCATAAAAATGCCGATTTTGAAATTTGCCTGATATACGCCGACATCTGCTAAAGAAGTTAAATGCGAAAGCAAAGGTTTATCAATTACATTTACCAAAATGCTTGCAAGCCCCGCCGGTATAAAAGGCCAAGCGAAATTAAACATCTGTTTAAAGAGTGCTTTGTCAAAACGGAAAATAAAACTTTCTTTTATAACTGCGGAAAGCAAAATCAAAGAAGTCAAAGATGCCAAAATGCCCGCCGCAAAAACACCGCTTACGCCCCAATTAAAAAGAGTTAAAGCGCAAATATTTCCGGCGACATTTACAATTATTGATGCACTGCGGACAAGCACAAAATGCCAAGCGCGGTGTTCAAAGCGCAGTTTGGCAAAAGGCACAATGTTTAAGGCATCAAAAGCCAAAATGAAAACGCAATATTTTATAAGGTACGCATTTTGCGCACCGATACCCAAAGCACCAGCAATAACAGGGCTTAAAAAGTAAATTAGTACCGACAGTAAAATTGATGTCGTGCAAACTGCCAAAAACGGTGTGGAAAAGGTGTCCTTTGTTTTTGTATCTTCTGCAAACCTTAAATAGGCCTGATCCATACCGTATTGATAGATGATATTGAACAAAGCCATAAAAGCGAATACCGTCGCAATAATACCGTAATCTGATGTTATTAAATAATAAGTGTAAAACGGCACGAGAAAGAAATTTAACATCCTCGCCAAGATAGTGGATGTGCCGTAAATTAGGGTTTCTTTCCCAAGCCGTTTTACTTTATTTACCATAAATTACCGTCTAGCAAAGCGGAATAAGTTGTTCAAGCACGCGTTTAAAACTGCCTTCAATTTTGCGTGTTTCTTTTATAGTTTCTTCGTGTGAGAGCGGTGTTTTTGAAATCCCGCAACCCATATTTACAACCCAAGTAAGCCCGCAAATTTTAAGCCCAAGTTGCCTTGCGCAAAGGACTTCAGGAACGGTGGACATACCAATAACGTCCGCTTTCAAAATTTTGAACATTCTGATTTCCGCCGGCGTTTCAAAGTTGGGGCCCGTGACGGCGGCATATACGCCTTCGCCTGCTTTAATTTTTAATTTCCTTGCAATTTGTAAGGCGGTTTTGCGGAGGCCTTTATCGTAAGTATCGGTTAAGTCAATGAATCTTCTACCGAAGGCTGGGTCATAATTGCCGATTAAGGGGTTATGCATCATTAAGTTTACGTGGTCTTTTAAAACGCATAAAGAGCCGACGGGCAGTTTAGTGTTTAAGGATCCGACTGCAGCGGAAACAAGCATTGTTTTAGCACCTAGAAAAGCCGCTGTTCTGATGGAAAGCGCAAGGTCCTTCATATCATAACCTTCGTAAAAATGGAATCTGCCGTGCAAGACAACAATTTTTTTGCCTTTATAAGTACCGAAAATTAAATTGCCTGGGTGGCCTTGAATCGTACTTTTCAGGAAGTTCGGTATTGTGTTGTAAGGCACAACAATTTTATTCTCAAGTTCCGGGATGGAACCTGCCATACCGCTGCCGGTAATAAGCAAAATTTCCGGCTTAAAATTTTTTGTTTTCTTGTTTAAAAATTTGACTGCTTCTTTTACTTGTTCAAGTTGTGTCATAAAAAACTCCTATAAAGTTAAATTATGGGTTGTAAAGGCATTTTCGTAATGTTCCAAATCGGGACCCGTTATTGTTATTATATCAAACCTTAAAGCAAAATACTTGGCTTGTGTTTTTTTAAGATACGCCGCAGCAGTTAAAGATATGCGCTTTTGTTTTGCCTTATTTACCGCCGCAAGCCCGCCGCCGAATAAATTCGTTTTGCGTTGTTTTACTTCAACAAACACTATTGTTTTTTTAGAATCTTCTGCGATAATATCAATTTCGCCCATTTTGCAGGAAAAGTTGCGCGCAAGTATTTTGTAGCCTTTTTCTTTTAAATAATTGGCGGCTTGTTCTTCGGCTTTATTGCCTTGGCGGCGCAAGAAACTAAACATTTTTGTTCTCCATATTGCAAGTGCCAAAAAGGCCGTAAAATTTACTGTAAATCGGCTCAAAAGTTTTGCGGTGCAAAGGGCAAGGGCCGTACTTGTCAATTAAGTCCGTATGAATTTTTGTGCCGTAGCCCTTGTGGTCCTCAAACTTATAATTGGGGTAAAGTTTGGCGCTGATGTTCATAAATTTATCACGGCTGACTTTGGCGATAATGCTTGCCGCGGCAACGCACAAAGAAGTGCCGTCGCCTTTCACTATCGCTTTTTGCGGTGCGGTTAAGTTCGGTATTGTTTTATTTCCGTCGATTAAAACGGAAATTTCTTTATTTTTAAATTTTTCTAAAGCGCGCCGCATAGCAAGGAAAGTTGCCTGTAAAATATTTAATTTATCAATTTCCGCCGCGCTTGCATAGCCGGTACAATAAATGATAGGCAAAGTTAAAAGTTCGTCAAAAATTAACTCTCTTTTTTGCGGTGTTAATTTTTTACTGTCATTGATTTTTGACATTAGCGGGTGCGTGTAAAGTTCGGGAGGGATATAACAAGCACAGGCTGTGACGGGCCCTGCCAGCGGCCCGCGCCCGGCTTCATCTACGCCGACAAGTAAAATATTTTGCGCGTTTTGAATTTCGTTTTGCGCCTTGTCAAAATCAATTAGTGTCATAACTATATTTTAACATTTTGTTTCACCGGAAAAAATGCTATACTTGAAATAGGAGTAAAATTTTAATGCAGGGTTAATTACCCTGATACAATTTAATCTGTTTTTGGGTCCTGAAAAGGATGATTCGCAAGAATTATAAGAAAGACCAAAAACAGTCGTTTAGGCATATAGTAATTTGGCTGATCCCCTTATTGTTATATGCTGAATGTTTATCATACATACGATAAACTACGGCTGTTTGTGCAAGGCACTTTCTTATACTTGCGACTAACAGCCGTTTTTTATTGGCTGAATTTAAAGTAATTCCTATAATTCCTCTCCCCTTTTTAAGGTGGAGAGGTTAGGAGTGGGGTTATTAAATAAGTTTTACTTTGTCTTATAACCCCACCCCAACCCCTCCGCTTTTGCAAGTAAAGGGGCGGGGAACATAAGGAAGTACTTAATTAAAACTAAGGAGAAATAAAATGAGAAACAAAAAAGATATGAAGGGTTTTACCCTTCTCGAAATGTTAGTAGTAGTATTAATTATCGGTATTTTGGCGGGCATAGCTTTGCCGCAATATCAAAATGCAAAAATCAAAGCAGACTTCGCCGAAGCATATATTAAACTTAAAGCCGCCGCTCAAATTGAAGAAATGTGCCGTTTGCAAACAGGGGAAGAATATTGTGGTAGTAATGATTGGAAAAATGCACCTTCTTATGTCGATCAAGTTAGTACGGAAGTTAATGGTTGTAGTGAGCCAAATGATTGCAGTATGGGTGATATAAAATTTTATACAGCACTAGGTTCTACATTCACATATAGTTCTAAAATATTAGCAACTACTCAATACAGTAAAGAAGATGTTTGCATTTGTATGACAAAAGATTATCAATTTATCTTAAGACAAAATCAAGATTGTGGTAATGAAACAACAAAAGATTATTCAAAAATATTGGGTATAAAAGATGTAAGCGAAGATGATAATTATGAGTGTGCTTGTTGTTAATCAATAAATCCAATTCAAAAAATTTCACAAACTCTTTATAAATTTTGTATTATATAAGAAACAAGGAGAACCTATGGCAAAAAGAGTTTTACTGAAATTATCGGGGGAAGCCCTAACTGCGGAAAATACGCGCGGTTTAACCCCGGTGTGCTTAAAAAATATCGCCCTTGAAATCAAAAATGCACTTGCTACAAAATGCCAACTTGCTGTCGTTATCGGCGGCGGTAATATTTGGCGCGGCGTGCGCGACGGCGGCGGTATTATTGACCGTATCAATTCCGATAATATGGGTATGCTTGCTACAATTTTTAATGCGCTTGCTTTGCAGTCGGCTTTAGAAGAAATCGGCGTGCCGACACGCGTTATGACATCAATCAATATTTATAAACTTGCAGAACCTTTTATAAGAAGAAAAGCCATCCGCCACTTGGAAAAAGGCCGCGTAGTAATTTTTGCAGGCGGCACCGGCAGCCCGTTCTTTACAACTGACACTGCCGCCGCTTTGCGTGCGTCTGAAATTAAGGCCGATGTCTTGCTTAAAGCAACACAGGTTGACGGCGTTTATGACAGCGACCCGCGCAAAAACCCTAAAGCTAAACTGATTACAAAAATCACTTATAGCGATGCTATCAAAAAAGGCCTTGAGTTTATGGACACAGCCGCCTTGGCTTTGTGTTTAGAAAATAAATTACCGTTAAGGGTTTTCAATTTACATAAAAAAGGAAATATCAAACTTGCCATTAGCGGCAAAAAAATAGGAACAACAATATATTAAGAGGTATTATGACAGTAAACGAAATTATAACAAATGCAAAAAACGAAATGGCAGAAGTGCCGCAAAAATTGAAACGTGATCTTGGCTCTTTAAGAACAGGCCGCGCAAACCCGCAAATGATTGAGCAAGTGCGTGTTGATTATTACGGCGTGCCTACGCCGCTTAAACAAATGGCGGTAATCAATGTGTCCGATGCAAGAACGCTTGAAATTCAACCTTGGGACGCAGGTGCCGTTAAGGAAATTGAAAAGGCTTTAAGCCAAGCAGACCTTGGTGCAGCACCGACAACAACAGGTAAAATTATTCGCATCATCTTCCCGCCGATGACGGAAGACAGGCGCAAAACTTTGAGCAAAACCGTCGCAAAAATGAGTGAAGATTATAAAGTTGCCGTCCGCAACGAACGCCGCGACGTTTTGGAAAAACTTAAAAAAGCGCAAAAATCAGGTGAAGTGACCGAAGACGATTTGAAACGCTATGAAGCGGACATCCAAAAATCTACCGACGAAGCAATTGCTTTGATTGTGAAAGTTGTTGAAGAAAAAGAAAAAGAAATAATGACAATTTAGTTGTTAATTTTCTTTGAATTTAAAACCCCGCAGGCACGTGCCCGCGGGGTTTGTACATTACAGGTATATTTGCTAAAATATAAGCAGATTTAAAGGAGATTTTATTTTCCCGTAAGCCGTATAAATAAGCGGCTTATTAAAAATTCGGACTGTTTTTAGATGGGTATAACCCGTTCTTTTGCGTAAAGCAAAAGGGATTCTGAACTAAAAATAGTCGCTGTTAAACCTGTATTTGATTATATGTCAGTATAGGTGGGCGACTGTTTATTTGAGAACTCAGAATCCTTCAAATAACAGTCGCCTTTATTTATGGGAAATTTAGGAGGTGCAAAAAAATAAAAACTTTGTTGTTTGTTTGTTAAAAAATTGTAAGGAGAAAAATATGTTATTAAATAAAAAAGGTTTTACCTTAATTGAGATGTTAGTTGTTGTTTTGATTATCGGCATTTTAGCCGGTATCGCCTTGCCGCAATATCAAAACGCTGTAATAAAAGCGCGTGTTGCAAGTATATTGCCGCTTATGCGTAGATTTTACGACGGATTAGCAGAGTATAAATTGATAAATGATAGTTATATAAAAAATCTAAGTGAAGATTATTTTCCTAATGGAGATGAGTTAGGTGCTAATTGGCCCTCTGATTGGAAAAACGGAGATGAACCTTGTGGAAATTCTGAGAGTTGTAGTAATGAATTTTGGTATTGCGAAACAAACGAAGGCGATGATGGCTGTGTTAGGTGCGATTATAAGAATTTATTTTCAATTAAAATGAATCAACCTGATGATGAAAATGAATGTGGAGGAAATCAAGGTAAAATAATTTGCGTTCCTTGGAGCGATGAAGGCGAGAAAATTTGTAAATCACTAGGTAAACCATCGGGAACACAGGGCGGATATCAATGCACCGTAATCGGCGGTTAAAATATAAAAACATACTCAAAAATAATGCAAAAACTCCTTGAAATTACAAGGAGTTTTTGTGTAAATAATAGGTATTTCTAAGCAAGCAGTTGTTTAACTATTTTTGGTACTTGCAATAAGATTTTTCCGTCTAAAAACATCAAGGTTGCAATAATTTTTTGCGGTTGTGCGTTTTATTTATGGAACTCTAAAAGAGGAGGCATATATGAAAAAGTATCTTGTTTTATTTACGGGTGTTTTTATGTTTTCCGCTTGCTGCGCAGCCCCTGTTCGGCAAGTTGATGTGTACGGTGAAAATCCTACTTATTTTGTAAGTATAAAATCTTACCCGCGCCATCATCATCATCCGATTGTGGTACGGCCTATTCCGCCAAAACATATTGTGCATACTCCGCCGCCGCCAAAACAATTCAAGCCGTCAAAACCGAATCCAAGCCCCCATCATCATCACGGTGGTAAAAGGTAATGTTTTACCTTAAATAAAAAAACTCCTTGAAATTTCAAGGAGTTTTTTGTGTTAATATTTTTTTAAGCAAGCAGTTGTTTAACCATTTCAGGCACTTGCGCAAGTGTTTCTTCCGTCGGGTTCCATAAAGATTTTATGTTTGCATCCACAACGGTAAAACCCGATTCTTTTAACTTTTCCTGTATCAGTTTAACCGATTCGCCGCTCCAACCATAACAACCGAAAGCGGCCGCTTTTTTGTTCTTAAATTTAAGCGATTTCAAAAACGCCATCCAGCCCGCAACGCTTGAAAGCATATCGTTGCCTTCCGTCGGCGAACCGACCGCGATTGCTTTTGATTTAAAAACTTCGGTCATAATTTCGTTCTTGTCGTGCTTGGCTATGCTGAACACTTTTACGACGGTGTCAGGGCTTTGTTTGTGTATTTCTTCGGCGATGCGGTGCGCAATTTTTGTTGTACCTTCCCACATTGTATCATACACAACCGTGATTTGATTTTCTTGATAAGCATTAGACCATTTCTCGTACAAATCAATAATTTGCATAGGGTTATCGCGCCACACCGCACCGTGCGAGGGGGCAATAATATCTATTGGCAAATTAAGGTTTTTCAGTTCCTTAATTTTGTTTGCCGCAAGCATAGCAAAAGGGTTTAAAATATTTGTGAAATATTTAATCGCTTCGTGGAAAAGCAAGCATTGGTTTGCTTTATCGTTAAATAATTCCTCTACGGCAAAATGTTGGCCGAAAGCATCATTTGAAAATAAAATATTATCGCCGGTAAGGTATGTTGCCATAGAGTCCGGCCAATGCAGCATTTTCATTTCAATAAAAATAAGTTTTTTACCGTTGCCGATTTCAACACTGTCGCCCGTCTTAACAACTTTGAAATTCCAACCGCGTTTGCCGTATTGGCCCTCTAAACTTTTGACGCAGGCGGCAGTACAATAAATAGGTGTATTAGGTATTTCTTCAAGCAAGGTTGTGAGCGAGCCGGAATGGTCGCATTCCCCATGATTTGCGACGATAAAATCAATTTTTTTAAGGTCAATTTCCTTTTTTAAATTTGCAATAAAGTCAAAGCGGTGCGGCGTCCAAACCGTATCAATAAGGACGGTTTTTTCTTCTTCAATTAAATATGCGTTTTGGCTAGATCCGTGCATAATTGAGTAGTCTTCACCGTGGAATTTTTTAAGTTCCCAATCCAAAAACCCGATCCAATTTACATTATTTTTAATATGCTTTTTCATTTTTCCCTCCGATAGTGGCAATTTACTGCCTCATTTATTAAATTTTAACATTTTAGGAGTGATAAAGAAAATTGAGATGTAAAATAGGCGCCGGGGTGTGCTTCCCGGCGCCTAGTGTGCTTTGAGTGGCAGGCAATATATTGGTTTTTACTGCAGTTTTATGATGGGCCCTTAATTCTCTTGTGTATTTTGGTGTGTCTTATTAACGGAAGTTGCCTGAACTTTCAAACACTTAAATCTAGGGTTGTATAAAAAACTTTTCCTTACCAAAATTAATTATACAACCCGTCCCCCTTTTTCAGTTTACCCCAAACCTAGTAATCTAATATCTAATTAGATTACATTATAAATAATAGTATAAAATAATTAACTTGTCAATACCTATTTTTATTATTTTTTTATTCTCGTCGGAAGGGTGGGGAAAAAATAGGTCCAAAATAGGTCTTTTGCATTAGATATTTTGTAATGTGTTTTTGCGGTTTTTTATTGTTTTGAGTTATTTTATTTGTTTGTTTTCTGTTTTTATCCTTTACTTATTTTTATTATTTTTTGTCAATAATTTTGTTTTTTATTTTCGCCACACACTTTTAAAAACACATAACATACGGGTATACTGATATTGTTATTTTCACGACGATCCTCTTGACATCTATTTTTTTTTTTTTTTCTATAATTTAATATGCAGTAAATAAAAGTATTGTATAAAATAGGAGATTATATGAAAAACAAATTAGGTTTTA
>JBGURU010000012.1:0-26263 GCA_045132175.1 Elusimicrobiaceae bacterium | reverse complement strand
GAACTTGTGGAATATTTGGAAAATAACGGTATCGGCACACGCCAACTTTTTGCGGGCAATTTGCTCAGGCAGCCGGCATTTGTAGATGATGAAATTGCTTTGCGTATCGGCGGCGGTGCTTTACAAATTTCCAAAAATTTAAGTGAAGAAGATTACAAAAAATTACCCAATACCGATTTTATAATGAACAATACTTTTTGGATTGGCACTTTCCAAGGTTTAGACGAAAATGACCTTGAAAAAACTGTTGCGACAATTCACACTTTTGTAAAACAAAAAGTAAAATAAAATTATGCTACAAGTAAAAAATTTGACGGTTGCGCTTGAAAAGGACGGCATAAATTGCCCGCTTGTTAAAAACCTTTCTTATACTTTGGGGGAAGGTCAAACACTTGCTATCGTCGGCGAATCGGGTTGCGGTAAAACAATGCAAGCCCTTGCCGTTATGGGCCTGCTTCCGTCAAATATCAATGTAAGCGGCGGCGAAATTATTTTTGAAAATAAAAATATTTTAAACCTGCCGCCAAAAGAGAGACGCAAATTAAACGGCGAAAGTATTGCCCTTGTTTTCCAAGATGCGCTGACATCTTTAAACCCCGTCTTAACTATAAAAGAACATTTCCTTGAAGTTTATAAAAATAGAACAAATTTAACCGCAAAAGAAGCCGAAGAAAAAATAAAAGAACTTTTAGCGCAAACCGAATTGCCGCCGCGCGTTTTGACATCTTACCCGCATCAACTTTCAGGCGGGCAACGCCAACGCGTTATGATTGCTTTAGCACTAACTTTAAACCCAAAACTTTTAATTGCCGATGAACCCACAACCGCCCTTGATGAAAAAACCCAAGAGCAAATAATAAACCTTATCAAAACTATTCAGCAAAAGCGCAAAATGGCAGTTATTTTTATAACACACGATTTGAAACTTGCCAAAACTGTGGCAGATAAAATTTTCGTCTTATATGCCGGTACAAAAATTGAAGAAGCAAGCACGCAAGAACTTTTTAATAATCCGCTCCACCCATACACTTACGGGCTTTTAAAAGCGGTTGTAAGTAAAGATACACCGAAAGGCAAACCTTTATATGAAATTGCCGGCACACCGCCCAGAAATAATAATTTCAGCGGTTGTCCCTTTCATAACCGTTGCGGTAAAAAAACGGACATTTGCACAAACTCTACACCGCTTTTATCGGAATTATCGCCAAAACATTTTTGTGCCTGTTTTTTAGCAAAAAGGGGGAAAAATGACTAAAACCCCCGTCTTGGAATTAAAGAATTTAACAAAAACTTATATTAAAACTTCACTTCTTAAAAAAGAGAAAACAGAAGTTTTAAAAGGCATAAATCTAACTTTAAAAGAAGGGGAAACTACCGCCTTAATGGGCCCCTCAGGTTGCGGAAAAACAACGATTATAAAAATCATTTTGGGCCTTGAAAAACAAGACGGCGGCCAAGTATTTATTTTGGGCAAGGACCTATCAAAAATAAGCGCAAAAGAATTAAGAAATACTTTGGCGCAAATAGGCGTAGTTTTTCAAGACCCGTACAGTTCGCTTGACCCGCGCCAAACCATAGAAAGCATTTTAAGCGAGCCGTTTCTAATACACAAAAAACCGTTTACAAAAGAAACTTTAGTTCAGGCTTTAAAAGAAGTTGCGCTTTCAGAAACAGACCTCAAAAAATACCCGCATCAATTTTCCGGCGGGCAGCGCCAGCGCATCAGTATTGCGCGCGCTTTACTATTAAAACCCAAGTTAATTATCGCCGATGAACCAACAAGTGCACTTGATGTTTCTGTACAGGCGCAGATAATCAATTTGCTTACAAATATGCAAAAAAAATATAGTTTTGCGTTGCTGTTTATTTCACACTCACTTGCATTATGCAAATATTTATGTCAAAATATAGTTTTAGTGCAGCAAGGTAAACTAAAAGAAGTAATAGGAGATGAGTTATGAAAATAAATTATGACAGAATGATGAAGCAGTTTATTGAAATGACTAAAATTGATGCCCCTTCAAATAAAGAACTCCCCATGCAAAAATATATGGAGCGCGAATTAAAGAAACTCGGCGGCAAGGTTTATGTTGATAATGCCGGTTCAAAATATCAAACTACCGCAAAAGGTAATGTTATGGCGCGCTTTGAAGGAACGGTAAAAAGCAAACCTTTTATTTTAGGCGCACACCTTGATACGGTTGAGCCGTGTAAAAATGTTAAAGCAAGCATTAAAAACGGTAAGGTTGTCACAGACGGCACCACCGTTCTCGGCGCAGATGACCGCGCAGGGCTTGCCATAATTTTGGAAGTAATCCGCACCTTAAAAGAATCTAAAGAAAAATACCCGCCGATAGAAGTTGCCTGCACGCTTTGCGAAGAAGACGGCATGTATGGCGCTAAATATTTTGACGCTTCTTTCTTAAAAGGTAAAGAAGGTTTAATTTTAGATGATGAATTTCCGGAAGAACTTATCGTCAATGCCCCTAAAGCATATATTTTTGAAATTAAAATTACCGGTAAAGCCGCACATGCCGGTGTTTGCCCGGAAAAGGGCATTTCCGCTTTGGAAGTTGCCGCAAAAGCAATTTCCATGATGAAACTCGGCAGAATTGATAAATTAACGGTTGCAAACCTCGGTATAGTTCACGGCGGTACAGGTACAAATATTGTCATGCCGGAAATTTATTTAAAAGGTGAAGCCAGAAGCCGCAATTTACCCGCTTTGGAAAAACAAGTAAAGCACATGAAAGACGTTTTTAAGAAAGTTGAAAAAATGTTTACCAAAAAAGTGGACGGCAAAACAATTAAGCCGGTTATTGAATTTAAGCAAGAACTTAAATACCCGTTGCTTGATATTTCAACAAAATTGCCGCTTATCAAATATATTTTAGAGTGCGCAAAAGCAAATAAAATTAAAATGGAAACAAAATCCTGCGGCGGCGGGTTTGACTCTAATATCTTGTCTTCAAAAGGATTATTGATGCCGATTATCGGTATCGGTTATCACGATAACCACACCGTCAAAGAATGGCTTGATATTAAGACATTTAACAAAACTGCGGATTTGGTACTTTATATAACCAAAAATTATCGCAAATAAGGAAAAATCGAAAGTGTTAAAAAAACATCTTTTACTAACACTTTTGGTCTTAAGTTTTGGTTTTAGTGCTTGCGCCAAAACCAAAACAATAACTGTCACTTTACCCGACGGCTTTCAAGTTAAAGCGGAACTCGCTTTAACGGAAGAAGAAAGGGAAAAAGGTTTAATGAACAGGGAAAATCTATTGGAAAATAGCGGGATGCTTTTTGTATTTAGCCAAGAAGAACCCCGCTATTTTTGGATGAAAAATACTTTTATTGATCTTGATATGCTTTTTATCGGGGCAGATAAAAACGTGAATCAAGCATGGGAAAATGTTCCCAAAAGTTATGTTTATACGCCCGATCATCAGGTTGCTGTTCGCGGCGGGATTGCCAAATACGTGCTTGAACTTCCGGCAAAAAGTATAAGAAAACATCAAATCAAACAAGGCTCTAAAATAATTTTTGATGACAGTAAGATAGATGATTTTCTAGTGGAAAAATGAAATTTATAAAATTATTTTTTATTTTTTGTTTTTGTTTTACCGCTGCTTTTGCCGGCGATATCCCTCAACTTAAAGAAGAAGCAAAAAAACATTTAATCAATTTAATTTCTTATGATACTGCCCAACCAAACCCCCAAGAAATAAAAGCAGTACGCTATATATACACAGTTTTAAATAAAAACAAAATTGACTGGCAAATTTTTAGACCGCTTAAAAACCGCGCAAACCTAGTTGCCATATTAAAAGCGCCGATACCAGAAAAAGATAAAAAACCGGCTTTACTTTTAATTTCACATCTTGATACCGCAACTATTCAGGGCGATTGGACCGTCCCCCCGGTAAAAGCGACTTTGAAAGACGGCAAAATTTACGGTCTAGGTTCAAGGGATGCAAAAAATTACGCGGCAATAAATTTAACATTACTCACTTATTTTGCAAAAAATAAAGATTTACTGAACAGAGATTTAATTTTTCTTTTTACAGCAGATGAAGAAGCAGGCAGCGAAATGGGGCTTGAATATCTCTATGAAAAAACACCGGAAATATTTGAAAATATTGCCTTTGCAATAAATGAGGGAGGGGGGGTAATATCAAACCAAAATAATAATTTACTTTTTGTGGAAGCAGCGGGTAAAATGTACCTTGATATTTTAATCACGGCCCGTGCCGGCGGCGGGAATTCAGCACAAGGCGGACAGGATAATGCCATTTATAAATTATCGCAAGCCCTTGCCAAATTACAAACTTATGAATTACCTTACACTTTAACACCTTTTACAAGGCAATTCTTTAAAAATATTGCACAAATACAGGACCAAGATGCACAAACCACTTTACAAATGCTTTTAAATCCTCCTGATGAACAATATTTCAAACAAGCCGCTGCAATTATAGGAGAGGAACCTCTTTTTCTGGCACAAATTCAAGACTCCATAACACCAACTATTTTAACTTCTTCAGAAGAAGCAAACACCTTGTTGCCGGAGGCCTCCGCCCTGCTTAATTGCCGCCTTTTACCGTCTACAAACCCGCAAGAATTTTTTGAAAATTTATCAGCCCTGTTTGAAAAAGATGATGATATTTTCTTAACTATAAAAGAACAGCCGCAATTACCTTTCCCTCAACCGAAAGGAGATTTTAATGATGAACTTTATTTTGCTTTAGAAAAGAGTGTAAAAACTGTTTTTGGACAAGATACGAAAATCTTGCTTGGCATAAGCCCCGCTTCAAGCGAAAGCGAAATATTAAGAAGACACAATATTATAACTTACGGTATAGGGCCGCGCCTTACAACATCTTCAAAAGAAACACAAAAAGGCGGCCCGCACCAGGCAGATGAATTTATTGAAGAAACATCTTTTAATGAACAATTGGATTTAACTTTTAGTACGGTAAAAAATTTATTAAAACAAAATATTTAGAGGGTAAATTATAAATAAATAAATTTTTGCACTTGCAAATTATCTCTACAATTTCTAAAATAAAGGGAGATAGGTTTTAGGGGTCTTATGCAGAAGAAATTAAAAATAATTACTTTTATTGCTTCGGTTTTTGTAATTGCCGTCTTTGTATTTAAATATTTTTCCACCATAGACCGCTCTGTAATATCTTTTCATAACTATTTACAGGACATACCAAGCATTATCAAAGATAATATTCCTTTACCGGAAAATAAATATACCGCTAACGTAAATAAAAGCAGTAATATTTACACTTCTGAAATGGATGATTTCAATTATAATGTACCGGTTAAAGAAGTTGATACTAAAGCCATAAAAAAGCCCTCCAAAAAGTTAAATTTAAATAATTACGAGGACAGAATCCGTATGGAAGCCCCGGAAGAATTAGATTCAAACGGTTTATATGTAGCACTTATGCAAGCAGTTGCAGATAATGACCTCAAAAGGGCTAAAACTTTGATTGCACGTGGATCAAGGCTAGATACTCCCGACGGTGATACATCTTTTGCTCCTATATTTTGGGCTATTGAAAACGGTAATGTTGAAATGGTGAAATTGTTGATTCAAAAAGGTGCAAGAGTAAACACACCCGATGATAACGGTTTATTTCCTATACACTGGATTATACAAAATGCATCCAAAAGGCCTCTTTCTTATCAAATGAAAGCAATTTTTGATGTTGTGCTTGCGGCACATCCTAATGAAGTAAATCGCCAAGATACCAAATATAAACAAACACCCCTTATGCTTGCCGTTATTTTAGGAAACAAAAAGGCATTTGCTTATCTTTTAGATAAAGGCGCAAACGTAAATATCATAGATAGCGAAAAAATGAATATTGTCAGTTTGGCTGTTGCAAATGCCTGCCATTCCTGCGTATATTTAATTGAAGCAAAAGAAAAAACAAATAAAATAACACCTTTACCGAATTTTACCAGCACTGTTGCAGAACCTGATCCCATTTGGCTTCCTTACAGCACTGCTAAAAAAACAATTACAGTAAAGAAGAAAAAGAAAACAACAAATACCGGTACAAGTGATATTATAATCATACAAAGCAGTAATACAAATATGGGTTTACCCACTTACAAAGAAATGCCGGAAATATTACCTTTAAATACTGAAAAAGGACCTGATATTATACTTCGTGCCAGATAAGATTTTTATATAGGTAAATAATTTTATTTCCTAAAAAACCTTTTCAATATATAAAGAATATTTCTCTTTTGCCTGCATCTTTTTTTATTAGGTTTACAAAATAAATCCAATAACAAATAAAAAATAAACAAATATTGTTTCATATAATTTTAAAACTCTCATAACATTTATCTAAAGATCTAAAGGGTGAGCCCAAAGAAATGTGCAACCAGGACTTTTCAAGTATAAGTTGCCCGTAATGTAAAAACGGTGTTTCCTTTAATTTAATAAAAGCATCCGATAATGATAACAATTTATTTTTAGGCCTAAAATCGGCGGCTGTACCGTTTAGATGTTGTGAAGTTGTACTTCCTCCAATTTCTTTATTAAGAGAAGGGCAGCGGTAAGCACTTGTAATAATTAAAGGCGTATCCAGAATTGCACGTACAGGCTCAAGCAAATAATTGGCAAGTATAGTCAAATTGTCCAGATAATCTTTTGCCAGCAAGGTATTAACTATTTTATAAGGTATTTTAGAAGTTCTTGTTAATTCCCGGAAAGTAAAATGGGGGGATAAATTACCTATAAGTACCCCATTATTTAATGATGATTTATTATACGGCATAGGGCCTCCTTGACAAACGGCCCCGGCAAAATAATACTTAATTTTTCGGTAAAAAGCAAATTCTTAACAATTTGCTCTTATTTTTTGATACAATATTCTTGTCGGATCTTTATCTATTTTCAGGTTATTAAGAGGCATTTATGAAACAGATATTTTATATAACAACAATGTTTATTTTATTTTCTTTTATAGGATGTTCCCAACAACAGAATCAATGCCAAAATACTTGCCAAGAAGATGAAATACAGAAGGCAGATTGCTCTTGCCATTTACCTGAAAAACACCCAGCTACAGAAGAACAACAGCAAGAAATTCTGCAAGCAATTGCAAATAAACAAGACAGAGTAGTAAATAAATTAGTAGCCAAAATTGCCCCTGACAGTATGATAAATTTGAAAGTATTACCCGATGTTAATTCTTTTAGAAACATTTATGCAAACAACGTTGATATTTTTAACCGCTTGAATTACCAAGATAATAATCTAACTTTACTTTCATTACTCGCACCGTTGGACGATTTTGATGAGGCTTTCCAAATATTGTTAAACCATAAAGCAGATCCTAATTATGAAGCATTTTTGGGTTTAACGCCTTTACAAATTGCTATTGCCGCAGATAAAGGAGAAAAAGTAAAAATGCTTTTGGAACACGGTGCAAAAGTTGATTTTGAAGGCGATAACAATATACTTACAGAAACATACAATTTAAAGAAAAATAAGGCATTAAAAGCCCTTGCTAATTATGCTAAAGAACATAGTATCAATTTTACTTTCCCGCCGCATTATTTTGTAGAAGCCATGCTTAATAACCAGCAGGATTTGGCAGAAGCATTACTGCCTTTAACAGATCCTGAAGTTTTGAATATTCCAAATAATCTCGGAGTTATGCCTTTAGTTCAAGCGGCATTAGCCAATGATTTTTCTTTAATAGACACCATGTTGGCAAACGGTGCAAATATGGAAATGGCGGATGAAAACCTCCGCACCACAATACTCCAGTATTTACAAGAAGTTTATATAGCCACTATTGAAGGTAATTTCAAAAAAGGGCAAGAAAAACAAATAACAAATAATGTTAAACATTTCTTGGAAAAAGGTGCGAACATCAATGCAAAGGATTATTTGGGTGAAGATATTATGTTTTATGCAGTGCACAGCAACAATAAACCTCTTATAGACCTTTTGTGTAATACCTATAAATTTGATATAAATACAAGGAATAATCAGGGGGAAACACCGCTTTTTGTGGCAGCACAGAACTATCCTGCTTTAGTACCAAACCTTTTACAAAAGGGTGCAAACCCAAAGGTAATGGATAATGTAGGGCGTACACCTGCCATAGCAGCAGTTGAAATGGGCAATATAGATACTTATGACTTACTTGAACAAGCTGCATCAATGATTATTTAAAAGGTGAAATTATGAAAAACCGTCATCAACTCTTTACCGATATAGCAACTTTAGTTGCCGGGCAATCTACTTGCACGCGTTTACATGTGGGTGCTGTGCTTGTAAAAGATAAACGCATTGTAAGTATCGGCTATAACGGTGTTGCATCGGGGCAAAAACATTGTGAAGATTATTTTAAGGAGTTATACTTAAAAGAATATTCGCAAAAATACAGTTCTTTTGAAGAATTTGTAAAGACAAAAGAATTTTATGATTTACACGGAAAGTTTTCCAATGATAATGAATTGCATGCAGAGCAAAATGCACTTTTATTTGCCGCCAAAAGCGGTATAACAACGGAAGGAACAACTTTATATATAACGCTCTCACCGTGCATACATTGTGCAAAAATAATTGCCGCTTCAGGCATAAAAGAAGTGATTTTTAAGGAACTTTATGACCGCTCAACAGAGGGGGTAAATTTCCTAAATAAAATCGGCATACAATGCCGTAAAATAGATGAGGTATTAAATGACAAATAAAACACAAAACCAGGAAATACAACAAAACGGCGTCACTGATAATCTTGGAAAATGGATTAAAGAAAACAAAACTGTTGTGACGGCAGTGGTAATAACAGCCATTGTCATAGGCGGTATTTTTGCCGTTATTGATAATTTAAGGGACAAGGCCTACCAAAATCAATGGAGTAATCTTTTTATGGCAGAAATGGCCGTTGCAAACGGCGGGGATCCCTCCTCTTATGCGCCGCTTGAAGAATTTGCAAATAAATATAAAAATAAACCGGCCGGCGTTTATGCCAATTTTGTTTTAGGTACGGCTTTAGCACAACAAGGCGATTATTTAAAAGCGGAAGTATTTTATAATCAGGCGCTTAAATATGCAAATGCAGAATTTGGTGCTATGATAACAAATGCTTACATAGCAAATACACTTGAAGCAGGCGATTTTGAAAGGGCCGTTTCTTTAGCAGATGAATTTATTGCAAAGAATCCTACACACTTTTCAATTCCGCAAATAACTTTATATAAAGCATTAGCACTTGAACTTTCCGGTAAAATTGACGAGGCAAAAGCAATCTACAAATCTATTGAAGAAGATTACCCTCAAACATATTATTCCGCGATAGCCGCCGCTAAACTTGCCCCCGCACCGAAACCGGAACCGAAAAAGGCCGCCAAAAAAGGTGCTAAAAAAGCAGCGAAATAAATCAGCGCAATAGACATACAAGAAATTTTAACCTAGCTGTTTAAAATCCCCGCACGAAAATATGTACGGGGATTTATTTTGTCATACTTTATTGTCGCCACCCATTTTTTACGGCCGTTATCTATGTAAAAAATGGGCGGGAGAAAGCCCGCAGGGTGCTTGCACCCGTAGGGCAAGAGGGGGGTACATTATTTGTAAACTATAAGACTAAAATTAACCCCCACCCCCTACCCCTCCGCCCTTTATTATTTTTGCGTAGGGTAGAATTACCCTCGCAAAAATAAAACGGCAAAGGGTGAGGGGAATAGTAGGGAAATTTTTATAGACTAATAATTAACCGACAATATTTTTTACCATTAGGCCAAAATTAATTGAGTTTGTAAACAGTAGAATTATAACCGCTAACACCGTCTAATAATTTACCGCCTAATGCTTTGCAAACTTTTTCGCCTTCTGTTCCATATGGCTCACAAGTTGTCATACCAGCCACATTATCATAATTAGGTTCATCAGGTTGATACATTAATATTGCGAAAGAATTCTTTGAATCTATATTATGCTGGCAAGCAACGTACCCTGTACTTTCCTCATTTGGTGTACAATCCCAATAATCTGTAGAACAATACATACTTTCATCATTACAACCCCAATCAGCAGGCCAAGATGAACCCATATCACTTGGCGGAACGCAGCCTAAATCATCAGGGCAATATGCGCCATGTTGAAGTTTGAATAATGCTAGTGCGTTATACCAATCGCGCATATAAGGCAAAATGCTTGCAACTTTTGCTTTCGTGACGGCCATTTTATATTGCGGCAAAGCAATACCTGCCAAAATACCGATAATTAAAACTACTACTAACATTTCAATAAGGGTAAACCCTTTATTTTTTCTTTGTTTCATATATGCTCCTATTTCGTTTTATATAACGTTTTTATTTAAGAACATATATATTTTATTAAAAAAAAAAAAAACGCAAGTCAAATGTAATTTTGATTAAAATATATGCGAAGGAAGAGCCTTGGTTATTAGCAAATATAAATATTATTTACCGTCTATAAGAGTGTTTAAATATTTTAAAATTGTTTCAACTTTAAAATCAATAATTTTTTCATTATGGCGCGTAAAATCAATACCTTCGCGTACAACTATTTGATTTTTTGAAGGAACCTTTGCATATTTAATTTCAGTAAGCATCAAGATATTGGGGTAGTGTAAGTTATGGACTTTAGGGTCCTGCCAATGCTGAAGGCCTAAATTGGGTATATCAAGCCCCGCCGACGCCGCCCAAAATACGGAATTAAGTGCAACAATATAAAGCGGGAATTCCTTTTTAAGCAAACTAAGCAAAAAACAATTTTCATTAAAAGAGAATTGTTTTATATCCAGAATTTTAAAATGAGGATCCCTAACGCCGCATTTCGTGACGGTAATAACAAAATAATTTTCCCAAATAAGTTTACGGACGAGTGTATCTATCTCGGGATAAGTATAAAAAGATGCGCGTGAATCAAGTTGTAAAAATATTATGCCTTTCGTTTTTTTGGCGCTTTTTTTAATTGATTCTAAAACCGTTTTCACTTTTGTTGAAATTTCTTCCGGAAAATAAAATATCGGTTTTGGGAAATTTTTCCGCCCTCTAAATGGCAAATTAAATGTTTCAAATAAACTTGCAGTCCTGTGCAAAGTTGTAGGTTTATACTCATAGTATACAGGTAATACCAAAAAATCTTCAGGTGCTTTTTTTACAACTTCACTATAATCATAGTTTTTCCATATAAACGGATTTCTTATACCGGTAAATGTCTGCACTATTTTAATATGAGGATTAGTTTTAAGAAGTCCGGCAACAAGGGGGGAATTATTCCTGTCCATTTTATCTGAGACATAAGCCCAAAGTTCTAATTTAGGATATCGTTTTGCGAGTGCCTCAATTAAAGGCGTTGTGTATAAATAATCACCAAGCCCCATGAAAAATACAAGTGCAAGCCCTTTAATTTTAGGGTTTACGGCCAAAGCATTGTCAATATTGTAGTAAATATGCTCGTGAATATATAAAGGACGGGAAACGGAAAACCATTTTTTATTTATTTCTAAATTCTCTTTTTTAGTTTTTGCAGGGGTATCTTTGAAAGAATACCAAACAGGGCAAATTTCTTTTTTGCCCAATAAAATACTTATTTTAGCGCCGATTAAACGGCAAACTTCATATATTACCGTCAAGAAACGAAATTTATAGATGAACTTTTTCATATATAAATTGTATTAAATATTGCAGCACATTGTAAATATTTGAACCCTTAAATGTTCCATTAGGTACTTTTAATTTTACAACCCCACCCCCGCCCCTCTGTCACGCTGTGACATCTCCCCAATTTTGGTTCCCAAAATTAGGGCGAAACAAGCGGAAGTTTTTCCCCTCCGCCTTTGCGAGCAAAGGGGCGGGGAATAAAAGGAAATATTTTTGAGTTTAAACCCAAAGCGAACGTAAACGTTTTGTGCGACGCAGCAAATTTAATAAAGCCAAACCGTGCGCATATACCCGGCAAGTATTTTTGAGAAAATTTTAGTTTTCTCTTTGACGACGAGTACCCAGAAGAACTTGGAGCGAAGCGACATATCGGTACTCTAGGAAAAGAAAAACTAAAATTTACCAAAAAGAATTAGCCGGCAAAAAACGACAACTGTCAATTTCCTATTACATTTCAAAATATGTTAAAATATATATGATATATTAAAGGAGGGTCTATGGAACCAACAACAGCAGCCGCAGCCGCGAATACAGCGGGCAGCGGGATGTCTTCAACAGGCTTTATGCTTGCCATAATGGTTTTCTTTATCGTTATGATCATGATGTCAAGCAGAGGTCAAAAGAAAAGAGAAGCAGAACATGCAAAACAAATTAGTGCCTTACAAAAAGGCGACAGAGTAGTCCTACTCGGCGGAATTATCGGCACGGTAGTAGGGTTTAATCAAGAAATTTTGGAAGTAAAAGTGTCCGAAAACACTAAAATTTCTGTTTTACCTACAGGAATCGTCAGTGTACTTAAAGGCAACGCTTTAACACAAGGAGATAAAAAATAATGAACAAACTTGCTTTCAAATGGGGCTTGATACTATTAGTTTTAGTCGGTTCCATTGCTTTATTATACCCCAGTTATGAGTGGTATTCTAAAACGCCGGCCGAAAGGGAAAAGCTTGAGGCCTCTAACTCTCGCCCCAAACGCATTTTAAATTTGGGTCTTGACTTGCGCGGCGGTTCTTCTTTACTTTTGGAACTTGATGTAAGCAAACTTTCCGGGAAAGAAACATTAAACGAATCAATGCAGCGCGCTATTGAAATTGTCAGGAACAGAATTGACCAATACGGCGTCGGTGAAATACCAATAACAAGGCAAGGTGAAAAATGGATTTCGGTTCAACTTCCCGGTATTGCAAACCCTGAACAGGCAGAAGCCTTGATCGGTAAAACCGCTATGCTTGAATTCCGTTTAGTAAAAACCGATGCCGCTTCACAAGAAGCCGCAAGCAAAATTTATGAACTTGAAAACCCGTTCAATAATGACGGCACTTTAACGGAAGAAGCTAAAAAACTTTTACCGGCCGGAACAACAGTTATGAAAAGCAAAGAAGGCGGTTATTTACCTTTAACGGACACCGTTTCAGTTTCAGGCGCAGACCTTGAAGATGCACGCGTGACAACAGGTGAATACGGTTATCCTGCCGTCTCTTTCCAATTTAACAGTGACGGTGCAAAAAAATTCGGTGCTCTAACAGGCGCAAATATCGGCAAACAACTTGCTATTGTGCTTGATAATACCGTCCAATCAGCACCGCGTATTAACAGCCGTATTTCTTCACAAGGCCAAATCACAGGCCAATTCAAAATGGAAGAAGCAAGGCAACTTGCTATCGTATTAAGAGCGGGTGCTTTACCGGCACCGGTTTCAATTATTGAAAAACGCGTAATCGGCCCGGGCCTCGGTGAAGACTCCATTAAAAGCGGTTTAACAGCATCAGCCATCGGTTTCATTTTCATCATCTTGTTTATGAGCATTTATTATAGGGCCGGCGGTGTAATTTCAAGTATTGCTTTATTCTTAAATTTGGTTTTCTTGGTAGCACTTATGGCATACTTCTCCGCCACGCTTACTTTACCGGGTATCGCAGGTATCATCTTATCACTTGCCATGGCTGTTGATGCTAACGTTCTTATCTTGGAACGTATGCGCGAGGAAAAAGATAAAGGCCAAACCTTACCGATGGTTATAAAAGAAGGTTATGAAAAAGCATGGAGCGCAATTTTTGACTCTAACTTAACAACCTGGATTGCTTCAATTTTATTATTCCAATTCGGTACAGGCCCAGTCAAAGGTTTTGCTTTGACCTTGACTTTGGGCTTATTCGTGGGCGTGTTCACTTCAGTATTCGTCACGCGCGCCATTTATGAGTTCTTACTCACTTCAAATCCAAAGGACATCAGTCTATGAGATATTTTCAATTACTACCAAAAACGCATATTGATTTTATCGGTATAAGAAAAACATTTTTCCTTATTTCCGGTATTATATTGCTTGCCTGTATAATTTCTTTGTTTACAAAGGGATTAAATTTAGGTATTGATTTTACCGGCGGAACAATGGTTCAAGTCCAGTTTAACGGTGATACAGATATTTCCGCATTAAGAAATGCTTTGCAAAAGCAAGGTATAAATGCAGATATTCAAACTTATATCGGTAAAAATGCTTTTGCCGTTAAAGTTAAAGGCAAACAGGAAAATGTTAATGAAGTTTCCAAAAAAATTGAAAATGCCTTAAAAACTATCGGCACAGGTTTTGAAATTGAACAAACATCATTTATTGGGCCTACCGTCGGTAATGACTTGGCTAAAAAAGCAATTTGGGCTTTCGTACTTGCTTTAGGCGCAATGATTATTTATGTGGCATTTCGCTTCCAAAACATTATTTGGGGTGCTATGGCAGTTGCGGCATTGTTCCACGATATTTTGCTTACACTTGGTGTATTTTCCTTCTTCCAAATTGAAGTGGACCTTGTTATTGTTGCAGCACTATTGACGATAGCCGGTTTTTCTGTAAACGACACTATCGTTATCTTTGACAGAGCACGCGAAAATTTACGCTTAAACCCTAAATATGATTTACAAACTTTACTCAATGTCAGCGTAAATGATACTTTATCAAGAACTATAATAACCTCAATAACGGTTATTGCGGCAACGGCAATTTTGTATGTAATGGGTGGGGAAGTGTTAAAGAATTTCTCTCTTGCTTTACTTATTGGTTTAACATCAGGTACCTATTCAACAGTAATGCTTGTACCGGGGCTTGTATACCAGTGGTCTAAAGGCAGCAATTTTGATGCTATGGCAACAGGTGTAATGGCAAGCGCGGAAAATAAGACTTCCGGCAATGAAAGAAGACACCCGAAAAGACGCTATAACAGATAATGCGTAAAATAAGGAAATTTAAAATATCCTTGCACTATAAGGAAATACTCCGCCGTATTAAATCAGCAGAAGTTGATTTAACCGCGGCGGGGTTTACTTCCGAAAGTTCTTTGGCTGTTTTTATTTCCAATTTGCATCAGGCAGTAGACACAGGTGTAGTTTATGAATTTGATGAAGGGTCTGTTTTAGAATTATCTTCAGCCGGTTTTCAGCATCAGGGCTCTTTTAGTTTATGTTTAATAACTTTAGGCAAAGGAATTGAAGAACAACTTTCTTGCCTAACAAATATGGGGCAACTTATAGTTGCTAATATTGCAGTATATGAATTTTTAAGAACGGCTTTAAATTTTGTAGTAGATTTATTAAAAGAAGAAGCCCAAAAAGATAATTTAATTTCACAAAATATAGAATTATTGGGTGCACCAATCTTCTCTTACGGGGTAGAACCAAAATTTTTAAGGGAAGCAAAGCGCTTAGATATCACTTTAGTAAAAAAAGTTATGCCGGACTTATTAAAACGGCTTGAAGCACAAAAAATAAATGTGAGTTTTGAGGGGGAAACATTAACCCCAAAAGCCACCGTAGCATTTATTATACCGTGGCAGAAGAAGAAAGGTAAGAAATAATGGCTTACACAAAAGGTTTGGAAAATATAAAATATAATTTAGCCGCTTCATTGATAAGCGGATATCTTAGATTTTGCGGTTTGACAACAAAATATATAATAAAAGGATTGAAAACAGATATACCGCAATCTGCAAAAACACCTGTTATTTATGCTTTTTGGCATAACAGGCAAGGTTATTTATTATATCCTTATCGTTTACATACGAAATTATGTGTTTTAGTCAGTTTAAGTAAAGACGGCGA
Organism: Elusimicrobiaceae bacterium; assembly: GCA_045132175.1. GTDB lineage: Bacteria > Elusimicrobiota > Elusimicrobia > Elusimicrobiales > Elusimicrobiaceae > Proelusimicrobium. The sequence continues at coordinate 10,495 of JBGURU010000012.1, read as the reverse complement.
ATACATTGCGCGTGCTTTACCAAAATTTAATATGACAGCAGCCCGCGGTTCAACAACACGCGGCGGTGCAGCGGCATTACGCGGGTTAATAATGAAAGCGAGAGAAGGCTTTTCTTTAGCATTGACTCCGGATGGCCCGCGCGGGCCTGTATATCAGGCAAGCAAAGGTGTTTTGGCACTTGCCCGTAAAACCGCTTTGCCCATCATACCGGTTGGTGTATATGCAACACATAAATTTTCAGTAAATTCTTGGGACAAATTCCAAGTTATCTTGCCCTTTGGAAAATGTGCCATAGTTTTGGGGCAGCCGCTAACAGTCAATAAAACAGATAATTTAAATGAACTTGCCAAAGAATTAACTTTACAAATACAAAATGCAACCACCGAGGCAATCAAATTATGCGGGGGTAAATAATGGGAATTTTTATTTTAATTCTGATTAATGTTTTCTGCCCGCTTATTGCTTTGCTTATAGTATTGGGGTTTGTATTTTCTTCAAGGCGAAGAGTCCTTAAAACATTATTTACCGAATTAAATGAAAGATTTGTAATAAAAAAACAATCTTTTCAAGGCCCTTGTTTATGGTTTCATGCGGCAAGTGTAGGCGAAATTAAAAGTATTGAAAATATTGCGCTTGCACTTAAACAAAAATATAATATGCCCGTTTTAGTGACGACATTAACAAAAGCAGGGCAAAAAGCAGCACAAAAAATAAACGCCTTTGATTATGCACTGCTTGCCCCGATAGATTTTTATATTTCTGTAAGGCGTTTTCTTAAATTTTATCAGCCCAAAATGTTGATTATAGTAGAAGCCGACCTTTGGCCTAATATGATATATGCGAGCCAAAAAAGAGGGGTAAAAGTCGGCATTTTAAACGGCCGCCTCTCAAAGAGAAGTGCAAAAAGATATACAATTCTTAAACCGCTCGTTAATTTACTTTTACCCAGTATATCGTTTATTTGTGCACAATCTGAAGAAATCACTAAACGTTATATTTACTTGGGTGCAAACAAGAAAAGAGTATTTACCTGCGGCAACATCAAATATGATGCTTTAACAGATAATCCAAGCCGCTTGGAAGAAGCACAAGAAATAATAAATAAACTTTCGTGGCAAGATAAAAACATAGTGGTTTGCGGCAGTACACACGAGCAAGAAGAAAAAATAATTTTATCAGCCGCAAATGCTCTTAAAAATGTAAAATTTATTATAGCCCCGCGGCATTTAGAAAGGGTAAAACAAATAAAAAATAATTTAAAAGGAACAGATTACAAATATACTTTTTTAAGCGATTTTACCCCTGGGAAAGACACACAAATTTTAATAGCAGATACTATGGGGCTTTTAGGGGCTTTATATAAAACCGGAACTATTGCTTTTGTAGGTGGATCTATCGTAAAAAAAGGAGGCCATAATTTTTTGGAACCGGCTATACTTAAAAAACCGGTATTTTTCGGTAAATACTATTATAACACAACTGATGTCGCAACTAAATTATTAAAAACAGGCGGGGGAATATTAGTAAATAAAACAAATTTCAACAAGATATTAAGCAAATATTTAAATGATGAAGTCTTATTAAACAAAGCAGCGCAATCAGCATTGGAAACAGCACAATCATTTAAAGGCGCTACGCAAAAGTCATTAGAGGTTATAAATCTATGAGTGAAAACAGTAATAAAACAGAACAAAACATTTTGGTAATGCGTTTATCTTCACTTGGTGATATTGTGTTGCTTTCACCTGTATTTAAAAATATCAAGGAACATTGGCCGAAAGCAAAAATTACTTTGCTCGTCAAAGAACAATTTGCACAAGCATTAAGCGGGCACCCGGATATTGATGAAATTATGGTCTTTAAAGGGTTCTTTTCCACACTTAAGGAAATACGCAGCCAGAATTTTACGCATCTTCTTGATATGCACGCAACTTTACGCACAATATTATTAAGCACGTTCAGTGGTATTGAAAACAAAAAACGCTATAACAAGAATTTTATTGCAAGAAGGGTTTATGTAAAATTTAAATTTGCAAGCCCTGTACTTGAAAAACATACCTTGGAAAAATATTTGGCTGTTTTGCAAGATTGGAACATTCCAATAAAATACCGCACCCCAAATTTAAGTGATTGGAAATTCAAAGCCCTTGATTTAAAAAAGGAAATTAAAAATATTTGTATTTTTCAAACATCTTTTTTAGGGGATTCTGTTCTAACAACACCGCTCGTTAAAAAAACGGCACATATGTTCCCTAAAGCGAGGATTACGGTTGTCACACGCCCGCAAACAGTTGCGATTTTCAGACATCTGGAAGAGGTTAATCAAATTATCATAGATGATAAACGCGGCTTAAACCAAATATTCGGTATATTAAGAACTGCACGCCGTATACGTAATTCAAAAATAGATGTTTTGCTGATTCCGCACCGCAGTTTCAGAAGTGCTTTAATCGGCTGGTTAAGCGGTGTCAAAGTACGCATCGGTTTTACAAACAGCGAAGGACGTTTCTTTTATACAAAAACAGTACCCTTTTCTTGGATGATACACGATGCCGAGCGTAATTTATATTTACTGCAAGGCATTGTACAGGATAATTTTAAAGTTGAACTTAACCTTAATAAAGATGATATGGATGCTGAAGTTTCAGCCGCCAAAATGCTTAAAGAAGCCGGGGCAGACGGCAAAATGTTGGTCGGTGTTCACCCAAGTTCCGTTTGGCCTACAAAATGCTGGCCGGCGGAAAATTATGCAAAACTTATTACACGTATGGAAAAAGAACTCGGTTTAACGGCGGTCTTAATCGGCGGGCCCAAAGATTTGGAAATCAGCGAACAAGTTGCCCGCTTATCAGACGGCCACCCTATAAATCTTTCTTCAAAAACTTCTTTAACAGAACTTATGGCTTTGATGAAACATTTAAAACTTTTCGTCACAAATGACTCCGGCCCTATGCATATTGCAACCGCTTTTGGGGTACCTACTTTGGCGATATTCGGGCCTACCACAAAGGAACTTGGTTTCTTTCCATACGGTGAAGGCCACAGAGTTGTAGAAGTAAAGAATTTACCGTGCAGGCCTTGTGCCTTACACGGCGGTAAAAAATGTCCTTTAGGGCATTTTAAATGTATGAAGGATATTTCTGTTGAAGAAGTATTTAATAATGTCAAAGAGATGTTAAATATTCATTGTTAGAGGTATAGTATGAGAGACTTAATATATGTAATCTTACTTTTGGTTGTAGCAGGCCTTATAGGTTATGGCTTTGATGCAATATTTTCAAGCCTATTACCGCAAAATGCCGCAGCTACATTTATAAAACCGTTTGCTTTAGGTATCCGCCCTTTAAGCATACATATAAGCATTTGCGGTATTATCGGCGTAATTTGTTCTTATATGCTGATGAAATTTATTTTTAGAAGATAATATGCGCATAATTTTGGCATCCGGTTCGCCGCGCAGGCAAACACTTTTAAAAAAAGCAGGTTATAATTTTGATATTATCTGCCCGGATGTAAAAGAAATAACATCAAAAAAATTACCGCATAAAATAGTGCAGGACTTAGCACTGAAAAAGGCCTTTTCCGTAGCGGTTTTATATCCTGATGCACTTATTATCGGCGGGGATACTTTAGTTTATTGCAAAGGCAAAATCTTAGGTAAACCTAAAAATGCAGCCGATGCCTTAAAACTTTTGAAAATTGAAAATAATTCCTGGCAGACGGTGTATAGCGGGCTTGCTTTAATTTGCAAAAACAAAAACAAATTATTGCTTGGATATGATAAAACACTTTGTAAAGCACGTAATTTGAATTTAAAAGAATTAAAGGAACTTGCCGCTAAAAATCTTGACAAAGCAGGTGCTTATGCAATGCAAGATACGGACGACCAATTTATTGAACGCATAAAAGGCAGTTATGATAATGTAGTCGGTTTCCCTACGGAATTATTTAAGGAAATGATAAAGGAGTTTTTATGATACAAACAGACGTTTTGATTATCGGCTCGGGCCCTGCGGCCTGCAGTGCGGCATTATATACCACACGCGCCGGTTTAAAAACAATAATGCTTGGCGGTAAAAATTTCGGCGGGCAATTAGTCCAAACAAATGATATTGAAAATTATGCAGGTTTTATTGAACCTGTAGGCGGTTTTGAACTGATGGACAAAATGCATAAACAATGCCAACGCCTTGGTGCAGAAATTTTAAAAGAAACTGCTGTTTCCGTAAAAAGAGAAAACAATAAACTTTTAACCACACTTGAAGGGGGGGGAATAATTTCCTCTTATGCCGTTCTTGCCGCGACAGGTGCAACGGCAAGATGGTTAAATGTGGAAGGGGAAAATCAATTTAAAAACCACGGCCTTTCCGCTTGCGCAACGTGCGACGGGTTTTTCTACCGCGGTAAAACGGTTGCAATTATCGGCGGCGGCAATACCGCTTTTGAAGATGCTTTATTCTTAACTAATTTCTGCCAAAAAGTATATTTAATTCACCGCCGCGCCGGTTTTAGAGCAGATGAAGTGACCGTAAATAAAGCCAAAAATAACCCCAAAATCGAATTTGTAATTCCTGCTGTCACTACAAAACTTTTGGGTGATAAAACCTTAACCGGTATAGAACTACAAAACCCGGAAACTAAGGAAATAAAAACTTTGGAAGTGCAAGGTGTTTTTGTGGCAATAGGCTCCATACCGCAGACAAAATTTTTAGCGGAAAGCGGCGTTAAACTTGCCGAAAGCGGCCACGTTATTGTAGACGCAAAACACCGCACGAATATTGAAGGCCTTTTTGCGGCAGGAGATTGTCAGGACGCCGTATATCGTCAAGCGATAGTAGCAGCGGGAAGCGGTGCAAAAGCAGCGATAGAAATTATCAATTATATAAACAAAATTAAATAAATTTTTGCAGTTTTTTTACTTAATTTATATAATATAAGGTGGGGAATATCCTTAAAACATAATTATGAAAAACGAAAATAAAGAAAATAACGAAGAAGCATTTTTAAGTTTTCTGTTAAAGAAGAAATTTTATTATACTGTCATAGGTATAATTATCTTTTTTTTGCTGCTACCCTTTTTCAAACAGGTATTAGGCAGGATGCGTCTGTCTTCTTTATATAATAAAATGCAGAAAATTTCTGCTAAACAATTAGATTATGAAATATCAAATAATATTTTTTCAAAAGATTTTCAGAATTTAGACGTAAAAATAAAAGATAATTCCGGCGATTATTTAAAAGGGGATTCTGTACGTATCGGTAATTTTTATTTAAGTATGGCAAAAAACGGGCTTTTAGGTATAAACAGAAAAGAAAATTATTTTGTCTATTATGCTTACAAAAATGCTACTCTTTACTGTGCACCTAAAGATAGTTATATCTGTAAGAATATAGCCGCTATGCCTGAAGATATTTGTAAAGAAGCAGATATGTATTGGTCTAATTTAACAAATTCTTGTTTTATTAAAGAGAAAGATATGTGTCTTGCTTTGGGTATGCCTTGGGATTCAAAAGGGGAGAATATTTTTTGCGGTTATAGGAATTTACCTAATCTTAAAATTTACGAAAGCGGAACTTGCATAGGAACAACCCCCAGCGGTTGCCAAAATTCCATTGTATACGATAATGCTACCTGCGAAGGCTTAGCCCCTTTTGCCTGTATGAGTAGCAAATTAAACGGCGGTAATTGTTTAGCAAAAAACGAAACCGCGTGCCATTCCGTACAAATAAATAATAATTCTTCTTGTATCGTGAGTGATGATTATAACGGCAATTACGGTTGCCAAAATGTACAAATAAATAAAGGCGGAACTTGTTTTGCATCAGGTAATAATCTTTTAGCTTGCAATAAACCCATAATAAATAACGGCGGCACATGCCGCGGCTATGCTTTACAATCCTGCAATGAAGCAACAGTTTTGTCCGGCGGTATATGTGAAGGTAATATACCGAGTGCATGCCAATCAATCACCGTTAAAGAAGGCGGAAGATGTATATCAAATGTCCCGCAAACCTGCAACGGAATTTATGAAGAAGGTTCTTGTTGTCATGGTGATTTTTGCCCCGATTATTCTCCAAAATGCAATTGTCCTGCTTTTGCAACAAATTGCTAGAATATAAACTTTAAAGGAGTATTTATGTTAGAAAAGACCTTTGAGATTCGTCATTATGAATTTAATGCAAAACACGAATTAACGCCTTGGGGTTTACAAAATTTCTTTCAAGAAACGGCTTGTATTGATGCCGACGAATTAGGCTTTGGCTTTAAAGCCTTAACACCGCAACATATCGCTTGGGTTTTAACAAAATTACAAATGCATTTTATGCGTTCTTTACAAGGATGTAAAACCGCAAAAGTTAAGACGTGGGTTGTAAGCGCATCCAAAATAACTTCAAGGCGCGATTTTATTATTTATGACCAAGACGGTAATGAACTTGTGAAAGGCACAACCGAGTGGGTTATAATTGACCTTATAAGCCGCCGCCTTTTAAGAATTCCGCAATTTATTTTAGACGGACATCCTAAAACAGAAGTACAAGGCGCATTGGAACAAAATTTTGTACGTGTACCTTCTTTTGACGGAAAAACGCCGGTTAATACTTGCCAAATTTATACACGCCTTGAAGATATTGATGTTAATAATCACGTCAATAACCAGCATTTTACGTCTTGGGCTTTGCAGGCAACACCGAAGGAAATTTTAGATAATATGCAAATTGCCGATATACTTGTCTATTTCAAAAAAGAAATTCCTTTGGGTGATATTTTGACTGTAAATTGCTATAAAGCCGACGAAGAAAACGCCTTTTGGTATACTTTAATAAATCAAGAAGGCAAAGAAGCAAGCGCAGTTTTTGTGCGCTTTTGCAAAGCCAATTAAAATCAAATAATAGGACAATTATGAATTTAAATAATTACGCAGATGTTTTAATTTCCGCCTTAAAAAATGCCAGAACTGGCAAATTTAAAAAAGGCGATAATATTTTAGTTTCTTATGATGCACCCGCTCTATCTCTTGCCGAAACAATTTACACAAAACTTTTAAAAGAAGGTTTTAACGTCGTAGTGCGCCCATATCAAAGTGAAAATATGGCAAAAACATTTTATACAACCGCGAGTGAAAAACAACTGTCATTTCAAGCGCCTTGGGAAAAATGTTTAAATGAAAATCTGCACGGTTTAATTGCTTTGCGCGCACCGGAAAATTTGGAAAATTTAAAAGATGTAGAACCTAAAAAAATTGCACTTGCCGCCTTGGCAAGAAAGCCGATACGCGAAATTTTAGACGTACGCGAACAAAAAGGTTTATTTGGTTGGACGCTTGCCAACATGCCCACTGCAGGTATGGCGCGCCAAGCAAAATTAAGCATCAAAGAATATGAAAATCAAATAATAAAAGCCTGCTTTTTAGACGCAAAAAACCCGGCGAAAAAATTCTTGGAAGTATCAAACCAAATTGCGGAAATTGCAAGACGTTTAAGCGCACTTCCGATAAAAACTTTACGCTTACAATCAAAGCACTCGGACTTAGAAATAAGTCTGGGCGAAAGCCGCAAATTTATTGCCGCACGCGGCTGTAATGTACCGTCTTTTGAAATTTTTACGTCGCCTGACTGGCGCGGTACGCGCGGCATTTATTTTAGCGATTTAATGAGTTTCAGAAACGGTACATACGTCAAAGGCATTAACCTTGAATTTAAAAACGGACGTGTGATAAAAGCACAGGCGGAGTTGGGGGAAAACTTCCTTAAAAAAATGATTTCACTTGATAAAGGCGCGGCGCAAATCGGCGAATTTTCTTTGACAGATAAACGCTTTTCCCGCATAAACAAATTTATGGCCGACACTTTATTTGATGAAAACTTCGGCGGCAAATTTGGCAACAGCCATATTGCTTTAGGCGCAAGTTTTGCCGATACCTATACCGGCAACCAAGCCAAACTAAACAAAGCCTTGAAACAAAAACTCGGTTTCAATGATTCCGCTTTACATTGGGATATGGTTAATACCGAAGACAAACTCGTGACGGCCACACTTAAAAACGGTAAGCATCTTACCATCTACGAAAGCGGCATATTTTTGGTATAACACAATTAAATAAATTCTAAATATCCCATGAGGAAATAATCCATATCTAGTTTAGATGTATCGTGGATATAATGTAGATTTTGTGCATTTTTTACATAATGGACGTGAACTACTCTGTTGACCGTATAACTATCATTGTATCTATTAAGTAATAATAAAATTTTGCCATAATTTTTATTCCGCACAATTACATCATTTTCGGCCTCTACTATAATTAAACGCCTGTAAAACCATCCATCAAAACTATCTTGAACATCAATAATTTTGGCATTTATTACGATATCACACTTATTGGTACCAAAATAATCATATTCCTTTATTAGGACATTTTTACCTACTAAACCTTGAAGTGTTTTATTATACATAAGTGCCATATTTTCGGTATCTTTTGTTATTGGTAATAAGAATTCTCTGATAGGAAATGCCGTAATCACAAAATATTTTTTATATCTTTGTATAGAATCAATTGCATCTATTGATATTTCGGCGGTTTTGGCTTCTAACATATATCTCCAACCGAACAAGCCCTCATATTCTCTAATAACATTATAATTTTTTATTTTAAGAATCTTTTTATCTAAATCTATTTTATATCTATGTTTATTTACCAACGTTAACGGTTTTAAAAAAGATAAAGTTAATGTAAACATCAAACGCAATGAATAATATAAAAGTATATAAATACCAAGTGCCTGAATCTTATCATTACCTATTGTAAACAATATACATGAAACAAAAATACCAATTATACTAACCTTATACGAATATCGTATATACTTCAAAAATGCAAATTGTTCTTTTGATGATTGATTATTCATAAGGTATTAGACCATATACTTAAACATAGCTTATACTCTAATTCTATTAAAAATAGAGCCGCACCGCAAGCAATACACTAAACTTCACAAGCCGTCGGATATTTGCTATAATTTCGAAAACAGTATAGCTTTACATTATAATTCTAAAACAGAGAGGTTTTTATGAAAAAACTACTTTACACTATTCTATTTAGTATATTTTTATTGTCAACCGGGTGGACCGCAGAAAATAATATTTGCTCTCAAGCACCCACTTTACAATATAAGGGAATTACACTTTTACAATTAGATATTGCCCCTTACATGCGTGTTTATTTGACCCAAGAAGAATGTGAACAATATCAAAAAGAGGGAGCAAAAGAATTTATCCGCCAGATCAGTGAAATAATTAAACTTTTTTCTTCTGCAAATATACCAATGCCTAAAGAAGGATATTTTCAATTCCTCATATTACCGGAAGGGGAAGTTTTTAAAAGTATTACAGGTTTTACATATGGTATTACCGGTGTAGATTGGCTGGAAGTTTTGGCCTTTGATGATAGCCGCTTTTTTAGATTAAGTCCAAACACTTATTTTGCCGGCCTTGTACATGAACTAGCCCATGTCGTGCATGGGGATTGGATCCATATTTTCCCGATTTGTGAGGGCTTTGCTGAAAATGTACCTTTCTATATTTTAGATTTAGCAGATGAGCAACAACAGGAAAGAGCCTTAACATTAAAACCCGAAGAAATGTATTCCGTAAATTCTTTAATAAACCGCAAGATGTTTACTCCCGAAGAAAGAAAAGGAAATGATGGATCAAGAATCCGTGTACAATACTTAACAAGTTATTCTTCAATGTATTTATGGATGCGCGGTTATTTGGAAACAGTACAGCAAAAATATAATTTAAACAAAGTTGAAGCATTAACTTTTGTCTTGAAAGAATTTCAAAAAGCAGCCGCATTACCAACGTTAAAAAAGCAAGAAAATTATATTGCGAAATTGATTGGTTGGAAACGCAAAAAAGTTTTTGACGGGAATGCTTTACAACTTATCGGCCAACAATCTTTGCAAAAAACAGTATCTGGGAAGTAAAATGGCACACTTAACCATTTACGAAAGCGGCATATTTCTTATTTAATTATTTCAACGTCTCATTTGCTTTTTTTTATTTAATTTAATAGAATATGTTAGACGGTAAAATTTTACTGTCTAACAATTTATCTGTTTTGGGAGCCACAAAGGCACCGCTCTATTTTTAGGGCAACAATCACCCCAAAAACAGCATGATACGGTGTAAAATAAACGGCCTTATAACCCGTTTTTTTATACCTAATGTTTATCTTTTTGATAAACTACGGCTGTTTTTATTGTGGGTGTGATTGTTCGCAATAAACGACAGCCGTTTTTTATTGGCTTCGTCTTTTTGGCTTTCAAAAACAGTAAAATTCCGATTTTCTCGCCACCCGCGTGCTTTGTCACGCGGGCGGGAGATGCCGAGCAAGGGTTTTTTCTTGGGAGGCAGAGGGGGGCGTGAATAAGGAAATACTTAATTAAATTAAGGATAAATAAAAAATGAAAAAAGTAAAAAAGTTATTCAAA
>JBGURU010000011.1:0-17714 GCA_045132175.1 Elusimicrobiaceae bacterium | reverse complement strand
TATTATTCATCCCTAAAACAATTTAATAAAGATATTGAAATAAATGTTTTCTGTTTTCATTCCGCATACGAATATTGTAAGATTCTGAAAGAAATAGACCATTTGTATAGAATAAGAATAAAGAAAATCAGGAAACATAGATGTTTTATATATTTCTTCTTATTAGGAGTATTTTTCCGTCTTAAGAAGATTGATTTGATAATTGATGATAATCCTTTTGAAGGCCTTAATTGGAAAATGTTCAGATACCTGTCAGGGGAAGGGAAAATATTTAATGATCCGACAAAATACCCGTCTGTTTCAGATAGAGTTAAAGGTATTCTTGCAAAACTCGGTGTACCATATGTTAGCCCAAGTGTTGAAACTTCACCACAGATAAAAAATAAGATAAATGCTTTTTTAAGTAGTAATAATATTGATAAATATATTGTATTTAATTGTTTCGGTTCAAAATCACATAAAAGTTTTACGCCGGATACATTTAAAAAAATGTTTATGCAGCTACGTAGGCAAGATAAAAATATTACAGTAATATTTCCGTATCAGCCTTTCCAAAAAAATATACTTAAAAATTTTTATATTGAAGATAAACATTTATTTTTTTATGAAACTTCTTCCCCGCAAGATGTTTTTGCTTTAATGGGTAATAAAGAAAATATTTTGCTTATCAGCCCGGATACGAGTTTCGTCCATATTGCAACTTTGTTTAAAAGGCCTACTATTGCTGTGCTCAAAGATATTGATTGTTATAAAACTTTTAATGAATTGGCAACTGAAATTACTGCAAGCCAGACAAATGTAAATGATTTTGATATAAAATTGTTTGCTGAAGCCCTTAAAAAGTATCTCTAAATACCATTAACTAATTTAGAAAATTCTGAGATTATTGTTTGCACAGGTACATCTTTATTGTCCGTTTTGCTTTCCAAAATTATAGCATTATTTGTATTTGGGCCCCATTTAAGTATATTTGATTTGTCTGTGCCCCTGTATATGCAAAGTTGAGGTTTGTTTAAGGCATTGGCTGCGTGGACAAGGGCAGTATCCGGGGTAATTAAAAAGTCCGCTGTTTTTAACAAAGCCAAACTTAAATTTATACCCCCCTTTTGTGCAAATTCATAGGGTATTAAAAATAAATTTTTGGGTTTTAATTCATTATTCGGTAAAAAATATTTTAGTTGTTGTGCCGGCCCGATAACTAAAAAATTATAACCGGGTAAATTCATAGCAATTTCTACCGCTTGTAAAGCAGTTAAGCATCTGTGTTTTGAGGCGGCAAAAGGGTTAAATATAACAAGTGGTTTACTTTTGTCTAACCCTTCTTTTGATAAGTGTTTAATTACTTGCTGTGCTAGATTTGTGCTCGCTTTCGGAACAGGTAAAGAATAACTGAAGTCAAATTCAAAATCTTTAGGGGCAATTTTTAAGTCATCAAGCACTTTTTTGTATATTTTAGAAATATGTTCTTTGCCGTGAGTATAGGTTTTTTTGATATTATAAATACCATAGCCTTCCCTGTTAAAACCAAATACAAAGCGGGCATTTATAAGGCGTATAAGCAAAATTGTTTGGGCAGTTAATTCTTGGTCAATATCAATTAACAAATCAAATTTTTCTTTGCGCAGTTTTAGGCCTAGTTTTACTGTGTTTAGCCAGCCTTTTTTATAAGTATAAACGGAAGAAATATTTTTATTATTTTCCAAAATAATTTTTGTTGCGGGGCCGCAAAGAACGGTTATTTGCGCTTGCGGTAATAATTGTTTTAGGTTTTTGTAAAAAACTGTGGAAACAATCATATCACCGAATTTATTATCGTGGCGCAGAAATAAGATTTTTTTAATTGTTTTTGCCGCACTCGGGCTGTAATGATTATTGTTTTTCTTATCAAACAAGAATTTTGAAAAGCGTGTTTTTTGCGCCCTTAACCAAAAATTTTTTTTATGATTTAATTCCCTGAAATTCATAATTACCTCTTAATATTTGATAAGTTAATATTTGATAAGCACATTTTACTGTATTTTATAACTTCTTCTGCTTGCCAATTATCAATTTTTTTGACAGGTTTATTTGCTTTCGTGGCAGAACGCACGGCATATACATTTTCTTGTTTCAATGGGCTAAATAAATTAAAATTATCGTCATAACCGGAATAAATTGCCACAAAAGGTTTTTTATAAGCACAAGCAATATGTACGGTTGATGTATCAACAGTAATAATAAAATCAACCTGATGGCACAAAGCAATAAAAGTTTCTAAAGCCATTTTGCCAGTATAAGTTATTTGTTTTGCCTTAAGTGGATAATATTCTTTCTCTGAGGGCGAAATAAAATTTACGGAATATTCTTTTTCAAGTTCATTTATTACTTGTGTTAAAAGTGTTTTATCTAATGCCCTGTCTGAACCGAGCGGGGATATCAAAACATTTAATTTATCGTATGCAAACCATTTATGAACTGTTTCAATTTGTTCTGTTGACGGTGCAGTTAAATTATAATTTGGGTTTTCGGCATTTATATACTTGGCAAAAGGTGTTAGCGTTAAACTTTTACTTAAATGTGCCGCCGCAAGTTTGGGAATATAAAAATCATAATTATGTATTGTTTTTGGGGAATAATGTTTTTTTGCAGTTTTCTCAAAACAAATTGTATAAGAGGGTGCTAAAAAATAATCGCAAATTATATTACGGGTTGTAAATGTCGGGCGGTAATCTAAAAATACTTGCCATTTCTTGCGCTGTGTGAGATAGGTTAAAGGTTTATCTTCCAAACAAATATCTACGCCGGGTGTATGGGTAAAAATAAAATTATTCCTATCAGTAGTTAAAACGCCTATTTTGCAGTTTGGATATGTTTGTTTTAATTGACTGATTACAGCGGAAAGCACAACGGCATCACCGATACCTGTCCCGATAGGGCGAATCAATATATGTGTGATATTGTTCCAATCTAAATTTGTTTTTATTTGCTTCTTTCTGCCAAATATTTTACAAATTAAATTTTTCATAAATATTACTTAAAATCTGTAATAAATTTTTTGAAATAATTTCTTTTATATATGCGTTTAAAAATATGTTTCAAAGGATGTAATATTTTGCTTGACAAAATTTTATGGTAAAATTTCATAGGTGCTACATTTAAATTTTCTTTTATAAACCAAGACGGCAGATCCCTACAAATTTTCTGTTCTTTTTTAGATAAAAAACTTTTATAATTAGATATAGCATTTTCATAAGCGCGTAAAATGTAAATATTTTTAAGTTCTTGTTTCGTTTCCGCGAAATTTTTAAAAAATCGCAACCAATTGGATAATTGTTTCGCTTTTATGCCGGAGTTATCATCACAGGTATGTTGTTTGGGGTGTACCCTGTAATAGATATAGTAATCTGTGAAAATAAGGGCATTGTTATTCCCCGTAATATTGATTAAGAAAGGCCAATCAAATATTTTACCGTAGTTGTTCAGTTCTTTCTTTATATCTACCTTTTTATATAATTCCGATTTTAATACGGAACCGCTCCAGCAAGGGGAAGGGTTGCCCCAAAAACAGAGGGCAAATTCCGCTTGGTTCTTTATTAGCCAATGTTCTGTGTCTTGATGGTCGCAAAGTGCTTGGTCGGGAATATTCTTATTTTTAAATATATGGTATTTGGCAAATACGCCGGCAATATCGGGGTAAGAATTTATTGCTTTTAAGACATTTTGAAGGTAGTTCGGCGCAAGTAAATCATCATCGTGCAAGGTTAAGACATAAGGTGTATCTGCTAAGGCTTGTGTCCTTTCTGTGTTTGCTACGAAGATTTCCCCCCCTTGGGTACGCTCGTAATGAACAGCGGGGTATTTTGTTTTAATTAAAATTTCTGTTTTATCTTCGGTGGAGTTGTCTATAACCCAAATATCCCAAGGGCCGCCTTTTTGCTTGACTAAACTGTTAAGGGATTCTTCCAGTAAGTCTGCCCTGTTTCTTGTTATTATAAAGCAACGGATATCTTTACTTGTGTACATTTTTATCCCCACAGAATATTCGGTAAAATGTGTAAAATAAATTATTGAAAATACGTGTAATCTTGGGCATATTATAAAAATTATGTTTTAAAGCAAATAAAAATAGGGCATATTTTAAGCGGAAAACAATATTGCGGGAAGCAAAAAAATCTTTTGGTAAGTTTAGATAAAAATCTCTTGATAATTCAAAAAATTCTTTTACTCTTTCCAATGGTAAATTTTTTAATGAACCGTTTCCTGTTCCTTCCCCACCTATTATCATATGTATTAAACGATATTCCCACTCTTCCCTAATATCATCTTTAAAAAAAGAATATTTTTGAAGTTTAGGCCTTAATAAAGCGAAATTATTAAACAAACTTTTAGGTGCTAAATTACCAGTACTATTGCTCAATGAACTTGGAAGATAGCGATAATTATAAAGGGGAATATTTAGTTGGCACAAAACTTTCGTAAATAAAGCACACGAAGTGATTAAGGCAACATCTTCAGATGGTACATTTTCTGGAAAATTTAAATTGTGTTCTGTGAATATTTTCCTTTTAATCAATCTATTATGGGGGCCTGCTCTGTTTCCTAAATGTCTTAATATCGAAATTATTCCGTCTTTTGTGTCTGAAAGTAATACTTCTTTGTCGTAATTAGTCTTATATCTATTTCCATTACTATCTATGAGATAAGCAGTTGCATTGACTATATCAGCATTATACTTTTGGGCAGTATTATATAAGACAGTTAAAGCGTTATTTTCAAGAATATCATCGGAATCTAAGAAGTATATGAATTCCCCTTTTGCATGTTCTAAACCTAGATTTCTAGCCCCCCCTGCTTTACCTCCAATTTTTTTATAAGTTCTGAAATTAGGGTACTTATTTACATATTCTATTATAATTTCAGCGCTGTTATCAGGGGAATTATTATCAATTATAATTGCTTCAAAATCTTTAAATGTCTGTCTGGTGACACTGTCTAAACAGGCACGCAAATATTTCTCTGTATTGTAAACAGGGATTATTACAGATATTTTGGGGTTATTTGTTTCCATAGTAATTATCTAAAATTTCTTTAATAGCATTATCTAAATTGTACTTAATTTGGTAGCCTACTTCTTTTGTTAATCTTGTGTTATCGCCGACGATTAAAGGCGGTTGGTTTGAGGGCTCATCTTTAAATACCAATAAATGCTCTTTGTACATTTCTTTGGCAATTTTTGAGGCAAAATCTTTAATTGAAATTGCTTTACCGGTGCAAATATTTACTTCATTTTTTACACCGCTGTCAAGTACTGCGGCAAAAGCACCGGCAATATCTTTTGCATACATATAATCTTTTTGTAAATTGCCGCTTTTTATTATCACCTGTTCATTTTTAGATAATTTATCTATTAACATACCGGTCAAACGCGTATTATTTTCATGCCTGCCATATACGTAAAAGATACGCCCATAGGCAAAAGATATTTGATGTTTTAAACAGTAAAATGCGGCGGTTTTGTGTAAAATATCTTTACAAAAAGTGTATGTGGTTTTAGATGCGTCAAGAGCATCTGTTTCTTTTAATGGGGAACCCTTAAATTTATATTCAAAGCAAGTCCCGGCAAAAACTATGCGTTTACCACCGTTTTGTATAAAATGTTTAAGCAAGTTTACCCCGGCAGTTAGGAAATCATAATTCATATCTGAACTTAAATAATCGCCTGTCGTACACCAAGCCATATTTAATAAATATTCCGCCTTAACTTCAGAACATATTTTTTGTGTCTCTTGGTGATTAAAAATGTTACAAGGTATATAATGTACGCCGTTATTTGGGTTATTTTTATCTATCGTTAAAGCATAAATATCAAAGCCGCGTTCTTGCAGAGGTGCAATAAGTTCTTTACCGATTAGACCGGTTGCGCCGGTAATTAAAATTTTTTTATTTCCACAAGGCATAGTTTTTATCTCTTTCATTTATTATCAGATTTTCGCACTCTGGCCACTTTATATTAAAAGCCGGATCATTATAACGAACACCGGAATAAAAATCAGGCATAAAAAATTCGCCGAGTTGATAATATACTAAAGAATTATCCTCCAATGTTTGGAAACCGTGTGCAATCCCCGCCGGTATATAGACCATTTTACCGTTTTGTGCAGATAATTCGTTTGCAATCCATTTTAAATAGGTGGGCGAATCTTTGCGCAAGTCCACAAGTACATCATAGACGGCACCTTGCAGGCAGGAAACCATTTTAATTTCAGGGTAAGGATCTTTTTGATAGTGCATACCCCTTAATGTTCCTTTTTTATAGTTGTGGGAAATATTACATTGTTTTATTGTGAAGTCAATGCCGTAAGCGGCAAGTTCTTTTTTGCAAAATTGACGCGCGAAAGAGCCCCTTTCGTCTAAGTGGGGTTCCGTTTCTATTAAATAGGAACCTTTTAAGTACAGCGGCGTTATTTTCATATTTTTAAAATACCCCCATACAGAATCGAACTGTAATCCCCTGCTTAGAAGGCAGGTGCTCTATCCATTGAGCTATGGGGGCAATAACCTAGTATAAATTTTCTACACATATATTTTACCAAATTTAAAATTAAAAGTGTTAAAATTATTTTTTAATTTGTGCCGGCTAATAATTTGCTATAATTGTATTAATGATTCCAATTATGGTCAAATAAAATGAAAAAATTATACATTCTTTTTATAACTTCAATATTAATTTTTGTTTTCGTTCCGTTCTGTTGTGCCGATATGGTAGTGGCTCAAACGGATGAACTTGAATCAGGTGCGGTAAACAGAAGTTCACTTTCTTGTTTAAACAGAAAGAAATCAAGAATTAAATCTTATAAAGGTAATAATTTACAACTTAAAAGAGGTAAATTATTTAAAGAAGATATATTGTCAGGGTACAATTATTTTTTAAGTTCAGAAAGCCAAACACCTACCAGAGAAGGTTCATTACTAGGCGATTGCAAAGATTATATAGTTATTGGTTCTATAGGGGAGCGTCCAAATAAAATTGCTTTATATTATGACGTGACTGAGGTCCCACCGAATAGTTTCTTAAAATACATTTCAAATACACAGGAATTACAGGTTTTCCCGCCCCGCAATGACAAAGGGGAAGAAATATCAGATATTAAGGAAGAAACGGATGAGGAAGAAGAGGTCGAGGAAGGAACAACTGTTAATATAGAAGAATCACTTAAAGCATACAGAGCACCTGAACCTGTGGTGGAAAATAATTCTGAAAATATTTTAATGGAAGAGCAAGATGAAGAAGAAAAACCCGTAAAAAAAGAAAGACCCAGAAAGAAAATTTTTGCCATGTTATTATTTGCGTTTTTGTTTACGGTAATTATTGAGGGTATTGTTGCCTTGCTTTTCAATTTTGATTGGAAATTTGTGGGTGTGCTTACTATTGCTAATTTATTAACAAACCCGGTATTAAATTGGGCTATTTTCTATTACAATATAACAAGTGATAAATTGGTTATATTATTTGAATTTTTTATAGTATTGATAGAACTCGGTATTTTGGCATTATATATGCGTAAAAGTTATTTGAAATTGGCTATTTTTTCTTTAGTAGCCAATGCTGCTTCTTATGCAGTAGGTGCTTATTTAGTTAATATTCAATTTTGGTGGAATGCCATAAACAAGATATAAAAATTTGATATAATTTATTTATGCAAAGAACTTGTAGAAGTTTTAATTATGTAGCGGAGAACGCTTTCTGATTTATAGGCAGATACTTTTGTGTCTGCCTTTTTTTATAGAAGTAATAGGAGATATTATTTATGTTCATGCCAAAAGAAACAAAATTTTTTGATTTGTTTGACCGTCAAATTGATAACGTGGTAAAAGGTGCTCAACTTTTTAAAACTATTATTACAACCCCTGCCGTCACAGCAGATAATATCGATAAAATGCACGCCATAGAACACGAAGGAGATGAAATCAGCCACCGCATTATTGATAAACTTAACGAAAGTTTTATTACCCCCTTTGACCGCGAAGATATTTTGGACCTTTCTAATTCCACTGACAATATCATTGACGGTATTTATATGATTGCCAAACGTTATTATTTGTATAAACTTTTTACCCCCGGCGAATATAGCCACAAATTTGCCGCCGTAATTGAAGATTCAATTTTGGCACTTCAGAAAGTTGTTCACGGCCTTAAACATAAAAAGCACTCAAAAGAAGTTATGGAACAATGCGTTGAAATTAACCGCCTTGAAAATATGGGCGATATTTTGCGCGATGAAGCAATTTCAAAACTCTTAAATGACGAAAACGCAAACCCTATCGTAGTAATTAAAAAGAAAGAGATGTACGAAACTTGCGAATACGTCACCGATATGTGCGAACACGTGGCAAATATTGTAGAGTCAATTTTGGTAAAAAATAACTAATTTATGATTTCAATAATTTTACTTATCGCTTTAGCATTATTTTTTGATTATCTTAACGGCTTTCACGACGCAGCAAACTCCGTTTCCACCGTTATTTCAACGCGCGTTTTAAGCCCGCGTGTGGCGGTGTGGTCGGCCGCGTTTTTTAACGTTATAGCATTTTTGTTTTTTGAAATGCATATCGCTAAAACCATAGGCGGCGGTATTATTGATATAAGTATAGTTGATAATGCGGTTATTTTTGCGGCGCTTTTCGGCGCTTGCGGCTGGAATTTGATTACTTGGTTTTTGGGGTTGCCTTCAAGTTCTTCCCACGCTTTGGTGGGCGGGCTTATAGGCGCAGGTGTGGCAAAGGCAGGGGTATCTGCTTTAGTGACTTCGGGCGTATTAAAAGTTGTTGCTTTTATCGTTATCGCTCCGACGATTGGTATGCTTTTAAGTATCGGTGTTGCGAGCATTGTTTTTAGAATCGGTGCGTTTTTTAAATATAAAAAAGTTGAAGCGTTTTTCAGGAAAGCGGAACTGTTTTCCGCATCAGCATTTTGTTTGGGTTATTCCGGCAACGACGCACAAAAAACAATGGGTATAATCGGTATGATTTTATTTAGTGCTATAGTCGTAGAACCTGAAACTATAAAACCTATAGCGCAAGTTATAATGACAAAGCACGAATATGCACAGTTTATTGCGCCAAATGCTGAACTTTTTATTCCGCAAAGTGTAAAAATTGCCTGTTATACCGCTATCGCTTTGGGCACTTTATCAGGCGGTTGGCGCATTATTAAAACTATGGGCCAAAAAATTACGCGCCTTAAACCTGTTGACGGTTTTTGTGCGGAATCTGGGGCGGCAATTTCTTTGTTTATTTCTTCCTTACTCGGTATACCTGTAAGCACAACACATGTTATAACCGGCGGTATCGTCGGCGTTGGTGTGTTTAAGAGTATGAGTGCCGTACATTGGGGTGTGGCGCGCAGGATTGTTTGGGCTTGGTTTATAACGATACCCGCAGGCGCTATTTTGGCGGCAGTCACTTATTTTATCGGTACACTTTTTAATTATTAGTTTTAATATAATTAAAAACCCCGCCTTAATATTTAGGGCGGGGGTTTTCTATATTTGGTTTAGCGCAAAGCGGTAATCTTTAATCGGCTCTTTACCATAATTGTTTGCCCTGTTTGAACCCGGCAGTAAATAGAATAAAAGTAAAATTATATGAAATACCGGCACCAAAGCAAGCAAAAGCCACCACGCGCTGAAATCAATATCATGTAAACGGCGGGCACTTACGCTTAACATCGGGAAAAAACAAAAAACATACCAAACGGCAAGCGGTGCACCGCCAAGCGCACTAAAAAATACAGTATCTGGCGAAATCAATATTTCAAGAAAAATAAGCCCAAGCGCGACGGTAAAGACAAAGAATATAAAACTCCAAAACTCCCTCCTGCTTGCACGGCCGTTAAAAGAAAAATACAACCAAAAACATTTCTTTACATACTCCATAATTACCCCCTTAATTATATAACTATAATATATTATCTTATATAATATAAAAATATTATAATAAAGTAATTCTATTTTGTCAATAGCATTTTTAATAAAAATTTGTTATATTATTTGTAAGAGGTTTTAATTTAATGTAGGGCATATTTACCCTAAAACAATTTACATCTGTTTTTGGTTGCCTTTTTAGGCAAGCTTTGAAAGCATACCGAACACCAAATTCAGTACGTTCAGGCAAGAAATGATGGGCATAATTACCCCATTATTTCTTGCCGAGCGTTTATCAATTTTAGCGATAATTTTGGTAGACCACGGCTGGGTATGAAGTTAGTTCGGTAGCGACATACATCAGCCGTTTTTGTTTGCCTTTTTTATTGGCACCGAATACAGTTAAAATAAGGAGACTACAAAAGGAAATAATGAGTAAAAAAACGTGTAAGGGTTTTACCCTAATTGAGTTGTTAGTAGTAGTATTGATTATCGGTATTTTAGCGTCTGTTGCTTTACCGCAATATAAGAAATCAGTGGAAAAAGCACGTATGGCTGAAGCGGTTGTAATTGTTCATAAAATTGCAGAAATGCATCAATTATATTATATGATAAACGGTACTTATCTTAAGGCAACTGAAATGGATAAATTAGATATTACGGTTCCGGGTGAAAAAATAACAACCGGAGATGTGGGACGTATTTTAACCGATTATTTTTTATATTCTCCTAATGCATGTTCTAATACATGTTCTACTGAAGACCCTTGGTTAGCCTATGCTTGGCGTATAAAAAACCATAATGCAGATATATATGGTGATAATAGAGTATACTCTATTCAAATAAAGAAAGATAGACCTAATAAAATTATCTGTGAATGTAGAACAGCAACATCTTGTAATTCCGCTCAAAAAGCATTGTGTGCAGAATTAAACAATAAAGGTACATTATAAATTAAGTAAAGATTTATCCGTGACTAAAATGTTTTCCAAAAATGCTATCATTTATATATGGCACAGTTTTTCTATTCCCAATCAAAAATGGGGCTTTACCGTGAATGCCCGCTAAAATATAAATTCCGCTATATCGATAAAATACCGGAAAAACCTAAATATTTCTTTACTTTCGGTACAATTTTGCATAGCGTGATGGAATTTTTATATTCCACGCCGCAATTCCCCCCCATTGACGATGCTTTAAAATTCTTTAAACAAAAATGGGCCGAACAAACTTGGCAGGAAAAGGGTTATGCAAGCGCGGAAAAAGAACAAGAAGGTTTTTTAGAAGGCCAAGAAATTATCAAAAAATATTATCAAAAACATTTTGCCGATAATTTGCATCCGCTTTCAACCGAAATGAAGGTTTACGCTGATATTGACGGCTTAACCGTTATGGGTATCGTAGACAGAATTGATTATTTGGGCGACGGTAAAATCGCAATACTTGACTATAAAACCGGCAAAACTTTAAAGCGCGAGCCGGACCAACTTATGTTCTACCAAAAACTTTTGGAAAATTCCCCCAAACTTTTGCCGCTTGTTCAAGCGCGCGACATAGAAATTCAAAAAATCAGCATAGAAAAAATGCTTTTTTACCATTTGCCGACTTTAACCGAAGATTCTTTTAACCCCGTTCCCGCCGCCGAACTGAATAATTTTTGGAAAGGCGCTTTAAAAACCGCGGAAAATATTTTGGCGCAAAAATTTGATGCAACGCCGTCAGAACAGGCCTGTAAATGGTGCGATTACCGCGGCAACTGCCCTGTGTGGAGTTTAACCCAACCTGTGCCGCAAACCGAGCAGAAAAAGCAAGAAACTTTGGCAGATAAAATTGACCGCCTTGGTAAACTTTCCGACGAAGGCCGCGCATTAAAAGCGGAAATTATCAAAATGCTTAAAGAGCAAGGGCAGAATATAAGTTTCGGCACATCTTTTAAAGCGGAACTGAAAGAAGAAGAAATTTTTAATTTTAAAGACGAAGAAAAAACTATACAATTTTTAAAAGAAAATGATTTGCTTAATAAAACTTTAAAACCGACGGTAAAAAGCATCTTGGCTTTGCTTGATGATAAAACCGTTTCCGAAGAACAAAAACAACAACTGCGCGCTTTGGCAAGCACAGAAATAATAAGCAAATTATCTTGCACCAAAACGGATGACTAAAATGCTGAAAATATTTAAAAATAATTTTAATTTAAAAATTACCGCGTTTTTTATTTTATCGGCGGTAATTTTGTTTTTTTGTACGCGCCTTGCTTTGTTTATAATTTTTAATTCCACCTTTTCTTCACTTACCGCTTGGCAAGTATTTAAAGCATTTTTAAACGGTTTTAGGTTTGATTATTCCGTCATAGGTCTATTTTTAATGCCTTGTTTGCTTATGCTTAATTTACCTATAAAAAGCCGTTTGTGGTTTAAAATTTGGGCTTTTATAAGCTCTTTCGTTTTGTTCTTATTTGCGGTAATTTTGCTTGCAGACCTTGTGTATTTCCCCGAAGTGCACCGCCATATCGCACAGGAAATTATTCAAATTAAATATGAGTTTGGTTTTATCGTAAATTATGCCATAACACAATGCTGGTTTTTGCTTTTTCCTTTGCTTGCTTTGCTTGCGTTGGCGTTTTGGTTTTTTAATAAAAAAATCAATCAGTTATGGCAAGCGCCTGAGTTTAAAATAAAAAATTTACTTATAACAATTTTTGTTTTTGCCGCCTTAATTGTGCTTGGAGTACGCGGGCATTTGGGCGGCGGAAAGTCACTCGGTATGGCAGATGTTTATAATTATGCCAAGACGCAGCAAGAAGCAATTTTGGTTATGAACGGGGCCTTTTCCGCCTATCAAGTGGGGCGCAAGGGTAAAACGGAAAGCACAAATAATTACCCCTTTGATAAGGCTTTGGCCGAAGTTCAAGCACTCTTTAAAGAAAACGGAAGCGAGTTTAAAGATAAAAATTACCCCCTTATGCAATTTCCGCAAGAGCAAGGGCAAATTAAAGACATAAACTTTTTTATCATTATGCTTGAAGGATGGGCAAAATATGCAATAGGTGCCTATAACCCCGAGGGTGATACACACACACCGTACTTTGATGAAATGGCAAAAAACGGTGTTTTGTTTACCAATGCTTATGCGACGGGCCAACGCAGTATTTTGGGTTTTACAAGCATTTTTGCGGGCTTGCCGTTAATTAACAGTTTGCCGATGTTCGGCTATGGGCTTGAACAAAACGCAATAACAAAAATGCCGCAACAATTCCGTAATGAAAGTTTTTACACTTTTTATGCACATACCTCAAACCGCGATTCTTACCGTATGTGCGCTTTGGCAAACCTGCTGGGCGCAAAAGAAACTTACGGTGCGGAGGATATCCCCCTCTTGCTCAAATATCAAGGCAAGCCGCAGTTTGGGTATGATTACGATACTTTGATGTTTGCTGCAGATAAAATAAAAGCAAGGCGCGAAGATAAACGCCTTAAAGCAAGGCGGAAACATAACTTTCTTGCCATGACTTTCACCGGCACTACCCACGACCCTTTTGTTAAACTTACCGACGATTTTGAAATTTTTAAAGACGGCTCTTGGCAGTCGGGCTATAAAAATGCTATGGCTTATGCAGATTATGCCTTGGGTTCTTTAATCAAGCGCGCTAAAGAAGACGGCTGGTTTGATAATACCGTATTTATTTTTCTTTCGGACCATATCGGCGGCCGCAGCGAACGCAAAACAATAAAAGAACATTTTGAAATACCGCTTTTAATTTATGCACCCAAGATTTTAAAACCGCAGGTTATCACTTACCCTGTTTCCCAACTTGATATTATGCCTACGGTGTATGCTTTATCAGGTTTAAATGCACCAAGAACATTTTTCGGCAATAATTTGTTAAATGACAAAGCCAAGCATTTTGCGATGATTTCAACCGGTGTAAATAATGGTATAATTACAAAGGACGGCGTTATTTTGTATGACGGTAAAAAGATAATTGAACAGGAAAGTTTTACCCCCGCTTTTGATGCACAAAAATCTTTAAATATGCTTTTGGCACTTGATAAAGTAGCGGCAAATTTGCTTGAACATAATAAATGGTATAACGAGAGAGAAAATGAAAAATAAAAGTTTTATTTTGGCAATAGACCAAGGTTCATCTTCTACAAAAGCGGCGGCTTTCGGTGTTCAGAACGGTTGCCTTTCCGCATTTGCTAAGACTGAAATTATGTTAAATGCCGCCCAAGACCGTTGTGAATATAGAGCCCTTGATTTGCTTACAAGCACCCAAAAAGTTATAGAAGAAATTTTAAACCAAATTCCGGCAGACCAAATAACCGAAATTGCCCTTTCCGCCCAGCGTTCAACCATAGTTTTTTGGGACAAACAAAACGGCAAAGCACTTGCCCCTGCTTTAAGTTGGCTTGACGGCCGTGCTAAAGAAGAAATTGCAAATAATCCTTTAACACAAGAAGTTATACACCAAAAAACAGGGCTTTATAAGACACCTTATTTTTCTGCATCAAAAATTGTTTGGGGTTTGAAAAATTACCCCGAAGTCCAAACTGCCTTTAAAGAAGGCCGTTTATGCGTCGGCCCTGTGGCAAGTTATTTGACTTGGCATTTAAGCGGCGGTAAAGTTTTTGCCTGCGATTACGCCTGCGCGCAACGCACTTTGCTTTTTAATATTAACACTTTTAAATGGGATGAAGAAATTTTAAGATCATTTGGTTTGACCGCAGATATCTTGCCCGAAGTCGTCACTAGTTCAGGTGATTTCGGCACTTACAAAAATATCAAAATAACCGTTTCTACCGGTGATCAGCAGGCCGCTTGTGCCGCTTGCGGTGTTTTGGAAAAGGGTGCGGCTTTAATCAATTACGGAACAGGTGCGTTTTTCCTTTTAAATATCGGGCATAAAAGCGCAGACGTTAAAGGTATTTTAACTTCTCTTGCCTGGAGCAGACCTCAAAGAGAACCTTATTATTTGCTTGAAGCACCTTTAAATACGGCGGGTTCATTTATCTCTTGGCTAAAAAATCTTGGGCTTAATTTTAACGAAAATAAACTTGATAAAATTTTTGCTACCTCCAAAAACCCCGTTTGGTGTTTGCCGGCCTTAGGCGGTATCGGCGCACCTTATTTTGATTTTGGCTTAAAACCTGTTTTTGCAAATTTCCTGCCAAGTACGAAAAAAGAAGATATTATTGCAGGTTCAATGCGCGGCATAGTTTTGCTTTTAAACGATATAATTTACTATGTGAAACAACAGGGTTATGATGTGGAAAGTTTGCAGACTTCCGGCGGTTTAAGCGGGGCAAATTTAATTGCTTTTCAAGCGGCACTTTTGGATTTAACAATACTTCAAAATAAACAAAAGGAAAGCACTTTGACAGGGGCTGCTTTAATCGCCGCATTAAGCAAAGGTTTAGATATTTCCGCTTGGCGCGAACTGAAACATTATGAACGTATTTCCCCCAAAATTGCGCCGCAAGAAGCACAAAAAATTTATTCCGATTGGCGCAGATTTTTTGATTGGGCAATAAAACGAATGTAGTAAAAATATGTTAAAATGCTTAAAAAACTTGTATAATAAATTAAACGGATAACGGAGAAATAAAATGGAAGATATTTCAAACCCCAATGTTAAAATAGGAATACAAACAGAAGAAGATAAAGCCCTGCCTACAGCATCTGTTTTTGAACGTGTAATTGCATTTTTAACAGATATAATGTTGTGGATGACTGTTTCTACGACATTATACAGATTATTTAATTTAACTAATTCTACCGCGTATGCTGTGTTATCTTTGATATTGTTCCTTTTATACATTACCGTATGTAATACGGGTAAATTACAGACTTTAGGGAAATTTCTCCTCGGTATTAAAGTAATTAATCGTAAAACGAAAGGAAATATTACTTTTGCACAATCTTTTTTGCGTGCTATAGGATATCTGGTTAGTGTAGCAACATTTTTTATCGGTTTTGCCTTTGTATTCTTTTCTAAAAAACATTTGGCTTTGGAAGATTTAATTGCAGGTACGGAAGTCATTACAATCCGTAAAAAAACAAATGCGGAAATGACTTTGATTTCTTTTCTCGGAACTTTATTAATTATCGCTGCTTGTTATGTTATATACAATAATTTGGTTTTTAATCCTTATAGGGCTATGAAGAAATCTGCCGAAGAACAGCTCGTAAAAATTGCTTATTTGGAAGAAATACATAAAAAGCGTTATGGCACTTATACTAATGATTTGTTGCGCTTGGCTTTACTGAGCGGTGATGCTGTGAAATTCCAGCGTGATATGCAGGAATATTTCCGCCCAAGCGGTTTTAGAATTGCTGTCAGTAAAGACGGTTATTTGATTGAGGGTTTTGCAAAAGATAATGCTGACCCCGCAAAATCAAGTTTGGTACATTTTGCAAAGTAAATTTTATTTATAAAAATTATAAGGAGGATATATGGCTTATAAAATTAACCCGGATGTTTGCGTAAATTGCGGAGCTTGTGAAGCATCTTGCCCGATGAGCGCTATTGCGGAAAAAGACGGCAAAAGAGTAATTGACGCAGCAAAATGCGTTTCTTGCGGTTCTTGCGCCGGCGCTTGCCCCGTAAGCGCAATTGCTGAAGAAAACTAATTAAAGTTTTTCTATCTTGATACCCTTGTTTTTATAGCAGGGGTATTTGTTTGCCTTTCTTTTTTATATAATTTATATATGAACATTAATTACAAAAAACTTCTTAAAATATTTATTTATGTCTTTTTTGTCTTATTTATAATTTTGGTGTTGTTGGAACTTTCTTTAAGATTTATTTTACCTTATGAAAGTGTTAAAACAAAAACTTTGGCTTATATTTCCCAGATAACAGGGGCAGATATTAAAACAGGTGATATTTCTGCCAGTATTTTCGGCATTACTTTAAATAATATTTCCGTTGATGTCGCAGATAATAAATTATTTGATTCTAAGAAATTACATGTGGGGTTAAATCCTTTTAAAGTTTTAATCGGGCAAGTTTATATTACAGAAATTATACTTCAGGAACCGTCTTTAACAATCCTTCGTAAACCGGACGGTAGTTTTAATTTTGATCCGCTTATAACTACTATGGAAGAACAAGAAGATAATGTTAAATCCGGCGGAATTAGTTCGCCGTTTGATATAAGAGTAAAAAAGTTATTAATAAATAAAGCGCAAATTGCTTTTGCAGATTTAAAAGAAAATATAAAGTCTAATTTGCAGGATTTAAATTTTGATTTAAATAAATTTTCTTTTCATAAAACTTTTGATTATGAACTGTCTTTTAATGCATATCTTGAACAAAATAATAATGTATTTATTAACGGCGATAATTTTACTTTAAATGCTGAAACAAATTTAAATAAACTGGATTTACAAGGTGCTGTTTTCAATCTAAAACAACTTTTAATCAATTATAAAGAATCTTCTTTAAAAGTACAGGGGCAAATTGATAATTTTGAAAACCCGTCAGGTTATATCACCGCCGAACTTAAAGATTTATCTGATAAAACTTTGTCTGATTTTAGGGAGACTATATCTTTTACTATTCCTTTAATAACCGCAGAACTTAATTTTGATTATTTTACAGATTCCGCAAAAGCAAATATTAAAAATTTAACACTAAAAGCAGGCGATACGGAGTTAAACTTTAAAGCTGGTATAGATTTAAATAAAAATAGCATTTCTGAAGGTAAAATTAAATTTATAAGTGCTTTAGATTCCTTGAACAATATTTCCCCCATCATTAAAGAATATCAGCCCAAAGGTCAAATTAACGCAGATTTTTATTTTGCTTGG
>JBGURU010000010.1:0-55275 GCA_045132175.1 Elusimicrobiaceae bacterium | reverse complement strand
AAATGTTAAAAGTATTGATGAAATTAAAATTGAATCTTTTACCGGTATTTTAAATGATAATCCTTTTACGATGCAGGCAAGTTATTTAAAGCAAAAAGAATTTGCTGATGTCTTATTTGACTTTAATGCCGATAAGTTATATGTTTTTAATACTTCAAAAAAAATAAAAACAATAGAACCACAAAAACAACATGAGAAAGATATAATAGAAAAGGATGAAAAGGAATTGGGAAATACTATAGAAGAAAATTTTCACCCTATCAATATAAATGCAAAAATAGATATTAAAAAACTTAATGTTCCCTTTATTAAAGGTGATAATTTAATATTTAAGGCAAATGCAACAAATCTTACCCCCAAAATGGATAAAACACACGGTATTTTTGACCTCAGTATACAAGACGGGCAGATAAAAGATGTTTACACTATATCAAATGCCAATACAATAACAAAAGTAATGTTTATGAGTTTGGGTATAGTAAGTAAAGTTGTAAATACTTTGAATGTTCTTGATTTACTTAATGGTATGGGCAAAATGTTGACAGGAAATAAAGAAGAAGAAGAACTTCCCGTTCACCAGGAAATTAACGGTAAAATGGATTTTGATTCTTTTAAAACAAATGTGGACTTTAACCGGGGCTTTGCTACCATGAAGAGATGTGCTTTTGTATCAAATTTATTCTCGTTCAGAGTAAAAGGAAATATTAATTTTGATAACCGCAATATTAATTTAAATGTTGAAAGTGCCCCGGGTAAACATACCGAAAACGGCATTATGCCGTTAAATATTGATATCAAAGGAACTATAGAAAACCCTCAAGGTTCTTTGAGTGTTTTATCAAGCGTAAGCGAATTGGTGGGCAATACTATTACCAATAATCCCGTTTCCAATATGTTAAAAAGTACTTGGGGTAATTTGTTTACAACGTCTGGAGAAGAGGAAGGAAAAAAATAAGTCAATACCCGCTTACTTTTTGATATAATTATTATATAAATTAAATGTGGAGGTAGTATGAAGAAAATTGTTGTAGTGTCGTTGTTGTTGTCTTTGACAGTTGGTGCAAATGCCTATTTACAGAAATGCTTTTACGGAAAAGATTGCGTTAATGGGCAAGTGGTAAAAAAAGAGATTTGTGATGCTACATGTCAGGCAAAACAAGAAAAAGAAATGGCTGATGCTTTACAAAAACAAAGGGAAGCCCAAGCCGCAGCAGCAAGAAAGGCCCAACAGGAAAGTGAAGCCCAAGCCGCTGCCGCTAAAAAAGCCCAGCAGGAAAAAGATGCCGCCGCTTTGGCCGCTATCGGTAAAGTTCAGCAAATAAATGATGAAATATCAGTAGTTTTAAGCAATGATATCCTTTTTGATTACGGCAAGGCCAAATTATCAAGAAAATCAAAAAAAGTTTTAAACCAAGCAGTTGAACTTCTTAACCAAATTCCTAACAGAAGTTTGCTTATTCAAGGTCATACGGATTCTTCAGGTTCCGACGAACATAATATGAAATTATCTGAAGAAAGAGCGCAAGCCGTTTATGATTATATGATGCAACAAGGTTTAAAAATTAAGAAAGTCACTTATAAGGGTTATGGCGAAGCCAGACCTGTTGCTGATAATTCTACTAAAGAAGGTCGTGCTGCTAACAGACGCGTAGAATTCAGAGTTAAATAAGTAATTATTTGATATAGTAGTAAAGATCCCCCGGTTTTACCGGGGGATTTCTGTTTTTTGCCCTTTGTGTTATTCATTGGTTTTGTAAAAGTAAAAAAGGCATCTTTTGAAAGATGCCTTTTTAAATGGTGGGCCGGAAAGGACTCGCCTTACGGTAAAATTCCTGACGGAATTTTCCTCTGGGCCTGCCCTCACGGTGTTCGCCTTTGCCTTCGGCAAAACTCACACATCGCTCCGGGCTTCTCGTCCTTACGCAAAGCAAGCAGTTGCTTTGCTTCTATCCCAAATAAAAACACCCTTTCGGGTGTTTTTAAATATCTGGGCTAGAAAGGACTCGAACCTTCAACCTTCCGCGTGTAAGGCGGACGCTCTAACCAGTTGAGCTACCAGCCCCTGAAATCTCCTTTTATATTATATTAAACTTTTTGCTGTTTGTCTAGAACGTTAATATACATTATAATTTTGAACGGCCTAAATTAGTTTGCAAAATAAAATCAAGTTTTGTTTCCCCGCCACGTGGAAAAATGCGGTAAATCGTGCGGCCGCTCTTTAATGGCCATGGGTTCAAGCCGCGGCGTGTACTAAAATCAAATAAATAACCGGCGTCAAAAACTAATTTGCGAACACGTTTATCTGTGCCCCCTGCACCGAAAGGATAGCAAAAAGATGTCACTTGATGTCTTAATTTATCTTCTAAAATACGTTTACTTTCCTTCAATTCTTGCAAAGAAAGTTCTTCATCCATACGTCTGATATTTTTGTGGTTTAACCCATGTGAACCAAAACTTACAAGCCCGCTTCCTTGCATTTCAAGCACCTGTTGCCAAGACATTAAATCCGGGTTATTTCCTATTTGCGCGGCAATCAAAAATATTACCGCTTTAATTTTGTATTTTTTGAGTATCGGGAAAACATATTTATAATTATCTAAATAACCGTCGTCAAAAGTTATCATAACCGGTTTTTTTATTTCTTTACCGGCGGACAAATCTTCAAGCCCGATAAAATTATAACCTTTGGAAAGTAAATATTTTACCTGCTTTTCAAAAACTTCCGGTGAAATTGAAAATGCATCTTTACCTGTATCTGGTTTTACATGGTGGTACATAAAGACGGCAAAGCCCTCATAAAGCGGTAGCCACCACCAGGTAAAACGTAAAGAAAAAGCCAATAGTAAAACACCTAAAATTACAAAAATAATTGTTGTTATTTGCATTTTTTATTATGCTCCAAAAACCAAAGTTTAGCATATTTTACAGTTGGATAAGTGGAAGATAGCCAAGCCCATAAAAAGCCTTGCATACCGTCTAAAAACGCGCGGCGGAAAATATATATTTTTATGAAATCAACCGGTTGGCGCAGTAAATTAAAAAACTTAAACTTTTTACCGCTTTCAAATAATTTTTGTGCACCTAAAGTTGTATAACGGTTAAATTTTTCAAAATACTGTTCTATGGACGTATAAGGTGTATGAAGGAAGTAATATCCTGTTAAATATTTTTTAGGGCCTTCATTTGTTAATTTTTCATGTACTGCGCCGCCCGCATATTTTGTACCCTCACGGTAGGCCAAACGTTCATGGAATTTACCTGTAAGGCCGCTGTAATTCATTTTACGTCCTAAAAAAGTCACTTGTTCTTGTATAAAAAATAGTTTTTCTTTTACTGGTTTATTTATAATTTTGGCAATTTTTTGTTTTAATTTCGGGGAAAGTTCTTCATCGGCATCCAAATTAAGAACCCAATCGCAAGAGCATTTATCAAGCGCAAATTGTTTTTGGTCTTGAAAATTTATGAATGCTTTTTGATAAAATTTTGCATTATATTTTTGTGATATTTCTTCTGTATTATCTTCGGAAAAACTGTCAACTATAATAATTTCATCAGCAAGCCCTTGCACACTTTTAAGGCAAGGTTCAAGGGTAGCAGCTGAATTTTTTGTTATTACAAAAAGTGACAGTTTATTCATACATAAATTATAGCAATTTAATATTGCGAATTCTAGAAGCGGAAAAATTAAAAAATACTTCAATTTATAAGGTAATGTATATTAAACAGTAAAATTTGTAAACAAATTAAATTATAAACCCTATTGACATTTATCTTTAATTTAGTTATCATTTACTATGTTTACCCCCGATGAACTTCTCAATATTACCCCCTGAGGAGTTCTCAAAGTAGGCCGAGTTTTAATTAACTCGGCTTACTTGCGGGGAATTTTTAGTGATAAGGAAGTATAAAAATGAAAGCAAAGAAACAAATCAAAAAGGCCGTAAAACCGGCAAAAAAACAAATTAAAAAAACTGTAAAAAAAGCAGTTAAAAAGATTGTTAAAAAACCGACAAAAAAACCGATTAAAAAGATAATTAAAAAAACAACTAAGAAAACTGTAAATAAAAAAAATAACAAACAAATAAAAAGACAAGTAAAAAAACTCGTTAAAACAGTTGCTAAGAAATTTAGAGCAGATAAAAAGGCAGCAAAAAGAGTTGCCAAAAAAATTGCAAGCCGTGTAAAAAAAGAAGTAAAAAAACAAGTTAACAAAAAGAATTTTTTAAAACAAAAGGAAACTGCGGTAAAAAACATAAAAAAAGTAAGCAAAATTGTTTCCAAAAAAATTAAAGAGGAAATTAAAACAAAAATTGCACCTGCGGTATCTAATTTAAAAACAAAACTTCACGGTAAAGAAGATATTTTAACACAAAAGGAAATTAAGGAAATTGAAAAGCGCCTTATTGCTATGCGTGAAGAAACCTTAGCGCGCATTAAGAAAAATAAAGAAGATTCAGATGCCCATGAAGTTGAAACAGGTGACGAAGCTGACCAAGCCGGTACAAGTATAGAAAAAGAAGTAGGCACAGAACTTAATAGTTTTGCATACAAAACGCTTGACCAAATTGAAGCAGCCTTAAGGCGTATTTCAAAAGGCATTTACGGTACTTGTGAATATTGCCGCCGCCCTATTTCCAAAAAGCGTATTTTGGCTTTACCTTTTGCGCGTTATTGCATAAATTGTCAGACATCAAACGAAAGTTCAAAAGACCAAAAATAACGGTTGACTTGCTTTCATAAAATTTAACCCGCTCTTTCTAAGGCGGGTTAATTATTTTTACAAAGAAAAGTCATTAAGACCAAGTTAAGTAGACAAAATTTTATAAGTCCAATTTAAGTATTTTTTTGTTAAATTTTTGAATAATTTTCGGTGGGATTTTTTCTATTTCTTTTAAACGTTCTTCAAATGGCATATCGTCGTTAAAAAACGGCATTGCCAAATCTGCCCCGGCGGATAATGACATTACGATTTTATCACCTATATCTTCTGTTCCGGTAGCCTTCATGTTTAGGGCATCGGTAATTATTAAACCATCAAATTTTAATTTTTTCCTTAAAATTTTGTAAAGTTTCGGGCTGAAAGTTGAAATATTGTTTTCATCAATTTGCGTATATAAAGCATGCCCCATCAAAATATATTTATAATTTTTTGCGGGTATAAAAGGTATAAATTCCCTGTTAGTTAAATCATTTAAATTAACTTCGTCAATTACGGGTAAACCTTTATGCGGATCTTTTTCTGAAAGAGCTGTTCCGGGAAAGTGTTTATAACACGGTTCAAGCCCGCCTGCAACAGTGCCTTTTGCAAAGGCTTCAGAGAGCGCGGCAACAATTTCCGGGTTATCTGAATAAAGACGCGTTTTAAAAAAACCGGTATAATTTTCAGGGCGTATTTCGGCATTTGGTGCTAAATTAACGTCCATAGAAATCATGGATAAATACTGTGCCATTTCTTTCGCTTTTCTAAAAACAAGATCTTGGGCTTCTTCTATACTTTTTTCCTCTGCTATATCACCGTAATATTTTGCACTGGGAAATTTCTTTTTGGGGAACAGATATTTTAAACGGTTTACAGGCCCACCCTCTTGGTCTACAAAAAAATAAATTTTGCGCCCAAGTAATTTATTGAGTTCATATTTTAATGTCGAAAAGTCAATATTTTTTTTGAAATCTTTTTCAACAAAAATGAAACCGTAAGGGTTTACCTGTTTTATATAAGCCCTTTCTTCTTTTGTCAACGGATAATTTTTTACCGTCAATATAAGCGGTGAAATTTGCCCGGCAAAAATTTGGCCGGTAATTATAAATAAGAAAGATAAAAAAGATACGAAAATTTTTCTCATACCAAATTATACAACATTTATGCTATAATGTGTGTAAGGCAGTACAAGGAGAATATATGAAAAAACTATTATCGTTAACATTAGCAATTTGTTTAACATCATCATCATTTGCTTTAGAATGGCAAATGGTTGGGGCGCGCCAAATGGGTATGGGTGGTGCCGGTGTTGCCATAGCGCAAGGCACTGATGCACAATATTATAACCCGGCTTTGCTTGCTTCAAATTCAGAAGATGATGAAGTTGAAGTCGGCTTTAATGTCGGCGCAAAGGCGGAAATCTCCCCTGTTTTAGATGTCACAAGACAGTTAATGAGAATGTCTAACGAGTATAAGAAATTAGTGAGTAATATAAAGGATAATTCAGGTGACAACGTTTATCCCTCAGAAATGAATACTATCGTTGATGGATTTGTAAACATAAATGATATGCTTAAAGATAACAAAGCAACTATCATGAATAGCGATTTAGGGGTTGGTTTTAAAAAGGGTAGTTTTGCCGTTTCTATCCGTTCGTTAAATGCTCTTTCTGCAATTCCTGTCGCAGACAATAAAAATATCTTATTAGGCGCGTATGGCAGTTATGACGGCTTATCAGTTTCTACTGATACAACTATTCCTTCGATGTGGGCACAAGATGTTGACAGAATGGCTGATGCGATAGATGCCGCCGGTGCGAGAAAAGATTTAATAAAGCTCTTTGGCCTTACCACTACACCTTCATCTTTACAACTTGCGGCTATGTTAGTTAATTCCCTTGATGAGGCTGTTTCTACACAGGAAGAAACATCTCGTGCCATAGATAAATTAATAGATAATATGCCGCAGATAGCAGAGTTTATTAAGGGTACTTTTTCAGATACTAGCAAAGGTAGTTATGTAGATAATACTACCCATGTTAAAATGGATTTAGGTTCATTTAATGAGGCCTCTTTGGGCTACGGTTTTAATATAGGCAGGGGTATTAGTTTGGGCGCCAACGTTAAAGTTATTGAAGGTTTAATAGGCGAATCCGGTATTATGATTTTGACTGACAACTTAGGTGTTGGAAGTATGATGCATGAAACTTGGAATCATAAAAAATTATCTACCAATGTAGGTATAGACGTGGGCGCTGCGGTTAATTTCTCTGAATTATTTCAAGGTAATTTTATTTTTAACCCGACGCTAGCCATTACGGCAAAGAACTTGAATAGCCCTAAATTTAAGAGACCGGAAAAACCTACCGATTATAATTTAGGCGATTGGAATGATTCTGATTTTAAATTGAACAGTCAATTTAGGGCCGGTGCGGCAATACATCCGTTTACTGACCGCTTAACTATCGCTGCCGATATCGATTTAAATGAAAACGATACTTTCTTAGAAGGCAAAAAATCACGCCAACTTGCCAGTGGTGTTGAATATATGATTATAAACAGACATACTTTTAAATTGCCTGTTCGTGTTGGTATAAACAAAAATTTAGCCGATTCCGATGCCCCCACATATTTTACGGCAGGTTTCAGTTCCATAAACAATGATTTCATCTTTGAAATGGCCGCTACAGTAGGGGACAGTACAGAAAAACTCAACGGTAATAATTTCCCGAACGTAATGGGGTTTACGATGAGTTTTGCTTGGGCATTTTAAATAAACATTTATACATGCTTAAAAAACGCGCTTGTGAAAACAGGCGCGTTTTTTGATGCCTTTTTTTCAAATATTTCCCCCTTAAATAAATAAACTTGACAAAATGTTTATTTTTGTTTTATAATTATATATGATTAGTTTATTATAAACTATTTTATTTATATAAACTACCTATATATCGGAGGAATTATGAGGGGTAAACATAAAAAAATAAAACGGTTGGGCAGTAATAATATTGCCCATAAACACAAAGAGGATAGGTTTTTACACGGGCATGGGCATATTTACATATCGCTTATAATAATTTTGATTCTTTGTTTGGCCTTAATGATAAGTTGCAAAAAAAAAGAAAAAGTACAAAATAATGAAGCTTTACCTGTAT
Organism: Elusimicrobiaceae bacterium; assembly: GCA_045132175.1. Classification (GTDB taxonomy): domain Bacteria; phylum Elusimicrobiota; class Elusimicrobia; order Elusimicrobiales; family Elusimicrobiaceae; genus Proelusimicrobium. Next base: position 47,422 of record JBGURU010000010.1, on the reverse strand, counting down.
CTGCAGTAAAAGTATTAAAATTAAACTTGCCTTGGCAGCTTGAATATCCTGCTTTAGTCAGTGCAAGTTTGGAAGTTGAAGTCCGTGCACAAGTTGAAGGTATTTTACAGGCAAGGAATTTTCAGGAAGGAAGTTTTGTAAAGCAAGGCACGCCTTTATTCCAAATAGATGAAACAGATTATTCTTTAGCATTAAAAAGTGCACAAGGGCAATATAAACAGGCGCAAAGTTCTTATGAAAATAATTTGCTTACTTTTAACCGTGTAAAGCAACTTATGCCAAGTAATGCCGTCAGTAAGCAGGATTATGATAATGCCTATGCAAATTTGCTTGCCGCGAAAGCGGAACTTGATATTGCCGCAGCCAAATTAGACAGTGCAAAAGTAGATTTGGCTTATACAACCGTTCAGGCCCCGATAAGCGGTTTAATAGGGCAAAGCAGCCAGACAGCAGGTAATTTGATAAATATCAACCAAGTTCTTACAACCATAGAACAAATTGATCCTTTAAATATTAACTTTTCTATGCCGGCGGAAGATTTTTATTCGCTATCTTCTGCTTATGAAAAAGGCACTTTGGAGTTTTCCGCTAAAGACAGTGCACCTTTAAGTGTGGAAATTATTTTACCTTCTGGTGAAATGTATGAGAATATCGGCCAAATAGTTTATTTTGCCGGTTCGGAAAACGGCAATACTTCAAGCATAAATATTAAGGCGCAGGTTTCAAACCCTCTAAATCAAAGAGTGCTTTTGCCCAAACAATTTGTGCGCGTTAAATTGCACGGCGCAAATTATAAACAAGCACTCGTTATACCGACATCGGCAATTTTACAAACCACAAAAGGCAATTTGGTTTACGTCATAGAAAACGGCAAAGCTAAACCTGTTTTTGTGGAAATGCAAAGCCAAGGCAATATCGCCATAATAACAAAAGGGTTGGAAGAAGGGCAAACTATTGTTTCCGGCGGTTTAATAAAAATTAGGGAAGGTATGCCTTTAAAAGCCGAATATGAGGCATTTAACCCTGTCCACAGCGATACGCATAAAATATTTAAACAAAACGGAACAGCCGCTTTGGATGCTCTTTTACAAAAATATCAGCCGGTAAATGAGCAAGATATAAGAACACCGTCACAAAAGAAATTAGATGCACAAAATATATTGCAGGAGAGCGGGTTATGATGTCTAAATTCTTTATAAGCCGCCCGATTTTTGCAACAGTTATTGCTTTATTGATTTTATTAGGAGGTATAGTGGCAATAACAAAATTGCCGATAGAACAGTACCCTGATTTAACACCCCCCACCATACAGGTCTCTGCTACTTATTTGGGCGCTTCACCCGAAGTTATTGCCCAAACCGTCGCCGCACCTTTGGAAGAACAAATTAACGGTGTAGAAAATATGCTTTATATGGATTCTACCTCAAGTGCAGACGGCAATATGTCTTTAACCGTATACTTTAAAATCGGCAGTGATCCGGACCAAGCACTTATTGATGTTAATAATCGCGTTCAACAGGCAAGTTCTTCTTTGCCGACTGAAGTGACAAAATACGGGCTAACCGTACAAAAAAAATCATCTTCTTTGGTTTTGCTTGCAACTTTGTATTCCCCTGATGGCATGTATGATGTAAACTATATCGGCAACTATGCACTTATAAATATTATTGATGAACTGAAACGCATAAAAGGCGTCGGTGATGCACAGGTAATGACATCAAACGATTATGCTATAAGAATATGGTTAAAACCGTCTTTATTTAACAGATTTAATTTAGGGGTAAATGAAATTATATCTGCAATAAGTTCGCAAAATACTCAAAGAAGCGGCGGTACTATCGGCGCAATGCCTATGAACGATAAGATCTTAAAAACATTTCCCTTAATTACCCCCCCGCGCCTTAATACGCCGGAGCAGTTTGGTAATATAATTTTACGTGCTTCACCAAATGGCAGTACTTTGCGTCTCAAAGATATATCCGATATTGATTTGGGTGCTCAAAATTATACTTCACAAGGATATTATGATAAACAGGCGGCAGTGCCTGTCGGTGTATATTTAAGTGCAGGCGCAAATGCAGTTGAAACAGCCGGTTTAGTTAAAGAAGCGCTTGCTAAAATGGCACAAAATTTCCCGGAAGGTATGAATTATGATATAGCATATGACACTACAATCTTCGTTAAAGAATCAATTCACGGTGTTATTGAAACCTTAATTGAAGCATTTATTTTAGTATTTTTCGTCGTGTTTTTGTTCTTGAAAGATTGGCGCGCAACTTTGATACCTTGCGTGGTTGTGCCTGTTGCAATTATCGGCGCGTTTTTAGGTATGCTGATACTTGGGTTTTCTATTAACAGTTTAACTTTGTTCGGTTTGGTATTGGCAATAGGTATGGTGGTGGATGATGCTATAGTCGTCATAGAAAATGCAGACAGAATTTTAAGTACGCAAAATATACCGGTTAAAGATGCCGTTATTCAGGCTATGGATGAGGTTAGCGGCCCGATAGTAGCCATAGTACTTGTTTTGTGTTCCGTATTTATACCCGTCGGTTTTATGGGCGGTTTCAGCGGCATAATGTACCAGCAATTTGCTATTACTATTGCAATTTCAGTCGTAATATCAGGCGTAATGGCTTTGACTTTAACACCTGCTATGTGCGCGCTTTTGCTTGAAAAAGAAAGGAAAGCAACATCCGGGTTTTTCTATCATTTTGATAATATCTTTGAAAAATTTACTGATAAATATGTGTCCGTCAGCAAATTTTTAATAACGAGAATAACATTGGGTGTAATTTTGTTTGTAATATTTTGCTTGCTTTCTTTTGGGCTCTTTAAAATGGTACCTTCCAATTTATTGCCGGATGAAGACCAGGGGATACTTATGGTTTATTCCGGCCTTGATCCTGCAACTTCTTTAACCGAAACCGATAAAATTGCCACGCAGGTTGAAGATGTTTTACTATCTTTCCCAGAAGTGAAAAAAGAATTTACTTTTAGCGGTTTTAATATTTTAAATGCAACAAGCCAAACAAATGCTATTGCAAGTTTCGTCACTTTAAAACCTTGGAATTTAAGAAAGAAAAAGGGCCAAAGCGCAAGTGCATTAGTGGGTGCGATATCGGAAACGGCACTTGCCAAAATACCTAAGGCCTATGTTATGGCTTTTATGCCGCCGCCGATTATGGGTTTAAGTACTACCGGCGGTATAGAAGGCTATATCCAAAGCAAAGGCAACGGTACACCGCAAGAATTAGAGAAAGTGACAGAAGATTTTATTGCAAAAGCCAAACAGATAAAAGGTTTAAGTAATATTCAGACAACTTATTCAGCAAGTTATCCGCAATATACTTTATCCGTTGATAATGTAAAAGCACTTTCAATGGGTTTAAATTTGGATGATGTTTATGCAACACTTGCCGCTACTATCGGTGCAAGTTATATAAATGATTTTACACTTTATTCCCGAAATTTTAAAGTTATGGTTCAGGCTGAAGACAGTGCCCGTCAAAATCCTGAACAAGTGGGCAATATCTATATAAAATCAAGCAACGGTTCAATGATACCTTTTTCCGCTATTGCGACGGTAAAACCCTCTTTAGGCCCAAATATTGTGGAACGTTTTAATGCTTTTCCTTCCGCAAATTTGGTGGCAACACCGCAAGGCATAAGTTCAGGGCAGGCCATAACAGAACTTGAAAACTTAGCCAAAACCGCTTTACCTGATAATTACGGGCTTGCCTGGAGCGGTACCGCGTTGGAAGAAACACAAAGCGGCGGTTCTTCAGCATTGATTTTATTGCTTGGTATCGTTGTAGTATTTTTAATTTTAGCCGCTCAATATGAAAGCTGGAGTTTGCCTTTGTGCGTGCTTACCGCGGTGCCTTTTGCAATTTTCGGTGCATTTTTAGGCACTTGGGCAAGAGGTTTGACTAACGGTATATATTTCCAGGTGGCCTTGGTTGCACTTGTCGGGCTTGCCGCGAAAAATGCCATTTTGATTGTTGAATTTGCCCTAATACTTAAACAAAAAGGTGCAAGTGCCGCCGCGGCTGCTTTACAGGGTGCTAAAATACGTTTTAGGCCTATTATTATGACTTCGCTTGCATTTATTTTAGGTACTGTGCCGCTTGCTATAAGTAAAGGTGCAGGCGCGGCAAGCCAAACATCTTTGGGTACGGCGGTGGTTTTCGGTATGCTTGGCGCTACAATTTTTGCGCCATGCTTTGTGCCTTTGTTCTTCTACCTATTAAACAGAAAGCGCGGTGAAGAACCTGATTTTGATATGCCTAAGGAGCAATAAAATGAAATTAAAATTACTTTTACTTTTGACATTTTCTTTATCTTTAAATGCCTGTATGCTTGGGCCAAAATATAAAAAGCCCGTTTATGATTTACCCCAAAATACCGCCGAAGATGCGGAATTTGACACATCTTTTAGTAATACCTGGTGGGAAATGTTTAAAGATGATACTTTAAATAAAATCATAGAAGAAGCCCTTGTTTATAATACTGACTTACTTGCTGCAACCGCGCGAATGGATTATGCACGTGCAAATTATATTTCCGCACGCGGCAGCCGTTTACCGAGTATGCAAGCAAATTTCAGCCCTGTAAAAGCGGACACTAATACCCCATATATTACCGGTGTAAGCGAAGGTACTTTAAGTGCATCTTTTGAACTTGATTTATTCGGCAAATACCGCGCTTTAAGCAAAAGTGCATACGCAAGTTGGCTGTCCTCAAAAGCGGCACGCGAACAGGTGCGTTTAACTTTAATCGGCCAAGTAGCAAAGGCATATTTTAATGTGCTTTCTTTGGAACTTCAACTTGAAATTTCAAAACAAGCCTTAATTTCCAGGGAAGAAGATTATAAAATCTATAATACGCGTTTTAGCAACGGATATATCAGTAAAGTTGATTTAAAAAGAGTTGAAGCGGAAATGTATTCAGTCCGTGCCAAGACGGAAAGTTTAACCCTCTCACTTTTAAAAGCACGAAGTAATTTGCAAGTATTGCTGGGTAAAAGCCCAAAGGAAATTGTAGAAGGCGGTTTAAAAACAAAGAAATCGCTTGGTGAAATTTTTGTTTTGCCAAAAGTTCCTGACAATATTCCATCATCTTTAATGACAAGGCGCCCCGATATAGTAAAAGCAGAGCAAACACTTATTGCCGCGAATGCAGAAATAAGTGCCGCGCGTGCGGCATATTTCCCCGATATTTCTTTAACGGGTATCGGCGGTTTTGCAAGTGAACCCCTTAATAAACTTTTTGAGATCGGTTCAAGTTTTTGGCAAATTTCCGGGCAAGCGGTATTAAATGTTTTCCAAGGAGGTAAAGTTATTGCACAAAACAAAATGGCAAGTGCAAAGTATAGGGAGATGCTTGCCTCTTACCAAAACACCGTACAACTTGCTTTTAAAGATGCTTTAGATTCTTTAAATACCAATAAATTATACCGTAAAATATTTGCAGAACTTAAGCAACAAACAGATATTTTAAAAGAAACATATAAACTGACAAAAATGCAGCAAAATGCAGGTTTAATCAATACTACCGATTTGCTTTTGGTAGAACAGAATTTACTTTCCGTTGAAATGAGTTTAGTGCAGGCCCGCCAGGCAGAACTTGAGGCGGTTGTTTCTTTAGCGCTTGCCGTGGGCGGCGGTTTTGAAGAAGATAAATTTTTGCATCCTAAGAAATATAAGAAAAAATAATTTTTCACTAATTTGACGACAAAAAACCGCCCATAATCTTATGAGCGGTTTTTTGTGCTAAAATATGTGATTTATTCCAAATAATAAGTAATGGTTGAAACTACACGTACTTTCTTGTCTATCTGTTGTGTTTCCTGTAAATAAGGAATTTCTTCCGCCGGTAAAATGCTGAAAACCCCTTGCTGTGCAGTATGTATTTTGCCGACTTTTGCACCGGAACTTTTTGCAAATTCGTCTGCGGCAACTTTTGCATTTTGTGTGGCTTCGCTTAACATAGCGGGTTTAATATCATTCAATTTGGTAAATAAATAATTTACCGGGGAAGAATAACTTTGGCTGTCAAAAATTATACCCTTTTCAATCAATGCGCCCATTTTGCCGAGTGAAGATTCCACCAAATCAACTTTATTACTCTTTACTGTTATGGTTTGTGATAAAATAAAATGAATATTAGTGTTTGTGTTATAAGGGTTTGCGGTAAGGTCATTAGTATCAAGGCGGCCGATATTTATTTCCCCCTCTTCAAAACCTAGAGATTTTAAATGTTCCGTAATAATCTTTTCTTGGGAATTCATTTTTTGTTGCAAAACGATTGCGTCATCACCGGTTTGTACGAATTTAAGATCCCATACGGCAAGGTCGGCTTTAACATTTTTTTCCGCCAAACCCTTAACCGTGACGAAGTTTACGCCTAAGCGGGCTTTATAATAATAATATCCCGTAAAAACACCGCCCAAAATAAGGCCGATGCTTAAAATAACTGCTGATATAAGTAATTTTTTGTTTTCCATAAAACTCTCCTGTAAAATAATTATAGCATTTATGGTAAAATAAGGTATAATATCTTTATATAAAGGAGGATTTATGTTGAAAAAGATAACAGTTTTATTTATATGTGTGTTAAGCCTTGCAAATATAGTTTGTGCCCAGGAAAATGAAGAACAAACTAAAAAACGTATCTATGAGGAAATTATAGGCGGTGAAGCCTCTAAAGTAAAAAAATATACTTATTTATATGATACCTCTCTGATACAGGCAATTAAAAAGCAAGATATAGAAAGAATAAAATTTTTGTTGCTTGCAAATGTAAGCACTAATGAAAAAAATGATGAAGGTGAAACACCGCTTGGTGTTGCCATAACTTACCCCTCACAAGACATAGTTGTTATGTTGTTGGACAGGGGTGCTCTTGTCAATGAACCGTCAAGATACGGCGTCACCCCTTTAATGACCGTGGCCGCTTTGGGAACAGGTAAAAATTTAAATATATTATTAGACTATGGCGCAAATCCTGATTTACAGGATAATCAGGGTAGAACTGCGTTGATGTATGCCGTAGAAACATTAAATTATGATACCGCTTCGGCTTTGCTTGATATACCTAAAATTGATTTGTCTTTAAAAGATAAAAAAGGTAAAACGGCATTTATGCACGTATTAGATAAGCAGGATGCTAATATGCTGGATTTATTCGCAGCAAAAGGTGTAAAAGTAGATTCTAAAGATAAAGCAACAAGGGATTTATTCTTTAAATCTGTAAAAAATAATGATGAAAATATGGTTCGCCTTTTGATAGCTTGCGGGTATAAGGTAGATAATCAGGATACCGCCGCAAAAACCTCTTTCTTAAACGCAGTCAAAAATAATAAGGTTGAAATGGCGGAAATTTTCTTACAGGCAGGTGTAAATCCAAATTCCAAAGATTCTCTCGGTACACCCGCTTTAATTACTGCCGTTAAAAATAATAATTTGGAAATGACGGAAGTTTTATTGAGTGCCGGCGCAGATTCTAATATCAAAGACGGGCTTGCTACCCCGGCTTTAATTACTGCCGTTAAAAATAATAATTTAGATATTGCAAGAGTTTTGCTTGATAATAAAGCAAATGTTAATGCGAAAGACGGTGTGGGTAAAACACCTATTTTATATGCGGTTAAAAATAAAGATAATGCAATGATACAACTTTTGCTTTCATATTCCAAACAGCAAGAAAACAAAGATACGAAAAATAATAAGACTAAAGCAGGGAAAAAAGATCCTTTGGCAGCATATGCTATTGACTTTTCTACATGGAAAGATGAGGATATAAACAATTATATTACGCGTTCAGAATACAATACCCAAATTGCTAAGGATACTTTGGCCGCAAGAAAAGCACAAGAAACACCAAAAGAAGCCGCAACACCAAATCTTAAATACACGGATGATAAATCAAAAAATATCGGTGTTGTTCCTGCTGCATCAGCGGTTAAGAAACCGGTTTCAAAACCAAAAGCAGCACAAAAGAACGGGCAAAAAAATGTATCTAAAAACAGCAATGCAGCAGTCAAAACAAATAATGTTGCTCATACAACCGCACCTGCTACAGAGAAACCTATTGAAGTTATAGAAGATAATGAAAACGTTAATACTTTAGTAGCGCTTCCGCAGGAAAAACCCCAGGAAACTGCCAATAATATTTCAAAGGAAGCGGCAGTACAATTCCCTGAAATGCAACCCGCTACCGCTACACCTAATACAGTACAAATTGAACAAGAAGTTGCGCAGCCTCAGCCTTATGCACCTGCTGATGATAAAAAGGTTGCCCAGGACAATTCTTTTTATCAACAAGATATTGCAGTAGATACTGAAGAAGATAATCCGTACGCATTTTAGTTAATAATAGCAAAAAAACACCCCCCGTAAATTTACGGGGGTGTTTTTTATAGGGTGCGTTCAGAAAAAGTAAGGAACGCTTTTATTGCAAGGAGAAAACCCTATAGGGTAGCATATCTATTTTTCGTTTTTACTGATTACGGCACGAAGGCCGAAAAGACCTAATCCTTCAAGCAAATGCAAGGTGGCTTCGTTTGAGGTCAGCCCTTTAAGCCAGACGATAAAATCTGTCAGGCCGTTAAAAGAAATAAGTTGTTCAGTGTAGGTCAAAAGAGCTTGCAAAATTATTATCAAAGCTGCCAAATAGACCTTTTTGTTTTTTAAAAATTCTTTTGCTTTTTTTGCAAAATCTAATATTTTATTTATCATTTTTATTACTCCTGTTAATTAAAAAATTTTTTATTATTTTTGTGTCTTGCCCGATTAGTGAAATTTGACTTTCAGTCCTGCTTTGGCGGGCGGCCAAAATATTTAAAGTTTCTTCCGCTTTATCAAGGCGCGCCGGCGTTTGTAAGGCTGCTGAAAACCATAAAATAAAAGATATCAGTGCCGCCAAAATAATAATCATATTTTTGACGGTCAAACTGATTTTAAAAATTAAGGGCAGGGAATTATTTATTTGTTTTGAAAACAAGATATCTTGCATATTATAACTCCGTTAAATCAAGGCGCAACTGCCAATTATTTAAATCAAATTCCAACCCTTCAACCTGCATTGTTAGACTTAAAAACGGCGGGTAATTTATTTCTAAAATATCTCCAAGTTCAATTTGCGGCAGGAATTTGCAAATTAAGGCCGCTTTTTGTTTTTCTTTGCATGTTCGGTTATAAATATCAGGTGCGGCGGCACGGGCCAGATTTGCATTTTGTGCAGGTAAAAATGCAGAATTTAAAGTAAATTCTTTTACGCCGTATTTATCTATGATATTAGGGCGATCTTCATCTAAAGTAAAGGGTGTGATTTGGGAAGAAAATTCCCCAAAATCCACTTTGACACTTGTATATAATTTATTTAATCCAAGGTCCGAACTTTCTAAGGTGATAATATCTTTTGCCGTTAAAGTAAGGCAAGACGTAGTATTTAATGCGCGGTTTAAAAATAAAAATTTACCTTCACTATCAAAACCTATTTGATAACCGCTTAAAGCGGCAAGTTCCTTCATTACATCTAAACAAGACATATTTTTTGTGTTTACTGTTGCAATATTTACGCCTGTTATTTCCCAAGTAAGACGGAAACTGTTTAGGGAAGGGCTTTGTGTTTGGCTCGTGTTGCTTTGTGCTGCCCATTTGATTTGTGCACAGTTTTTGACCGAAGTAATATTTTGGTTATTTGAAATTATTTCCCAATCAGACCATGCAACATCATCTTCATCTTTAAAACGCATATAAAATGTGCCTGTACCATCATTTAATATTTGCTGATATTCAAAAGTTCCCCAATTTTTAAAATTCTGCCCCGCATTTATTATAGGGCTTAAATAATTGCCGTATGGTGCTAATGTGCCGCTGCCGCTTGCAGTCAACGGGCTTGTTTGATAATTGTAAACATTATTTCCGCCATAGCCAATCATTTGGAAAAACTGATAATTGGAAGAAGTATAGGTATTATCTTGTGTGGTCGTTCCTATAACTTCAAACCAAGCGCTTACAGTCGGATATATCGTTTTAACCCATATTTTAAAACTACCGTTTTGCGCGCGGGTTAATCTGTATCGTAAACGATTTGCGCTATAATTAAACGGATAGTACCACTCATTTAATAATGTTTTTTGACCATTATCTATACGATATAAATCAAAAAAGGCATAATTATCACTATAATCAAATGCAAGGGTATAGCCGTTTGTTGTCGCCAAATTATCTGTAGAAGCGATGAAATAATTGAATTGATAAGAATCATCTTCCCTTGCTACGGATACTTCTGCTTCCCATGTCCCGTAGGCCTGTGTTGCGGGGGCTCTTAAAAGTGCTTGCCCCGATAGTGCAGGGCCGATAACTAAAATTGAGGAAGGTGTGGTTGTAATGCTTGCATTGGAAGGAGTAGATAATATAGTCCAATCATAATTTGTATCGGTTAAAAAATTATCTTTCAGTTCCAAAGTATTATTATTTATTTGTATATCGGTTAAAGTGCCTTCATCAAAATTATTATAAGTGGGGCAGGCATAACTTGCTTCAATGGTTGAAGAATAAAATACCGGGTCAATTTGCTTTGAATTTGCATTGCAAATATCAGCAATTTGGGTGGCAATCCACTCACAGGTTTTATCTGTATAATAATAATTATAGGTGCACCATAAAGTGTCGGTAGCAGGTAAATCTATGTTAAGGGTAATTTGAGCGGGTTTGTTATATTCTTCTAAATCGGAGATTTTATAATCATTAAATGCTTTTAATAATACTGCATTTTGCACACCGTCTTCAGTTGAACCTTTATATATAGCGCTTATTTCAGATACTGCATTATTTTGAGTATAAAATATTTTTGTAGGTTCATTTTGTGAAGGTGTTAATGGCTCCAAATTACTGCTTTGTGTTAATTGTTTTGCGCTAAATGTTTCAAGTAAAGCAAGCTCACCGGTTAAAGTAAGGGTTAAAGTTTTGTTTTCCGGATCGTAAACAGGACTGCTTAAGATAAAACCGCGGAATATCTTAATTTCTTCATTATTTCCGCTGTTTTTTGTTTTAGCGGAGGTATAAACTTCAATTTTCGCGCCGCCCCAAAAGAAATTATTTTTTGAGAAGTAATTATTTATATTGTTTAATGTTATGTTTAAAACAGCATTATTCCAAACAGAATAACCTTCATTATCCAATTTCCATTTTATTTTTGATGTTTCTAAAATATATTTCGTTATATCTTGGGCAGTGCCAAAAGTATATTGTTGTGCGTTTTCTTGCCAAATGCGGGTGTATAATAAGAATTTTTTTGTATATACCGGTTCTTGTGAATTTAAAGCAGCAGTTAAACCGCTTGAAAGTGTTTTCATAATTCCTCCCCTATTTTTCAAGTAAATTTAAAGTAGTTTTATATAGGGTACGCCGTCTGTCAAGATTAAAAAACGGCATTTGTCTTACAGCATATTCGCTAATAAGGGCAGTATCAAAAGAACCGTAAAAAATATAAGTCAAAAAAGTATTATTATTTAAAATATTTTCAAGGTTTTGTTTGACGGTTAAATTTATGTTATCTAAAGTTAAGGTTAAAGTATATTTGTTAAAATCTTTCCACTTTATTAAAGCACCGTTTGCCATATAATGATATCCCTCACGCGCAAAAATATTGCCGCTTACAGTGCTTAAAACTTCGCTTAAATTAAGCAATGTTTTCGCCGCAATAATTTTGCCGATACTTAATGTGCCTGATGCTGTAAAAGTTAATTTTAAAATAAGCATACTTACAGGTGCAGAAAGTATAAAAATAAAATCTTGCCCGCATGTTTCTTGTGTGGCGGTAAGTGTTGTAAAATTATCTTCCGCATTGGCTTTATATTCAATATTCAGTGCAGTTAAATTGCTATTTTTTACTATTATTTTATTTATTTCCGTTAACGCAGAAAAGGTATAAGTCTTGGCGTTTCCGCTTTCGCTTAAAACGGCATTTTCAAGTAAATTCGGTGTTAAAATTTCTATACAGGATAAACTCATATTGAAACCTCCTTACTGTGTTGTTGGCCTATTTTATAAGATATTTTCGCCTGTTCCACTGCCCAACTGACACCGCGGCGTGTGGCAGAAGCAATTTCTTCACACAGTTCTTGTGCGCTTTGTGCGTTTTCGGTATTTCCGTTAATGGTAATCGGGCTGTTAAGCGTGATATTTATAACGGCCTCTTGTGGCGCGCTTTGCGTGTTTGGTGCGGGGGCGTTTTGTATGCCGTTTACGATTTCGGGCGGCAAAACAAATTCGCCTTCGTGCAGATAATAAGCGCCGGTTTTATTTATTGCACCGCCGCTTCTGCGGCTGCCAAGTAAACCGCCGAAAAGTGATGTTCCCCCCGTAGCACTGCCCAAAAAACTGTTTACGGCAAAACTGCTTAAAGCGGAAACGGCACTGTTTGCGATAGAAGAAAAAACTTGCTTAGCAAGGTTATCAATGTCTAAAAAGTTTTTGGAAGTAGCATCAAAAAAATTACTAAAAGCATTTAAAGATTTTTCGCTTGCTTTTGATGCATAACTTTCAAAAATATTTGAAAACTGTGCACTGTTTTCTTCTAAATTTTTAAAATAAGTATTAAAGGAACTTTCGCTTTGCTCAAGTTTTGATTGTGCTTCGTTAAAACCCTTTGGATCAAACAAAGTGGAAAGTTCTATAAAAAAAGAGTTAGCATTATCGTTCATTTGCTTATTCCTATTAATGATAATTGGCCGTCGCTTAAAGGGGCGGTTTTTGTTTTGCGCCCTAAGGCATAACGGCAGGCCTCAAGAAGCCACAGGGGGCTTTGGGCTAAAATATAATCAACGGTATAACCGTAGAAAGACGCGGCAAAAAATATAGCGCTTGAAAGGGCGTCTAATTGTTCATTGCTTTCAGCGCTGCCCGAAAATTTAGCATTATCTGCTTAAAGTCGTTAACTTCCGTTAGGGCAAGGGCAAGGGAACTGAGTTCCAGAAGTGAAATTTTATTTTCCAGATCATTGATTTCTTTAAATTCATAGTCCGTAAAAATATCTAAAATTTCCCTTGTTTTATTTGTGCCGGCAAGTTCCAAAATTTTGAGAACCGGATTCTCTTTACCGTCTTTTAAAGCGGCTTGGACCTCGGTTTTAAGTTGCCCGAGTATCCGCCCTAAATTTATGGCATTTTTCAAAGAAAGCGGGTGCAGAGTTATGGTTTTGCCGAGTATTTTTATTTGCCTTTGCGGCGGGCATAAAATATCAATTTTGTTCATAATTTCCCCCTGTGCTTAGGTATATTAAACGGCGGCGGTATCTTCAATTTTACCAAAGCGTTTCGCTTGGGTTTTGCTGGTATCTGCCAAGACGTCAAATTCCACTTCAATAAGTGTTTCTCCGTCGCGTTTATAACTCTGCGAAGTTTTGCCGTTTGGGCGGCATTTCCAAAAAGTATATTTTCTGGTTGCGCCGTTTGCGCCTTTTACGTTTGCGTATAAAGTGTAATATGCGCTTTGGGATTTATCGCCAAATTCAAGCGTTGTGCTTGCAGGTGTGGGAACACCTAAAGAAAGCGCTATATTTGAAAGGGTGGCTTCCGCTAAAGTAAATTTGATTTTAAGTGCTTCTTCTGTGGTCACTTTACCGACGGCCGCAAGCACTTGGTCCACTTTGATATCATAAGAAGTTTCTTCGTGTTCAATGGTGATGCCGCCTTTGATAAAGCCAAGGTCGGTTGCGCCGCTTTCTGCGGTGCCGTAAGATGCGATTTTAAGCGTGCCTTCCGCGGCAAGCCCTACTACTATATTTGCTGGTGATGACATAAATTATCCTCTCTTAATTTTCAGTATTTGTTTTTTTATTAAATTTAAAGGTAAAATTTAAAGCGCGGACATGGCGCCCTAAATCGTCGGCATAATCATTACCGCCAATTTTTTTGGCATAGTAAATATTGTAAGTTGCCGATGGTATTTGCGTTTCCGTTAAATCAAGCAAACCGGTTATTATATAACTTATTGCGACGGTAGTTGCATAAGTATCTGAAGTGATAATTAAAGTTAAATCTTCTTCGTTTAACACTTCATCTTGCGTGCCGCCTGCGTTGGTGCTTTGATACACTATAAAAGGCAAGCGCGACGATAAACGTGCATAATTTGGGTAAATTTTACTGTCCGTTTCCGTTGCGTTTAAAGCGGTTGCTAAAGCGGTGCTTGATGTTAAATAAGTATAAATATCTTGTGCTATCATAAAAATAAATCCTCCGTGCTTGGCAGATATTTTTGTAATACTTGTTTATATTGGCTTAAAATCGGGCGCAGGAAAGGGCGCGGTTTCATACGCGTTGTGCCGTATTCAAGCATTTTTGCATAATTTGCTTTGCCGTTAAAAACGCCTGCGTGTATGCCAATTTCTTTGCCGGAAGTAAAAATTTTTACTTCTATATTTGCGCGTAAATTGCCGCTGTCTTTGCGGGGTGCTTCGCCTGCTTTTGAGCGTAAAGTTTGGCCGTTTACTTTCTCAACTTCCGTACTTAAACGATAGTACAAACTCTTTTTGATTTTTGTGGCAAGGTCATTGATTAAAGTTTTTTGATAGGTTTCAAACTTTTTATTTGCTTCGGCGATATTTGTTTTTACTTGCATGCTTTGGCATTTCAGTTTTTGGGTAAACATTAAACTCTCCTTTCCGCGTAAAGGCAAAATAAACGGTCTTCGCCGCCCATGTTTATAAGGCCGATAACGTCATAAGTATTGCCGTCTATAACTACCGAAAGTTTTTTGCCGTATAAACTGCTTTTTGCCGCTACATATATTGAGTGTGTTGCCAAGGCATAAGCGGGCATTGAATATTTACGTTCGCTTACAGTTCTTGTGCGCAAACGGCAAGGCAATCCACTTTCCAAGACGGTGGATGTGACAGTTTGTTGCCCGCTTGCGCTTGCCTGCGTGTATGTGATTTGGTTTACTTGGCAGGTTTTGTTTAAAAGTGATTTGACTGACATTAAAACTCCTATAAATCAATTCTTTTATAACCTTCAAGCAAACTGATAACTGTTGGCGGAATCGGGTTTTGCTCTATGTAATTTACGGAATAATCGCCAAGTGTTTCGCTGTCTATGCCTTGCGCACCTTGCGTGTTTAAAATGCAAGACACCCATTGCCATATAGCAAGTTGCAAATTTTTGGGAACATTGGCGGTGGATGATGCTATACCGGCGGTATAAGTCACTAAAACCGCGCCTTTCCAAAAGATACGGCGTTTTAAAATGCCGTTTGGACCGTCCAGGGTTATATCGGTACTATTAAGTGTTTCGCCGTCTTCCACTACTGTGGTTAAAGTTGTGATGGGGTATTGTTTAAGTTGTAAATATTTGCTTTTGCAGTTGGTGCAGTCATAAGGCTCTTGGCTGATTTGGCGCGCCACAATATAGCGGCCCAAATAATCTTCCGCGGCGGTGGTAGCGGCTTCAATCAAAAGTTCAAGTAATTCGTCTTTTGAAGTATCGCTTGCGGCGATATTTAGGTATTTTTTACAATTTGCCAAAGTGGTTGCGGCAGTTGTAGGTAAAGACATTTTTGACCTCTCTTTATATGGCCTTGCGCGGCGGGCGCGCAAGGCCGTAAAGCATTATTTAAAGATTAAATAACTGAAGGCATTACCGTAAGTGACATTGATTGATAAAGCCTGTGTGAAGCGGAGCCAGGTTTGGTCCGTCATAAAAGCGCTTTCTAAGGAACTGTCGGAACTGTTCCAGGAAGCGGCATCTTGTGATACTTTAACCGTCATTTCTTCTCTAGGAGAAATTAAAAGGTTTTTGTTAAAGCGGCCAAAGAAAGCGATAGTTTTATCGCCGCCGGTTAAGGTGCTGGCGCTTGTGACGGTGTTGGGGATTTGTGAACATACAACATAAGGAATGTTCCAAATTGTCGCCGGGTTTGCGGCAGATGGCGGGCACCATACATATTGGCCTTTTAAGTCTTTAAGTTGCATAAGTTTGGCAAGGCCGGCGCGTGATAAAACGATAACGCCGTCTTTTGCCTGTGTTTCGTTTAAACTAAAGATTAAGTTTGAAATATCGTCAAAAGTGACTGTGCTTGAACCCATGGAAACGGCATTGATACCGCTTGTGTTTAAAACGCCGTAGAAAGGGTCATTAGAGCCGTCGCCTAAAAGGGCAACGCGTTCAATTTCAAGGGCCATGGCTTCGGCGACGATTTCAGATAAAAATTGAGTTAAGTTAATGGCGCTGTCCCTGATAAGTTCGTCGGTGCATTTAATGACGGTGGCAAGCACTTTTGCGGTTTGTTCAATTTGCCCGAAGGTAGGGTTTGAAACGGTTTTTGTACCGTTTTCCGCAACCCAGCCTACTTGTAAATTGGTAAGTTGTTTCGGAATTTGCCTTTTCCAAGCAGACATCGGCAAAATATTTGCAATTTGCATAATAGGGCTTGCATCTGTCATTAAGCGGATGACTTCGCTTGAAAATTCCGTCGGTACTAAATAACCGCCGATATTGTTTGTGCCTTCGCTTAAAACTGCTTTTTGGCCTTCAATAAAAGTTGGGTTATTTTTTGCGGCAAGCAAGAAATTGCGCATATTGCCGAACTTACGGCCGTATTCGCTGGTCCAGGCTTTTTCCGGCGCAAATTGGCCTTTTTTTGAAAATGCGGCAAACCTTTCAAGCAAGGCATCTTCGGTGGTGGGCAGAACTGCTTTGCTTTGTGCGGGGTGAACTTTGTTGATTAGGTCTTGAATAATTTTTTGGGCTTTTTCTTCTGTAATGCAAGAGGAAATTTTAGAGTCAAGCGTTTGCCTTAACTCGTGAAGGGAAGACATTATATCGTCCATAATACTCCTTTAAACAATTTTGCGTGTGCAAAATTAGTTAGACGACTCCCCTGTCTGATACGACTGTATCAAATATTTGAGCCAAATGTCAAGTTTCTAAATAGAAAATCTGCAGGAATTATTCTTTGCCCTTAATGTTCTTGTGGCGGTTTATAGATGAGAAATTTTACTTTGGGTAAACCAATTGTTCTTTAGTCCAATTTTTTAATACTTGAACCATATCAGCGGCAATTGCCTTTGCATCATTTAAATCGTGATCTAAATAATTACCGCATTCTTTGCGTGTTCCACCGAGAATATCCCCTTCAAATTTGGCGGCAAAATCAAAGGAATCTTGGATCAATTTAATTGCTTGTTCACTAGATACTGTATCCCGTAAAATAATATAAAAACCTGTTCTACAACCCATAGGACCTACATAAATTACTTGATCGGAATATTTGGTGTTTCTCATATATGTGGCTAAAAGATGTTCTAAAGTGTGTAAGCCGGCATTTTTAAGATAATCCCCTGCATTTGGTTTTTTCATACGAACATCATATGTAATGACATCCCCATCTATCCTTGAAACATACAACCCCTTATTTAATGTGTCATGGTTTATCGTGAAACTTGCAATTTTTTTCATATATGTTCTCCAAATTTTAGGAATTATACCGTTATTTTAGCATATTTAGAGTTTTTATTATACAAAAAATTTTTATTTTGCTCTTTTCTGTCAAAATATCTCTTATTAAGACAACTCGCCGCTATAATTGCTATAATTTATATATGAAACTATCACCTTTAACAGCGTTGTGGCTGTCATTATCTATTACCGTTTTTTATCCCATCATTGGTAAACTAAAAACGGGGTATATTTCCCCGACATCTTTGATGCTTATCGCAACAGGTGTGACGGTGCTTTGTTATATTCCGTACTTAACAAAAAATCATTATTGGAAACTATTGTTTGATAAAAAACTTGCGCCGCGTTTGGCAGGCGTGGGGTTGTTTTCATCGGCTTGCCCGTTCCTTTTTGTAATGGTGGCACTTAATTACACAACGCCGGCAAATACATCAATTTTAGGCCAAACGGAAATATTATATTCCGTTATATTAAGTTATTTCTTTTTGGGCGAAAGGCCGACAGGAAAACAAATAATCGGTACGGCATTTATTCTTATGGGCGTAATTTGTATTTTGATGGAAGCAAATAAATTTAATTTCCAAATGAAAGGCGATTTGCTTATTCTTTGCACGACGTGGATGTTTCAAATAGGCCACATTATCGCAAAAAAATTACCCAATACTTTAACAGACCATTTTATAACGGCAGCGCGTGCTTTTTATGCATTTTTTCTTACAATTCCTTTAACTTACCTTTTAACGTTTTTTGATATTAACCCGACGATGACAATCTGTTGGCAAACAGTTGTTTCAATACTTTTTATGGGTGTTGCATTTTATATTTACGGCAATTATTTGTGGTATAGGGCCATACGTAATATGGACCTTTCAAAAGCAACAACTTTGATGATGTCGTACCCTGTATTTACTTATATGCTTTCGGCACTTTTTGGGTATGATAAAATTACAATTTTAAAAACATTGGGCATTATCTTCGCCTTAGGCGGTGCCTATTTAGTTAACAGCGTTATTAAAAAACAAAGAAAGGGAGCAGTAAAATGAAATTAGTATTATTTGATATCGACGGTACACTTATGAATAGCGGCGGGCTTGGCCTTAAAGCACTTCAGCGCGCAATGGAAAAACTTTATAATAAAACATTGAAAATGACCGATAAAGATTTATCAGGCAGAACGGACCTTTATAATTTTTCTTATGCCTATACCGCACTTACAGGCAAAAAAGCTACAGCAAAGGAAATCAAAAAAATAACTGCCGCGTATCTTGCCGAATTACCGCGTGAAATCGCCGAAACAAAAAAGGCAAAAAAATTAAAAATTATGACCGGTATCAAAGAATTTTTGGACACTCTAAAAAAATACCCGCAAGTCAAAATTGCTTTAGCGACAGGCAATACCCCGCAAAGCGCGGAACTTAAACTTAAGGCGGTGGGGCTTGATAAATATTTCGGTTTTAATTACGGCGGTTTCGGTTCAATTACCCCTAATAGAGCCGAACTTTTGGCGCAAGGCGTAAAAAGTTGCGAAAAGCATTTTAAAACAAAATTTACCGCAAACGACGTTTTTATTATCGGCGACACACACCGCGATGTTTTGGCCGCTAAAGAAAACGGTTATCACAGCGCAGTTGTTTTGGAAGGCGCTATGGCAGATAAGCCGAAACTCCTTCGCGCGGCGGCGGAACTTGAAGTAAAAAATTTTAAAGATATTGAACTGTTTTTAATGTGGCTTGTTTTGAAAGCGGACCCAAAAGGTATTAAAAAAGGCGCATATATCACGCCGGCAACTGCCATTGAACACGTGTTCTTTAGCAGAACGGGCATTGATGAAGACCGCCTTAAAATGTTTAAAATCAAAAAATATTCTGATTTGGAGAGCGGTAAAATATGGTGACTTGGCAAGAAGGCTCAGACTTTTTTATTGAAGCACTAGCAGATAAAAGTTCCGTCCCCGGCGGCGGCAGTGCGGCCGCTTTAAGCGCGGCTATGGGCGCGGCTTTGATGATGATGGCAGCAGGCGTCACCGTAAAGCGCAAGGCCACACCGCAAGAAGATAAAGATTTTTTAACACCTTACCTTGCTAAAATAGAAAATTATAAAAACGAATTTAAGCATTTAACCAAAGAAGATGCTGCGGCGTATCTTGAAGTCATTACCCTTAAAAAGCAAGCGCCGTCCGCCGAGCAGGAAAAGGCACTTGCCAAGGCGCAAATCAGGGCGGCGGAAGTGCCAGCAATTACCGCGCAAAAGGCGCAGGAACTTTTGAAAATCGTTGCTGAAATTGAAGGAAAAATTGCTAAAATAATTGTATCTGATTTACTTTGCGCAAGGGCTTTGCTTTTTACCGCTTTGGAGTGTTGCGGTGAAAATATCAAAACCAATTTGCCCTATGTTTCAGACGAAAATTTAAAAAACAAATTAACGGCGAAATATAAAGAAATAACCGCTTTATGCAAACAGAGAGTTTAAATTTAACATCTTTAAAAAATTTGCTCCCGCAAGCAGATAATTATTTGCTTGAAGAATTTTTATATAATAACCCGTTTACCGAAGAAAATTTAAAGGCCGAAATTGAAAAAATCAAACAAGAACTTAATTTGGAAATGGCCGGAAATTTAATTGTAAATATTTTACTTTGCAGGCAAAGCAAAAAGGCCGCACGCAGAAAAGTGGATGTCTTAAAAGCACAAAAAATACTTCAAAATTTGGCGGCGGAAGTTGCTTTAGATAAAGAATATTTCAGTTTGCTTTTACAGGCGTATGGGCAAGTTTCAAGTAAGCAGTTAATACAAGATTTGGAAGGCACTAAAACCGTCGATAATTTGCTTGAAAAACTCGGTGAACCGCGTGTGGTTTTAAAAGTTAAAGCGGAAGAAAATTTAAAATTCTTAGACACTTTATATCAAGATAAAAAAATTACATTAAACACTTTCAGGCGTTTATATAAAATTTATGCTTTTGAAGGTTCGCCCGAGTTAAAAAAAGTTTTTAATGCCCTTGTTCAGGAAATTGAAAATATTTGCCCTGCTTTTAAAAATAAAGAAGAACTTTCCGCAAAAGTGTTTTTGGCGGAAATTGATAAAGATGAACTTGCGCCAATGCTTAATTTATATAAAACTTTTCCCCACCCTTTGACGGCAGATGATTTGGAAACAATTTATTTTAAATACAATAATTTGCCGGAATCTGAGGTTCAAAAAATATTTAAAGCAATTCTAACGCGCCTGCCTTATAAAGAAGAACCTTATGAAAATTTGGCCCTTGCCGTCAAAATTTTAAAGGAAGGCCGCCCTGAAATTTTTGAAAGTTCAAAAGAACAGGCGGAAATCAGACAAGAAAAATTGGCCTATATGCAAGAACTTGCAAAAGTGCCGTTTTTCCTTGGCTACCAAGATGAACTGACTTTAAAATTCTTCGGCAAAAAAACTTTAATGGAACTTGGGCTTGATTTTAAGGCGCTTTTAAATAATTTGCCATACGCCGAAAGTTATAAGGAAAATGCCGATATCGGCGTTAAAATTATGCTCGGTAAAATACCTTTCCAAGCAGGTTATGCGCAAGCTCTTTACAGAAAGGAAAATAAAGCCAAACTCGGCGAAGACCCTTTGAGAATTGAGGCTTTGCAAAATTACACCGGCCCGCAGAGCAAAGAGCAAGTGCTTGAGTTTTTTCGCCTAAAACTTAAACCTTATACCTTTTATAAGAAAGACGATGCCGCTTATTGCGCCGCGTTAGCCTACTTAATTGATGAACTTAACGGCAAAAACCCGCCGAACGCAAGCACTGTCGCTTTGGAACTTTTTGATCAGGGTTTAAATGAAAAACAAGTGGATGAAATTTTAAATAAATTCTTACAAAAAGTTTCTTTTGACGAAGAAGCATTATTAACTGCCTACAAGCGCTTTTACGAAATCAACCACGACAGAGAAGATGCCGCCGCCCGTATTTTGAATATGCTTGATTAGGCGGTTGATATTTCAAGTATAAAATTGCCGGTTTAAAATGTTTTTTAATTAAAATATGTTATACTTATTTTGTAGATGTTTTAAGGAGAAAATTGTAGTACCATAAGCCTATAAGGGGCTTATTTAAAAATTTGACTGTTTTTGGGACTGCATTAATGCAGGCTGCTTTGGGAAACCAAGGTACAGTATCAGACCAGAAACAACGTTTGGGCATAAGATTGACGGAATTGCAAGCCGTTGGTTTTATGTCAAGCGTTTATCTCTTTATTTAATAATTTGATAAACCACGGCTGTTTTGTTTGGGTGCTGATACTGCCTAAACAATTCAGCCGTTTTTGATTCTTAAAAATTTGAAGTTAATTAAAATTAAGGAGAAACAAAAAATGAAAAAAGCAAATGAACAAAGATGTAAAAAAGGGTTTACCCTTCTTGAAATGTTGGTGGTTGTTTTAATCATCGGCATTTTAGCAGGTATTGCGTTGCCGCAATATCAAATGGCCGTCACGAAAGCAAAAGTTGCCGCAATTTTACCAATGATGCGCCATATTAAAGATTCTTATATGGCTTGGAAATTAACAAAAGGTAGTTATTGTAAAGACGAAGAATGTAATGAAGGTATAGCAACTATTACGGACCTTGGTATAGATTGTCCTGATGGTTGGGCTTGTTCTGAATATGGAGACATGGAAAATGATACTTGGGATTGTTTCCCAAACGAAGAAGGTTTTGGGGAAGTTTATTGTATAAATAACAATATGCAATTTATAATAGAGATGTATCAATTAGATGATATAAATTCTCCTGAATATGCTGGTATGATGGTTTGCGGAGCGACAGCTGACACAATAGGCGAAAAAGTTTGTAAAACACTTGGTGGTAAATTATTAGATGGTTCAATTGGTTATTACGATGTCGTTTACAAACTTAATTAATTATTTTTAAAAAACAAAAGAAAGCCCCCCTCCGCCTCGCAAAAAATGGCTTTTGCTCGGCACCTCCCGCCCGCGTGACAAAGCACGCGGGTGGCGGCAATATAGGAAAAATTTTAATTTTCTAACCCCACCCCTAACCCCTCCGCCTTTGCAAGCAAAGGGGCGGGGAATTATAGGAAATATTTTTGAGTTTAAACTTAAAGCGAAAGTAAACGCTAGGTGCGACGCAGCAAATTTAAGGCGTAAGCTAACGTTCACGCGCCGCGCAGCAGATTTAAAGGAATTTTTAATTTTCTTTACGACGACGAGTCCTCAGAAGAACTCGGAGCGAAGCGACATAAAGCCAAACCGTGCGCGCCCGTCCGGCAAGTATTTTTGAGTAAATTTTAATTTTCTAACTGACGACAAATACCCAGAAGAATGGGAGCGTAGCGACTCTCGGTATTCTAGGAAGTTAAAAATTAAAATTTACCAAAAAGAATTAGCCGGCAAAAAACGGGAACTGCAGATTTCCTATTAAAATGCTAAAATATTTGTATATTCTTAAAGGTGGTAATTATGGACATAGATTTGCTAACCCGCGGTTGCGTAGACCTTATAAGCCGCGCGGAACTTGAAAAAAAATTAAATAGCGGGAAGAAACTCCGCATCAAACTCGGCGCAGACCCAACAAGTGCAGATTTACATTTAGGGCATAGCGTAGTTTTAACAAAATTGCGCGCTTTCCAAGATATGGGGCATACCGCAGTTTTGGTTATCGGCGATTTTACCGCAGCCGTCGGGGACCCTTCCGGCCGCGACACCACACGCCCTATGCTTTCCCCTGAACAAATTAAGCAAAATGCCAAAACTTATACAGACCAAGCCTTTAAAGTTTTGGACCCAAGCAAAACGGAAATCCATTTTAACAGCGAGTGGCTTAACCCTTTCTTTACCACCAAAGAAATTTTGGGTACTTTAAGTAAAGTGACTTTATCACAAGTATTAGAGCGCGACGATTTCAAGAAACGTATGAAAGCAGGGAACCCGATTTCTGTGTTAGAAGTTATGTACAGTTTATTCCAAGGCCAAGACAGCGTTGCCCTTAAAGCAGATGTAGAACTTGGCGGAACGGACCAAATTTTTAACTTGCTCGTCGGCAGGCAACTGCAAAAAAATAACGGTCAAGAACCGCAAGTCGTTATGACTGTGCCTTTGCTTGTTGGTACAGACGGCGTGAAAAAAATGTCAAAATCTTACGGCAACTATATCGGTATAAATGATGCGCCGAAAGATATTTTCGGTAAAGTAATGTCAATTTCCGACGAACTTATGATGCAATATTATGAACTTTTAACTGCCGAAGATTTAAACGCGGTTAAAGCCATGCACCCCATGACCGCAAAAAAGAATTTGGCAAAAATTTTGACTTCACGTTTCCACGGTGCTGAAGCCGGACAAAAGGAACTTGAAAATTTTGAACAGGTATTTTCCAAAAAAGAATTACCGACGGATTTACCTACCTTAAACGCAAATAATCAAACTTACGTTAGCGTAATTTTGGCGGCCGGTTTTGCCAAAAGCAAAAACGAAGCAAGGCGCTTAATTATGCAAGGCGGCGTTAAATTAAACGGCGAAAAGGTTTTGGAAGATGCCCTTGTCAATTTTGACGGCGAAGCAGTTTTACAAGTAGGCAAAAAGAACTTTATTAAACTGACTAAATGAAAAAAATAATATTCTTTAGTATTTTGGCTATTCTGATTTTTGGCGGGATTTCATCCGTATTATTCGTGCGCCACCATTTGACTTATAAAGGTGCGCCTGTGACGGTGGAAATCGAACAAGGCAGTTCGCCAAGAAAAATTGGCGAAATACTAAAGGAAAACGGTGTTATTAAAAGCACGCTTGCTTTCCGCATTTGGCTTAAAATAAGCGGCTCCGATAAATTACTGCGTAGCGGTACTTTTACTTTACACAAAAATATCTCGTCAATAAACGCAATTTGGCACCTTGTTAATGATTCGGGCGCGCCTACATATAAAGTGACTATTTTGGAAGGTTGGCGCCTTGAAGAAATTGCCGAAGAATTGTTAAGGCAAGGTATTTTGACGGAAACTGAACCATTTATAAACGAAGCAAAACGTATTAAAGCGGAAGGGTTTTTGTTCCCGTCTACCTATAAATTACCGAAAAAAATGGACCCTTTGGAAATTTTAAAAGTGATGTATCAGGAATATGAAAAAAATATTTTACCGCTTTTAAATTCCCCCCAAAATAAAACAAATTTAAGTGAGCAGGAAATTATAACGCTTGCATCTATCGTGGAACGCGAAGCAATTTTAAATGACGAGCGCCCCAAAATTGCCGCTGTGTATTTGAACCGCCTTAAAATCGGCAAACGTTTAGAAGCGGACCCTACCGTTCAATATGCCTTGGGTTATTCCGAAAAGGAACAACGCCATTGGAAAAAGGGTTTAACTTATGCCGATTTAAAATATGATTCCCCTTATAACACTTACCGCTACGCCGGCCTGCCGCCTGCGCCGATAGCAAGCCCCGGTATAAATTCCGTTAAAGCCGTTTTGAACCCAGAGCCTAATTTTGATGCCCTTTACTTTGTTGCCGATAATACCAACAGGCATATATTTAGCAAGACTTATCATCAACACTTACAGACCATTAAAGAAATTAGAAGGAAATAGGTAATTGACAGTAATTATCAATTGCCGGCTAATTCTTTTTAGTAAATTTTAGTTTTTCTACTCCTAGAGTACCGAGAGTCGTTTCGCTCCCGTTCTTCTTGGTACTCGTCGTCATAGAGAAAACTAAAATTTTCTCAAAAATACTTGCCGGGTTTGTGCGCACGGTTTGGCTTTATTTTATAAATAAATTTTTGTTCAAACTGCTGAATAATTTTGTATGATAGTAGTGAGATGTAATTCTATTCTAGGAGGTCATATGTTAGAAATGTTTTACGGTATTTCCGCCTTAAAATGCAGTGAGCAATATGCAATGTTCGGCGTTTTGGCGGTGGCACTTATCGGGTTGTGGTATACTTTGTTTCTTAATAAACAAGTTATGGCCCATGATTCCGGTACAGGTAAAATGGTTGAAGTTTGGACCGCTATTAAAGAAGGCGCAGATGCTTACCTTCGCAAACAATTAAAATCAATTTTGCCGATGATAGGCATTTTGACGGTTTGTTTGTTCCTTTCAGTTTATATTGTGCCTGTTTCGGCGGAAGCAAAAATCAGGTTTTCCGCTTACAGTGACGAAACAATAAAACTTATAATTGCCTTTGGGCGTGCGGGCAGTTTTATTTTAGGTTCAATGTTTTCTTTACTTGTCGGGCAAATAGGTATGCGTATTGCAGTTGCGGCAAACGTGCGCGTGACGGCCGCATCAAAACGCTCTTTTGGCGAATCTTTAAAAATTGCTTACCGCGCAGGTACTTGCACCGGTATGCTTACCGACGGCCTTGGTTTGCTTGGCGGCACTTTAATTTTTATCATTTTCGGTGTTGCGGCGCCTGATGCTTTGCTCGGTTTTGGGTTTGGCGGTACTTTGATTGCATTGTTTATGCGCGTCGGCGGCGGTATTTATACAAAAGCGGCTGATGTGGGCGCGGACCTTGTCGGTAAAGTTGAAGCAGGGATTCCGGAAGATGACCCCAGAAACCCTGCCGTTGTTGCAGACCTTGTTGGCGATAACGTCGGCGATTGTGCCGGTATGGCCGCAGATATTTTTGAGTCTTATGAAGTGACCATTGTTTCCGGTTTAATTTTGGGCCTTTCTTTATGGCATTTGACAGGGATGTATGAGTGGATTGTTTACCCGCTTTTAGTGCGCGGTATCGGCGTATTTTGCTCAATCATCGGCACTTATGCCGTTAGAGATAACGGTTTGAAAGGCGATGCTATGAAGGCAATTTTCCGCGGGTATGCAACGTCTGCAACAATTTCAATTATTTTGTTTGCAATAGTTGCATATTTCTATTTACAAGGTTTAAAAGGCGGTTGGTGGAGGCCTTTCCTTGCTGTCACTATCGGCGTATTTTTGGCTATGGCTATTGACAGAATTACCGAACATTTTACAGGCACCACAGGCGCACCGGTTATTGAAGTTAAAAAATCAACCGATACAGGCTCTGCTACTACGATTTTAAGCGGGCTTGCCGTCGGGCTTGAAAGTTCCGTTTGGTCAATTTTAGTTATTGCAGTCACTATTTTTACATCCGTGTTAATCTTCGGTACCATTGACGGTTTAGCACCGGCTGAAAAAGTGACCTTTATCTTATACGGCGTTGCAATGACAGGTATCGGTATGCTTACCTTAACAGGGAATAATGTTGCTATGGACTCTTTTGGCCCAATTGCCGATAACGCAAACGGTATCGGCGAAATGGCTTGGCACGACGATAAAGACGAAAATACCAAAAAAGCACGCCAAATTATGGCGGACCTTGACGGCGTAGGTAATACCACAAAAGCAATCACAAAAGGTGTGGCAATCGGTTCTGCGGTAATTGCGGCAGTCAGTTTGTTCGGCTCTTATATGGTTGACGTCAGCAATGTTCAGGATGCATTAAACGCAACTTGGGCAAAAGAAGGTTTAAATCAAACACTTACCTTGCTTAAAGATATTGGTATAGTTGTGTCTAACCCCGTAGTATTTGTGGGTATGTTGATTGGTGCGGCGGTGCCTTGGTTATTCTCATCTTTTGCAATTAACGCAGTAAGACGTGCGGCAAGTTTGATTGTTAAAGAAGTGCGCCGCCAATTCGGGCTTGGTATTTTGGAAGGTAAAGCCAAACCAGACTATGGTACAACGGTGGCAATTTCAACCGCGGCGGCACAAAAAGAACTTATTATTTTGGCTTTGCTCGGTATAGTTTCACCCGTATTTGTGGGGCTTTCACTCGGCGTTGAAGCCTTGGGCGGTTTCTTGGCAGGCATTATCGTTTCAGGGCAGCTCTTGGCTGTGTTTATGTCTAACGCAGGCGGCGCTTGGGACAATGCCAAAAAACTTATTGAAGATGAACCCAGCGATATTGCCAAAAATACCGGTAAAGGTTCTGAAAGACACAAAGCAAGTGTGGTGGGTGATACCGTCGGTGATCCTTTGAAAGATACCGCCGGCCCCGCACTTAACCCGATGATTAAAGTTGTTAATATGGTTGCAGTAATTGTTGCGCCTATTATCGTTGCTTACAATAACGAATATACCAAACTTTCCGCTTGGGGTTGGTGTATAGTTATTTGTCTGCTTGCGATTTTGACTTTTGTGATTATGAAGAGCAAGAAACAAGTTTCGGAATAGTTGGTTAAGTGATATTTGCCCCGCGTGTTAGTTGTAAAGCACGCGGGGTTTCTTTTTATAGGTCTTTGGGGTAATTGTACTTAGGTCTTAAGTCTCTTGCGGTGAAATAAAACTTTTTCTAAAATATAAATATGAAAATATTATTTATTTGTCTGTTTAATATCTTAATTGTTTCGCCTGTATTTGCTAATATAAATACGGATGCCGTTGTTTCTGATATAAAAGAAATGCATAATCTGATAAAAGATAATATTTATGAAGAAATAAACCCTTCAATAAAGTCTGAAAAAGAAGGCGTTATGCAAGTATTGTCGGCAATTAAAAATAAAAAGTTTGACGTTGCAAAATTGCTAATTAACAATTGGGTAGATATAAATGATGTTGTAAAATCAGCACCGAAATTTGATTTACAAAATGATATGGACGCTATTAAATTTTTTGTTAAAAATAATGCCGATATCAACGTCAAAACAGATGACGGTTTAGGCAGTACACTTTTAATGCTGACAGATGATACAGAAATTGCCGACTATTTGTTAAAAAACGGCGCGACTATGTATGTATTAGACGATATGTCAAGAACTGCTCTAAGTAGGGCTTGCCTTTCAGTAAATCCTGATAAAGTTCAACTTCTTTTGAATTATGCAGTCAAATCTTTTGATATAGAGAATTTATCTTTATATTTATATCAAGTGGCAGTTCATCATCCGGAAAATGCCGATATTAAAGATATCATAAAAGTTATGGAAATTTTATTCACTAATGACTATATTTACGATAATCAATTTTTTCTTGGTTATATAAATGCCATTATGAATTTTTCATACGGAAAAGATGAATACGAAAAAATATTTAACTTTGTCTATGGTAAAAAACACGAGTATCTATTTAGATGTATATCTAAAAAAGATGTAAACAAAGTTTTTATTTTATTGGAAAGAGAAGGGGTTGATCCGAATTGGGAACTGGACGGCGAAACACCTTTGTCTTTGGCGAAAAAGAAAGGGAATAAAGAAATTTATAATCTTCTTATAGCATACGGTGCTTTGAAATAAAATAGTTTAATTGATTTTATTTAAAATCCCCCCCGCGTTTTTCTATGGCGCGGGGGTTTTATATAGTTTACGTGTCAATGTCCCGTATATTACCCCTAAATATCTTAAATTACTTTATTTTCACGTCATAGTGATTAATTTGCGCTTGACTTGCATTTTTTTTTTTTTTTGTACAATTTATCATACAGAAACCAAAAACATTGTATAAGTTAAATTAGGAGCATTTATGAAGAAAATAAAAACACGCAAGCGAGGGTTTACTTTACTTGAATTATTAGTTGTTGTTTTAATCATCGGTATTTTAGCGGCTATTGTTTTACCGCAGTATCAAATGGCTATTATGAAAAGCAGATATTCTACATTAATAGATATGGTGCGCGTAATGTATGAAGCCGAACAAAGATATTATATGGTACACGATAAATATGCCCCTACTTTTGAAGGTCTTGATATTGATTTGAGCGGATGTACATTATCAAATGATAAAACAAAATGCAACTATGATTGGGGTGTTTGTGATGTGTCTGCATATTCAAAGAGAGTTTATTGTGAGAATAATGTTCAATTAAAAAATGCTTATATGAGATATTTTGAATCTTCAACTAATTGTTGGGCCAATACTACTGATGAAAATGATAAATACAATAAACTGTGTCAAATAATAAGTGGGCGTAAAAAAGGGTATTTAGGACAAAATGGAAATAGAATAGTTTATAAATTCTAAGCCGGTTGTAAAACTTCTTCTAAAACCGATAACGCCGCACGTACTTGCGGGCTTGTTGTTTGTGTGGATTCTTCTAAAGGAATAGTCAAATCAAGTTCGCCGATTGTGTTTAAAGGGTATGTTAAGTATTTGTTTAAAAAGCGGCGGCATACATAGCGCGCTTTGTTTAAATAAATAATATCTTCGGCGGTGTTAAAAGTTAGATTGTGGAACTCTTCTTTATGCAAAGCGGCCCAGAAATCTGCGGGAATATTTAAGAGCGGTTTTTCCGCCACGCCATAACCGCTTAACTGCATCAGGCGCAGTAAAAACGCGGGCGCGCTTGCTTCATTAAATTTAAAATTATTAAGTTCGGAAAGTGATTTCTCAAGTAAATAAAATTTATTCGGGTTCGGGTTTTGCTCAGGCGTTAAACGGTGCATAAGTTCGCAAAAGAAAAGCGCTAAATTGGTTTTGCGTACATTTGTGCGTAAGTTCGGGTAAACAGTATTTAATTTTCCCCCCGTTGCACAACCGATGCTTGCATTGTTCCTTAAATAAATGCGGACATCTGAGTTTACAAAAGGTTCGCTAAAGGCTTTTAACTTTGATGCCTCTTTGTTTACACCGGGGAAACGCAAGACGATACGCCCATGGTTTAGGGAGTAGGCGCTTATCATGCGGTCACGCTCCCTAAAATGCCTGCGCAAGAGAACAATTATGCTGTCATTGAAGTACATAGATATATGATAGCAAAAAATACCGTGCATAACAACTCTAAATTTATTTACGTGTGCACATTACGAAAACCGTGAACAAGCGCGCATAACGCACTTGCATATTTAAGTGCTTTTTAATTTTTATTCTCCTAGAGTACCGAGAGTCGCTCCGCTCCCGTTCTGCTTGGTACTCGTCGTCGAATAGGAAATTAAAAATCATCTTAAATCTGCTGAGCGGCGCGTGGGGGTTTGCGTACGCTTAAAAAAAGCAACAAAACTTCCTTATAAATGCTAAAATATATATTATGATAGACAGAATAAAACGTTTGGAAGAATTATTTTTGCATGAAATAAATACTCATGTCACCCGTTTAATTGCAAGCGGGCATTTTACCGGTTTTATAACAATTACCGCCGTAAAAATCGCTAAAGACTTGGCAACCGCTAAAGTGTATTATTCGGTTTTCGGCAGTGACGCAGATAAAAAACTTGCCGAAAGAAATTTTGAAGAACTTCGTACAAGAATCGGCACTTTGCTTAGGCCGCGTTTGCATTTAAAACGTATTCCGTCTTTCCATTTTATCTTAGATAATACGCCTGAAAAGGCCGCCCGCGTAGAAGAAATTTTTAATAAAATTGAAAAAGAAAATAAACATGAATAGATTAGCCCAATTTAAAAAACTCAAAAAAGCAATTGAAAACGGTAAATATTTTTTTGTTGCCGGGCATCAAAATTGCGACGGTGATTCTTTGGGTTGCACCTTGGCAGTCACTTCCCTTTTAAAAAGGCTTGGTAAAAAAGTTTATGCCTACAGTAAGGACCGCCCCGGCGAAGATTTAATGTTTTTGCCAAATCTTAATACAGTGCATTTCGGTGAAATGCCAAAAAAACAAAAAATAGATACAATGTTTTTGCTTGAGTGTTCCGATAAAAAACGCGGCGGCGATTTTGATGAACTTTTTGCCTCTTCTAAACAAATTTTAAATGTGGACCATCATATAACGGGCGAAAGTTATGGTACTGTAAATTATATTGAGCCTAATGCCTCTTCTACGGCAGAAATTATTGTTCAACTTTTTGAATTTTTGAAAGTGAAACCTACTGCCAAAGAAGCCACTTGTTTATATACCGGTTTGGTGACTGATACCGCCCGCTTTTTACACTCAAATACAACCGCAGAGGCTTTGCGTTGCTCTGCTTATATGCTTGAGTGCGGTGCAGATATCGCCACAATAAATTTGGTTTTATACAACACAAAATCTTATAAAGAAACTAAACTTTTGGGCCGCGCTTTGGAAAAATTAAATTTGCATCACGATAAAAAAACCGCGGAAATTTCTTTGACGGAAAATGATTTTAAAAACTTTAAAATTGACCCGCGCTACACGCAGGGCATTGTAAGCAGGCCGGTTAAAATACCGTCGGTGGAAGTTTCGGTTTTACTTCGCGAAGAACCTGATAGAGTGGCAGTAAATTTGCGCTCAAAAGGTAATGTTGATGTCAGCGCTATTGCTTATAAATTCGGCGGCGGCGGCCATGCGCGCGCGGCCGGTTTTAAGTTGCTTGGCGCCAAAATCGAAACCGTAAAAAAAGACCTGCTTAAAGAAATTAAAAAGGCCATATCTAAACTTAAATGAACATAACAAGCGCTTTGCTTGCAGTAGATAAAAGTGAAGGTTGGACGTCACACGACGTCATAAATGTTTTGCGCGGTAAACTTGATTATAAAAAAATCGGCCACAGCGGCACGCTTGACCCTTGTGCAACAGGCCTACTGCTTTTATTGCTCGGTGACGCTACAAAAAGGCAACATGAATTTTTACATTTACCTAAAGTTTACCGCGTTTCTTTGGCGCTTGGTACTGCAACAACAACGTGGGACAAACTTGGCGAAATTACCGAACAAAAACCTTATAAAATGCCGACTGAAGAAGAATTAAAAAACGCTTTAGCGAAATTGACCGGCGAAGTTAAACAAAAAATACCGTTTTTCAGTGCCAAAAAAGTTGGCGGTAAACCGATGTATACCCACGCAAGGGAAGGCTTAAATATTGAAAAAGAAACAATGACTACCGTTTATAAATATGAAAATATTTCTATGCGAGGCGGTTTCATTGATTTTGATGTGCATTGTTCAAGCGGCACTTATGCGCGCTCGCTTGGCATAATGCTTGCCGAAATTTTAGGAACTTGCGGGCATCTTGCAAGTTTGCGGCGTTTAAGCATAGGCAGTTATGATTTAGACGGTGCAATTACGCCCGAGCAAATAAAAACTTTGCCTGTTGAGGATATTTTAAAATGTCTAAAACCTTTATAACTATCGGCACTTTTGACGGTATGCACCGCGGCCATAAAAAATTATTTTCCGCCTTAAAAACTGCGGCGAAAAAAGCCGGTTTTACCCCCCTTGCTCTTGTTTTTAAAATGCCGCCAAAAAATATTTTAAATAATAATTTAGAGCAAAGTGTTTTGCTTGATTTTGAACATAAAAAAGAATTTTTTAGCGATATAAAAACTGTTTATCTTGATTTTAATAAAATTAAAGATTTAACCGCAGATACTTTTTTTGATTTGCTTATTAAAAAATATAAAATGGGCGGAATTATCGCCGGAAAAGATTTTGCTTTCGGTAAAAACCGTCAAGGTAATATTCATTTTTTACGTGAAAGATGTAAACAAAATAACATCATTTTTGAACTCATTGATTTTGAACAGGAAGAACAAAGCAAAATATCATCTTCGCGTTTGCGTGCCGCTTTAAAAGCGGGAGAAATTACCGCCCTAAATAAAATGCTTGGGCGGCCATTTTCTTTGGAAGGTGAAATTATTTATGGGCAGCAACTTGGGCGGAAAATCGGCTTTCCTACGGCGAATTTAGATATTTCTAAAGAACAAATTTTGCCGCGCGGTGTGTTTGCCGTATTGGTTTATCTTAACGGAAAAAAGTATAAAGGAATTTGCAATATCGGTTTAAGGCCGACGGTGGAAATAAACGGTTTGCCGTCTGTGGAAATTTTTATATTTAATTTTAATAGAGATATTTACGGCCAAATTTTACGCGCAGAATTTATACAAAAAATCCGCTCCGAAAAACGTTTTAACGGCCTTGATGAACTAACTACACAAATAAATAATGATTGCGCAGTAGCACAAAAAATTTTATCTGATCTGTAAGTTTATCAATTACATAAAAATTCCCCGTTAATAATACGGGGAATTTTATTTTAGGAATTATATGAATTATTTTCTGTCGTATACGGCTGTATAGGCCAAGAGTGTCACCATCACAAGTGACATGGAACTGTATATAATCCACCAGACACGGTCGGCATTGATGTTTAAAGTAAAAATTGCATCCCAAATAAAAGCAAGGAGTACTTTTACCGTTATAACCCATAAACAAAAGGCAAAAACACGAAATAAAACATCAAGTATTCCGTATACAATGCCTTTTCTAAATGATGCACGGAAAGAATTTTTTATATTGTTTAAAATTGTTTTCATAATATAATTTTACAAAGGTATTTTTTAAAAGTCAATAGTTTTTTGGGCATCATTTTTGCCAAAACAGTAAGATTTCAAGAAAGATGTTTATTTCTGCTTAATAATTTGCTAAACTTAATATATACTACATTTAAGGGGTTCATTATGAAATACTGGGCATATTTAAACGATGATGTATCACAACAACCATATTCGGAAGCAGAATTAAAACAATTACCAAATTTCGGGCCGGATCTTTTGATTTGTTCTGAAACTTCTGCCGTAAGTGCAGATCCTGATTGGAAAACTGTTAAAGAATTATTGCCGCATTTGATAAGGCCAAAAGCCCCAAATTTCGCAAAATTTCGTCCGAAACCGCCCGTTCCGGCTGCTACACAACAACAAAACCAACAACCGATACAAGATAATGCAGCATCTATGCCGGGAGTATTACCTATACCGGCCATTTTACCTGCTGGTGTAAATGCAATGCCTGTTGCTCAATCAAATCAGGTACAAATGCAACCCCAAAATCAATCCCAGCAAAATTTTGGACAAAACGACTTAAATAAGGAATTACTTGCCCAACTGCAAAGTTTAACATCAAAAATAACTTCTTTGGAAAATAAAATAGTTGAACAAGAAAAAGAACTTGCCGAAGCCCGTAATCAATTTCAAGATGATTATGACGCTCCTACTTTAATTTCAGAACCCCAAAATGAACAGGAAGATGATGTTTTGGAAGTCCCGTTTGAAAATGATTTTGACGAAGTTCCGTTTGATGTAGATAAAAGTTCTGAGGAAATAGCTAAAGAAGCAGAGGATATACTATCTAATGCTACACCGGCAGAAATAGAAGAATATAATACAGACGACCAAAAAACCGAATTAATGACCTTCGGAACAGATATACAAGATATATTGGAAGATACTATAAGGCAAAATCTCAAGAAGAAAGAAGAGGCGGAAGAAAGAAAGAGTGAAAATTCACCTGATGAAAAGCCATTTATTGCCGAAGATTTAATATCAAGAACTACTTTAAGTTTCCCTTCAAAAAATGGAAAAAATACTGAAGTGAAAAAAGAAGTTGAAGAAGATAAAACAGAAACTATAGAAGAAGAACCTACCAATGACGAACTTAATATAGATAACTTAGACGAATTATTGGAAGCACAAAATAAAGAGTCTGAAACAAAGAAAACAGAAGAAGTTCCTGCTGAAAATAATGAGTCAGAACTGCTTGAAGAACAAAAAGAAGAAGTTCAAGAGGAAGAACCTATTGAACAAATCTCTGACGAAGAAGAAGCAAAAGAGGAAAACAAAGAAGAACCGCTTGTTCAGCCTGAAGAAAACAAAGCAGAGAACGAAGAAGGCAATGATGTCCAAGAACAACCTTCACAAGAAGAACAGAAAGAAGAAAAACTTGTTTCAGAGGAAAGCGAACAAGAAGAAAAACAAGATATTCCTCAAGTTCCTTCATTAGATGAAATTCCTGCCGTTGAAACTGAAAAATCAGAAGAACAGGAAATTCAAGAAAATAAAGAAGAAGAGCCTGTCGAGGAAACACCTGTAGAAGAACAAAAAGAAGAAGTTCAAGAGGAAGAACCTGTTGAACAAATCTCTGAAGAAGAAAAGAAAGAAGAAGAACTTCCTCAAGTTCCTTCATTAGATGAAATTCCTGCCGTTGAAACTGAAAAATCAGAAGAAAATAAAGAGGATATACAAGAAGAAAATCATGAAGAAGATAATATTTCAGTTTCTTCCTTAGATAATGTAGAAGAATTAAAAATTTCAGAAATTGATGAAGAGAAACCCATATATGAACCTCAAGCCGAACAAGAAAGTGAGACTGAAGAAGTTCAAGAGGGAAAT
Organism: Elusimicrobiaceae bacterium; assembly: GCA_045132175.1. Classification (GTDB taxonomy): domain Bacteria; phylum Elusimicrobiota; class Elusimicrobia; order Elusimicrobiales; family Elusimicrobiaceae; genus Proelusimicrobium. The sequence continues at coordinate 11,930 of JBGURU010000010.1, read as the reverse complement.
AATCAAGAAAATAAAGAAGAGGAGGAAGACCTCTCTGATGATAAAGAAGAGACTGTCACTATAGGTGTGACAATTTCTAGTGATGCCACGACGGCAGCAGTATTAGATGAAATAGCACAAGAAAAATTCCAAAATATACAAAGTGAAACTACACCTGATAAACTGTTTGAAGAACTTGAAAATACTGCTAACCAAAATAAAGAAGAAAATGTTGATATAGATCAAATTATAGAAGAAACGACTAAACAATCAATCCCTCAGCAGACTGAAGAACAAGGCAATAATGAGGAAAAACCCGAACAGGAACTTCCTGCTGATGAATTAGTTATTGACCAAGATCTAGCAAAAGAAGATGAATTCTTGAAAACTTTTACAACCAGTGTTGAAGAAGTATTTTTGGATCAACCTACAGCAATAATTTCTGATTATGTTCCACCAAGCGATGATACCGAAAGAGAACCTGCAAAAGAAATTTCTATGGAAGATATCAGACGTGAAAAACCAACTGATATAAAAACAGTTCCTTTGGTACCGGGCACTTTAGGGCAAGAAATATATTCTTCACCTTATGTGGAAAGTGCAACAGTGAAATTAAGAGAAAAATCAAAAGTTGCCGATATGCTAAAATTATTTATGGTGATTATTGTCGTCATATTATTCATAGTGTTGGCATTATCCGGTTTAGCATTAGTTGGTGTTGTACCAGATACAATATCCCCATTACACAGAATAATTTACTCTTTGCAGAAATCACCGCAAGAAGATATTGTTGAAGATGATGAAACTATGGAACCGGAAATGATAGATGATAATATTGCCGCCGCTCCAAGTGAAACAGAAGAGGAAGCACCGGCAATTACGCAGGAAGATATGTTGGTTTCTACCATAAAAAATTATCCGTTTAAAGATGGTACGACTTTAGAAAGAAGAGTTTTGGCTGCAAATCCTAATTTAGACGGGGATATTGAGTGGTCTGTTTTACCGACAGAAGAAGAAAATGTTTATTCTGTCGCGGTAAAACTTCCGCCCAATAATGCGGGGCAGAGTTTTTCTTACAGGTTTAATTATCATACCAATGAAGGATTATTAACCCCGACTACATCAGAATCTCAAAGTATAATGCAAAAATAATTGCACTTCTTTAAACCCCTGTTAATTTTGAGTTAGCAGGGGTTTTTTATTACCTGATTTTTATAAAAATAATTTGGAAATATTTTTTAAAATATGATATAATTTATATAGAAAATTTGAGTTTCGCGCAGGTGGCGGAATTGGTATACGCGTGCGTTTGAGGGGCGCATGCCTATGGCTTGGGGGTTCGAGTCCCCCCCTGCGCAAAAATTTAAAACCGAGTATTTATACTCGGTTTAAATTTTTATGCAGGAGCAAGCAAACTGCTTTGCTTGCGTGGGGGACGAGAAGGCCGGAGCGATGTGTGAGTTTTGCCGAAGGCAAAGGCGAACACCGCGAGGCCCGGCCCTGTAGCATTTTCCGTCAGGAAAATGACGGAAGGGCGAGCCAAGTTGTTCCCCCTGCGCAAAAATTTAAAACCGAGTAATAATACCCGGTTTAAATTTTTATATTAATACAAATTATCACTTAATTTTTGACATAACAAATTTACTTGCGGAATAGATTTATCTAGACGGGTAATAAATCTATTCCAAATCCTTTTGCATTTCTTTTTTCTCAAAAATTCAATGTAATAAGAAAGATGTAAGAAAGAACTATCACCTAAATCATTTATAAAATATACTTTATAACTATTGTCTTCTTTCTTTTGAAATAAGAAATTCCCTGGGTATATGTCCATAGATACTATTTGATACTTAAAATATTCTTCTTTAAATTCCTGCAAAGAATTAATTATAGCAGACATATTCTCATCAAACAAATTAAGGTCATTAATAAAAGTATCCAATGTAGCGCAAGCGGAACCGTCTTTTTCCTTTATATAATCAAAGATATATCCTGTTCCCAAATTAGTTTCAATTTTTCCATAATAATTTGGAATACAACCGGGTCTGCCTTTATTATTCAAAATATCTTGATATTTAATTTCTCTATCAATATCAATAAGACCGGCTTTGTTATAAGCAAGTTTAATACACAATTTATTATTTTCCGGGTGCAAATAACATCTTTTATGCGTTCCATTAGCAAGATATGAATTTTCGTCTAAATAAATTTTCATCATTATTTTCCTTTAATATTCTATTCTCAATATCTTCTTAATTGTAAAACGTAATGCTTTAAGCGGCTGCTTAAATATATCCGGGCATAACTGAAAAAATACCTTATTTTCAAGGCCTGTTTTTCGGCAAAATTGACGGTATATTTTACTGTCTTGTTTTCGCGCCGTCCAACATGGGCTGCCGCCGGCATTTATCCATTTTTCATAATTTTTATACCACTCGTCAAAATAATAATAACACCAAAATTTGCGCCCGCCTGTACTGTGTATGATAAAAGCATTTTTTAATTCTTTGCTAGGGCGGCTTGCAGGGCAATTATAAGAATCGGGTAAAGGCGTTGCTTCTATTTTAAAATGTTCAAGTGCTAAGTTTATTATTCCTTGGTCGGGTAAAAATAGTTTAGGGGCAAGTTCTACGGTCTTTTCATAAAGCCAAGCCCTGATATCTTGCCCGTCTTTACACCATTTACCGTTATTTTTAAAAGCCATAAAACCGCTGTTAAATGCCATACGGTTCATATCAAAATCTTTTATAGGTTCGTAAAATTGACCACTTACTGTTCCGAAAGTAGGGTCCTGTATCAAACCTAAGCCGTCACTTAAATTATTAAAGACGGGAAGTAATTCTTTTTGGACTAAAACATCACTATCTAAATAGATAATATGTTTATAATGGGACAATAATGCAAAGCAATCATATCTTGCAAAAGATGCTTGTGTAAATTTTTGTATAGCGTCGGTTTTTGAGAGATTTAATGGAAAAGTATAAGGAATAACTTTTACGCCTTGTATACTTTCTAAAGCATATTTGTTTTGTTTGGAAATATTATAACCCGCAACAAATATATCTGCATTTTTTGCAAAAGCAGGGCTATGTTTTAAAAGAGTAATTAAACTCACATAAAGACAAAAAGTAAATTTATCGTCGCAAGATGCAAATACAAGATTATTGTGTTTTTTGTGTTTTAAATATTTTTCCAGATTATTTAACATTTTTTATCTCCTTAATAATTTCATAATTTTGTTTTAAAATTTCTTCGTCTGTAATTGCGGCATTTGCTTTTTCCGTCAAGCGTTTTGCTTTTATTATATGGCGCATTTTAAAAACTTCTTTGAAAGTTTTAAAATCAGGCCTTAAAATAAGCCATAAAATATGTGATAACAATAAACGTTTTGAAGTAATATTTTTCCATACAAAAATTATACGGTTGCGGGTACTCAAAAATTTGGTTTTGGCATTAACTTTGCTTTGTATGGTGCCGCCGCATTTATGAAGCGGATGAGTGTCGGGTGCATAAATAATTTTCCAGCCACGTTTAAGACCTCGGTACATTAAATCGGTTTCTTCAAGTAAATACGGGTCAAATAAATCTTCATCAAAACCATTTAAGACTATAAAATTACTTCTTTTACAAAAGAAATAGGCACCTTGTACACCAAAACTTTGATATATACGCCCTGCCTTTAAATTCTCATTATAAATATTTCCTGTAAAACGCGGATATCCGCGCTTCCAAGAAATTAGTTTTATACCGTCCATTTGTTTGTTCGGTTCTGCTGCCAAATAACCGCAACAGGCAACACAAAAAATATCATCTTGCAAATATTTTGTGGTTTTAAAGAAAAAATCTTCTTCTAAAAATACATCATTATCAATAAATAGCAGCCAATTACCGCTACTGTTTTTTACGCCAAAATTACGTGCAGAACTTGCCCCTTGTTTTGGATTTTTAAGAACTTTTATTTTGGAATATATTTGCGGTAATATCTCAAAAGTATTGTCATTAGAATTATCGTCTATGACGATAATTTCCGTTTCAAACGGTGCTTTTTGGGCAGCATTTATAACACTCGGTAAACATTCTTTTAGATGGTGTAAACCGTTTTTGGACGGAATAATTACTGATGTTTTCATAGCTATTCTCCTTTAAATTTTTATTAAATGTTTTTGAAATAGCCATGAAAATGTACAACAAAAAACGGCTGAATTATATCAAGTCTCTGATAGTGCCTTAATATAAACAGCCGTAATTGTACTTATAAAGATAAATACAACATTCCGAGATATGATAATTGGGGCATGACTCCCTTTTAACTATCTCGTATTCGCTGTTTTTGAACTATCAGAGAACTTTGGTTTTCCAAAGTGCCCCCTATTCTACATAGGGTTTCAAAAACATCTAATTGTGATAAGTTGTCTAATTTTACAACTTATGTAAAAATTTAAGTATTTTCTCCTTTAAATAACTGCTTAAAATAATTATACAAAAAAACAGGCGCCCTTTGTAGAGCGCCTGTTTAAATGCGTTTAATTTGTTATTTACGCTGTCTTTTTGATTTTTGCGATTAATGCTAATAAGTAAATAACGCCAACTGTAATAACGATTACGGAGCCGTTTTGTGAACCCATAGCATCTGATGCAAAACCCATAATAGGCGGGAAGATTGCACCACCGATAAGGCCCATAATCATTAAGCCGGAAATTTCATTTTTCTTGGCCGGTTTATGCATAATTGCTTGTGAGAAGATGATAGGGAAAATGTTTGAGTTCCCTAAACCAATCAAAGCAACACATACGAAAATTGCAGTTTGGTTGCTGAAAGCAAACAAGCCGCACATCGCAGCCAACATAAATAAAACGCTTACGCCAAATACCAATTTGGCTGATAATTTGGAGAGCAAGAAAGAACCGCTGAAACAGCCGATAGTTCTGAAGATGAAATACACGCCGGTGGCTTTCATTGCGGCTTCTGTTGTTAAACCGACTTTATCCATTAAAATTTGCGGTGCGGATGTGTTTGTACCGACGTCAATACCGACATGGCACATAATACCGATAAAGCAAAGTAAAATGGTTGAATCGCCAAGCAAGGCCAAGCATTCTGTAAATGTTGAAGGTTTGCCTGTAATTTCTTCTTCTTTAATATCTTCTTTTGTAAGGAAGACGATTGCAAGCACACATTCTACTGCAAAGATTGCATACATTAAAGCCCAATTGTTATATTTTGCTGCAACAAAAGGTGCAATAACGGTGGCGCTCCAAGAAGCAATTGCTTTGACAAATTGGCCGAAAGTCATTGTGCTGGCAAGTTTATCACCCGTGACGATATTGGAAACGAGCGGGTTTAAAGAAACCTGCATCAAAGCATTACCGATACCGAGTAAAGAAAAGGACACCATAAGCAAGGCCAAACTTTTTACCGGAACAAGCGGTAAAAGTAAAGCGCCCAAGGTGACCCACAAACTGATAATAACTGTTTTGCGGCGGCCGATTTTGTTCATTAACATCCCTGTCGGAACAGAGAAGATTAAGAACCAAAAGAAAACTGCTGATGAACAAAGAAATGCTTGAAAGTTATTAAGCATGAATTCTTTCTTCACGAAGTTTGCTGCCGTACCGACGCTATCAACAAAGCCCATAGCGAAGAAGGCAAGCATAACCGGAATTAGTTTTGCTACTAAGGAACTGTTTTTAGTTTCTGACATACTATCTCCTATTTATTTTGCGCAAGTGCAATTGGCATATTCCGGCCAAGCACCTGTTTTTGTACAAACAAAAGCGGAAATTTCAACTGCTTGTTTGTGTGCTTCTTTTAAGTTTTTACCTGCTAAGATACCTTGTACAAAAGCACCGGAGAACGCATCCCCTGCACCGACGGTATCTGCAACGGTCACTTTGGGGGTATCATAGTAAGAGGTTTCTGTTTCAGACCACACTTGACTGTATTTTTCCCCTGCAGTTAAAATTACATATTTTAAGTTATAGGTGTTCATAAAGTATTTGCAGACTTCTTCATCTGTACCTTTGAGATTAAATAAATCTCTTAATACAGCTAATTCTTCGTCGTTTACTTTAAACACATTTGCGAGTTTCAAAAGTTCTTCAATAAGTTCTTTTGAATAATAGTGTTGGCGTAAGTTAATATCGTAGAATCTTAAAGCATCTTTTCTTGCATAAGAAAGCAAGGTTGTCACCGTATTTTTAGAATCGGCATGCCTTAAAGATAATGTACCGTAGCAAACGGCATCTGCTTTTTTGACTAAATCAATTGATTTTTGTGTTAAAGGAATATGGTCCCAGGCGACATTTTCAATAATTGTATAAGTGGGAATACCGTTATTTAATTCTACTTTTACGCTGCCTGTAGGGTAAGATAAAGATTCAATACAATGTGCAATATGATTTTTATCAAGTTCTTGCAAAATTTCTGTACCGAAGGCATCATTGCCGACAGCGCTAATTGCATAACCTTCTGCGCCGAGTTGGGTTGCATGATAAACAAAGTTTATCGGTGCACCTCCGGCACGTTTACCGGTCGGAAAAACATCCCAAAGGAGTTCGCCGACACCTACTACTACTGGTTTTTTATTTTCCATAGTGACCTCTCTAGTAAATTTGCTGCTTACAAATTTATTCTATCAGTTTTACGCTACTGTGTCAATAAGTTTTTTACCGGAATTTTTAAATAATTTACCCCACAATAATATTGTGTATCATTGTGGGGTAAAAACAATTCATAATTTTAGTATTATTCTATGCTAAGAATTCAGTATTACAAGAATATTTTAACCGGCGATTTGCATATACTCACTGTTTAAACTATATTCTTTTTTAACTTCCGGTAATAAATATTTTGTTCTATCCCAATGTTCAAAGTCATATATTTCGTCCATATTATTAGCTTGTATAATTAATAATTGTTTTAACTCTTCCGGATAAGATTGTATTTCAGGATTTTCTTTAACAAAATCCGTGAAAGAATATTTCCAATTATTTTCTACAAATAAGGAAACCAAAACATTGTTGAGATTAGTATGTACGATATCTTGTTGTTTATGCCTTTCATCAGTACTCAAATCAGGGTTTTCCCATTCATTAATATATTTCCTTATTAATGACATATTTACAATTCTTCCATTATCAACCTTATATGTATAAGAGATGGGATCCCTATTCTCATCATAAAATTTCATCATAGTCTTATAAGTACTGTTTCTTTCTTTATCATCTTTCAATGAGAAATAAGAACGTGTATTCTTAAGCCCATCAGGTAAAACAAATGCTTCAAGTCTACCGTCAGCCATATGGAAAAGTGCCGCTAAAGCATACATATTATTGTCCTTTATTTCTTCCCTTGCAAAATTATCAAAATATAAATACATCTTTAAATTTTTAATTTTAACACGGGTGACTGTAGAATCATCATCATTAGTCTCTTGATACGTGACAACATTACCGTCTTTATCATATTCCGGCTCAAACAATATTTGTATGTTTTTAGAGAAAGTAAATGATGCAATAATCTGATTGTTTTCATACAAGAATACGCTTTTTGCAATCTCTTTCAATAATTTGCCGCTTATTAATTTAACATCAATATATTCATTGGAATACGGTGCATATTCTCCTATCTTTGCAGGAGTTAGGGTTCCGCTTAAATCTTTATCCCCCCTATAATAATTATTGTAAGAAGACATACCTATTATATATCTATTATTGATTTTGTTTGATATATCCTTACGTGAGATCAGGTGTTGTTTAGCAGAATAAAGTATAGCATCTGCCATATTATTAGGAGCAGTACCGTCTGCATAAGGAGCACCGGCCGGAATCTTATTTGATAACGCGCCGCGAATATTAACTATTTCCTGATCGGCATTTTGATCTCTGACTTTCCTGTTAAGGTAATTGATTTGTTCTATTTTCCCGCTAAGGAAATTTGCAGGTACATAATCAAAATCATACATATTATAGGTTGCCGTAGGTTTGCCAATAAACGGTAATTTTAATGTGACAACCGCTGCGCCCTGATATCTGTAATTGGGTTCTATAAATAACACACGTTTTAACGGTGCAAGACGTTCATCTTCGGTGTCTAAAAACGGTCTATCAGCAATTTGTTGATGTTTATGCCCGCCGAAAACTACCACTACTTTTGATGCCATAGGCCTAATATCTTTATAAGCATCATTAGTCATAATTTCAATTAATGCATCTTTTACATAACCTACTGGGTTAGATCTCTTATCTAAATGAGACTGATGGGCAAGTATCTGGATTGCATCTACGTGGATGTGTTGTTCTTTCATTGCACGCATAGAATCAACGATAGCGTCCAAAGCACTTGACATAGTCACATACGCACGGGTTTCTTTCCCCGTAGCAGGATCAGTCAATATTTCATGGCCTAAACCAGGCATAGGTATACCTATAGTAGCAACTTTCCTTATTCCTACAGGAGCAAACAAGTTGTACTTATAAACAGTTTTCACTACAAAAGGTTTTATTAAATCATTTTCTCCTGTTAACTGTTGCGGTGTTTGAGCATAGTCTTCAAAAGCACCAACTTCAAACTCACCATTTTTTGATTTTTGCGGTCCTTTAAGTTTATATCCTAAAATGGATATACCTGTTTGGGCAAAAGAAACCAAATTAGTATTAAGGAAACCTTTCTCTCTCATATATGATATATACTTTAAAAATCTCTGTATAATATCGGTATCATGATTACCGGTCGTCACAATATCAGCACCTATATTAGCAAAATTATCTGCTGCAAGAGCGGGGTTTTCATTTACTTCATTTGCTCCGGCCAAAGCATCCCCGGCATCCATTATTATAGTGGAATGAGGATTATTGGCTCTTAATCTATCGGCCATTTCACTTGCGACTGCGACACCTTGTGAGTAGGTACCATCACCGTTATATTTTGTGAAAATAGAACCATGTGTATCACTGATTAATCCTATATTAACTGTTGTCACCCCAGGGGTAAACCAATTTAACATTTTCTTCCAGAAAGAGTTTTTAGCTATATTTGTAATAGGTGCAGTGACACGCACATTTTGTTTTTTATTGTTTTTTAACTCCGGGCTCAAAATATCAGATCTTGTTATATATTTGCTTAACGGTGAAGGCGGCGCTTGAGCTTTAATATTTGTATTGATATCTGCAGGAGTTAATACTACATTATTTTCTTGTCCGTTGGCACCTTGTTGTAAGGAAGGCACCCACCAACCGGTACGTGCACCATAAGTACCCCAAACCAATGTATAGAAGTTATCCGGGGTAATATTACCAAAGTTCAAATCATTTTTATCAGAAACTTCTAATCTGAATAAAACAGGAATAGTATTATTGTTGTCATTTGTAAGTGAATATTTTAATGCTTCATTGATACTTGACGTAAAATGATTTGTATAAGTGTTCTTAGTACTTGAAACAAGAAGCCCTTTTTGCAAAATATCTCTTAATTGCCCGGAATTATTTAAAGTTATACCGCGGTATACTGCATTTTGATTAATAAAATTCTTGGGCAAAGTCAGTCTTTGTTTTAAGAATGTCGGAATAAAATTAGAACGCGGAAGATTCTTTGTATTAAAGAACAATTGTCCGGCTTCAATTTGACTTTGATTTTGGTTTTCAACTTTACCAGGTATTGCGCTTGCAAGCATACTGCTGCCTGCTGCCGCTATTGTGGCTGTTGTCCCTAAATCATTACCACTTAATAAGGATGTACCGGTGGCAATAGCAGTACCTGCAATTGCCAAAGTTTTAAAACCTTTACTTAACATGAAATTTTTCGCTCTGGTAAAGAAACTTTGACTGTCATGATTACCATTAGGATCAATATCAATAGGGGCAGGGGTGGTACTCTCTGCTTTATTTCTTGTCGGAACAGTACCGTCTTTATTTACTGCGAAGGGAATTACTTGGCCGTCTACAACCAATTGGTCTTTTTCTAAGAGTAATCCCTCTTTTCTAAAAGCTTCTGCTTTTGATGCAATAAAATCGCTAAAACCTTTAGGGTTATCTTTATATTTTTCAAGTTGGAAATCTTGTCTAATAGCGGCTACTATCTTTTTAGCTTGAGGGTTAGAGCCTGATTTCGCTTCAAATTCTGCTAAACCTTGTTCAATAGCTCCTACGAAATCGGCATCTCCGCCGATTTTGCGCCCGTTATGGATTTCCCTAAAAGCAACTGCCATAATAAAGGTAATACAGGCAGCAGGTACAAGATAACCTGATACAGTTCCGGTAGCACTTGCCAAAGCAGCCATCGCAGGTGATAATGCTGCACCGCCAAAAATAGAGGTTAACATTACACCGGTGATTTCATTTACTTTATCCATATCTTTTTGTTGTGCTTTACCAAGTAAGATAGGGAATATATTACCATAACCGAGCCCTGTTAAGACCAAACCGACGAGTGCGGCAATTTCATTGCCGGTCAAAACCAAACCCAAACCTGCTAATGCAGATATATTGGAACCGATTAAAGTTTTGTCATCCCCGAATTTTGCTAACAGTTTAGGGGCAAGGAAACGGGCAAGAATAATAGGAAGCATTGTTGTTAAGAAAGCAACTGTACCTGCGTAGGCAGGGTTCATAATTTCTGATTCCGCCAACATTACAGGTGTTGTTGATAATACGCCGATTTCCGCACCGATATATGCAAAGCCAGCCGCAGCAAGCAAAGCAATATCTTTGTTTGATAACATTGAGAAGGTTTGTTTTAAAGAGGACACTTGCTTAGGTGTAGCCTCTGAAATCTTAACTGTTGAAAGTACCACTAAACCGGCTGCAAAGAAAGCAGTATAGATAGGATATAAAAGTGTCCAGTCCATACCTAACATTTTTAATAAACCGGGGGCAACGAAGCCAATGGCAATAGGTACAACTTTTACAGCATCACCTTTTGTTAAAGTTGCGGTGGTAGATTTGTCATCTTTTGATACTTCTGCAGCGATAGAACTTGCCCCCGTCTTTAATATGGTAGAGCCGAGGCAGATTAAAGCAATAGAGGTGACCATAGCATAGAATTGGTTAATATTTGCCGTTTCAACATTATAATTGCCGTACATACCGAAGAACATCGGCAAAGCAGTTCCCAAAGTTGCTATCCCGGCACCGAGGCGCATTGTCTTGACTTTACCTATTCTGGCTTGCAACATACTTATAGGTACAGAGAATAAGAACATTGAGAAACCGGCCAACGGTATTATTGAAGCAGCCAATTGTGATATACCGAAAGTTTCCTTAGCCAACGCAACCGCAGGCGATACGAAGTCCCCGCACCCTGTTAACATAAAGGAAAGTAAAACTGCAAGTAAAGGTGCTTTAGCTGCTAAACTTAAAGTTGCTTCTGTCACGCGGTTTGCTTTTCTGGCATCTTCTATGGATACGGTGCTATTTTCTGCTTTTTCCGCTTCGGAAATCACTTGTTCCGCTTCAGCTACACTGGCGGCTGAACCTTTTGCTTCATTTTCAAGAACTTTCTGTTCAAATTCTTCTTGGGTAATTTTAGGGGTTTCTTCCGTTGCCGGTGTTTCCGCAGACACAACTGTTTCAGTAGCTGCAGATGCTTCTGTAGCATTTGATGCTTCCGAGGCAAAGTTAGGATCTGTACTCGCTAAAGGCGCTGTTGCAAGAAGTATACTACCAACCCCAGCTGCACCTAATGCAGGGTTCAAGACACCGGCAATTACTAAACCTGCAGCAGTTGCAGCGGCTAAGCCGGCAAATTGTTGTCTTGCTTGGATTTTTTGTTGCCTTACTAAACCAATGTCCGTAGGTAATATTTTAAAGGCCGGCAATAAACCTAACCTCGGTGTGCTTAATTTCGGCGCTTTCAATGTGGTCTTCATGGTAGAACCAACTAAATTGCCGCTGTTCCACCTTATGCTGCCAGGGATTTCCCTTATGTCATATAATGTTATCGGATTGCTCTTTAC
>JBGURU010000009.1:0-12490 GCA_045132175.1 Elusimicrobiaceae bacterium | reverse complement strand
GCGCAAAAATAAAACGACAAAGGGTGAGGGGAATAAGAGGAAAACACTTCAAAAACAATTAATCTAGGTATTCTGTTTGACCATTAGACCGAATTTTTTATTCTCCCCCCCTGCACTAGCAGCAAAGGGGCGGGAAGAAAAAAGAAACCCCCGCGCTTAACGACTCGCGGGGGTGATATCTTTTGTGATGTATGTTATTCGTCTTGATTATTTATACTTCCGTCATCATCAAACCCTGTCCAAACACGACCTGTTCCCCTGTTGTTCACATAAGGATTTCTGAATGAATTTTGAGTACTTAAATCTTCTCCAGAATCTTTATTGTCCTTCTGTTCTTGAGGGACACTCGGTCTTCTCGGTCTTGTTGCAGTCTGTCGGATGTTTGCTTCAATATTCGGACATAAGCTAATAATTTTTTGTACTCTAGAGTCTAATTGCTCTTGCATTGATTTCGTAGTATCAATTTCTGCTGCAGAACTAGGAGAAAGTGCATCTATTCTCCTAATATAGATTATCCTTTCAGCATCATTTATAGGAGGGGTTGCTCTCAAAGTTGCAAGTATAACTTCTGCCCCATCACAATATTCACTATCAACGGATACAATATCACCGTCATCTTCTTGCGTACCGGAAGCTTGTATAGTGGTGGCTTGTGCATCTATACTGTCCAAGTGTTCAGCTAAAGTAGGAGGAGAGAATCTTGCTCCTTCTATTGCGCGCAATTTCTCAGCTATATTGTTTTCATTTACTCTATAATTACATGCATCACTGATATCATTGAGAGAAATGAATACATATCTGGATTGTGCCTTATTATCCCCACCTATTGATCCACAAGGCCTTGATATCAAGTTAAACTCACCTTGAGATTCACTAAGAGATGTAGTTAAACGATGTTTTGTTGTATCGAATTCTTCACCTCTAGGTCGCGGTGTGTTTTTAAAGCCGTTATAATCCTTGAATTGTGTAATATTTCCAACACCGATGGACCTTTCGGCTAATGCGGCTGTCACCTTGTTAATTAAGTAGAGGTTTCTATCCTCACTTAATGCTTTATTACAACCCGTCTTATCTTCACCGTTAGTTTTACAAGTATTATCACCGACTGTACTTGCATAACCGTAGAAATATAAGTCCTTAGTCTGCACACCACAGTCTGTTAATAATTCAAAACAATCACTAATTTGTTTTATAAGTTTATCAACACTTGATAGATCAGAAGGTTCTATGTGATTGTTTTCATAAGTAGGTTGATATTGTATATTACAATTCTTAACAATTTGTTCTACTATCTTTTCCTCTTCTTCCGCAGGTACAATCTTGGGGAACAATTCAAACTTCTTAGGATCAATTGATTTTTTTGCTCTATTCTTTAAGGTCAAGAACAATTGATCATCAATGCCTCTATTAATCAAGTTAGCTGAAATGTCCACATTTGCAGAATCTTTAAGATTCAGTAAAGATCTATCTTGTTGTTGTAGTAAAGGCAAAGTAGGAACTTTGTTTAATGTATACCCGATATCGCTATCATCGTACCAAGCAATAGGTGTACAAGGTGTTAATTTCTCTGCAGAAATATCAGCTTCAGTTTCCTCAGTTCTTATATACATATTGCCGACTTTAGAGCAACGATATGCCTTCTTTTTATGTGAACAATATAACGGGCATTCAGGAATCATCTCTTTTCTTAAGGGTGCCATTTGTCCTATTTTACCAAGTTCTCTATCTTTTACACCACCGGTTAATGTGTACACTGTTTCATTGTTTGCTTCGCTTGTGGAATCATAACAAATACTGGTACAAGGTTTCAAATTATCACCTTGATAGTTATTAGATATTGCGTGTGTATTTAACCTTATATATAAAATCTCATTGTTAGTAGGATCTTGATATTGCACAGAAGCATAGACATCGCTTCCTTCAAAACATTGACTATCACCACTGTCTTGGTAATAAGGGTCACAAGTACCAATCTTGTCACACCAGTAGTATTCACAGTAATCCGCAGAAATAATGCTTTCAGCAAAATCTGATGCTTTTACCATACCTACGTCTTTTTCTAATTTGTCTAGTGTTTTTATTTTCAAGTCATCAGATTCTGATAATATCCAATATAATCTGCCTGAACCGCGTGCAGTACCTTGCCCCTGATGTTGGTTTTGTTCTTCAGCATTAGGATTAGTGTTAATACTTCCTTTACCAAGTACGACCGACACATCATTATTAGGATAGGATGTCCTTACGTTGTCATTTTGTTGGTTCGCATTAAACCCTTTTGAACCAATGGCAGAAGTGTTGAACCTGTATAAACAGTTATTCGGATTATTAGCTATATCGCACACCTTATTATGTTCATCCATTCTTCTCGTGTATATGACTTTTGCTGCACTTTCACCATCAACTTCTTCAACAAACACTGCATATACTTTAAACTTATTAGGCTCTGGGTTAGTGATTCTGGCTGAATAAGTATCATATTGTTTCATACCGACATTGATCTTTTTATAACCGCCATCACAAATATCAGAACCCATCATCTTTTCACCTACATTAGGTCTATTGGCCTTTGTGTAGATTTTACATTCCATGAAGCTGCCATCCTTTATACCTTTGTAATCAGACATTGCTTCAGTGACGCCCATTTCATAATCCCATAGGCTGACTTCTTCCATTTTTTGTACGAACAGAGGGTTTGCTTTTACATCTGTATTTCCTTTACAAATTTCCAAGCCTGTAGGTATATGGCCAGCATAATCATGCCAGAAAGTTGATCCTCCTGTTAAATTTTTATCCTTTAATGCTTTGTTATAGCCTGTAGTGCGAGATTTAACAGATGCTCTATCATCTTTAGGAACAAAAGCAATAAGTTTAGTTAATTCACAGTTAGGATATTTCCCTTCAATGAAGTCCTTTGCAAGCCTGCTTCCTCTTGCTTCCAACTTATTCCCCATTTGGAGATAGACAGCAAATTCAGACTTGTCTTCCCCGCTTTTTCTTTTTGCAGCCAAAGCAATCACTGTTTTCTTTTCAAGGCGTGTTCTTTCATCCCCGTTTTTTGTCACAGTGTATGTAAAGCTCATTGGGTCATTATTTACACCATCACAATTACCTTGATAGTCACTGGCAGCAGCCCATTTCCTAATTTTCTTAGCAAGAATGTTTAAGCCAAGGCATTTTCCACGGACTTTGAAAAAGCCGTCATCAGAATTTTCACTTTTTGCAGGTTTACCGCCGTATGATGCGCAGAATCTTACATAACTTTCCCAAGAAGAACCTGTATCGGTACGTTCTTCACTATTTCCATCTTTAGTACCTGATTGTGTTTTATTAGAGAAATCACCCGCGAAATCTTTAGCAGAACCGACTTCGGGAATTTCTTTTCCATCTTTCACACAAACATAATCCGGACTTCCTGAACTTGCACCAAACATATGGCTTACGTCAACATCTTTTGAACCGAATAATAAACAATTAACAATTTGTTTACCGCCGTTAAAGACGATGTCGTAAATATTGGTCCACAGCATTTCACGCCATTTGTATTGGAATAATTCCCACCACATTTGTGAGCGTTTCTGCATCATATCCCACCACCACGGTTTATCAATATGATAACCGTTAGTATTGTTGGGACCGCCGCCACTGGCACCCGGCCTTGCAGAACCGCCGCCACCAAAAGAACCGCCTGCACCCATGGGGGTAAGAGTGCCGTCAACATCTTTCATTTGTGCGGCAAGCAAGTTTGCTTTAGCACCGCGCCCTGCGTTCATAGCATTGATAGAGCGTGCCGCTTCAGCATATAGGTTTTCACCCGTCAAAGAACGGCCGACAGTACCGCGTGCTTCCATAGGTTGCAAAGCAATAGGCCTTACGCCCGGATTAGGACCGGAAGGTGAGCTAACATTAGCAGGGCCTTGACCTAAAGGTAAAGCGTGAGAAACACCCGTGCCGCCTTTACCCGAAGGCATTTGGGAAACACGAAGTGCCCTATTAATTTCAGTACCTTTTCTGACGATACTATTGCGGACAGAAGGGCGTGTCTTTTTACCGAATTTTTCAATAGTAGACGGTTTAGAGGCCTTATCTGAATACTTCCTGTCGTAATCAGCGCGGTCATCGTAAGAAGAACGGGGAGTAGTAGAGCGCCTGTAAGAAGAATCGCGGTCATTATCATAAGGGGAACGATAAGCATTCCTTGTGGCTTCTTCAGGTTTTAATGCCGGTTCTTCTACTGCATTTCTGGGACGCAAAATAAGGTCCAACGGGTCTGTCATAGCCCCCGCGGGCATAATATCGGCACCGCCGCCTTCAGCGTAAGAGGGTTCCTCTTGTGCTGCACCCCAGTTCAGTTCACCGGAAGCGGCGATATCATCACTACCATTTTTACTTAAAAACGGTAATAAAAGCAAAGCACAGGCAGCAACTAAAATAAACGGCAAATCGCGTTGTGCGCGTTGCACCAAAGTGCGCTTTTGCTTGTTTTGGCCCCCAACTATTGAGGGCAAACGTTTAGAGAGAGGTACAGATTTGCTCTTCCTCAGTTTATCACTAAACGTGAAACTATCTTTATTTGGCATATTAATGCCTCCTTTATCTTTTCACTCATTAGGGAAAATTACCCGAGTAAAAAGGAATTTTACTACTTGTTTCACTACTGCTTGACGGTTGTTTGATGTGTTGCTTTACAGTTGTTTTAAAATCTCTCTTGCCGCTAAGTGACTAAGCGGCACAAATTTTTAAATACCAAAATAAAAAATGTCACTGTTTTCTACACTCTTGCTTACCGCAAAAGTTAAAAATACAATCTTACTACTTATATATATGTACTGCACACTGCTACACTTATAGTTTAACATACTATCGCAAAAAAAGCAAGGGGGTAATATAAAATCTGCAATTATCGTTCTTCACCAGCTAATTTTTTTGTAGTTTTTTAAAAAATTAAATAAAATAATATTCGTACAAATATGTTTCCCACCGTCTGAAAATAAAAAGTATTTGCACTTAATGTGAAATATTTGCTATAATAAATTATCAAGTTTAGTAAGTTAAACTTTTTTTAGTTCTTTGTTTGATAATTAGGTTGGGTGGCTGAGTGGTCAAAAGCAACGGTCTGTAAAACCGTCGGGCTACGCCCTACATAGGTTCGAATCCTATCCCAACCAATTTTTTTATGTAATAAAGTACTAAATATTTTAACAAATTTTTCGCGCTGTGGTCGCGCGAATTAAAATTGTGAACATAGGACCCGAGTCAAATCCTATAAAACACAAAGGTATAAAATGACAAAAACAACACTCCCTTCAGTTAAAGAAGTGGAATCAACAAGAAAATGGCATCACTTTGATGCCGAAGGTAAAACCTTAGGCCGCCTTGCTACACAAGTAGTGGTGTGCTTAATGGGTAAAAATAAAAGAACTTTTACCCCGCATATTGATTGCGGCGATTTCGTCGTCGTCACAAATGCGGCTAAAATAAAAGTCACCGGAAATAAAGCCATTGAAAAGGTTTATTTCTCCCACTCCGGCTACGCTAAAGGCGGTAAAGAAACAACTTATAAAGATATGCTTGCTAAGAACCCGACAAGAGTTCTTGAACTCGCTGTATATCGTATGCTTGATAACAATAAATTGCGCGCAAGAAGGATGAAACGCCTCAGAATTTTCGCCGGGGCGGAACATGCTTTTGCAGGCAGATTTTCAAAATAGGTGGTAATTATGGCACAAAACAGTGAAATTAAAACAGGCAGAAGAAAAACTTCCGTTGCACAAGCAAAAATTACCAAAGGTAAAGGCAATATCGTTGTTAATACCAAACCTTTAAATGAGTATTTCAGCGCAAATAACCGCTATCAACATACTGCTATGTCCCCTTTACTCGAACTTAAAGCGGATAAAACCTTTGACGCCGTTGTTAAAGTTTACGGTGGCGGTATTGCTTCACAAGCGGGCGCAGTTCGCCACGCTTTAGCACGCGGCTTGGCTGCGATGTCTGAAGAATATCATAAAATTATGAAACAAGCCGGTTTCTTAACCCGCGATCCCCGTATGGTAGAACGCAAGAAACCAGGCCAACCGAAAGCAAGAAGACGTTTCCAATTCTCAAAACGTTAATCTTGGTGTTTGGAAAATATTTAACGGGAGCGGCTTTAAAACCGCTCTCGTTTTTTTATTGCTTTTCTTATAGAAATGAAAATTAATATTTACGCGCCACGCATAAAAAACCGCCCACAATTTTGTGAGCGGTTTTCATAATTTTAATACGCTAAATTACTAATCTTTCTTGACGATAGGTGTAGTGAACTGTTGTTTAGTCCATTTCCCTTCGGCCTTATCAATATATTGGAAATATTCATTTGTAAAGCCGCCCTGAAATTGCGATTTATACGGAAATGTACTAAAATCTTTCACGTTAAATAATTTGCGGAAAACCCCTGGGCCCGTTAAGCCAAAAACACCCTTTTCGGTATTTTCATCAATATTTTTCTTGATTTGGTTTATAACTTTTTCAAGATGCGGATTATTGGGTGCTGCGGCAATAAAAGAATTGCAAATTCTGTCACCTTTTAAATTAAGAAAAACCGTATCATCATCCTTTTTGATAAGTTTATCAAGCGGGCATACAACCGTAGCATCAATATCAAGATAGACGCCACCAATCTTGTTTAAAACAAGCACACGCCAAAAATCTGCTTGTGCGGCACCAATTTGAATTTTAGAATAAGCATCAAAAATTTCTTTAGAGTAATTTGCTTTAATAAATTCCGCACGCCCTTCCGTTGATACAAAACGGTGTTCGTAAGTGGGCGACATATAACGGTTAAATAAATAGTTTATATAGACGGGCAAAGTCACTTTATCAGTAAAATTTGTTTGCCAAATTATACGCGGTATTTTTTGTTCATACTTTGCTTTTTTAAGTGCTTTGGCACTAGACGGAATTATAAAACGTTTTTTAGGAAATAGAAAATGAAAGGGATAGCATAAACCTTTTGTAATATTTGACAAAAACAAAATTAAACCTTTTCTAACTGATAACATAATTAAACCTCTTATAAAAAAATATTGCCGCTTTGTGCGGCAATATCTTTAACAATTTATTTTTTCAAAGTTTCTTTCCAAGCGGCTGCTTCGTCGGAAACTTTTTGTTTGACTTCTTCGTACTTCTCTCTTGCTGTATCTTTTAAAGTATCTACAGCAGATGCATTATTATTTGCAGAACTTGCTGCTTTTTGTGCATTTTTATAAGTATTTATATTATCACGGATTTCATTGGACTTATCAAGCACGCCCTGAACCGTAATCTTTGAATAATCAATCTGTGTTTTTTCAGTCGTTTCTACTGTTTTGCAGGCACAGCAAGACAATGCAATAGCCGCACAAGTAATTAATGTTAATTTTTTCATAAGTTCTCCTTAAGTTTACCTACAGATACATTTTAGCATATTAAAAGGGTGTTATGCACTATCACGAAAAATGATAAAATATAAGTATGTTGAAGACAGTGTTTTTCGGTACTCCTCAAATAGCAGTACCGTTCTTAAAAATTTTAACGGAATTTACGGAAGTAAAATTGGTCGTCACACAGCCTGACCGCCCTAAAGGGCGCGGCCTTGTTTTAACACCTTGCCCCGTCAAGCAATTTGCGCTTGAACATAATTTACCCGTCGCAAGCCCGGAAAAACTAAAAGATTTTGTACCAAATATTGCCGCCTTAAATGCCGATATAGGTATCTGCGTAGCATATGGTAAAATTTTCCGCAAACCTGCTTTAGATGCTTTTAAGCAAGGTATCGTAAATATTCACTTTTCGCTACTACCGAAATACCGCGGTGCATCACCCGTGCAAAGCGCTTTAATGGCAGGTGAAACAAAAACCGGTATCACATTATTTTCCATAGACGAAGGTATGGATACAGGTGCAATTATCGCAACTAAAGAAACTAATATTTTACCGCAAGATAATTCCGAAACACTTTTTAAAAAATTAACAGATATTGCCACAATCGCTTTAAAGGACTTTTTACAAAAAGCGGAAAATCAAACATATACAAAAACCGCCCAAAGCGGCGAACCAAGTTTTGCACCTTTAATTACAAAAGAACAAACTTTTATCAGTTTTGAAAATCAAACGGCAGAACAAATAAATAATCTTGTACGTGCTCTTGCGTCGGGTGCGCCGAGTTTTGCAAAAGCAATAACACCGGAGGGGCAAATTGTACAAATAATAAAAACTTCCCTGACTCCCCCCCAGCAAAACACAAAAAATATAAAAGCGGGCGCCATTGTTTCTATTGAAAGGAAGGCCGGTTTTTTTGTACAATGTAAAGAGGGTGTTTTATTAATTGAAACCGTGCGCCCTGCAGGTAAAAATTTAATGCCTGCTTTTGCTTATATAAACGGTAAAAAACTAAATGAGGAAAATATAATTTTTAAATAATATGGCAGACAATGAAAGTAAAGAAATCTTAGAAGGTAAACGCTCCGCTTCAGTTAAAATTTTTAAGGCAATTTCCGCACTGATTTTAATTATCGCATTTTTAGGTGCGATTGCTTTTGTTTCTTTTAATTGGGCGTTTTCCGCTTTAGTCCACACAAGGGCAGAGAAGCCTGTTCCTAATTTAGTAAATAAAGATGTTGATACCGCCCTTGATTTGCTTGCCAATGCAAATTTAGCACTGAGAAAAGCAGGTGAAGAATATCAACCGGATATTCCGGCCGGCGCAATTATAAGGCAACTTCCGCCTGCCGGTATTTTAGTCAGAGAAGGCAAAGTAATTCGTGTTTGGGTAAGCCAAGGTAAAGAAAATGTTGAAGTACCGGACGTCACCTCAATGCCTTTAAGAGATGCGGAATTTACTATAAGAAAAGCACATTTAACCGTCGGTAAAACGGAAACCGCTTATTCCATTGAAGTGGAAGAAGGCAATATTATCAGCCAAAGCCCTGCACCTTCAACTTTAATTGTTAAAGGCGAAGCAGTCAATTTAGTAGTATCAAACGGCGCACCAAACAGCGGTATTATTTTAGTGCCGGATTTCCGTCATAAAAAATTCGCAGAAGCAAGCAATTGGGCATCAAACAATAATTTGGAAATAAGTGTGACAGAAGACCCACAATCGTTTTTCCCAAGCGGTACAATTTTGGAACAAAATCCGAAAGTAGATACAGAAATCAAGACCGGTGAAACTTTACAAATTACAATAAGTTCAAACAAAGAAGCCGACGGTTCAAAATTACACCATATACACTATGAATTACCGCAAGGTAAAAATGATAACAGGGTACGTATAATTTTGATTGATGACCTCGGCGAAAAAGAAATTTTAAACGAAATGAAACAGGCCGGAAGTAAGATTGATATTAATGTTCCTTACGGCGGCGAAGCAACTGTCAGAATATATGTTGACGGCATTTTGGTACGCCAAAAAGAATTGAAATAAAGGGTTAAAATGATAGCACTTCCAAAACCAACTTTTAAAGCAATAGCACCGTCGATATTATCGGCAAACCAATTGGTTTTGGGCGAGCAGATTAAAACAGTTGAAACCCTTGGTGCAAATTGGTTGCACATTGACATTATGGACGGGCATTTTGTACCGAATTTAAGTTTCGGGCCTGCCACTGTTAAGTGGATTGATAAAATCACCACCCTTGCACAAGACGTGCATTTAATGGTGGAAGAACCGCAAAAGTATTTGGATGCTTTTATAAAAGCGGGTGCAAGTTCTTTGACTTTGCATGTGGAATCAAAAGGTAATTTAAAAGAACTTTTAAAACAAATTAAAAGCGCAGGTTTAAGTGCCGGTGTTTCAATTAAGCCCGACACAAAACCGCAGGATTTGGAACAGTTTTTAGATATTATAGACCTTGTTTTAGTTATGACGGTTTACCCCGGTTTTGGCGGGCAGGCATTTTTGCAAAGCGCGCCGACACAAATAAGGGAAGTTAAAAATTTAATCAAAGGCCGCCAAATATGGCTTGAAGTTGACGGCGGAATAAATAAAGATACTGTCAAAATCGCTAAAGAAAACGGTGCAGACGCTTTTGTTGCAGGTAATGCATTATTTGGCGCAAGCGACATAAAACAGGCCTATAAAGATTTAAAAGATGCTATAAATTAGCAAATTTCAGCGCGCAAGCGCAATTAACGAAAGGAGAACATGTATGGCAGTAGTAATCAGACTACAAAGAACAGGCAAACGCACACAACCACAGTACCGCGTCATTGTTGCAGAAAAGAGAAGTGCTGTCGGCGCACAAGCTAAAGAAGTACTTGGCACCTTCAACCCCTGCTTAAAAGAAAATGAACAACTCCATATTGATATGGAAAAGGTTAATAAGTGGGTTAAAGTCGGTGCATTGCCTTCTAAGACCGTTGCGGCCTTAATTAAGAAAGCAAGCAAATAGGTAGCGAACCATGAAAGAATTGGCAAGTTATCTGCTTAAATCTTTAGCACAAAACAAAGATGCTGTTATCATAGAAGCTAAAGAGGAAGGAAATAATGTTTACCTTACTGTACGCGTAGACGAAGCCGATAAAGGCCGCGTAATAGGAAAAGAGGGTTGCATAATCAAAGCAGTAAGAACCGTTTTAGGTGCTTATGCGGCAAAAGAAAAAAAGAAAGTGACCCTTAAACTTGAGGACTAATGCTTAAAATTGATATTATTACCTTGTTTCCGGAAGTTGTAGAACCCTACTTAAATACAAGTATTTTAAAAAGGGCAAGGGAAGCAAAAGCGGTTAATATCAGTTGCACAAATCCAAGAGAGTTTACCAAAGATAAACATAAAACAGTTGATGACAGGCCCTACGGTGGCGGTGCCGGAATGTTAATGAAGGCAGAACCGCTTTATAAGGCAATAAAGAAAGTTAAAAAATCTAATTCTTTAGTCATTTTAACTAGCCCCCGCGGCAAAAAGTTTTCACAAGATTTGGCCAAAAAATTGGCTAAAAAGAAACACTTAATAATTGTATGCGGGCATTATGAGGGTGTAGACGCAAGAATATACCCCGAAATAGACCTTGAAATTTCTTTAGGGGATTTTATCCTGACAGGCGGCGAACTTGCGGCATTAAGTATTACGGACGCAATAACACGCTTGCAAAAAGGAACTTTCAAAAAAGATACCGTGACGACGGAAGAAAGTTTTGAAAATTCTTTACTGGAAGCCCCGCAATATACTAGGCCGGAGGTTTGGCATAGAAGGCGCGTCCCGCAAGTTTTACTTAGCGGCAACCATAAAGAAATAGCGGTCTGGAAACAAAAAACGGCGCTTGAAATTACAAAGAAGTTCAGGCCCGATATGCTTGATAATAGACCTCTCAAAACAAGCGAAGAAGTAAAAAGACACAAGAGGAGAAACAAATGAACATTGAAGAAGTAAATAAACAATTAAAAAAGGATATTCCTTTTTTCAAAGCAGGTGACACTGTACGTGTTGCCGTAAAAGTCGTTGAAGGCGATAATGAAAGAATCCAAAATTTTGACGGCGTTGTTATTGCACGCCGCGGCCACGGTATCAGTGAAAGTTTTACCGTTCGCAAAGTTTCTTTCGGCGTCGGTGTGGAAAGAATTTTCCCTATCAACAGCCCAAGAATTGAAAGCATTACGGTATTAAGAAACGGTAAAGTACGCCGTGCTAAACTTAATTACCTTAAAGAACTTTCAGGTAAAGCTGCACGCTTGCAGGAAAGAGCAAAAGTTGTTCCCGGTGCTGAAACTGTTAAAGAAGAAGTTTCTGCAGAAAATGTTGCCCCGGCCACAACGGAAGCAGCTGCCGCAGAAACAGAAACAAAATAAATTCATAATAATTAATTGTAAAACCCCTGCGTTATTAGCGCGGGGGTTTTGTTATTTTAAATACTGAAATATTTACTTTATTTTATTAATATAAAATATATTCGCTGTCTTCTCCGGACAGTAATTTACCACCTAGTGCTTTGCAAACTTTGTGACCTTCATCACCTGTGGCATAACAAGTTATTTTTCCGCGTAAATTTTCATAATTCGGATCATCAGATTGGTACATAGATATATTAAATCGATTACTACTATCTATATCATGATAACAACTAACTGCTCCTCCTCCTTCCTCATTAGACATACAATCATTCCAATAATCATTATCACATTCTATGCCATCGCTTGAGCATCCCCAATCACTAGGCCAAGAAACACCTATTTCCTCAGCATTAGGCCATTCTTCACATGCTCCATCAGTCCCGATCTTACAATAACTTCCGTATTGCAATTTATATTCTGCCAAGGCATCTTTCCAACGGCGCATTAAAGGCAATATGCTTGCAACTTTTGCTTTCGTGACAGCCATTTGATATTGCGGCAAGGCGATCCCTGCCAAAATACCGATAATTAATACAACTACCAACATCTCAATTAGAGTAAAACCTAATTTGTTTTTCATATAATCTCCTATTTTATACAATACTTTTATTTACTGCATATTAAATTATAGAAAAAAAAAAAAAA
>JBGURU010000008.1:0-45124 GCA_045132175.1 Elusimicrobiaceae bacterium | reverse complement strand
TTTTTTTTTTTTTTCTATAATTTACATATACAATAAAAAGCATTGTATAAAGGAGATTATATGAAAAAGAAAAACAAATTAGGTTTTACCTTAATTGAAATGTTGGTTGTAGTGCTAATAATTGGCATATTAGCCGGTGTTGCTTTACCGCAATATCAGAAAGCCGTTGAAAAAGCAAAATTAACCGAAGCACTACTAAATATCAAAACCATACAAGGTGCCGCAGAAAGATATATTTTAGCACAAGGGTATCCTACAAGTGGTTATGTGCCGTTAAAAGATTTTCCTGATGTGGAATTGTCTGGCGGTGAGTGGGCAAGCAAGTTCGAGTACATAACAAGAGATTTTACTTATTACGCACAATGCCTAAGTGAGTTTTGTGATATATCGGCAATTAGGAATGTCGAGACATATTATTATGGACTTTATATTTATCTTCCTACACAAGAACAAATTTTTCATTCATGTTTTACTGGATTTACCGATATGGGAAAGTATATTTGTAAATATTTAGAATCACAAAGTTGGGAGTATATAGATAACGAATTATAAATAATTTTTCTTTTCCTAAAAATTGCCAATTCCTTTTAAATAATGTAAAATAGTTATCAAGGAAATTATTTTATAGGGGTTTTTATGACGAAAAAGGGGAATAAAGAAAATCAGTTAAATATCAGAAACGTTGCATACGATTATAAGGTTTCGGAATTTTTAGAACAACTTGCAAAAGGCGCATTTTTAACCACACAATACGGCGGCAAAAATAATGTTATGACTATCGGTTGGGGCCAAATCGGTATAATTTGGCGTAAACCGGTTATGATGGTATTAGTCCGCAAAAGCCGCTATACAAAAACTTTGCTTGACGGCTCAAAAGAATTTACAGTTTCCGCACCTTTAAATTGCGACAAACAAAAAGCACTTGCCTATTGCGGCACCGTTTCCGGCAAAGACACCGATAAATTCGCCGCGCAAAATTTGACTTTGCTTGAAAGTGAAAAACTTAACACCCCCTGCATAAATTGCCCCGGCCTGCACTATGAGTGTATGGTCTTATATCAAACGGACCTCAAACTAAACGAACTTGACAAAATAGTAAACAACACTTGGTACAAAGACGGCGATACCCATACCTTATATTTTGCCGAAATTGTTAACACAAGATATATTGAAAAATAGTATACTTTATTGTCGCCACCCGCGCGCTTTGTCGCGTGGGCGGGAGATGCCGAGCAAGTGTTGTTATTGCGAGGCAGAGGGGGGAAAAATAAGGAAACTTTATACTCCCATCCGTCAAGCAAACAAAAAGCCGTTTGCTTGCCACCTTCCGCCCGCTGATGCGGGTGAAGGCGAAATATGTACCTTAAATTTACAAGTGCGTTATGCGCGTTTGTGGACATAATGCGGAACGAAAACACGCATAACACATAAAACATTTGCATTTTTGCGCGTAATTTAATATACTCTATGTGGTAATTTACATTTTTAGAGGTTTTTATGGCGACAGATTTAAAATTTTCTACTGCCGGTTTTCGCGGCACTTTGGGTGAAACGGTCACCGCACATAATATCTACCGTTTGGCTTGTGCAATTTCCGAACATATTTTTAATGACCCTTATTACGGTTTTGACGGCGAAGGTTATAAAAAACATCTTGCCGAAATGGGTTTAAAATTCAGGCGCCCGCTTGTTTTGGTGGGCGGTGATACACGTTTTATGTCCCAAAACTTGGCAGATATAGTTTGTGATGTTTTGACCACAAAAGGTATTACGGTGCGCCGCGCAAAATACCCTTTACCGACACCGGTTGCAGAGTGGGCCGTATTAAATGAAGGCGCTGTGGGTGCAGTCGTCATCACCGCAAGTGAAGCCGATTATATGCAAAACGGCCTTAAATGGATTTCCTATTACGGCGGTATTGCAAATAATGAAGTCGTTGCCGATATTGAAAACAGAACCCTGCCCGCAAATATGGTGACGCGCTCTATCACGGAATTTGGCTACAAAAACGCCGCCGTCACGGAACAAAATTTCAGGGATGAATATATTGCACATTTAATGTCTTTCATCAACGTAAAAGCCATTAAGAAAGCAAAATTAAAAGTTGGTATAGACCCGCTTTTCGGTGCGGCAGATAATTATTTCCGCTACTTTTTGACAAAATGCGGCGGCGTGGAAATACACGGTATTAACGAAGGGCGCGATGTTTTATTCGGCGGGCGCGTGCCAAATGCCGGCCCTGTTTCTTTAAACGATTTAAGCAAACTTGTTGTCAGTAAAAAATTACATCTGGGTATTGCTTGCAACAGTGACTGTGATAAATTCGGCATTATCGGGCCCGACGGGGAGTGGATTTCCCCAAACCAAATTGCGCCTGTTTTGCTTGAACACGTAATTTTAAGAAGAAAACAACAAGGCCGCGTGTGCCGCAGTTTAATTACAACAAACCTTATTGACGAAGTCGCCAAAAGGCATGGCATGACCGTTAGGGAAACACCTGTCGGTTTCAAATACATCAATGAACTTATGATGAGCGGGCAATATATCTTCGGCGCGGAAGAATCCGGCGGTATAGCACTTTCCGGCAATACACCCGATAAAGACGGTATTTTGGCCTGTATGCTTGTGCTTGAAATGCTTGCCATGAGCGGTAAAAATTTAAAACAAATTTTCAAAGATTTTTACAAAAATTATAAACCGTCTTATGATAAAAAGGTCAGTATACCTAAAAAAGCAGTTGAAATAATGCAGATTATGGAAACTTTAAATTTAAGGCCGCCACTTTCAATAAACAAAATGTCTGTTTGGCGTATTGACCAAAGCGACGGTTTTAAATTTATCTTGAAAAACGGTGCTTGGCTTGCTTTGCGCCCTTCGGGTACGGAGCAGTTAATCAGAATTTACGCCGAAGCAAAAGACCCCAAACTCCCCGACCTCTTAATTGCCGAGGCAAAAAAGATAATAACAAACTTATCTAAATAGGGGGGATTATGAAAATAAAAGATATATACGCGCGCGAGATTTTAGATTCGCGCGGGTTTCCCACGCTCAAAACAACAGTTGTTTTAGAGGGTGGTTTTACGGGGGTTGCAAGTGTCCCGAGCGGCGCATCAACCGGCACGCACGAAGCCTTGGAATTACGTGATAAAGATAAATCACGTTTCCTTGGCAAAGGTGTTTTAAAAGCCAAAAAAAATGTTGAAAAATTAAAAAAGCATTTAACCGGCCGCAATTTCAAAGATATTTTGGAAATTGATAAAGCACTTTTGAAAGCCGACGGTACCGCCAATAAAACAAAATACGGCGCAAATGCGATTTTGGGCATTTCTATGGCGGTTTTGCGCGCAGGTGCGTCAAGCCAAAATATGCCGCTTTATAAATATTTAAGGCAAGTTTACGGCGTAAAAAGTAAAGAATATTTTTTGCCTGTACCGATGCTTAACATAATCAATGGCGGCAAACACGCAGACAGCGGTTTAAATATTCAAGAATTTATGATAGTTCCTGCTGCCTTCAAAACATTTAAAGATGCCCTTCGCGCCGCTAGTGAAACTTATCATACTTTAAAAGCATTACTTGCAAGCAAAGGTTTATCGGTATCAGTAGGTGACGAAGGCGGTTTTGCGCCGAAAATCAAAAAGCACGAAGACGTTTTAAAACTCTTGGTTGCAGCCGCCAAAAAAGCAGGATATCCCAAAATGCAAATTGCTTTGGATGCCGCATCAAGTGAATTTTGTAAAGGCGGTATTTATTATTTTGAGGGTAAAAAACTTTCTTATAAAGATATGACAAATATCTACAAGAATTGGGCTAGAAAATATCCGCTGATTTCTTTGGAAGATCCGCTGCAGGAAGATGCTTGGCCCGCTTGGCAATATTTAACCAAAGAACTTGGCAAAAAATTAAATATCGTGGGGGATGATTTGTTCGTCACGAATCCGGTGCGTTTAAAGCAGGGTATAACAGGCAAAGCGGCAAATTCCGTCTTAGTTAAACTAAACCAAATCGGCACAGTTTCGGAAACGGCAGAAGTTATACAAACCGCAAAAAAAGCAGGTTATTTGCCCATAATTTCGCACCGTTCCGGAGAAACGGAAGACACTTTTATAGCGGACCTTGCTGTAGCATTTAATGCCGGTGCAATTAAAACCGGCGCGCCCGCGCGGGCGGAACGCACGGCAAAATATAACCGCTTGCTTGAAATTGAACAGGAACTTGGCAGAAAAGCAAAATATGCAAATTCTGTCTTCAAAAAATAATGGTAAAAATATTAAAGAAAAAAAGAAATGTTTTACTGATTATCTTTGCTATTTTAGCAGGGGTTTTGATATTTAACAATAGTTTTTTTGGGCTTATTCATAACACATTAAAGATAAAACAGTTAGATAAAAAAATTACCGCTTTAGATGCAGAGTATGAAGAATTAAACAATGAATATAATAAAATCCTTTCCGGCGACAGGACATATCTGGAACAAGAAGCACGTGTCAGTTATAATATGGCGCAGGAGGGGGAAATAGAATTTAGGATAAAAAAATGAAGATACATACATTACTTTTAGGCCCTATGCTTAATTGCACCTATATTGTTGAAAATGCCGGGGAAGCCGTTTTAATAGATCCTTCTTGGAATATGAACGAAATTTATGGTTTTTTAGATAAAAATTCCTTAAAACCGGTTGCGGTATTTTTTACGCATGCCCATCAGGACCATATGACAGGTGCCGATGCTTTGTTAAGGAAATATAATCTAACAGGTTATTTGGAAGAGAAGGATGAACCGTTTTGTACCCTTCCCAAAGATTTGCTTACACTTTACAAAGCACCTAAAATTTTTAAAATTGCCGGTTTGACTATAGAAGTTTTATTAACGCCGGGCCATACACGCGGTTCTGTCTGTTTGAGGATAGGGAATGTCTTATTTACAGGTGATACTCTTTTTATAAATTCAGTAGGCAGAACAGATTTGCCAGGTGCTAACCCGGAAAACTTGGTAAAAAGTTTAATTATGCTTGCCGCATTACCGCAAAATACTGTTATCTACACAGGCCATTCTTATGGTACGGATTCGGGTTATAAAAGCACTATTGCACAAGAACTTACATCAAACCCGTATCTTAAAATGGCAAAAAGTAATCCTAAGGTTTTGGAGGATATGCTCTAATGCACCCCTTTATATATATTTTCGGTTTACCCATTCCTTCTTACGGTATAATGACGGCGCTTGCTTACGGCGCAGCGCTTTATTATTGCTATAAACAGCAAGCACGCCTTGGCCTGCCTAAAGATAAAATCTTTGACCTTCTTTTTTGGATAATTGTCGGCGCTTTACTTGGGGGAAAATTATTTTATATTTGGTTTAATTTTGATAGTTTTTCCGCATCAAGTTTAATTGAAAAAATCCGCTACGGTTTTGTCTTTTACGGCGGTTTTTTAGGCGGCATAATTGCCGGTATAATTTGGCTTAAAAAATATAAAAAACCTTTGCTGCCTGCTTTAGATTTTTTTGCAGTTCCCTTGGCACTTGGGCATGCAATAGGGCGTATTGGCTGCTTTTTAGCAGGTTGCTGCTACGGTAAAATTGCACATAATTTTTTAGGCGTAAAGTACACAGATCCGCACAGTTTAGTACCACATCATTTGCACAATGTTTCTTTATATCCAGTACAAATTATGGAAAGTGTTTTAGTGTTGCTTTTATTTTTTATATTATTCCATTTTTATAAAAAGCAGCACAAGAACGGTGTTATTTTTGCCGGGTATTTGTTTGGGTACGGTATCATCCGCTTTGCGCTGGAGTTTTTTAGGTTTGACGATAGGGGTACAGGTATTTTTGGTATGTCGCCATCACAGACAATAGCGGTAATTTTAATAATTGTGTCAATATTTTTATTTACAAGGAAAGATAATTATGCCAAATAAAGAAGACATTTTAATCTATACTTTGCTTTCAACGGAACGGCTTGATATTTTCGTCACGGAAAATTTCCCTCAACACTCAAGGAATCTAATACAAAACCTTATCAAAAAAGGGCAGATTACGGTTAACGGAAAGGCTGTTAAACCGTCTTATCCTTTAGAAGAAAATGATGAAATAAAAATTATTTGGCCGCAAGTAAAAAATACTCTTAATATTAAAGACTTAATTATTTTTGAAGGTAAGAATTTTTTTGTAATTAATAAGCCGGCCGGCCTTTTGGTACACCCGCAAAGCCCTGCTTGGGAAGACAATAAAACCGCACTTTTTGCAAGTGAAGAAACTTTAGTTTCCGCCATATACGCAAAACCGCCCAAAGATTTTGATAAAGATATGCCGCGCCTTGGTCTTGTTCACCGCCTTGATAAAGAAACAAGCGGTGTTATGCTTATAGCCAAAAACGAACGTTTTCAAAGTGCTATGACAGAGATGTTTGCCAATCGCGAAGTTCACAAAACTTATAATGCCATTTGTTGCGGTGTAATGCCGCAAAAAGAGGGCATAATTGATGTTCCTATCGGGCGCGAAGCAGGCGGCAGGATAAAAGCATCCCCCGTCGGCAGAGAGGCTATAACAAAATTTAAAGTAAAACGCCAAAAAGGGCAGTTTTACTTTATGGAACTTTACCCGCTTACAGGGCGCACAAACCAATTGCGCGTGCATTTAAATTGGTTAGGATGCCCCGTTTTGGGTGATTGGCTTTATAAGGGCGCAACTGCACCGCGTCTTATGCTACATGCGCGCAAACTTGAGTTTAAAAACCCGATAACGCACCGCAAAGAGTGTTTTGAGGCTTTGCCACCTGCGGATTTCCTTTCCGCTTGGGAAAAAATAAAATAATTTTTACGTGTCCGCATTAAGCACACCGTTCACGAACATGCATAACGCTCTTTTAGTTCTTTTATTTTCAATTTCGCACACACTAATATCGCCGAAAAAAGAAATCGGGGAAGTTTTAAAAACCTAAAAATACTTACCGGATGGATATACACATATCTTTAATTTCACGACGATCCTCTTGACATCTATTTTTTTTTTTTTTCTATAATTTACATATACAATAAAAAACATTGTATAAAGGAGATTATATGAAAAAGAAAAATAAATCAGGTTTTACCTTAATTGAAATGTTGGTAGTGGTTTTAATAATCGGTATTTTGGCAAGCGTGGCTTTACCGCAGTATCAAATGGCCGTCACGAAAGCAAAAGTAGCAAGTATGTTGCCGCTTATGAGAAGATTCAAAGATGCTTTACAAGAATATAAATTGCAACATGGTAGTTATTCAACAGAAGATGATGGATATCCTGATACAGATATCCTAGGCGTTAATTGGCCCAGTGATTGGGAATGTATGAATGAAGCGAAAACAGAATGTGCGAATGATTATTGGGATTGTTTTGCAAATGAAGAAAATACAGGGTATGTTTATTGTTTTCATAGCATAGATGATAATGATTATTTTGATATAACAATGTATCAACCTGATGATCCTCTATATGAAGATCTTCGCGGTATGATGACTTGCGAGGCATTAGGAACAGAAGGCCATAAAGTTTGTAAAGCACTTGGCGGGAAATTAGTTGACGGATATGATGCCGTTTATAAATTAAATTAGAAAATATTTCTAAATTTAATTAACTTTATTTCGGTAATCGTCCGGACATTAACTCCGCAAAGGGGCGTGTCGGTTCAATTTTGGAAAGTATAATTCTTAGGGCGGCTGTCATGGGTACAGCCAGAAATGCACCAGGTAAACCCCAAACAAGCCCCCAAACAATTAAGGATGCAATTACTGTTATAGGGTGTAAATCAACGCCTTCACCCAAAATTTTAGGTTCAATTAAACTGCCTAAGACAAATTGTATCACGGACGGTAAAATTAAAATCAAAACAAATTTAACACCCCATCCGAATTGTAAATAAGCAATAGGCAAAGGAAGTAATACCGAAATAACAGAACCGAGATTAGGTATAAAATTAAGTAATACTGTAAGTGCGGCAAACATAACCGCCAAATCAAGCCCGCAAGAAACATATACAACCCAAACACAAGCACCGGTTATCAAAGACATAATGATGTGAATATACAAATAAGCAGAGATTTTATTTTGTATTTCTTTAAGTAAATTATTTGTTATCTTTGTACGCCCGCTGCCGACTAAGAAGAAGAATAAGAATATAAAAATCAAAAAAGCATAAGAAATAAAGGTCATAGCATTAGAACCTATATTTTTTAAGAACTTAGTGTAATAAGGCATAGAAAGTATTTCCCTTATGCTTGAAAAAGTGACAAATTCTTCCGGTATAGGTATTTTTTGTGCTTTTATGAAAGCGGTAAAGTGGTTTAATACCTCAAGCAATTTTGCCCTATACGTAAAGCCTTCCTGTGCAAAATTAGATATTGAATTTGCAATAAAAATAATTATTAAAACCAAAGGAACCAACACAATAGCCGTTGCAAGCAGCACAGACAGCCATTGCGGCATACGCGTATAGAATTTAATATAACGGATGAGGGGGGTAATCATTGTAAAAATAAATACAGATATTACTAAAGGAACTAAAATTGTTTTTGTATATATCAAAGCAAGAGTTATACTTACTGCTGCAATAATAGTAAGGCACAAAGTATTTATTTTATTATAAGTGCTGACAGTATTAGGTATGTCTTTATTTCTATTATTTTTTATCTTAGACATAATATTTTTTTGCCTCTTTAATTAAAGATAAAAGTTGTTTTTCAAGATTTAAAAAATCATTTCTTGCAATTTCCACAAGGCCCCATTTTAAGTTTAAAGATATTTCCGGTATTTGCGGATCTAATTCTTTAAAGACATTATCAAAATTCTTTACCTGAGTATTAAAAGCAAGGCTTGCACTGATAAGTTCTTTTAAAGTTAAAATTTCCTCTTTTGGGAATAATCTTACACAACTGAAACGCAATTTTTGTACTTCTTGATATATGGTAAAACTAAATTTTTGTAAATTCAAAGTAAATATTGCAAAGTCCTTCTCTAGATCAGTATCACGCACTTCAAAATTACGTTCTTTCTGCATCAGCATTTTGCCGAATCTTACACGGAAAGCTTTAAACTCTTTTGCTAAACCGGAGAATACTTTTACTTGTTTATTGAAATCTGCATTAAATAGTTTCAAGTTTGTTATTATTGTTGTTGTCATCTTTTTTTGGAAACACTAAAGATATAATTGTTCCAACCTCATATTGCGAACGGACAGTTATATTCCCGCCGTGTAAATTCATAATACGCTTAACTAAAGCAAGGCCAAGCCCCCAACCTTCTATTTGCCCGGTAAAATAATCATCAATCTGATAAAATTTATGGAATAATTTACCTATGTGTTCTTCCCTTATACCCACGCCGTTATCGGCAACGGCTAAGACATCTTTGCCCTGGTCCTGATAATAAAACAGGCGTAATTTTTTTGTCACATTATTATTAAATTTTATGGCATTATCTACAAGTTCCTCAAGTGCTATGGATAATAAGGACTCATCCGCCCAAACCGTTGTATCATTTTCACATTTAACTTCAATATAGGGCCCGCGTTTGCGTATTGTATTATCTGAAGAACTTATTGTTATAGAGTCATCCCTAAAAATACATTTTGATGATACTTCCGAGAAAATGTGCCTTACGTTTATTTCTTTCTTTTGCAGGTTTTGGGGTGTCAAATCGCTGATATTAGCAAAGCGTACCAGTTTATCAATTAAAATGCTTAATTTTTCCCCTTGTTTATTTATATCTTCAAGGGCCTTAATGCTGAAACTTGACATCTCTTCCGGTTTGATATCAGCAAGTATGGCTTCCGAGTATCCGTTTATGATAGATAACGGTGTCTTTAATTTATGCGATACTAATGAAAGTACTCTGGTTGCGGCATCTTTTGCTAAAGAGTTGTCACCTAAAGTGGTATGTTGTGCTTGTTTTTCTTTATCTTCCATATTTCCCCTAAAACACTAAATTAAGCCCAGCCCCAAATAAATCACGGTTAGTTCTGTGGGTTTCAAATAGATGATTGTAAATTAACGTTATCAATACATTATCATTAAGAGGTATAGTTGTTTGTATCATAGCGGAGTGTGCAGTCAAATCTTGCTCATAGCCGATATATCTGTAAGAAATAGAACTCTTTGCATCGCTTTCCGTAGAAAGCCAGGTAATACCGCCGCCTACAGAAAAACTCGGCAAAGCCAACACATAATCTATGGTGCCCAAGTTTGCTATGTCCTTTTGGTCCATTATACCTCCAAAAGCACCGACCTTTTTAACATTATCCGGATAATCAAAATAATTCCCGCCTATATCAAAGTTGTATAAATTACCGAAATTAAAATTTAATCCCCCTTCAAAAACAAATTGTCTGAAATTTTCTTTGTTTACTATACCCGATCTTTCAATATTTGCATTTTGGTTAGCATAAGAAATTTTTAAATATCCGCGTGAAGAATTATTAGATATTTCATTATCTCTTATAACACCTCTAACTGAAAAACTACCGCCGTAAGCGGAAGCATTGTTATTATTGTTAGGATATATAAACGGTTCAAAAACAAAATCTATCAATTGGAATTTAAGCATAAAAGGCAAGCGGAATGAATAAATTTTATTATCAAAATTTTTATGATCCGTCAAATTAAATTCCAAGCCGGCTAAAACATCATCATCGGAAAGAATATCAAAAGAAAATTTATTTTGCCAAAATCTTGAATTTTTAATAAACAAATCGCCTACGCTTATAGCATAACTTGATAATGCTAAACTGCAAAATAAACAAAAACATAATAATTTCTTCATACTATTCCCCTTTTGCCTGACGTATTTCATCACTTATCAAATCTGCTTCAGGCCCTATTATGACTTGCACAATGCCTTCCTTGTTAATCACTCCCCTTGCGCCAAGGGATTTTAATTCTTCCGCATTTACTTTTGAATTATCAATAACTTCCAAGCGCAAACGTGTAGCACAGGCACCCAATGTTTTTATATTTTCTTTACCGCCTAAGGCAAAAAGATATTTTGCACCTCTTGAATTTGTTTGAATTGTATTTCCAGGTATTGTTGTGTCAGATGAAATATTTTGTGCAGGTATTGTTTGCGGGGCAGTTTCCCTGCCTGGTGTTTTTAAGTTCCATATACGTATAGCAAATCTAAACAAGAAAAAGTATAAGATACCGTAAATTAAACCTACGGGCAATAAAATTAAGGGGTTTGTACTTATACCGTAATTTAATAAATAGTCAAATAATCCGGCGGAAAATGTAAACCCTAATTTTACCCCGAGTACATTCATAATCACCATGCTTAACCCTGTCAAAACCGCGTGCAGAACATAGAGGGGAAAAGCCAAAAACATAAAGGCAAACTCTATAGGTTCCGTTATACCTGTTAAGAAAGAAGTTAAAGCCGCACTTAGCAAAATACCGGCAGTTGCTTTGCGGTTTTCTTTATATGCTTCAAGTATCATGGCAACAGCCGCTGCTGGTAAACCGAACATCATTATCGGGAAGAACCCCGCCATAAAAGCACCGGCATTAGGGTCCCCTGCAAAGAAACGCCATAAATCACCGTGCTTTATAACTTCAACTCCTGCTTCTATTGCAACAAAATCACCGAATTGGAACCAAATAAAATTATTTAGTACGTGGTGCAAGCCCAACGGAATAAGCAAGCGGTTTGCAACGCCAAAAAAGAATAAACCGATATTATTGCTTGCTATAACCCAATTCCCGAACCATGATATTAAATTTGAAACCGGCGGCCAAATAAAAGCAAAAATCAAAGCATAAAATACCGCAAATAAACCGGTGATTATAGGGATAAACCTTCTTCCGCCGAAAAATGCCAAATAAGTCGGGAGTTTTATTGTTTTAAATTTATTGTACAACATCCCTGCTGTCACACCGATTATGATACCGCCCAAAACACCCATATTAAGTGTGTTATTTAAAACTTTAAGGCCTGCCGTCATAACTACATAACCGACAAAGGCCGATAATGCCGCAGAGCCATGTTCTTCTTTAGAAAACCCTACCGCAACACCTAATGCAAAAATAATCGGTAGATTGCTGAAAACAGCATTACCCGCTTCTGCCAAAAATTGTATATCAAGCATATCCGGTTGCCCGAATCTTAGTAAAAGGCCTGCAATAGGTAAAACTGCAATCGGCAACATCAATGATTTACCTAAAGATACAAAAAATGCAGCAAGTTTTTTAAAGAATTGTTTCATAATTATAAATTAAACTCCGCCCTTACAAGGTCTCTGACTTCCCCCACATTTTTAAAAGTTAGTGCTTTTTGGGCAACTTCCTCACACTTCTTGATTTCCAAATTGCGAATTAAGGCTTTTATATCGGCAATAGCATTTGGTACAACACTTAAGGCCCTTACGCCAAGCCCTATCAGTAATATCGCACCTGCCGGCTCACTTGCAATAGCACCGCATACGCCAACCGGTTTACCTTCCGCAGAAGCACCTTCCACCGTAAGTTTTATCATACGGAGAACAGCCGGGTTTAAACTGTCGGAAAGGAAATTCAGTGTAGGGTGTGCTCTGTCTAAAGCCAAAGTGTATTGGGTTAAATCATTAGTGCCTATGGAGAAGAAATCCACTTCTTTTGCAAATTCTTTAGCCATTAAAGCCGCGGCAGGCACTTCAACCATCATGCCAAATGAAACTTTATCTATGTTCAGATTTTTTTGTTCTTCTTTAATGAAACGTGCTACTGTTGAAACTTCCTCAACAAATGTGACCATTGGTATCATTATTTTTGCAAGGCCATAAGGTTTCACACGCATTATGGCGCGGAGTTGTGTTTTGAGCATATCAACATTTGTAAAAGAAGTTCTTATACCTCTTCTCCCTAAAATAGGGTTATCTTCTTTAATTTGAGGGATAAAGGGTATTGGTTTATCAGCCCCTACATCCAATGTACGGATAATAACCGGATTACCGTTTTGGGAATCAACTATTTTCTGATAAATTTCGTATTGTTCTTGTTCCGTAGGTGCTTTTTTTGAAGTTGCAAATAAAAATTCGGTTCTAACCAGCCCAATACCTTGCCCGCCTTGCTGGGCGCTTTGTTTTGCTTGCTCAATATTGCCGATATTACCGGAAACGGTTATCGCGATTCCGTCTTTTGTTTTGGCAGGTTCTAATGCGTGGCGTAAATTTTCCTGACGGTGTTTCTTTAAAAATTCTGCTTTTTGTTTTAGTTCTTGAATATTTGTTGGGTTTACGGTAATTGTCCCTGTTTTTGAATCTAATATAATATCTGAATCAGGCGGTATATCTAAAACTGTTGAACCCGCCCCGATAATTGAAGGTATCCCTAATGTCTTCAACATTATCGCAATATGCGATAAAGCAGAACCGTTTGCCATAACGATACCTACAATATGCTCGCTCATTTCATTTAAATGATGGGAGAGAAGTTCTTTTGTTATTATAATTGTATCTTCTTCAAATTTAGGTATGCCGTAATTTTTGCCCGTTAAATCTGAAATGATACGTGTTTCCAAATCTACAAAATCTGCAACTCTTGCACGCAGAATATCATTGCCTGCTTTTTGCAGGACATCAATAGCACGCCTTATAGCGGTAGAAAAGGCAAAAGCGGAGGAGTATCCTTTTTCTATCATTTGTTCCGTTTCTTTTATCAAGAAAGGATCTTCCAAGATAGTAATATGCGCAAGCAAGATTTCTTCGCGGTCTTTTTGCCCGTATATTGAGTGTCTTTCTTTGTCAAGAGCACTTTTTACACGCCTTAAAGAACTTCCAAACTTCGCAAGTTCCTGGCTTACGGGAATTCCTGATTTTTCTTCTATTTCAAATTTGGAGTCTTTTAAAATATATGCTTTGCCTATTGCAATCCCGTCACATATACCAATCCCTTTTATTTTTGTTTCGTTGCCGGGTTTAAATTGAACGGAATTATCTTGTGTGGTATTTTTGGTAATATTATCTTTAAGTTCTCTTATAATAAAGTTTTTTACTTCAAGTGCGGCAAATTCTGCATCAGCACCTTGCGTAATTATTTGAACTGTATCACCGTATTCAAGAGACAGGCCCAAAATTTCCACAACACTTTTTGCATTTGCTTTTTTATTATTTTTTACAAGTAAGATATCTGTATTTTTAAAACTTTGTGCCAAGGTTGCCACTTCACCTGCCGGTCTTGCGTGTAAACCGCTTGCATTTGAAATAGTTAAATCTTGTGTATAGGTTTTTTGCTCTGTCTGTAATTTAGGTTTTGTATCAATTTTTTCTTCACGTGAAACTTCAAAAATTTTTGTTTTCAAATCAACTTCGTTTAAATTTTCTTTTTTTAGTGAAACTTCAAGCGGTGCTGCAATAACCATTATTATCAGATTACTTAGGGCATTTTTTAACAAGAAATTCCTGTCAAATTCAATAAGTTTTTGGCCTTGTTTTACAAAATCTCCTTCTCTGACAAGCGCTTTAAACCCTTGTCCTTTTAACGCAACGGTATCAACACCGATATGAATTAAAATTTCAAAACCGTCTTTTTCAAGAACTATTGCGTGTAAGCATTTATGTAATGTTTTAATTTTGGCATCTGTGGGAGCACATATAAAATCATCTTCAGGTTGAAAGGCTGCCCCGTCGCCAAGCATTTTTTGTGCAAAGGCATCATCGGGAACTTGTGAAATATCAACAAATTTTCCTTTAACAGGACTAAATAAAGTTAGATTTATTAAGGGCATAGCACCTCTCTATATACAATTTAACATTTATTACAGTATTTGTAAAGCGGAATTTTAAGTTGTCAGTTAATATTTTTTTACCGGACAGGTATACTCTTATCTTTAATTTTACGGCTAACCTCTTGACATCTGTTTTTTTTTTTTTTCTATAATTTCTATGTGCAGGTGATAAACACATTATATAAAGCAAGTAAAGGAGATTATATGAGAAATAATAAAGGGTTTACCCTAGTTGAAATGTTAGTGGTAGTTTTAATTATTGGTATTTTGGCGGCAATTGCCCTGCCGCAATATACCAGGGCGGTAGACAGGGCAAAATATTCCGGCTTAATGAATATAGCAAGAGCAATGGCAGAAGCAAATGAACTTTATTATATGGTACACGATAGATACAGTACAAATATTGATGAACTTGATGTAGACATACCGGCTAACAGTATCAGCGGCAGTAAAGCATATTTTGATTGGGGCTATTGTCAACTTTTCAATCAGGGTGAAGCAATTTGCTATGATATGGTTAGATTAAGAAATATTTATACTGTTTATTATCAAAACAGCAGTTATGGAAGTACGAGAAAAAATCATATATATTGTGCTGCTGATACGACTTATGGGGATGATTCCCGTTATGTAAGATTGTGTAAAAGTTATGGCCCGTTTTCTTTTCGCGGGACATGCTATTATAATAATGAAACTTTTCCTTGTGCGGTATATACCATTAGGTAATTAGTTTTTAATTATTAAAACTTTTAAGTTTAAGTTCCAAAATTTTGTCTTCCGGAACAAAGGGGGAAATCTGGCTCAAATTCAGGTTTTTTATGACGATATCAAAAACTTTTTCATGCGGCATACCAAGCATAATTTTACCTTGTTTGTTTAAATAAAATTTTGCGCTGTCAAGTAATGCTTCTTTAGGGAGCATCCCCACAAGTTCGCTGCCCGTCACCGTAATGCCCGATTTGGCCGCTAGATTTTTACACGTTTCATAAACTAAATAAAGCGGCGCTTTTTTATAATCTTCAATATTTATAGACACTTGGCAAAAACCGTATTCGTCAATATACCAGCCTAAAGTTTTTATCCCTTGTAATTGTGCGCGCAAATTTTTGGCAATTGTTTTGGTAAGGGCCAAATCTGTTGTTTTTAAATTGATATTATATGCAAGTAAAAAGTTCCTTGCACCGATACATAATGCCCCTGTTTTTGCAATATTTTCCGTATATTCTTTAGGGCCAAAGTCAGGCGGTATTACCTGTAATTTTGCCTGTAAAAGTTCATAGCCGCCCCGCCTTAAAAAACTAAGTTCGCGGTGGGTGGCATCAGTTGCGGCGGCACTGTAAAGATAGACGGGAATATTAAGTTTTTCTGCCGCTTCTTGTGCAACATTTTTTGCAATTTCGGCGCATTCTTCAAGGGAGATTTTTTTGAAAGGAATAAATGGAAAAACATCCACACATCCTATACGCGGATGTACGCCTTTATGCTTGCGCATATCAATAAGTTCAATACTTTTTTTGATTAAAGCCAATGCAGCCTGCACGGCACTTTCCGGCGAAACGACATAAGTAATAACCGTTCTGTTTGCGCTTTTGCCCATTTCATAACTAAGCACTTCAACACTGCTAACGGTGTTAAGTTCAGCAATAATTTTTTTTATTTTATTTTCGTCTTTGCCTTCACTTATATTAGGCACACACTCTATTAAACGCATAATCAATTAAACCAAGGGTAATATTTGTCCCTGTCAACGATAGAAATTACAGCCGCAGCCACCAGCATGGCAGTTGCCTGTAATGCCTGAGGTTTATCAATATCAATTTGAAAATTCGCTTTAATATTTCTTAAAGATATTATTTGGCCTTTACTCTCATTTTTACCCCTTACTATATAATTTGCGCGCAAAGTGCCGCCTAAATGCCCCAATAATTTACGTGCTATGGCTTTAGGGAAAGAATTTTCTTTTATTACGGCAAGTTCGCCTTGTTGGTCAAATAACATCCATTTCCTTAATAAGAATAATTTTGGCGTTTCTAATCTGTATATCACGGTATTTATATCAGATAAAACTAAATAAGCATAATTGAAAAGGCCGCTGTTTCGCCTTATAATTTTAAAAGCAATAGAGCCTTTATCATTATAAATGTATATTGCCGGGGGGAACATAATATCAAGCACTTTACCCGTCACGGTAAAAATTAAACCGAAAACAGCAAATAAATAACACAAAGACATAATTGTATTTACTAACATTTTATGACCGTCAGTTTGTTGTAATAAAGCAGAAAAAACAAAATGTGCAAGTGTGAAAAATAAAGCACCGTATAGCCCGAAAACAATTAAAAAACTGCCCCATCTTTGGGAAGTAATAATGAAGTTTTGGCCTTGGCTGTCATAAAACCTTAAAAATAAATCGGGGGAACCGTATAAGCGCGCCCCTCTTATAGGGTAGAATGATTTTGGGTTTGTGGGGGTTTTATCGGGTGTTTGCGCGAAAAATAAATTGAAAGAAAAGAAACCTACTATTATCAGTAAATAAACAAAAATTATAAAAATCAAGGTATACAATTTTGTGGGTATTACAAAAGTATCTTCCTTCTCTTTTTTTATTTCTTTTTTAGAGGAAAATGTGTCCGCCAGAGTTTGGCGTTTAGTATC
The DNA here is from genome assembly GCA_045132175.1 of Elusimicrobiaceae bacterium. Classification (GTDB taxonomy): domain Bacteria; phylum Elusimicrobiota; class Elusimicrobia; order Elusimicrobiales; family Elusimicrobiaceae; genus Proelusimicrobium. The sequence continues at coordinate 27,742 of JBGURU010000008.1, read as the reverse complement.
TTCTATTTGCGGTGCTTGGATATTTTCTTCTTTAAGGGGTTCTTCGTCGGTTATTAAAGGTAAATCTTCAATTTCTTTCGGTTTTGGGGATATGAAAGAAAGATTAAGTTCCGCCTCTGCATACGGCAAACCGATGATTTCAATTTTATACCCTTTCCCGCCCGATGTAAAATAACCTTCCGTGTAAGGAGTACCATCTGCTATATAACTGAAAGATAAAAGAGGATCTAAAGTAGAGAATTCCGTTCTCTTAACTTCTTCGCCGGAATATGTATTTTTTATTAGTTTAAATTTTTTATTTTTAACTTGTTTAATGCGGTTTGCAATAATTTTTTCAAGGCAAGTTGAATTATTACATCTTTCCAAAGGAATTGCATTTATTTTATTTGCACCGTTCCTTAAGTTTAAGATTTCCGTATCTGCGGGTGTATTGGTTTTCCATTTAGAGTTTAAAGTAATAGAAAACCCTTGGTCTTTTGCGGTAAATGAGGCGGCAAAACCAAGAGATACGGAAAGGCACAAAATGGTTAATAATATTATTTTGCGCATATAAAATATTATATAAAATTATTAAAGGGTTTACTTTACGTGTATACATTACGAAACACGTTCACAAACGCGCAAAATGCGCTTGCATATTTAAGCCCTTTTTTATTTTTTATTTCCTAGAGTACCGCAAACTCACGCAGTTCGTTTTACTTCTTGGTACACGTCGTCAATAAAAAATAAAAAATCATCTTAAATCTGCTGCGCGGCGCGTGAACACTCTCGTTCGCTTTGGGTTTACAAAAATATTTCCTTATACTCCCCGCCCCTTCTTAAGGTGGAGGGGGTAGGGGGTGGGGTTGTAAAACTAAAATTTACTCAAAAATACTTGCCGGATAAATATATTTATATCTTTATTTTTACGACGATCCTCTTGACATCCGTTTTTTTTTTTTTTGTATAATTTTTATACACAGTAAATAAAAACATTGTGTAAAGCGAAATAGGAGGAAATATGAAAAAAGGGTTTACCCTAATTGAAATGTTAGTAGTTGTTTTGATTATCGGTATTTTGTCAGGCATTGCTTTGCCGCAATATCAGGTTGCAGTAGCAAAAGCAAAAATTTCAAGTATGCTGCCGCTTATGCGCCATTGGAAAGATGCATATACTTTATGGAAACTACAACATGGGGAATATTATACAGGTGGCAGTAGTGACTACGGTTTACCAACTGCATCTGATTTAGGTGTAAATTGGCCAAGTGATTGGGAATGCGATGATGATCTAGAAACAGTATGCCATAATGACGAGTGGTATTGTTATGCAAATAATGAAGATGAAGATGGAGATATTTCTTGTTATTATAAAAACGTAAATATAAAAATGTTTCAAGCAGATTCATTATATTGCTTTCAAGATATGACAATATGCAATGCTAATCATCAAGATAAATTTGCTACAAAGATTTGTAAAAGTTTAGGACGTTTTGATGAGGATGGACCTTGTTCTGGTTATGTAATCGGCGGTTAAAATCTTCTTGAAAAGAAGAAATTCTGTTTATGTTTGATAAAATATTTCCTAAGCATATAACTTGAAAAAAGTATTGATACAAAGTCCGCCACCGGTGTGGCAATAAATACACCTTTCAAACCCAAAAATAAAGGCAAAATTAGCACAGCCGGTATCAATAATAAAACTTGCCTTGATAAACTTAAAATTAAAGCCTTAAGCGGTTTATTTATTGCCTGGAAGAAGGTTGTCGCAAGTATTTGTATAGGTACCAGCGGCAACATTATATTAAAATATCTTAAAGCATTTGAAGCCAGTTCAATAAGTGCATTATCGATTGTGTTAAAAACGGATACAAATTGCTTTGCAAAAATTTCCGTCATCAGGAAACCGATAACAGTTATACAAACACTCCACCGTACTGCCATTTTTAATGTTTGTATGGAAGTATTATATTTTCTTGCCCCGTAATTATAACCGATTAACGGCTGCGCACCCTGGCTGATACCTATAACAGGCATAATGATAATCGTGTTTATTGCTATTACTATGCCCATCGCGGAAACAGCCAAATTCCCGCCGTATTTTACAAGTGAGTGATTCAAAATTATATTTAACAAACTTGTTGCCAGTTGAAAGATAAATTGTGAAAAACCTATACTTACACTTTCATAAAATATCATTAAGTTGGTATTAAGGTATTTTAATTCCAGACGGTATTTTGTCTTTTTGCTAAGTAAAAATGCTATAACCCAAACGGTAGAACAGGTCTGCCCGATTACCACTGCCCAGGCCGCCCCTGCCATACCCCACTTGAAACTGAAAATAAAAAGCGGTGCCAAAATCAAATTGATAACCGCGCCGATAATTTGTGTTGCCATAGCGGTTTTAGGGTGCCCGCTTGAACGGATGAAATGGTTTAAACCCATTGCCACCATAGCAAGAGCATTGGCAATTAAAAGCGGTTTTGTATAAGCAATTGCGTAGGGTAAAATTTCCGGTGTAGCGCCGAAGGCAACTAAAACTTTTTCCAAAAACAGATAAGCGGCAATAAAAGAAACCATAGCCAAAATAGAAAGATATACAGCGGCATTACCTAATATATAGCGTGCCCGTTCTTCATCTTTTTTGCCTAGGTGAATTGAAAATAATGCATTTGAGCCGATACCCACAAGCACGCTCAAAGCCATAAATAAAATAGCAAGCGGGAAGACAATAGCAATACCTGCAATTCCCAAAGCACCGATAGAGCGGCCTATATAAATGCGGGAAATAATATTGTGTAAAGCAATAACAAACATCCCCGCTACCGCAGGGGCTGAAAATTTGATAAGTAATTTTGAAATTCTGGTATCTTTAAAAGGATTTGCCTCTAATGTCTGGGGCATAAAAACCTCTTTACTTCAAAAAACCCGCGCAAAAGGCACGCGGGTTTTTGTGTTTAAATATTATATCAATTTAAAAGTAGGTCATTGAAAAATAACTGTCTACTTCTTTTTTGGCATAAGCCTTTTCAAGGGCATCTTCCATAGCAATCAAAGGCACGCGCCCTATAGAAAGAATCTTGGTATGGAAGTTTTGCAAATCAAACTTTTTGCCAAGTTGTTTTTTATATTTTGCTTTTAAGCGGTCAAATTCTTGCCCGCCGATAATATATGATACCGCATCAAAAGGATGTAATGCCAAGTAATCTAAATATATTTCAGCCTCTTTTGCATCAACGCCGGCTTTGCTTAAGTAAGCCAAGGCGGAAGTATAATCAAAGTCCATAGTTTGCAATTTATAATCTACTAAAGCATAAACCGCTTTAGTATAGTTGAACCAAAGCATATTTAATTTGTCTTCCTCTTTATTAAAGAAACCGTTTTCATTTGCATTATTTAGGGCATAATATGTCCACCCGTTGATATAGAACATATCATCGGACAGTTTATGTAATAAAGATAATTTTGCCGGTTCTACCGAATAAATTAATGCTTTACCCGGTGTTATAAATTCCGCAGTATTAAATTTAATTTTGCCGTAATTAAAATTAGTTTCAAAAGCATTTTTATTTAAGTTTAATTTTTGCGGCATAGAAATTAAAATATCAATGCTTTGTCTTTCAGCCAAAGGTACGGGCGGATATACTGTTATAGCAGAATGTTCCGCACGGAGTATAGGCGGTGCAGGGGTAATCGTGATAGGTAAAGATAAAGTCGGGAATAAACGTTTTGTCGTCAAGAAACTATCTGCTTTTTGAATTTCCGAAGAATATGTTTTAAGGACTTTATCATATTCCGGTGCATTTTTATATTTTTTAGCAAGCAAATAGTAATCTGAAGCATAAACCGGTACTTTCTTTTTAACTGTTCTTTTTTGTTTTTCTTCAGCAGTGAGTGTTTCCAAAACTTGCGGTGTTATTGCTTTTATTAATGCTTTTTGTGCTTGGTCTAGATTCTTTTCAAGCGTGCTTTTTAATTTATTGTATTTCAAAGGAATAGAATAAACATTTTGGTACAAATATTTATAGTCATCTTCCCCGATTCTGAAATCAGTATATTCTTTTTCTTTTAATTTGCCTTTTAAGAAAGTTTCATATTTGCCCAAAGCAATTTGTATGTTTTCAGTTAATTGTTGTATTTGGCCTTTCGTGACTTTATCGTCGGAAAGTTTAAGTACCAAAGCAGTTAAACTTGGCAGATATTTATTTTCAATTCTAACTTTTTCTATTGCCAAACGTAAAGTTAAATCGGGCGGGTTTGTGATATTCCTTTCCGCTTCTTGTAAATATTCCGGTATCATTTCCAAGCGTTTTAAAGCATAACCCAAACGTTCCTGGTTAGGTAAGAAATTTTTTAGTAATAATTCATATATGCCGTCTATCGGTTCTAAATACCAAACGGGGTCTAACTCAAATTGTTTTTTTACGGTAGCATTAAAAACTTTTAATCCTACAAGTTCCTTCAATGTATAATAATCTGCTTTAGCGTATGCGGATAAAGAGTCCGGATCAACTTTATTTATGGCATCTTGCAAAGCTGTAATTGCCTTGATTCTTGTTAATTCGGTTTGAGTATCGTGCTTTTCAAGGTTAAAGTGATAACCTTTTAAACCGATATGTGCGGTTTCGGTTTCGTACATAGATGCAATCAATGACGTGTATTTATTACCCAAAGCAAAAACCCTGTCATCATTAATCAATAGGCTTTCACTTTCTTGGGCAAAAACAAGGCCTGTAAAAGCGCAGAAAATAAAGGTAAAAAACAAGTAAGTATGCAATATTTTTTTCATAAAACCCCTCGTAATTAGGATATTTAACCATTATATTTTAACATATTTTTTGCAGTAAGGCCAACAAAAAATGTAAAATATTTTATACCTCTCTTTTTTTGCAAGAGGAAAAAGGGAAGGGATATTTCTCTTGGAGGATTTTATGTTGTTTTGGATTTTTCGTGTATCGGCATTGTTAGGTTTGCCTTTGCTTGCTTATGTGTTTTTGAATAATTGGTATTCCGCCATACTTGCTTTTATATTAGCGGTTGTATTGGTAGCATCGGAATACTTTGTAAGAAGATTGAAATTTATGTCAATAATTATTGGCATATTCGGTGCTCTTATCGGTTATGGAATATTTATTGCCGGGCAATATCTTGTTGAGCATATGGTGTTGCCTGAAGTATCCGATTTTTGGTTTGCTAATTCTGCTACAATTTCAGCAGTTTTAACAATGTTAGGCGCGTGTATCGCTTTAGTAAGAGCACCTGAAATTTTAGGCATTACACGTAAAGGGCGCTTCATAAAAGTTGTAGATACTTCTGCTTTAATTGACGGCCGTATTTATGATTTGTGTGAAAGCGGGTTTTTGACAGGTGAGTTGCTTATCTCAAAGTATGTAATCCAAAATTTGTCTGATATGGCAAGCTCTAAAGATTTAAACGAAAAAGCGCGCGGCCGCCGCGGGCAAGATGTCTTAAGGCGTTTAAGAGCAATAAAAGGTTTGCGTGTATCTAATAATTCTAAGACGGTCAAAGACAAAACTTTACCGCAAAAACTTGTCACTTTGGCTAAGCATTATAAAGCCTCTGTAATCACTGTTGATTTTACCGTAAACAAGGAAGGAACTATTCAAAATGTTCCTGTCTTAAATATTGCAGATTTGACCAGATCTTTAAAGCCCGTATTTTTACCGGGAACAAAAATTTCTTTGTTTGTTATGAAAGAGGGCAAAGAAAAAGAACAGGGTGTTGCTTATTTAGACGATGGTTCTATGGTCGTTATAGAAGGCGGGCGTAAGTTCATAGGTAAACGTGCGGAAGCAGAAGTTTATTCTATTTTACAGACATCTGCCGGCAAAATGTTTTTTACACGTATTTGCAATATTGAGGAATAATGTTAAAAGACACTTCCGTAATAATTGCAGCCGGCGGCAAGGGTTCCCGTATGGGGCGCCCCAAACAGTTGCTTAAAATTAACGGCAAAGAAACATTACTCAGAACCATTTTGGCCTTTAAAAAAGTTAAAAGAGTTAAAGAAATAATAGTAGTTTCAACTCCGGAAACATTTAAGGTTATAAGCAAAAAAGTTAAGGGTTTGAAATTTGCACCGGCAGGTTGTGAGCGTATAGAATCGGTAAAAAACGGTTTAAAAGAAGTATCAAACAATGCGGTTTTAATAGCGGTGCAAGACGGTGCACGCCCTTTGGTAGAGCCTAAGCATATTGACGCTTGTCTTAAAGCCGCACAAAAAGACAAGGCTGCAGTTCTCGGCGTTTTTGTTAAAGATACTATCAAGGTAGTTAAAGACGGCAAAGTGGTTAAAACCTTAAAACGTGCGGAACTTTTTGCGGCACAAACGCCGCAATGTTATCAGGCAAAGATTTTAAAGACTGCTTTAAGCAAATACGGTAATAAGATTTTAGCAACGGATGAATCGCAGTTAGTTGAAAAATTAGGTGTGAAAGTGACTGCCGTTATCGGTGATTACAGTAATTTAAAGATTACCACTCCAGAAGATTTAATTATAGCAGGTGCTTTATGCAAAAAGAAGAAATAAAATTTGGTTTTGGGTATGATACCCACCGTTATAAAAAAGGTTTACCGCTTATTTTGGGCGGTGTACGTATACCGCATACGCATGGTATGCTCGGTCATAGTGACGGGGATTTGGTTTTGCATGCAATTTGTGACGGTGCCTTAGGTGCTGTTTGCGCCGGGGAAATTGGGGAATATTTCCCGCCGACTGATGCAAGTATCAAAGGTATTTCCAGCGTAGTTATTACCAAAAAAGTTTTAGCAATTTTGAAAAAGAAAGGTGCAAAAATTACGCATATTGATGCAACTATTGTTGCTGAAGTCCCCAAAATGCGCCCGCATTATTTAACAATAAGGAAATCACTTGAGTCCATTTTTAAAATCGGGCTTGATAATATCAGTTTTAAAGCTAAAAGCCATGAAGGCCTTGGCGATATCGGTGCCGGTAAAGCACTTGCTTGCTTTGCCGCGGTCACCGTAAAAATTAAAAAACAAGGAAAGACAAAAAAATGAAACGTTTAACTTTATTGATTTTACCAATCATTATATTAGGTGCTTGCAGTCCTCACAGTCCAAGGAGATATAAAGAGTATTCCGGCATCAATTACGGCGCTTATGAGGATACCCATGCTTCCGCACAAGTTGATTTGGAGCAAATGGAAGAAATAAAAACTGAAACAATTGATACAAGCGATATTGAAGAAATAACCGAAGAGGAAATAATTGAAAGCAGTAATCAGGCCTATGGTGAAGCGGTTGTAGTTATGGCGAGTAAAAAAATAAACCTGAGCAAAAAAGCTACTTCCGAGGACTTGGAAATTTTCCAAACTGCCTTAGATAATGCATATAACACTATTTTAAAAAGTTATAGAACTCAAGGTTTTACTTATACTCTTGCCCCGGCAGGAACAGTAAATCCTCTTGCAGTTATGAATATACAGTGTCTGCTTAGCGAAAATTTTGCCAACACTTCCGGCAAAAGGGTTTGTGATGCCTTTTTTGCCCAAATACCTATAGAATATGAAAATGAAAAGTTAAAGAAAGCCCAAGAAAATGTTAAAAATATATAATACCTTACATCATAAAAAAGAAGAATTTAAACCTTTAAATCCGGAAAGCGCAACCTGCTATTGCTGCGGGCCTACCGTATACAATTACGCACATATCGGCAATTTAAGAACTTATATTTTTGAAGACCTCCTTATGCGCACCTTACGTTATAGATTGCCGGTTAAGCATATGATGAACATAACGGATGTGGGGCATTTAACTTCTGATGCCGATGCGGGGGAAGATAAACTTGCCTTAGCATCTGAAAGGGAAGGCAAAAGTGCTTGGGATATCGCGAAATTTTATGAAAAGAAATTTTTTGAAGATTTTGATTCTTTAAACTGCCGCCGCCCCGATATTACAGCCCGTGCTACGGAGCATATACCGGCAATGATTAAACTTGTCAAAACCCTTGAAGATAAAGGTTATACTTACAAAACTTCAGACGGTATTTATTATGATACTTCAAAATTTGCAGATTACGGAATTTTAATAAACAGGGCACATCTTGAAGGTTTAAAAACAGGTGCGCGCGTTGATTTCGGGGAAAAAAAGAATGCAACCGATTTCGCTTTATGGAAATTTTCGCCCACAGATAAAAAGCGTCAAATGGAGTGGGATAGCCCTTGGGGCATAGGTTTCCCCGGTTGGCATATAGAATGTTCGGCTATGGCTATGCAGTATTTAGGGGAAACTTTAGATATGCATTGTGGCGGTATAGACCACGTTGCCATACACCATACCAATGAAATTGCCCAAGCACAAGCGGCAACAGGTAAAGAATATGTCCGCTATTGGATACACGGTGAATTTTTGGTTATGAGTTCAGGCAAAATGTCAAAATCTGCAGGAACATTTTTAACCGTAGATACTTTAAAAGCAAAGGGTTATAGCCCGCTTGATTACAGATATTTATGTTTGGGCGCGCATTACAGAACTCAACTTGAATTTTCTTTTGAAAGTTTAGATTTTGCCAAAGCAAGCCGCCAAGGTTTAAAGGCCAAAATCGCAGCAGTAAAACAGGAATCGGCCGGAAATAAAGAGAATTCACAAGTAGTGCAGGAAGCCAAAGATAATTTCGTTGCAGCTATGGAAGACGATTTGAACACGGCCAAAGCCCTTGCTTTGCTATGGGATTTTGTGAAAAGCAAAGCAAGTCCCGCTGAGAAACTTGAATTTATAAGTTTTGCCGATACTTTCCTTGGGCTTAGTTTGCTTGAAGAAGAAAAAAGGGAAATCAGCGCGGAAGCCAAGCAAATTTTAGAAGAACGTGCGGAAGCAAGAAAACAAAAGGATTATAAAAAGTCTGATGAACTACGTGCAAAACTTCTTGCTATGGGTATTGTTGTAAAAGATACCCCAAAAGGGCAAGAGTATTGATAAAAACATATTTTTTTGTTAAACTGAAATAAAAGAAATATATTTGGAGATATTATGAAGAATAAAAATGGTTTTACTTTAATTGAAATTATGGTTGTTGTGCTAATTATTGCAACACTTGCCTCAATAGCATATCCTCTTTACAATAAAGTTATACTAAAATCCAGAATGGCTGAGGCCATTACTTTAACTGAAATTGTACGGGAAGCGCAGCAAAGGAGTAATCTCTTAAACGGGGCTTATTTCGGGCAGTTTACAAATGCCCATGTGACCGGCAATACCCGCCTTATCAAAGCAAGTGACGTGACAGTAAAAAACGGTAATTTAAAACGCGGGTATTATACAGTTTCCATTAAAGATAGTTATAAAGAAAAGAATAATTGCATTATAGTTAAATATGGTGAAGAAGAAGATTCCCCTATCTTTACCATTTATGCCGTAGTAGATGATAATCATATATGGTGCGAAGAAAACGAAGATGCAAATGTCAATATATGTGAAATTTTACCGGAATCTGAAGACTCCAAAAATGTTTGCGCCGGTTAAATTTTAATATATATCCTTTACCTAAAAATATTATCTATGGTTTTAGTCGTATAAGAATTCAATCAAACGATTGATTTTTGTGTTTGTTTTTGGTATAATTATCTTATGAAGGATTCTAAAACACGGCTTCTTGAAGTCGCCCTAAAATTATTTGCTACAAAAGGTTTTGACGGTGTTTCCACAAGGGAAATCGGTAAAAAGGCCCAAGTTAATATTTCTGCCACATATTATTTCGGTGGTAAAGAAGAGTTATATGCGGCTGTCTTGGAATATATTAAACTAACCTTTAAACAAGATGCTTCCGCAATTATTAAAGAACTTAATTACGGTAAAAATCTAAAAGATATAACCGTAAAAGAAGCGCGTGCCATTTTCCGTAGGGTTTACGAAGAAATTTTAAATGCCGCCTTTAAACCTAAAAATATATATATGAGTATGATTTTGGCAAAAGAGTCCGTTAGTCCTAGCAGAACCGCTATTAAAGTATTTACGGAAAAGATGTTGCCGCTTAGGTCCGAAATAATAAAACTTGTTTCAAAAATAACGGGGCTTTCCCAAACAAACCCCAAGACATTTTTTATAACGGAAACTCTTTTAAACAAGGCAATGGTTTTCGGTCGTGACAAAACCCGCATACTTTTTACCTTAGGCCTTAAAGATTATAATGAAAAGACAATAGCGCTTATCAGGGAAATTGTCTTAGAGCAAGCAAATTTAATTTTAAATTATTATACAAAGGAAAATAAATGAAAAAGAACATAATAATATTATTGGCGGCATTTTTTGCCGTAGGCCAATCGTACGGGCTTGATTTGTACGGCGTATATGACAGCAAAGCCCCACAAGGATGTATAGAAATCAATTTGCAGGGGGAAATGTCACTTCCTGATTTAATGCAAATTGCTATTTGCCAAAACCCTTCTTTGAGTGCGGAATATATGCTCCTTAAATCAAATGAAGCGGCTTTAGGTGCATCAAAAGGGCAATATTTACCGACAATAAATATTGTGGGTGAAGGTTATTTGGAAGGCAATAAAGTTGAACACGTAAACGGTATCACCAAAAAAGAACCTTACTATGCAAGCGCAGTTGCGAGTTGGCTTATTTATGATTTTGGGGGACGTTCTTCCACAGTCGGTGCAAATAAAGCCTTGCTTTCTGCCACAAATTACGGATATAATGCGGCAGTCCAATCCTTAGTTCTAAAGGTAAATAATGCTTACCTCAATACTTTAAGCGCAAAAGCATCTTTAGAAAGTTATAAAGAAAGCAATAAAACCTATAAAAAGGCTTATGAAGAATCTAAAAAGCGCTATGAACTCGGTATGGTGACATTGGTTGATAAATTACAAGCGCAAACCAGTTATGAACAAAGCCAATTACAAATAGTTAAAGCGGAAAATGCTTTACGTCAAGCACAAGGTAATTTGGCTACTTTACTCAATTTAAACCCTGCTACCGAAATCAATTTAGTTGAAATTAAAGACGACGGTAAAATAACCGAACTTAGAGCAGATGACGAAATACAAAAACTTATGTCTGAAGCCCTTGAAATGCGCCCGGAATTAAAAGAGCAGGAAAGTAATGTTTTGGCAACCCAAAAATCTATTACATTTGCCAGGGCAGGCGCTTTGCCCTCTTTAAGTGCAACGGCAAGCGGTACTTATTCGGATAATTGGAAACACTCAGCCCCTCATAATTTAGATGGTACAGTGGGTTTAAAACTTAATTGGCCTTTATTTTCAGGTTTATCAACGCAATATCAGATTGACCAAGCAAAATTCTTGTATGAACAAAGCCAAAAAAGTCTTGACAGCAAAAAACTTTCAGTCTTAAATGAAGTTTGGAGTTATTATCAAAATTATCAAACGGCCGTTAAGGCTTACCAAATCAGCAAACAGATTTTGGCAACTGCGGAAGAAAACTCTAAAGTTGCTTTTCGCTACTATGAAGTCGGCAAAGTAGATATTTTAAATTTGCTTACGGCAAACAGCCGTCTTGCAGAAGCGAAACAAGGCGTAGTAAATGCTTTTTACGGTTTACTCATAAACAAAGCGGAATTATATAAAGCGGTAGGGAGAATAAACAATGAACGAAAATAGTGTAAATAATGAAAATCAAAACGGAACAGATATGCAAGTAAGTCAAAAAGAAACCCATTGGGTTAAGTGGTGTTTACTTACACTTTTAGTCTTAGCAATAGGTGCCGGTATCGGCTTTTTTGCTGCTAAATATATTATCGGCAAAGCAATGGCACAAATGATGATGGCACGCGGCGGCGCAACTTATGTGACTGTCCAAACGCCTAAACTTGAAAATGTCACTTTAAATAAAAAGTATATTGCCAAAGTTGAAGCCATAAATGCTGTTGATATTAAACCGCAGGTTTCGGGTTATATTGAAGAAGTTTTATTTGAAGACGGTTCCGAAGTTAAAGAAGGCCAACCGCTTTATGATATTGAAAAGCGCCGCTATGCAGCAACTGTAGCCAGCGCGCAGGCAACTTTAATGCAACTTGAAAATGATTATAAAAGGCAGCATGCATTGTATAAGGACAAAATGCTTCCTAAAGCGGAACTTGAAGTAGCGGAAGCAAATGTAGCAAAAGCAAAAGCTGCGCTTGATTTGGCTAAGGTTGATTTAGATCACTCCGATATTCGCGCGCCGATTTCCGGCCGTATCGGTAAAACCTTAATCAGCAAAGGCAACTTTGTTGCAAGCGGCGGTGCGAACCTTGCACGTATTGTGCAAATTCAACCGGTGCGTATCAATATTTCCGTCACCGATAAAGAACGTTTAAATGCTGCTAAAGCAATGGCAAACGGTGAAGAAAGTGCCAAAGTTCATATTCAAGCCCAACTTGCTGACGGTGAAATTATTGATATTGCGGCAAATAAAATTTATTCAGATAATGAAGTCAGCGCACAAACCGCAACTATACCGCTTTATATCGAATATCAGAATGAGGATGGCCTTTTAATCCCGGGCAACTTTATAAATATTTTGGTTTCCGATACTTCCGCTAAAGAAGAAATTACAATTCCGCAAGTGGCGGTTTCACAAGACGGAAACGGCAAATATGTTATGGTCATAAAAGATGACGTAGCCGAACAAAGATATGTGGAACTTGGGGACAGTTTTAAAGACCGCTTTGTAGTTAAAAACGGTTTAACAACTGAAGATAAAATTGCTATTACCGGTGTTCAAAAATTGAGCAACGGCCAAAAAGTTAAAGCAACGGAGGCCTTAGAGTAATGTTTTCAAAATTCTTTATTGACAGGCCCCGCTTTGCGGCGGTTATTGCCATAGTAATGGCATTAGCCGGTATAATTTGCTCATGGAATTTACCTGTTGCATTATACCCTGAAATTACACCGCCGGAAATTAACGTAAGCGTTGGCTACCCCGGCGCAAGTGCAGATGTTGTATCAAAAGTTGTAGGTATACCTATAGAAGATGCTGTAAACGGTGTGGAAGATATGATTTATATGGCATCAACTTCCGCAGACGGTAGATATTCTTTAACCGTCACTTTTAAAAGCGGCACAAACCCCGATATCGCACAAGTTAAAGTGCAAAACCGTTTACAACAGGCAGTCGGTGCTTTACCGAGTGAAGTGACAAGGCAAGGTTTTTCCGTCCGTTCCCGTTCTTCAAGTATTTTAGGTGTTTTAAGTTTTATTTCTGAAGACGGCTCTATGGATGCCAATGATATTAACGATTATGTTGAGAACAATGTTAAGAAGAATTTAAGCAAAGTCCGCGGTGTAGGTGATGCAACTGTGTACGGAGCAAAAAAGAGTATGCGTATTTGGCTTGATGCTGATAAACTTTCTTTGCTTGGTCTTCCGATATCTGCCGTAAAAAGTGCAATATCTTCGCAAAATTATATGCCCACTTTGGGCAAAATCGGTGCACGCCCTAATGATGACAGTGAACTTATTGTATACCCTTTGCAAACACAAGGCCGTTTAAGTTCCGTTGAAGATTTTAAAAATATCATTATTCGTACCGATGAAGACGGCGGTTTGCTCCGTTTAGGGGACGTCGCAAAAATTGAGATCGGTATGGAAAGTTATTCTTTTGCCGGTAATATTAATGGAAAAGCCGCTTCAAATATGGCTTTAAGTTTAACTTCCGGCGCAAATGCTTTGTATACTATGGAAGCAGTTAAAGCGGAACTTGAACGTTTAAAACAATTTTTTCCACCCGGATTCAGTTATCAAATTACAGTTGATACTACTGATTTTATTAATGAATCTGTCCATGAAGTTGTTTGGACTTTGCTTTTAACTTTCGTGCTTGTGGTTTTTGTCTGTTATTTGTTCTTGCAAGATTGGCACGCCACTTTAGTACCGTCAATAGCAATACCGGTTTCTTTGCTTTCAACATTTATGGTAATTAAAGCGCTTAACTATTCTATCAATATGTTTACCTTGCTAGGTTTAGTGCTTGCTATCGGTGTTGTAGTAGACGATGCTATTTGCGTTGTGGAACGTGTAATTTTGCTTATGAGCCGCGAAAAAATGAACCGTTATGACGCCACCGTTCGGGCTATGAAGGAAATTTCCGGCCCGATTATTGCTACTACTTTGGTATTGCTTGCTATCTTTGTACCTATTGCCTTCTTAGGCGGTATTACCGGTAAAATTTATCAGCAGTTTGCTATCACTATTGCAACGGCGGTCACTTTTTCATCAGTAAATGCTTTAACATTATCGCCTGCAATTTGTGCAACAATGCTTACAGATATCAAACCCACACAAATAAAAGCGCTTATTTGGTTTAATGAACTTGTTAATTTTACGCGCAATAAATATGCGGCTTTTGCAAGATTATTCGGGCGTCATGTGTTTTTGATTTTCGTGATTTTTGCCGTTTTGTTTGCTTTGTCTTTCGGTGCTTTTAAGATGAATAAAACCTCTTTTGTTCCTAATGAAGACCAAGGTTTCGTTATGGCGAGCATACAACTGCCTGAAGGTGCAACTTTAGGCCGTACCGAGGATATCGCAAAACAACTTGCCGAGATAATCAAAACAGAACCCGGCATAACAGACGTTATGACCATTATGGGTTTTAGTTTTATAGGCGGTCAGGGCGAAAATATGGCAGTTTCTATGATTTCCTTAAAACCATGGAGCCAGCGTGTACACTCCTTTTCTAAAAAGGTAATAAATTGGATTTTGCATTATGCATCGTTTGGTCATTACCCTAAATTGCAAGATGATTCTTCCACCGCAATTTTAAACCGCTTGCGTGCAAAAACAATGAATATTTCAGAAGCAGAGTTTCAGTTTATAGAAATGCCTGCTATTCCGGGTCTAGGTTTAACGGGCGGTATGCAAGTTAAAATACAATCTCTGGAAAGCAGTGATTATAACCAACTTGATAATGCAGCCAGAAACTTTATTGCCAATGTTATGGCTTTACCCGAAGTACAATATGGTTTTTCTGACTTTACTTCTAAAACGCCCAGTATTTATCTTGATATAGACCGCACCAAAGCGGAAGCGATGAATGTTCCCCTTTCAAATATTTTCACTACTATTGAAAATTATTTGGGTTCGGGTTATGTCAATGATATTAACTTGGGTACACAGGTAAATAAAGTTATTGTCCAATCCGATTGGAAATACCGCAAAAACCTGCAAAGCATAAATAATATTTATGTCCCAAGCAAAACAGGCGCTATGGTGCCTTTGGGCGCTTTGGTTAATTTAAAAACCATACTTTCACCGCGCCAAATTGCGCGTTATAACCAATACCCGGCAGCAGGTATTACGGTTATGTTAAAAGAAGGTGCAAGTTCCGGCGAAGCAATGGAAACAGTTGAAAAAAATATTCACGAATATTTACCTAAAGGTTATGCTTATGAATGGAGCGGTATCAGTTATCAGGAAAAGCAAAACGCGGGCCAACTCGGAATATTGATTTTCTTGGCGTTAATGTTTGCGTATCTTTTCTTGGTTGCGCAATATGAGAGTTGGAGTATACCGATGTCTGTTATGATGTCTGTGGTTGTTGCTTTGTCAGGTGGTCTTTTAGGGCTTTGGATTGCCGGCGAAACATTAAGTATTTACGCTCAACTCGGTATAGTTTTACTTATCGGGCTTGCCGCAAAAAATGCTATTTTGATTGTAGAATTTTCCAAAGAAGAACGCGAACGCGGCAGTAATATTGTTAATGCGGCTGTCACGGGTTTAAGGGAAAGATACCGCGCTGTTTTGATGACAGCATTTACTTTCATTTTAGGTATTTTCCCTCTTATTATTGCAACCGGTGCCGGTGCTAACAGCCGTAAAGCGATAGGTATACCTGTATTTTCAGGTATGCTGATCGGTACTGTATTCGGTTTATTTATAATTCCGTTGTTTTATGTGTTAGTGCAAACTATAACGGAAAGGATTAGCAAGAAAAAAGAGGGTAAATAGTAAACAAGAATTTACGCTAAACGAAGGGTATAACCGTTTGAGTTATGCCCTTTGTTTTTAAACAAAAGTGCCGTCAAATATGATAAAATTTAATAGTGAAAAGAAAATCGCCCCTAAGTTTTTTTACGGAAAAGATGGATATAGTCTTAATACCCACTTTGTCGCGTGGCCTTAAGTTTACCGTACGGCCGTATATTTTATTATTGTTATTTCTGTTGTGGCTTGGTGTGACAATTTATGCCGCTTTCATCATAACCCGTAATATTGATTATAATTTGGTTAAAGCAGATAATAAAGTTATGAAAGCCAAACTTGCTATGATAGCAGAGGAACTTGCAAATAACCGCAGATATTTAAAACTTGCCCGTGATACCGATAAACAAATGCGCCAAATGCTCGGTATGAAAGGGGGGAAATATATCAATATGCCGGGCGGAATTGAACAGGGTAAAGAATCTAGGGAAATTAACTTTAGTTCAATATTTTCAAAAGACAATAAAGATATTGATGAGCAGGAAATAAATGAAATTTTTAAAGAAACAACCGCCGCTGCGGAAGAGCAACTTGCAAGTTTCCAGGAAATAGCGTGGTTCTATACTAACCAAAAAAACAGCAGTAATGCAACACCGTCTATAAAACCGGCAAAAGATTATAGGATTACATCTAATTTCGGGTATCGTTTATCACCTTTTCCGTCTTACCATTATGGTATAGATTTGGCCGGTAAAGCCAATTCACCTATTTACGTGACGGCGGACGGTGTCGTAAGGCAAACGGGCTGGGCTTTAGGATATGGGCAGGCGGTATTGGTGGATCACAGTTTTGGTTATTCAACTATGTACGGGCACTTAGCGGATATCCGCGTGAAAAAAGGCGACCGTGTAAAACGCGGCCAAGTTATTGCAAGTATGGGAACAACAGGCCGTTCAACAGGCGTACATTTGCATTATGAAGTATGGAAAGACGGAACACCCGTCAATCCTAAACAATATTTATAGGAGAGATTATGAGTTTTCTTGATAAAGAAGATAAAGCAGGTGAGTATACCTCAGTAATAAGCGAACAATGCCAATTCCAAGGTACATTGGATTTGCAGGGTTCTATAAGAATAGATGGTACCTTAGAAGGTAATATCGATAACGCTAAATTAGTGACTATAAGCAAAACCGGAACAATGAAAGGTGATGTTTCCGCCCGCGGTGCTGTTATAGTCGGCAAATTGGAAGGAGACATTTGCGTGGAAGAACTTGAAATATTGGCAGATGCCAATTTAAAAGGCAATATCCGAACAAAAAGTATCTTGATTGAAAAGGGCGCAAAAGTCAATGCCACAATTAGCGTAATAACAGATGAAGAAGAAGATCCTAAAGGCGAAGAAATTATTGAAGAAAAACAGGAGAAGAAAAAATGATTTCTTTTTTCATTAAATACAGAAATCCCATTTTAATTACAACTGTTGTAATTTTCTTATTAAGTATTGGTATTTTGGGTGCCGGTATAGTAGCAGACCAATACGGTGCTAATGCCATCGTGGCTAAAGTCGGTAAAGCCAAAATAAAATACAGTACCCTTATAAATGCTTATAATATTGTCAGGCAAAGATATATTGACGAAGGTAGGGAAATCAGTGAAGAACAAGATAAGCAACTTAAGCAAGAAATATTGCAAGGTTTAATTTCTGAGGAAGCCTTAAGTCAAGCCGCTGAAGATTTGGGTATCGGTACCAGCAAAGTGGAAGTTGCTTATGCAATTAAAACGGCACCTATGTTTGCCCCTAACGGTGAATTTAATAAAAATGCTTATATTTATGTGGTCAGAAACCAATTCCATGTAAATCCCTCGGAATTTGAAAGTAATTTAAACAAGCAGTTTACTGTCCAAAAACTTAGACGTGTTTTGGGCTTTTGTTCTTTACCGACATCTTATGAAAAGGAAGTCTTAACAAAAGGTGCCCCCAAGGAATTAAAAGCTTCAGATAAACAAGCACTTGAAAATTATCTATTTGAAATAAAAGCAACAAGTTTTGGCACGGCTTTCAGTGACGATTTAAATGCCAAACACCGCAGCACTATAAATATGCAAATTTAGTTTAAATTCTGTGTATAACAACCCCCGCAAGCATTAGCAAGCGGGGATTTTGTACCTATTCTTTTATAGGTCTTTTGGACCTTGACAAGAAAGAGTATGTATAGTAAACTATAATAAATATCTAACAGGAGATAAATATGAAAAGTAAAATTGTTATACCATTTACCCTTTTTATATTTTTAATATCGGGTTATACTTTTGCCCAAGATTTAATCAATGCTGTTAAAAGTGGGGATATTAATGCGGTAAGAGAACTTCTTCCCTATAGCAATATGGAAGAGAAAGATGATGATGCTTATACAGCATATCATTGGACGGCTGTTTTGGGCCGCACGGATATTGCAGATCTTTTACTACAAAATGGAGCAAACCCAAATGCTTTAACAACGTTCGCAGAATCAAAAAACATGGATACTCTTAATATAATTCGTTCTTCAAGTATAGCAGATGATATGACGTCTAAAGATGCAGCGGTTATAGCTGCTGAGGAACATAATAATGATGAAAATTTAGTTAATTATTATTTATCTAAAGGTAGGATGTTTTTACATTTATCTACAGCTGTACGATGTGGAAATATATTTGTTACAAAACAGTTATTAGAAAATGGTGTAGATCCAAACGAGGAAATAATAGATGCAGTAGGTCGTCATGTGTTATATGAGGCAGTAAAAATTTTTCTTAAATATAATGGTCCGGAACAAATGATAGATATCCTTTTGGAAGGTGGTGCCGATATATCTACTGACCTTGACCTATCAATTGTTTCCGATCCAAAAGCAGATGAAGAATTATTTTCATATTTAATTAGTAAAGGGGCAAAGCTAAGGCCTTTATCTGAAGATGAGAATACCGCAGGAGAAACAAGTTTATTATTATATCAACCAAATGCCAGGAGACATTTAAAGTTCTTTATTGACAATGGAATAGATTTAACCGTGCAAGATGAAGAAAGAGGCAGAACTATTTTACATTGGGCAGTTGATAAGGATTGGAAATTAAGTGAGATACAGCAACTTATTCCTAAAAATTGTGATGATGATTGCCTTAATTCTTACTTAAATATAAGAGATGAGAACGAAAAAACAGCCTGTGATATTGTAAATAAAAAATTAAAATATGCAGAGGGATATAGTGAAAGATTTCAAGAATATTTAAAGCAAGTACAAAAAATTGTTTGCTCTGATTATATATCAAATGTAATAACTAAAGGTATAGAGACGTTTAAATAGATATTCTGAAAACAACCCCCCGCTTATTAATTGAAGCGGGGGGTTATATTTGTAAAGTTTATCTTTACTCAGGTTTTGTTATGCGGCGTGTGATGGTTTTCTTCTGCACGCAAAGGACTGTGTCCCCTGCTTTTGTGCCTCTGAAACCTTCAATTAAGATACCGCACTCATAACCCTTTTCAACTTCTTTGACATCATCTTTAAAGCGTTTTAAACCGCCGATTTTGCCTTTGTGGATTTGTTCGCCGCCGCGCATAATTTTAGCATCAAAATTACGCGTCACTTTGCCTTCTTCCACATAGGAACCTGCGATAAAACCGGAACTTAAGTCAAACACTTGGCGCACTGTTGCGCGGCCGACGACTTCTTCAATAATTTCCGGCTCAAGCAAGCCTTCCATAGCGGCTTTTAAGTCCTCCAAAAGTTCAAAGATGATATTGTAGTTGCGGATTTCAATTCCCTCTTTTTCCGCTTCTTCGGAAACGGCGGGAATAGTGTTCACGTTAAATGAAATTATAACCGCGTCGCTTGCTTTGGCAAGTAATAAGTCTGACTCATTAACATCGCCTGCGGCCGAGTGTATAATTTTAACCTGAACTTCATCATTAGAAAGACCCAAAATTGCGTCTTTAATGGCTTCAATGGAACCTTGAACATCTGCCTTTAAAATTATGGCAAGTTCTTTAACTTTTTTGCCGTCTGCGCTCTTTAAATTGGTTAAAGAAACATGTTTTTGGTGTTCAATATTTTCCGCTTTATGGGCAAGTTTGCGCTTTTCTGCGATATGTTTTGCCTCTTTATCACTTTCGGCGACATAGAAAGTCTCGCCCACAACAGGCGGTTCGCCGTTAATACCAAGCACTTCTGCCGGAACGCTGGGGCCTGCACTTTGCATACGGTGGCCGTGCTCGTCAATTAAAGCGCGAACCCTGCCGTAAGTTGTGCCTACGATAAACGGGTCGCCCACTTTTAAAGTACCTTTTTGTACTAATACAGTTGCAACAACGCCGCGTTTATTATCGCGTTTACTTTCCAAAATTACGCCGATTGCTTTGCGTTTTGGGTTTGCTTTAAGTTCCATCATTTCCGCTTGAATTGATACCATTTCAAGCAATTTTTCAATATTGATACGTTTTTTGGCGGAAATTTCAACAAAAATAGTATTTCCTTGCCATTCTTCCGGAACTAAACCGCGGCCCGCAAGGTCTTGTTTGATTCTTTCGGGGTTTGCACCCGGAAGGTCAATTTTATTGACCGCAACAATAATAGGCGCTTTCGCGCTTTGTGCGTGGTTAATGGCTTCAATAGTCTGCGGCATGATACCGTCTGTGGCAGATACTACCAAGATGACGATATCCGTTGCCTGTGCACCCCTTGCGCGCATAGCGGTAAACGCTTCGTGGCCGGGGGTATCTAAAAAGGAAATATAACCGCGTGAGGTTTTAACCCTATATGCACCGATATGTTGTGTAATAGCACCAAATTCACCTGCAACAACGTTTGAGTGGCGTATAGCGTCAAGCAAACTTGTCTTACCGTGGTCCACGTGGCCCATAATCGTGACGACGGGTGCACGGGGGGCAAGATCTTCGGGTTTATCTTCTTCTTGGGAAGCAATTTCTTCCGCGGCAAATTCTTGTGTAATTTCTGCTTTAAAACCGCACTCTGCCAAAACAAGTTCCATCATATCGGGTTCAAGTTTTTGGTTAATGGTGGCAAAAATACCCATACCCATAAGTTTTTTGATAAAGTCATTTATCTTATAGTCCATTTTTTCAGCCAATTCTTTGATTGTCGGCTGGCCTAAGATTTTGATGACCTTTTCCTTTGGTTTTTCTTCAACAACAGGTGCTTTTTCCTGTTGTTTTTGTACGGGTTTTTGTTCTTGTTTAACTTCTTGAACTTCGGGCTTAGTTTCGTATTTCGGTTCTTGTTTAATTTCCTGCGGCTTTTCCTTTTTATACTCTGCCTTAGGTTCTTCTTTAGGAGCAGTTTTTTGTGATACTGTTTCAACCCTGTTATTTTGGGGTTGTTTTACCGCTTGCTCCTGTTTTATTTCAACGTTTTCTTGTTTTGTGTCTTCTTTATGCTTTACAACTTTTTTACCTGCGGATTTTTTAGCAACAGGTTTTTTGACCGTTGATTTTTTGGCGGCAGGTTTTTTAGCCGTTGTTTTTTTTGTTATTTTTTTAGAGGCGGCTTTTGTTTTCTTTTCCTCGTCTTTATTTTGACTCTTTGCTGCTGTCATTTGTTGCCTCCTCTCTCGGCTGCTGGGAAGCATTTTCTTTTTCGGCTAAATATTTTTTTGCGCCTTCAATAATCTTTTCAGCAGTTTTTTCGCCTACACCTTGAACGGTTGCTAAATGTTCAACACCTACGGAAGCGATTTTTTCAACCGTAGTAAAACCGGCTTTTATTAACACTTCGGCAAGTTTTGGCCCAATACCTTCAACTTCACTTAAAACATCTTGTTTAAGTTGGGTTTCTTCTTGGCCTTTTTGTCTTTCCTGGCTTTCGCTCTTTACTTCAAGGTCCCACCCGCAAATACGGCTTGCAAGGCGGATATTTTGCCAGTCTTTACCGATAGCGATTGCAAGTTGGTCATCAGGGACAATAACAAGTGCTTTTTTATTTTCGTGGCTTTTGATTTTTACCGATAAAACTTTAGCAGGTGATAGAGCATTAACTATTGTCGTTGAAATATCATCACTGAAATTAATTAAATCAATTTTCTCGCCGGAAAGTTCATTAGTGACAGCACGTATCCTTATCCCGCGCATACCTACGCAGGTTCCAATAGGGTCAATTTTGCTATCATTACTTTTTACAACAACTTTTGCCCTTACGCCCGGGTCTCTGTGAATTGCTTTAATTTCAATAATACCTTCTTCAATTTCGGGTATTTCAACTTGCATTAGATTTTTTAAGAATTCCGGTGTTGCTCTTGAAAGGATAATATATGGTCCTCTTTGTGCTTTGTCTAAGCGGTAAGCGGCAGATTTATAGCGCCCTAAAGCCGGGTCTGCTTTTACATCAACATTAGCAAAATCTGCCTGTGTCAAAACACGTACTATCATTGCTTTTACACGCCCGCCGTGCATATAATGTTCTTTTTTAATTTGCTCTGAGTAAGGTAAAATTGCTTCAGCTTTCCCCAAATCAACGACTATATCTTTATCGGAAAAGCGCCTTACAAGGCCGGTGACGACTTCACCTTCACGCGGTTTGTATTCTTTATAAAGGTTATCGCGTTCGATACCGCGTACTTTTTGAATAAGAACCTGTTTTGCTATTTGGGCTGCAATTCTTGAAAAGTCATCAACATTTAAGGTAATAACAACTTCTTCTCCTACTTTGGCTTTTGGGTTTTCTTTTTTAGCATCTTCTAAAGAAATTTCAATTTCAGGGTTTGTCACTTCTTTTGCGACTACTAAGGTTTGATAGGCTTCAATAGTGCCGTATTCCGGGTCAATCCTTGCGGTTAAAACTGCGGTTTTGCCGAAGTGTTTGCGCAAGGCTGACACTAAAGCATCTTCAATAGTTTTGATTGTATCAGCGCGGCTGATATTTTTTTCCCTTTCCAAACTTTCAAGGGCTGCAAGTAAATCTCTGTTTTCCATTTTTGTTATTCTCCTTAAATTATAAGTTTATAAATTAGAACTCTGTCACAGGGTCCAAATTTGCTTTTTTTACATCGCTGTAAGCGAAGGTAAATTTATTTGTGCCGTCATCCAGCACGAAATCTGTATCGGTTGCTTTATCAATTAAGCCGGTAAAGCGGGCGCGTTTTTCAATGGGCTCTTTAAGGAAGATGCAAGCGCGTTCGCCCACAAACCTTTTAAAATGCTCGGGTTTTTTAAGCACGCGTTTAAGGCCGGGGGAAGAAACTTCCAAGATATATGCACCGTCAATTAAATTTTCCATTTCCAAAACGGAATCAATTTTTTTGGTAAGTATTTCACAGTCATTTAATGTGATACCGCCTTCTTTATCAACAAAAAATTGCAAAAGTTCTTTGCTGCCTTGATGTTGAATAATAAGGTCAATAAGTTCATAACCGTCTTGAAGAATTGCATTATAGATTGTTTCTTCAATTATATTTTTGCTTTGCATTGTGCCTCCTTTACTAGCAAAAAAGCGGCTCAAGAGCCGCTTTGCGTGATGTTAAGATATATCTATTTTAACATATTATTATGTAAACGTCAAATTTAAACATTTTTATCGTGACGAATATTATTAATTAGTGTGCATGTTCTTGTAAATTTAAGCGCTTTTTAATTTTTCTGCTCCTAGAGTACCGATATGTCGCTTCGCTCCAAGTTCTTCTGGGTACTCGTCGTCGCAGAGAAAAGTTAAAAATCGTCTTAAATTTACTGCGTCGCACCCAGCGTTTTCGTTCGCTTTGGTTTTGTTCTCTTGTGTTTTTATAAAATTTGCTGCTTTATTGCCTTCACCCGCTTCAGCGGGCGGAAGGTGGCTTGCGGGGTTGTTTCCGCAAGACGGATGGGGGTGTAAAATAAAATTTCTCTCTAAAAAAATGCTATACTAAATTAAAGGAGTTTTATTTTAATGTGGGGTGTTAAACCCCAGAAAAATTTATCTGTTTTTGGACCGTATTTTTGGAATACGGGTTAGTTGGAAAACCAACTTCCGCACACGCCAAAAGCAGCCGAATATTGTGTTTGACCGTGTGAATAGCACGGCAAACCACGGCTGTTGTAGTTGGATAACGTGTGTGGAGTCCGCTATAACAGCCGTTTTTATATATAAAATTTAACCGGGAAAATATTATGACAAACAATATCAAAGAAGAAATAAAAGAATTTGATAAACTTATAAAGAAATACCCCGATATAGAAGAGTTATATATCGGCAGAGCAATATTGTATACCAAAAGCAAACAATACAAAAAAGCCGTTGAAGATTACAAAAAGGGGTGTGAAAATTATATCTGCTATGATATTCTGAATATATGTAAGAGAAACAATTTAATCAAAGAAGCGGAAGAACTCTATACTAAAAAGATTAAGGAACAAAACAATGTAATGAATTATAGTAGCAGATTACGATTTTACATAAGTGTAGGCGAAGATAAGAAAGCATTAGCCGATTGTGAAACAATTTTAAAAATGTCCCCTAAAAACAAATTTATTTTAAAACTCAAAAAAGCATTAGAAAAAAAGATAAAAGACCAGCAAAGCCGTATAAAAAGAAAAATAAACCCTGTATTCTTATAAGATTAAAATTTTCTCAAAAATACTTGCCGAGTTTGCGCGTACAGTTCTGCTCTTCTTGACGGGAAATAAACGAATTGCTTAATAATGTAAAAAATTAAAATTTTATTGCACAACCTAATTCGCCGCTACCCCAAACTCTATATAGTTCAGATACACCGCATAAACTTTTGCAAATTTCGGCATAAAAAGAATTTTCTAAACCCAAACTGACATCACAAGTTAGGCCTCTTTTGTAATAATCGTCATAATCAATATTATAGGTCTTGCTTATTTGATAATTGTATCCACCTGATCCATTTTTTCTTTGCATAGATACGTAAGAATCTTTATAACAACGGTAAGTAAAATCTTTACTGTTGCGTAATATATCAATATCTAATATTTCATCTAGGTATGCACATGAAGAACCGCTATGTTCCGGATAACTGTTATTTATTAAATAATAACGTTCCATAGCGTCAGAAATTATTTTTACCGTTTGTACCGCTTCCATAGCGCGTGCTTTTTCGGTTATACGTCTGTATTGCGGCAAAGCGATACCTGCCAATATACCGATAATTAAGATAACTACCAATAATTCTATTAAAGTAAAGCCCTTATTTTTAAACATAAAATTTCCTTTTTAAGTCGGGCTTAGGTAGTAAACCGGTAAAACAGACAAATAAAAAGACGGCGATTTATTACCTAAGCCATACCAATAACCTAAATAATAATCGCCGCCTATGTATACAAAAATTTTTGCATACATAAAGACATGCGTTTATCATTGGTTTGGTATGTGCCTTGCTTTAGCAAAGCGCAGCGCAAGCGTTCTTGCACTCCCAATAATAATCCGTACTTTAAGTACTTAATATTAGTATACATTATTTTAATTTTGTGTGCATTTTTATTTTGAAATTATAATTAGCAAACTGTTGCAAACTCTGCTAAAAAAGAGTATAATGTAAATAACGCCCAAAAGGGCGAACTATATATAATAAGTAAAGGGGTGTAGTATGGACCTTACAAACGATATTAAAAAAGAAACAATTTTCCCAAGCAGATTGCCCGCCATTGTTATCAGGGATGTGGTAATGTTTCCGGGTATGTCTTTGCCGATTTCGGTTGATAGAAAAAAGTCTGTTATGGCGGTGGAACTTGCCCTTGGAACAACGGGTAAATATATACTTTCCGTTTCCCAAAAAATTGCGGAAATTAATGAGCCGTCTGCAGATGATATTTACAGGTTCGGCGTGCTTTCGGAAATTACACAATCTTTAAAAATGCCCGACGGCAGTATGAAAGTATTTTTACAAGGTATTGCGCGCGCAAAAATAAATAATTTGGCTTTTGATAATGTCGCAAAATGTTGGTTTGCGGAAGTATCTTACCCGCAAGATAATGCCGCACCCGACGCCGAAATCAAGGCATTAATGCGCCAAACCTTGGACCAATTTGAAGAATATGCCATGGCATCAAAACGTATTGCTATTGAGGGCGTTTCCTTTTTAAGGCAAATTGAAGACCCTTCAAAACTTGCCGATACTATCGCCTCAAACATTATCGTTAAAACTCAAGAAAGGCAAAATATTTTAGAGGCGGTAAACGTTAAAGACCGCCTTGAAGCACTTTTAAGGCTTTTGGCAAGCGAAGTGGAAATTATCAATTTGGAAGAAAAAATTCATAGCAAAGTCAGACGTCAAATTGATAAATCCCAAAAAGAATATTACCTTAACGAACAAATGAAAGCAATTCAAAAAGAGTTGCGCCAAAAGGACGATTTCCAAAAAGATCTAGACGAATTGCGCGAGAAAGTAAAGAAAAATAATCTTCCTAAACAAGCGGCGGAAGTTGCAAACAAAGAAATTGACCGTCTTAGCAAAATGGCGCCCTTTTCGCCGGAATCAACGGTTTCAAGAACCTTTTTAGATTGGCTTGTTAATATGCCTTGGGCAGTTTCAAGCGAAGATATTTTGGACCTTGAAAAAGCAAAAGCCGTCTTGGAAGCGGACCATTTCGGGCTTGAAAAAGTCAAAGAACGCGTTTTGGAATATCTTGCCGTTCGCCAATTAACCAAGAGTTTGCAAGGGCCTGTTCTTTGCTTTGTCGGCCCACCGGGAACAGGTAAAACATCTATTGCCAAATCAATAGCATCTGCTATCGGGCGCAAGTTTATAAGGATGTCTTTAGGCGGCGTGCGCGATGAAAGCGAAATCCGCGGCCACAGGCGCACTTATATCGGTTCAATGCCCGGGCGCATTATTCAGGGTATCAGCAAAGCAAAAACCAATAACCCCGTATTTTTGTTAGACGAAATTGACAAAATGGGTTCTGATTGGCGCGGGGACCCTGCCGCCGCACTTTTGGAACTTTTGGACCCGCAACAAAATAAAGATTTTGTGGACCATTTCCTTGATGTTCCTTTTGACGTTTCAAAAGTAATGTTTATTACGACGGCAAATTCTTTGGCATCAATACCCACAACTTTGCGCGACCGCTTGGAAGTAATAGAATTTTCCGGCTACACCAATTATGAAAAGCGCGAAATTGCCACACGTTATTTGATACCGAGGCAGTTAAAAGAACACGGTTTGAAAGATGATGTGCTCAAAATCAACACCGACGCACTTGACAGCATTATGCGCGATTATGTGCGTGAAGCGGGCGTGCGCCGCCTTGAACGCGAAATTGGCACCATAGCAAGGAAAGTTGCCAAAAGTTATATTGAAACCAAAAAAGCCGTTAAAGTGACCAAAGAGAATTTGGAAAAGTTTTTGGGTATTCCAAAATACACCAATTTTGCGGCGGAAGAAAACGGTATAGGTATTTCAACAGGCCTTGCGTGGACTTCTGTCGGCGGTGAAACTCTTGCCATTGAAGCCACATCTTTTAAAGGTAAAGGCCGCTTGATTTTGACAGGTGCTTTGGGGAATGTTATGAAGGAAAGTGTGCAAGCCGCTTTAAGTTATGCCCGCGCAAAAGGGTATGGCAAAAAGTTTGACTTTGATAAAAACGATATTCACATACACTTCCCCGAAGGTGCAGTTCCGAAAGACGGCCCAAGTGCCGGCACCGCAATTTGCACCGCGCTTGTCAGTTTAATTACAAATACACCTGTTAAAAAAGGTATTGCTATGACAGGCGAAATCACTTTGACAGGGCGCGTTTTACCCGTCGGCGGTATTAAGGAAAAGTTCTTGGCTGCTTACCGTGAAAATATTAAAACTATCTTGTACCCCAAGACCAATGAAAAAGACGTTTCCGAAATACCCGAACAAATCAGAAAAGAGTT
>JBGURU010000007.1:0-20224 GCA_045132175.1 Elusimicrobiaceae bacterium | reverse complement strand
TACACAGGTTGCTAAAATAAGCGCCAAAGCGCAGGGCAAAAATACGACGAAGCCCTCGCAAAAAAGAAAGGTTAATTATGAGAATATTAAAACCGGAAGTTGTAAAAGACAGGGAAGAAAAAATCTTAAGGATGATTATCCAAGAGTTTGTTGAAAACAGGAAACCTGTTGGCTCGGAACTAGTGGCACAAAAAGGCCTTAAAGGTGTTTCCAGCGCAACTATTAGGAATATAATGAAGAAACTTGAAGATGACGGCTTTTTATATCAGCCGCATGCTTCCGGCGGAAGAATACCGACCGATAAAGCCTATAGGTTTTATGTAGACTACCTTTCAAAAATACAAAAGATAGCGGTAAAAGAGCGTCAAAAAATAGAAAACGAGTATAAACAAAATATCGGCGAAGTGAACCGCCTGATGACGCAGACCTGCAAAATGTTGTCTGCATTAACTCACTCGGCAGGGTTTGTCCTGCAAAACAGCGTGGAAGAGTCCACTGTACAACGCCTTGATTTTATTCCGCTTGGGCCATATAATGTTTTAGCAGTGTTAGTGACGGAAGAAGGCGCAATTAAACATTGGCCGGTTAGGGTAAGGAAACCCATTCCCCCGGCGCGCCTTGTTATGATAAATGCGTTTATAAATGACGAAATATCGGGGCAAAATTTCCGCTCTGCCCAACGCATTTTGTGGACGGCCTTAAACCAAGGGCAATATGACCCCGAAGGCCTAACCGAACTTGCCTACAATATATTAAAAGAACTTGCCGAACATCAAACAAAGGCAGACCAATTGTATATTGAGGGTTTAAGCGAACTGATAGATGCCGTTTCGCCGGAAGATTTTACGGACTTCGGCCAAATGATGCGCGTTATGGAAGAACGCGATAAATTCGCCTTACTGTTAAATGAAAAGATGCGCACTTTGCAACAGGACGGCGGGCAAAACCAAGTATCCGTCACTATCGGGGCGGAAAATAAAATGCAGGAACTTAAGAATTTGAGCATAATTTCCTCTGCCTGTAAAGTAGGGGGCAAGACGGTGGGGCTTATCGGCATAGTCGGCCCAAAACACATGGAATATACTAAGATGATTTCCCTTGTGAATTTTATCGGCCAAATGCTTGGCACCACTATCACAAACTGGCGTACAGATTCAGAGGAAGAGGACGGTAAAAATGTCAAAGAAGAAAAATAAGGAAATTGCCGAGGAACTTGTAGCGGACCATCAAACTTTAGACGAGGCCGAGCAAGAACCGACGCAAGAACCCCAAACAGACAAAGCCCTTGAAGAAGAAAAAGCAAAAACCCAAAATTATTTGGACCAACTTCTTCGCCTTCAGGCGGACTTTGAAAATTACCGAAAGCGCACAGAAAAGGAAAAACCTTTGTTAATCTCTTTCGGTAAAGCAGAAGTATTAAAAGCACTTTTGCCGATGTACGATAATTTGCTTAAAGCAAAGGGGGAGTTTAGTAAAGAAGGAGTTGACTTAAAACATTTGCAACACGGGCTTACAATGATTATAGAAGAAACAGAAAAAGCATTTAAAGCCCAAGGGTTAAAAGTGTTAGACGGCGTAGGTAAGCCCTATAATCCAATGACCCAAGAAGTAATAACAACAGTGCCTTGCTCGGCGAAAGAAGACGGCAAAGTCTTGCAGGAACTAGTAAAAGCGGTGGAACTTGACGGCAAAATCATCAGGCCCGCACAAGTGGTTGTTTGTAAGACAGCAGAATCAAAAGAAGGCAAAGCACAAAACAATGCATCAAGTGACAGCAACGAAGAAGAAAACAAAGAAAACAATTAAATTTAAGGAGAAAAATTATGTCTAAAATTATCGGTATTGACTTAGGTACATCAAACACGGCAGCAGCCGTTATGGAAGGCGGTAAACCAACCATTATTCCTTCTGCGGAAGGGAACTCTATCGGCGGGAAGGCCTTTCCTTCTTACGTCGCATTTACTAAAGACGGGCAACGCTTAGTGGGCGAACCGGCAAGGAAACAAGCCGTTTTAAACCCCGAAGGCACTGCAACCGCTTTTAAACGCCGCATGGGTGAAAATTATAAATTTGATTTACGCGGGCATGAATTTACCCCCCAACAACTTTCCGCTTTCGTCTTACAAAAAGTTAAAAAAGACGCGGAAGCCTTTTTGGGTACAACTGTTGAAAAAGCAGTCATCACAGTTCCCGCTTACTTTAACGATAACCAAAGGCAAGCAACAAAAGACGCGGGCAAAATCGCCGGTCTTGAAGTTGTCCGCTTATTAAACGAACCGACGGCAGCCGCACTTGCTTACGGTATTGATAAAACCGGCAAGGACCAAAAAATCTTGGTATTTGACTTGGGCGGCGGTACTTTGGACGTCACGATTATGGAAATGGG
The DNA here is from genome assembly GCA_045132175.1 of Elusimicrobiaceae bacterium. GTDB lineage: Bacteria > Elusimicrobiota > Elusimicrobia > Elusimicrobiales > Elusimicrobiaceae > Proelusimicrobium. Next base: position 17,838 of record JBGURU010000007.1, on the reverse strand, counting down.
TAAAGAAGGTACTTTTGACGTTTTGGCTACTTCAGGTGACACGAAACTCGGCGGAACCGATATGGATAATGCCATAATTGATTGGTTAGTTGATGATTTCAAGAAAACAAACGGTATCAATTTGGCACACGATAAACAAGCCATGATGCGCTTGAAAGATGCCGCGGAAAAAGCAAAAATTGAACTTTCCACAACAATGGAAACAGATATCAATTTGCCTTTTATTACGTCTGACCAAAACGGCCCGAAACACTTGGAAGCAAAACTTTCACGCGCTAAACTTGAAAGTTTGGTGCGCCCCACAGTTGAACGCTGCGGTGCATCCATTGACAGGGCAGTAAGCGACAGTAAACTTACAATGAACGAAATTGATAAAATCATTATGGTCGGCGGGCCAACCCGTATGCCTATCGTTCAGGAATATGTTGAAAAACACGTCGGCAAAAAAATCGAACGCGGTATTGACCCGATGGAATGCGTGGCAGACGGTGCCGCAATTCAGGCAGGTGTTTTAACGGGCGACGTTAAAGATATTCTTTTGTTAGACGTCACGCCTTTATCACTCGGTCTTGAAACTTTGGGCGGTGTTATGACAAAACTTATTGACAGAAACACCACAATCCCTGTAAGAAAAACACAAGTATTTTCAACCGCGGCCGATAATCAACCGGCTGTGACGGTTAATGTCTTGCAAGGCGAACGCCCTATGGCAAAAGACAACGTTCCTTTAGGGAAATTTGACCTTGACGGTATTCCCCCAGCCCCGCGCGGTATTCCGCAAATTGAAGTGACATTTGATATCGACGCAAACGGTATCTTAAAAGTTTCCGCAAAAGATTTGGGAACAAATAAAGAACAACACATCACTATCAGCGCACCTAATAAACTTAGCGAAGAAGAAGTCAATAACTTCGTCAAACAAGCGGAAAAATTTGCCGAAGAAGACAAGAAAACCAAAGAAAGAATTGAAGTCAAAAATGAGGCTGACACCGTTCTTTATACGACTGAAAAAGCCTTAAAAGAACACGGCGATAAAATCGGCCAAGATGAACGCCTTAAAATTGACCAAGCGCTTTCCGAACTTAAAGAAGCCGTCAAAACTGACGACACAGAACGCATCAAAAAAGCAAAAGATGAAGCCTTAGCGGCAAGCCAAAAATTGGGCGAAATTATTTATAAAGAAGCCCAAGCAAAGGCAAACCCGCAGGCCAATGCAGGCGCCGCAGGTGCAACTGCTGAACAAGCACAGGCAAACCCGCAAGGCGAAGCAAAAAAAGATGATGTAGTTGAAGCAGAAGTTGTAGACGGTAAATAAGTTGTAATTTAACCCCTGCCGCGCAAAAACGGCAGGGGTTTTTTAAGATATTTGAAAAAATTTTACCCTTTTATTTTCCACCCTTTTTTATTTAGAAAAGCGGAAGGAGAAAATTTCCTTTTACTCCCCTCCCCTTCTTAAGGCGGAGGGGCAAGGGGTGGGGTTATAAAATAAGTGTGCAAATATGGCAAAAGAAGATTATTATAAAACTTTAGGTGTAAACAGAAACGTAAGTGCGCAAGAATTAAAAGCGGCATACCGCCGTTTGGCGATGAAATATCATCCCGACAGAAATCCGTCGCCGGAAGCAGAAGAACAATTTAAAAAAATTAACGAAGCGTATGAGGTCTTATCAGACCCGCAAAAAAAACAAATTTACGATAATTACGGCGCCGATGCGGTAAATAACGGCGCAGGTTTTGGGGGCTTTCAAAGCGGCGGTTTCGGCGGCTTTGAAGATATTTTCAGTTCAGTTTTCAGCGATATGTTCGGCGGCTCTTTTGGCGGCGGCTTTGGCGGCACAAAACGCAGACGCGCACGCCGCGGAAACGATTTACAACAAAAAATTAACGTCACTTTAGAAGAAGCATATACAGGCGTGGAAGAAGAAATAAATTACACGCGCATTGACACTTGCGACGTCTGCCACGGTACAGGCGCGGAAGAAGGCACGTCAACAAAAACTTGCCCCACTTGTAAAGGTTCTGGCGTTGTACAGTTCAGCCAAGGTTTCTTTTCCATGCGCCAAGCATGCCCCGATTGCGGCGGGCAAGGTACAATTTTAGAACACCCTTGCAAAGCATGCAAAGGCAGCGGCCGCGCAAAAAAGAAAAACACTTTAAAAGTTAAACTCCCCCCCGGCATAAAAGAAGGCAGTATTTTACGCGTTGCCAACGGTGGCGATATCGGCACTAATGACGGCGGCTACGGCGATTTATATTTACAGGTTTCCGTCAAGCCGCACAAAGTTTTTGAACGCGACGGAGACGATTTAATTTTAAATACGGAAATTTCTTACCCGCAAGCGGTTTTGGGCGGCGAAATCAAAGTCCAAAACTTAATGAAGGAAGAACTTACTGTGGAAATTCCTAAAGGTTCTACCGATGGCAGTGTGATTTCTTTAAATGAACAGGGCATGCCTGTTTTGGATCGCGCGAACAAAAAAGGCGCAATGCGTGTTGTGCTTAATATTAAAGTACCAAAGAAAGTGACGCCGCGCCAAAAAGAACTTTTGGAAGAACTTGCCAAAACCTTTAACGAAGAGATAAAACCGACGAAAAAAGGTTTATTTGACAAATTATTTGGTTGGTTTTTGTAGAATTTATTTGGTATGTTTACAAAGCCCCCGATTAACATCGGGGGCTTTTAATTTGTTTGATATTTATGTTAACCGCCAATAACAGTGCATTGTAGGCCATCTGATTTTCCTGACGGTTTACCTAAACTTTTACACATTTTTTCCCCTTCATCATCATAAGGAATACAAATCATTTTGCCCTGATTTCCACCGCAATAAGGATACCCGTCTGCTTGATTCATAGTTATACTAAAAAGGATAGTATTTCCCTTCGTATATATACATGTTGCCGACCCATCATCTACAGTATTTGTTTCACAAATCCAATAGTCATTAGAACAACTTGCATTATCATCACAAGGATTATTACCGCTTTTCCAATCAGTGGGCCAATTAACACCTAAATCAGCACCATCTGGCCAATCTTCACAGTCAAAATCTTGTCCACCTTTACAATAAGTGCCATGCATAAGTTTCCATTCTTGCAAAGCATCATACCACCGGCGCATAAGCGGCAACATACTTGCAACTCTTGCTTTCATAACGGCTTTTTGATATTGCGGCAGCGCAATCCCTGCCAAAATACCAATAATCAAAACAACTACTAACATTTCAATTAATGTAAAACCTTTTTTCATATAATCTCCTAATATTGTTTTATACAACGTTTTTATTATTGTACACAAAATTATACAAAAAAAAAAAAAATGCAAGTCAAGAGTATTTTAAGCAAAAATAAAGATATACGAGGGAGATTTTACATAAAAATGACTTTACATTATTTCCCTCACCCGCGCAAGTCATTATAGTACGGGTGAGGGCAATATTGAATTTGACAAATTGTTCGGTTGGTTTTTATAGAATTTATTTGGTATGTTTACAAAACCCCCGATTAACATCGGGGGTAAGTATTTAAAAGATTAAGTTTACTTCAAAATATCTATTGTATCCTGAATACTTTTTAAGTTGGACTCATTTAAATGTTTATTTAACATATTATCCATATTTTCTTTTTGCCCGGTTGTTAATTCAGGTATTTTTGCCGCATCAATAGTATTTAAGATAATTTCAAAATCTTCATCAGCAATTTTAACACTATCGTATAAATCTATCATCTTTGCAAATAATTCTTCATCATTAAAGATAAGAGAAGAATATCTCTGATTAGTAAAAAACTGAAAATTTTCAGCGATACTTGCTTCCCCGTTCTTAATACGATTAATCAAATCTACTTGATTTGTCAACGAATTTTGGGCAAATGTATTATCAGCGGTTAATGCCGTAATTGTAAATGCAATTAGGACAGAACCTACAATAATCATGGCTTTTGATGCTGCCCTTCCTACAATTTTTTTACCTAATACTTTTTCGGTTGAGTTTATGTCTTTTACAAGCAATCTTTCCTCAGGAGATAAATCTAATAAATTTTGAACATACTCATTTCTTATTTTGGGTGTCATAGCAGTGATTTTACTAATCAAAGTATTCCCCCCCTGCATTATTTTTGCTCTATTACGAATTTTAACATTAAATTTTTTCAAATAATATTGAATACTGTTAACAATATTAGCGGCAATTTCTTCTTTTTCCTGGCTTTGCAAAACTATTTTTATTGCTTCTTTAGATTTTTCACTCCTTAAAGCATACGATAATTGCAAAGTACGTGAAAGTTCTTCCGAGTTACCTGCTAATTTGTTGATTACGCTTTCAGGTTCTTCAAATAAAATTGACTTATAAGAATGATGAACTTTCCTATACTCTTTAACCTTACTTAAAGCATAAACCAAATCTATATCTTTTTCAAAATCAGGTAATTCTACACTCATCTTAGTTATATCTAATTCAAGAATATCCAATTTATTATAAAGATATTGAACAGCAAGTTTATCTTGCACTAAATTATCCGGTAAAAGTTCCAAATAATTTTTATAATCATACATTATTGTTTTTACTGATTTTCTAAAGTCCAAGATATATTCTTTATTTTGTAAGGCAAAATCGCCATATATTTTAGGAACACGCCCTTCTAAAACATCCTTATCAAATGCTTGAAAATAGGCCTTAAAGAAATCTGAATTTTCACTAACCCTGGCTTGTGTTCTTTCTAATAAATCTTGCATACTTTGTAAGGAATTATCTAATCTGCGATAACATTTTTTAACTTCCTGAAAATCTTTTTCTATCTGTTTTTGTGTTATAGAAAGATCAGGTATATTTTGTGCGAATAAATAATTATTTTGCAAAATCAAAAAAATACTTAATATCACACAAAAGTATTTTTTAATTTCTTTGATAATATGTTTCATTTTGTTTCTCCTTGTGTTTTATTTCCTTATATATAAATTGTAGAAAAAAAAAAAAAAACAAACACAAGGGCATTTAGACCTATTTTTGATATAGGACCTTTTATCAGTTTAATTTGGTAAGATTTCGGGAACTTCTAAAACTTCACCGAGGGTTTGTAAATCACGTAAGGCAAGTTCAACTTTAAGCATAGCAATACAGTCATCTTCGTTATACATAAGAACTTTTTTGAGTGCGGCTTCATCATTTTCTTTCAGCCACTTGGTAAAGTATACCATACTGTCCATAGCACCGCAATCCGTTTGGCGCCAATTAAAACCTAAGGCTGGCGCGGCGGCTTTTAAAGATAAACTGGGTGCAGGTAAATAAAAGGCGCGCTCAACCGCAATTTTAAGGTCAAGACAAACAGAAACTAAATGCTCTAAACCCGCTTTTATATTTGGGTATTTTGCTTGAAGTTTTTTCATTTTTTTGACTTCGTATTCCGTCCAATGGTATAAAGCGACGTCAGGGCCGCAATTTAGTACATAGTCGGCAAATTGTTTGAAAATAATTTCTTCTTCCTGCTCGTTTTTTGCAATAAACGGAATAAATTTATCTTCTTCTTTATCCCATACACCGATTAGATAAATGAAAGATGTATTATTTTCCTGAAATGTCTCAGTCGCTTCAAAATCAAAATATAAATTGCGCTTTTTTTCAGACGGCGGGAATTTACCTTTTGCACGCAAAACGGGTTTATTTTTTACAAATGCCAAAGCATGTGCATAAGTTAAAACAGGTGTATTGTCCGGGTAAGTAGGGTCAGCCAATAATTCTTTTATTCTTTCAAAACCGGCGGCTACGATGTCGTCGTAAGTATTGATATTATTTGCCCGTAAAATTGCGCGCATTGTCACGTTTAAATGAGGAATTAAAACCAAATCATGTTTTTCTACAACATATTTATTTGCATAAACGCGCCAAGGCGAAAGTGCGGCCTTTGGCGGTTTTTTGGCCTCGGGTAAAGTCTCCCCCTTTCTAATTGCTTGATATAAAGCACCTGCTTTTTGGGCGCGCTCTAAAACACGCGCGCAAGTTAAAATTTGTTCTTTTGCTTTAAAAATAAAAAGAGCGTCACCTGCATCATACCCCTGAATTGCCGTCAGTATTTGGTTTAAAAGCGCAGTTTGATAGGCATAATGTTCCTTCATTTCCCCGGCTCGTTTAAGTTGTACAATTTTGTAATGATAAGGCCCGAAAATACTTTGCCCGTTATTTACTTTTAACAAGAAATTTACGCCGCCGTAAATACCTTCACTTTGGCGCAAATCCCACAGATTTCCGCCGATAATACCATCTGCCCCCTCTTGCATGGCTTGAAGTGTTTTCAAAAATTTTTCGCTTTCGCTGCCGTTTATTACAACCGGTACAGGACAATGATTATATATCCAATGGTCCCGAACAAGGCGGTCAGTTTTTCCGCGCAGACTTTCATATAAATTAGGTTCTTCTTTAGCTTCTTCTTTAGGTGCGTGGAAATGGCACCAAAGGCCGAAAGGGTCTTCCAAAATCTGGAACATTTTTCCGGTAGGTAAATCTTGTTGGGATGGTGTTCTGCCGGCGCTAAAAGTGTTAAAAAGTTGCTGTGCAAGTGTTGTATTTTCCATAAATTATTATTGATTTTCATCCATATTTTTTAAGAAAAAATTTATATTTTCTATTTGGTGTTCTATTCTCTCTTTCTCTTCATTATTTTCAACTGTTTCTAATTCTTTTTGATATCCTGTTAAAGCATTTTGGAGTGAGACTCTCATTGAACTTAGATCACCGTTATGTTCGTTAACTTGCGCGCCTAGAGCCCAAACATCAGGGTTTGAATCATCTAGTTTTTTTGCCTTTTCTAAATAGTGATTTGCATTTTCATAATCTTCAAGTTCTACTGCGCTTTGTGCTGAGAGAAGTTGAGCATTAAAATCTTGCGGTTTATTTTCAGCAGCGGAAGAAAACATTTCATAGGCCTCTTTTGTTTTGCCTTGGCCTTTATAAGCCAAGCCCAAATTAAAAGCATTTTCAGGAGTAGGGTTTTCCTGATATATTTGATTAAATAAATTTGTTGCTTTATTATAGTCTTTCCTGTAATAAGCATTTGCCGCTTCTGTTAAACGTTGGTTTGTTTTAGCGGTAATTTCTTTCCCCTCCGCTAATTGATATTTGGCTTTTGCTTCTTCTGCTCCTTTTTTATTTCCGTTTTCAATTGCAATTTGTTCAGCTTCCATATAGGCCTTTTTTGCTTGCTTGTTTTGGCCTAAACTGCTAAATAAATCACCTTTTTTTATAGCTGCATTATGATTTTTGGGATTCAGTTCAAGAACTTTATTTAAATCGGCAAAAGCGTCTTTATAATTACCTTGCATATAATTTGCTTGTGCACGGTTATAATATAAACTATCGTCTTGGGGTAGATTGTCTATTGCTTTATCCAAAACAGATCTTGCGCCCTCATAATCTTTCTTTGCTATTAAATTTTCGGCCTTTTGTATACTTTCCAAAGCAGTACCTTTTAATAAATCTTGTTTGGTTATTTTAGGCATGGTAATATTTTGTTGTGTCAAGAAATCTTTATCCGACGGCATTTGTTTTTCTGTTTCTGGCAATAAATTCGTTTGCGGTATAAAATCTGTTTTAGGCAATAAATCGGTTTTAGGCAAGAGATCCTGAAAATCTTTTAAGGTTGCACTCTCGGAAAAATGCTTTAATGATTGTGACATTTGATTTGCAATAAATTTATTGACATTCTCATTATTCTGTTGAATATTTTGTGTAGTTTTATTAATTTGTTTATTTGTTCCCTGTTGCTTTGTTTGCGCTTTAGCAGGAATATTTTCCGCTAAGAAATTTGATATATCTTTTGATTGGTTTGACGCAAACGAATTACCTTCTTTTGTATATAATTCCTGTGCTTTTTTAAAATCCCGGTTAGCGGCTTGATAATCACCTAAATTTAAATTGGTTATTGCACGGTTATAATAATTATCCGCTTTACCCGACAGTTGTGCCGCAATAGTAAAATCACGCTCTGCTTTTTGGAAATCTTTATTATCAAATTCTATCTCCCCTCTAACCTGATAAAGATCCGGGTTTTTGGGATCTAAAGAAATTGCTTTATCTATTTCCGCTAAAGCACCTTTTAAATCACCTTGCTTTTTTAAAATCTGTGATTTTAAGAGGTACAAATTAGCATCTTGCGGGCGGAGTTTTATAATCTCATCAATTGCTTTTAACATATCCTGCGGGGTTTTTGCGTGCATAAAATTATTGGCAGATTCGGCGATTTTGTTCTGTATTTGATTATTTAATTCATTCTTGGCCTGACTTCTGTTTTGCCTAAATTTATTTAAGGCATTTGTTTTATTATCTACTGAAGATTGTGTCTTTTTCTGTTCCTGTTGTAAAAATAATAAAGTACCGCCCGCAATTAAAATACCGATTAAAATACCTAAAATAAATTTTTTCATAAAAGCCCCCCCCTTAATTAAATTTTACAAAATGTTCTCTGCGTACAGAATGCGGGCAACGCATGCGCATCAAACACTGTTGGCAAGAATTTGTACATGGCGGGAAATCATTACCCTCAAGTTTTTCCCCTATTTCTATATACCTGTTTAATATATCTTCTTCGTTTACTTCTTCAAAAGGAATGGAAAATATTTTATTTAGAGCGACAAAATAAATACTTGCTTTGCCCTGTTTTTTACCCCACGCCCGCTTTGCACCGATAGAATATAAAGCAAGTTGCAAAGATTTTGATACATCAAAATTTTCATTTATTTTACTATCCGTTTTATAGTCAATCACGTGGTAAGAACCGTCGGGTAATTTTTCAAAACGGTCAACTTTACCGCGGAATTTCCAACCTTGATATTCAAATATAAATTCCTGCTCACAACCAAGTATTTCACTTTTACGATTTTGTTCACGCTTGGCATAATCTTCAATTATTCTTTTGCCTTTTAAGTAATACTCCATTTGTTCGGCAGCACTTGTATAACCCGCACCTAAAAAACAACGGTTATAATATACTAATAAATCTTCCGGATTATTAGAATAAGTGTGATATTCTTCTAAAGTTTTATGAATTGATACTCCTAATGAAGTGACTGCGACAAGCCCCTCACGCTTGCCCTCAATATATTTCAATTTATACAAAAAAGGACAAAACAAATAAGTTGCTATTTTTGAATAATTCAGTTCGTGATAATTATTAGGTATCATTTATATTGTAAAAAGTGGACTAAAGTGTCCCCATACTTTTCTTCACGTACTATCTGCAAATTATCGGGCACGGCAAAAGTTTCTTTCTTATGATGTTGTGCAACTATAATACCGTTAGAAGCCAATAATTTTGCTTCGGCAATCTGTTTTAAAACCGGTTCCGTAAAAAACAACGGCGTATTTTTTATATCCCTGTAAGGCGGGCCCATAAAAATAATATCATAACCTTCGCCTTCAGAATATGCACTTAACCATGCAAGAGGTTTTAAAAGATCCGCTTTTAAAGGGATTGCCCTGTCCGTAAAACCAAGATGTTCCGCATTACGTTTAATTGCCTTTAAACAGGCAATCTCTTTTTCCGCCAACACCGCTTTTAAAGCACCGCGTGAAAGAGCTTCCATAGAAACATTACCCGTTCCGGCAAATAAATCCAAAAACACAGCACCCATTATTCTGGGCCTTAAGATATCAAAGACAGATTGCTTTATTCTGTCCGAAATTGGCTTTACAGGAAGTTTTTTTGAGACGGAAAATAATTTTCTTCCCCTAGCCGTACCGGCAATAATCCTCATAATTAAAAATGAGCAATACCTTCTTTTAATGCATAGCGGATAAGTTCTGCTTGCTTATGAATATTAAGTTTGCGCATAATATTATTTCTGTGCACGTGAACGGTATTTAAAGATAATTTAAATTGTTCGGCAATTTTTTTACTGCTAAAGCCTTCGGCAATAAGTTGTAAAATTTCACGTTCTTTACTGGTCAAACGTGTTTTTGCACTGTATCTTGCTTCTGTTTTTGCCAAAAAACCCTGAACTAAATATTTTGCCACTTGTGAACACAAGAAAAATTTACCTGCATAAACTTCTTTTATCGCTTCAATAATTTCATTTATGCTTGCCGCTTTAACTACAAAAGCACAAGCACCTGCTTGTATAGCACTTTCGACAGAAATTCTATCGTCAAACATACTTAAAATAATTACTTTTGCATTGGGTTGCATTTTCATAATTTTTTGTGTTGCATCAATACCGTTTAAAAGCGGCATAGAAATATCAATTATATACACATCTGCCTTATGTTCTTGCGCTGCTTGCAAAAGTTCTTTGCCGTTTGATACTTCAGCAACAACTTTTACGTTTTCGTTTTTTCTTTCTAAAACAGAGCGTATACTCTGCCTTACGATGACGTGGTCATCAGCCATTATAACTTTTATCATATTTTATCTCGAATAATTAAACTTAGGGCATTTAACATAGATGGATGTACCTTCCCCAAGTTTTGTTTTTAATTTCATTGTTCCTTTTAAAGATTCAATGTTTTCTTTCATTCCTGCAAGCCCCAAACTCTTTGCACTTCTGTGAACTTGGGGGATAAAGCCCTTACCGTTATCTTTTACAGTCAGATAAAGGGCTGATCTGTCCTCTTTAAGTTCTACCGTAAAAATTGTTGCGTTAGCATATTTAACGGTATTACTTAAGGCCTCTTGAACTACTCTATACAAAATTAGTTGTATATTTTTTGCTAATAAAGTATGTTTATCTATTTTATAGGAGTATTTTATTTTTATAGTTTCTGTACTAGATATCTTATCAAGTAATTCCTTTAATGATGCATTTAGTCCCACAGAATCAAGTTGTAATGGGCGTAAGGATGTTATAATCTCTTTCATAGATAATATTGATTCTTGAACAGCATCTTGCAAACCTGTTAAAGTGCGTAATGCTTCTTTTTTACTTTTAGAGGTAATATCCTCTTTTAACAGTTCTATTAAAGCATTTGTCCTTATAGAAAAATTACCCAGTTGGTCATGTATGGCAGAGGTAATAATGCGTTTTTCTTCTTCCCTTGCCTGCATAATAATGCGGACGAAACTTTGGCCGGCCTTTTCAGCAACAACCATATCGTTATTATTATTTTTTACTAATAATTCATCTAATGCCTTTATTATGCACAACAAAGCCGTTATTTTGCCTTTACTATCACTTAAAGGAATATTTATGGTATTAAAAAATGTAGGTATAGTATTATCTACGAACCAATCATAAGAAACTTTTTTACCGGTAAATGCCATTTCGCATGCATATTGATGAATATCGTTATTCTTTATATTTTTCCTAAAATAACTATTAAAAATATGTTTGGAACCATATAAATAAGTATCTTTACCGGCCTTGTCACGCATATAAACACATACATAACGCCCGGCTAAGGCAAGTTCCAATCCCCCTTCTTTTACTACATAGGGTATATGAACTCCCCCATTATCAACAATGGCAGATTTTTTCTTATAAGATTTCATATATACTATATTATACTATATTTTAATTATGACAGATAGTAATCTTTAATGTGAAATTATTTAGCAACAATAAACCAATATAATTATTACACTGCGGCTGAAATTTATACCTGACAATTTTATAAAACACAAAGATTAAATATTTTTATCTTTATTTTGTAAAGTTTCAAGTTCTTTAATTAAAGTAGTAAGAGTCGGATGTAAATTATTCAAATATTCATTTTCAAAAGCAATTAAGCGTTTTTCTAAATTTTGTGATAATGCTTTTAATTCATTATAATGCTTTTCTTCAAGTAGACGGTTGGCTTCCAAGTTATAACTAAAATCTTTAACTTTATCTTTCAAATCAAAAATTTCACGTGCAGGAAGTGCATCCGCTTTTGCAAATAAACGCTGGACTTGCTGAACAGCGGTAGATTCTTCTTTTGCTTCCTCCATAAAATCTTTTACCGAAGTTTGATTTTGTGCCGGGGAAGGTATTGCATCCTCTTTCGATAAAGATCCTGCCGGTGTTTGTGTATTATCATCCCACGAAAATTCCGCTTCCGGCAAATCACTTTCTTTATATTTTGCTATAAAGAAAAAAAGCAGTGCTAAACAAACTAAAAAACAAAATATGTACATAACCATATATTTAATGATAGCAAATTTTTTAGTATTATGCTTAACTTTTTTAAATAACTTGACTAAATCACAAAATTCTATTATAATTAAGGTATAATATCAATCAAGGAGAATAATATGAAAAAATTATACTTCGCAGTTTTTGCTACCATCATCAGTTTAGTAGCATTTTCAGTACCAAGCATGGCACAAGCCATTTGCGGAACATCCGCGGCAGCGGGTATGTCAATGTGTACAACTTCCCAAGGCGGAAATTGTTGTGTTCCTCACTCAGGTATAGCACATAAATCCGTTAATAACGGTAGACCTAAAATAGTTAAATATTCCGGTAAAGTTCCCGCATCAAGCGAACAAGCAGAAGCACCGGTAAATCAAGGCCCTGCAGCATATGCAACCGGGGGTAATGGCGGCAACGGCGGTAATGGTAATATCAACAATACTACTACAGTAAAAAATACTGCCGCTAACAGTGGTACGGCAACTGCAAGCACGGTTAAAGGTGCACAAAGTTCTTCTTTCTCACCTATTTCAGCAGCACCAGCAGCCCCAGCAGCAGCGGCAGCGGCATCTGCAGCGGGATCTGCATCAGCAGTTAAAGCGGCACCTGCGGCAGCGGCAGCAGCAAAGAAATAAGACAGTAAATTATTTTACTTTAAAAACCCCCGGTACAAATCGGGGGTTTTCATTTTTAAAATAATGTATCTAAAACATAAAATATTAAATTTAAAATTTACTATTGCATAGATATTTTCTTGAACTTTTTTAATAACTAACGCAAGTTCTTTCCAGAATTATACTGACGTAAAATTTCATATATATCCCTATATCCGTTATCATGGGCATATTGTATATCTTCTTCCGTCACAGTAATTCCATATTCCAACAAAAGTGCTATAAAATCGCTCGTTATATTCCCTGTTTTATTTATAGCATATTGCAAGAAGCCCTTATCTATTAACTCCTTATCTGCTAATTCCTTATCTGTTAACTTCTTATCTTTTAACCCATCGTTTATTTTGTTTACGGCATCCATTTTAGAACCAACTTTTAACATATAGGAAAATCTTTTAATAGGGTCGGAGTATTCATAATAATACCCTTTTTCGTTTATATCTTTTATTGCTAACAAGGCAGCCGCCGCTATTGCGTTTGTTTTCCTACAAAATAATCTAGTCATATCCGCACCGGATGAAATTAATGTGTCCGTAACATCTTCAAAGACCTTTTGTTTTCCTCTATGTACCCAATAAAACAAACAATCAACACACATATCATCAGTTGTCCAATAAAGCAAATCTTCTTTGTCAGAGGCAAAATCTAAAATTTCTTTAACACACTCTGCATTATTATCTTGTATATAAAACAATAATTTTTGCTTAGGTGAGTATTGAGAATATTTATCGCAATTCCCGGCAAATACGGGCAACAGTGCAGCAGTCAGAAACAAAAACATCATTAATATTTTTTTCATACTGTTCTCCTATTAGTGACTATGGCTACATTATACATATAAACTCACGATAAGTCAATGCGGTTATTTAACTGCCTTTTGGCAAAGGCAAATTAAAGCATTTATAATTTTGCTCATTTGGTCTAAAGATGCCCACTCAAAAGGCCCGTGCGGTGTTGCATAACCGGCATCCATATTGGGTGTAATTAAACCCATATATGTTAAGCGGGCACCGTCTGTACCGCCGCGGATTGGGGCACCGTCCGCTTCAAGGCCGCACTCTTTAAAGGCTTCTTTGGCAAGTTTAACGGAACGCGGGTCTTTATCAATTAAAGGTCTCATATTTTTATAAGTATAAGTAGTTTTTAATAATATTTCTGACCCAGGATATTTTTTGCGTATACCTTCAACTATTGTTTCAAGTTCCGCAACCATTGCGCGTAATTCACTTTCTTCAAAAGAGCGAACCATAATGCTTGCTTCAGCGGTAGCGAAATCGGCTTTACTTTCGGTAAAAGTCAAAAAGCCCTCGCGGCCGGCAGTTGTTTCGGCAAGTTTATTTTCAGGCCACCTTGAAATAATATCTGCCAAAATTCTTACGGGGTTTTCCATTATTCCTTTTGCTTGACCGGGGTGTGCCTGGACACCTTTTATAGTTAAAGTGACTGTCGCGGCATTAAAGTTTTCGTAAACGACACCATCGCCGCACTCTCCGTCAAGAGTATAAGCAAAATCTGCACCGAAGGCTGGAACGTCAAAATTATCCGGCCCGCGTGCAATTTCTTCATCAGGGGTAAAAGCAATTCTTATATCGCCGTGTTTAATTTCGGGGTGCGCAATTAAATATTTGAGCATTTCCATTATTATGGCAATGCCGGCTTTATCATCAGCACCAAGTAAAGTGTCACCTGCTGAAGTAATTAAATCGTGCCCTACACATTTTTTTAAAGCAGGCGAAAGTTCCGGCCTTAAAATCACACCGAGTTCCTTATTTATTACTAATTCCCCCCCATTATAATCAGGATGTAATTTTACTTGCACTTTACGGCCAATTGTACCATCAGGGTAAGTGTCCATATGTGCCAAGAAACCTATAACAGGATGTTTTCCTTCAACATTGGCAGGTAATTTTGCAGTTAGGTGGCAAGTGTCAGCAAGTTTAATATCTGCAAGGCCCAACTTTTCCAAATCCGATTTTAACACTTTAGCAAACTCAACTTGCGTTTGCGTGGAAGGTGTTGAAGTTGATTTCAAATCACTACCGCTCTCAATTTGTGCATATTTGGTAAACGTTTCCAGTACTTGTTTTTTAAAGTTTATCATAAGCCCTCTATTTAAATGTGTCTAAAAATTTCGTATAATAGATATAGTAATATTATAAAACATTTTGAGGTTAAAATGAAAAAAATATTTGTTTTACTATTTTCTTTATTCTTCTTAGGCGCCTGTACAACCCTAAAAGAAATAAACCAAACAGTTAACTGCCAATATGACCTTGCAGGTGTTGAAGTGACAGAATATTCTTTAAATAACCTTTCCGCCGACGTTGCTTTAACAATCACTAATAAAAGTAAAACTACTAATGCAAAGATGAAACGCTTTTCAGGTAAAGTTTATCTTAACGACAATCCCATTTCAGATATTACTTTAGGAGAATTTTTGATTGCACCCCAATCATCACAAGTTGAAAAAGCCACAATCAATGTACCTTTTGCAAGTATAGGTAAAAATATTATCGGGCTCGTTTTGGCGAACTCACAAAGCATAACATATAAAGTTGTAGGAACGATTTATTTTGAAACCCCCATCGGCGAATTACCGATACCGGTCACATTTGCCAGAAGGGAAAAATAATTTAAATATAGGAGGACATTAAATGTCAAATGAAAATACGGCTTCAAAAGTAGACCTCACTGCCATAATCAATAAATGGAAAAATGTTGAAGGCAGTTTGGTTATGATGCTGCATTCTGTTCAAGATGCATGCGGGTATGTGCCAAGGGAAACGGCTATGGAAATTTCCAAACAGACCTCTATTCCTTTAGCAAAAATATACGAAGTGCTTACTTTTTATCACTTCTTTAAATTAACCCCCCCGGCGAAATATCAAATTTCAGTCTGCACCGGTACGGCTTGCTACTTAAAAGGTGCGCCGCAACTTTTGGCGGAACTTGAAAAGGTTATAAATGTTAAAGCCGGTCAAACTTCTGAAGACGGTAAATTCTCCGTTCAAGCCCTTAGGTGTATCGGCTGCTGCGGGCTTGCACCGGTAATGTCTATCAACGGTAAAATCCACGGGCAGGTAAAACCGGCCGACATTAAAGGCATTATCGAAGAAACTACAAAAGGCGAGGCAACCCATGAATAGTAAAAAAATTAACACAATAAAGGAAAACTTTAATAAACAATACGCCAAAATTAAAAACCGCGTAGTAATCTGCGGCGGTACAGGTTGTATTGCGGGCGGTTCTCAACAAGTTTATGAGGCCTTCCAAGAAGAATATAAAAAACGCGGTTTAGATTACTGCCTTGAAATTACAGACGGCTGCCGCGAAAATTCTACCTATATTTCAAAAAGCGGTTGCCAAGGCTTCTGCGCGCAAGGGCCACTTGTAAGCGTCGGTGAAATCTTTTATACAAAAGTTAAACCGGCAGATGTTGCAGAAATTGTTGAAAAAACAGTTCTTAAAGGTGAAGTCGTTGAAAGATTACTTTATGTAAACCCCGTTAACGGCGAACACTGTAAAACACATGAAGATATTCCTTTCTACAAAAAACAACACCGCATTTTGCTTGCCGACTGCGGCAAAATTAACCCGGAAGATATTAACGAATATATCGGCCACAACGGTTATCAAGGTTTGTTAAAAGCCTTTGAAATCGGTCCCGAAGGCGTCATTGAAGAAATGAAGAAAAGCGGCCTTCGCGGGCGCGGCGGTGCAGGTTTCCCCACCTGGCTTAAATGGGATTTGACAAGAAAACCGAAAAGCAAAGAAAAATATATGATTTGCAACGGCGACGAAGGGGACCCAGGTGCCTATATGGACCGCTCCTTACTTGAAGGGAACCCGCACTCAGTCGTAGAAGGTATGATTATCGCAGGCTACACTATCGGCGCAAGCAAAGGTTTATTCTACATCCGCGCAGAATATCCGCTTGCCATTAAACGCATACAAAAAGCCATTGACGACTGCTACAAAATGGGCCTTTTAGGTAAAAATATTTTGGGCTCTAAATTCAATTATGACCTTGAAATCAGATACGGTGCAGGCGCTTTCGTCTGCGGTGAAGAAACCGCTTTGATTACTTCTATTGAAGGTAATCGCGGTACACCAAGACCGAAACCGCCATTTCCTGCCACTTGCGGGCTTTGGGGTAAACCGACTGCTATCAACAACGTTGAAACACTTGCCAATATACCTTATATTATGGTAAAAGGCGGTGATTGGTACTCTCAAATGGGTGAAGGCAAATCAAAAGGAACGAAAGTTTTTGCTATGACCGGTAAAGTTAAAAATACAGGTCTTGTTGAAGTACCTATGGGCATTACCGTTAGGGAAATCGTTTACGATATCGGAGGCGGCCCGTTGAAAGGCGACCAAGCAAAAGCCGTACAAACAGGCGGCCCGTCCGGCGGTGTTATTGACCCGGCACACTTTGATATGCATATTACCTATGAATCATTACAGGAAATCGGCGCAATTATGGGTTCAGGCGGTTTTATCGTTATGGACGAAACCGATTGTATGGTTGATATTGCGAAATTCTACCTTGATTTCTGTGTTGATGAATCTTGCGGTAAATGCGCACCGTGCAGAATCGGCGGTTATCAAATGCTTCAAATTCTTAACAGAATCACCGAAGGTAAAGGTAAACCGGAAGATGTGCAAAAACTTAAAGATATTGCCCACGCTATGCAAAAAGCATCCCTTTGCGCATTAGGGCAAACAGCACCGAACCCGGTTCTATCAACTTTAAAATTCTTCCCCGAAGAATATGCTGAACATATCAATGAAAAGCATTGTAAAACAGGCAAATGCTCTAAACTCGTCCGCTATGAGATAACTGATAAATGTATCGGCTGCGGTATGTGCAAACGCGCTTGCCCTGCAAATGCTATTACCGGCGAAGTCAAACAAAAGCACGTCATTAACCAAGAAAAATGTATTAAATGCGGGCTTTGTTTCAATAATTGCAAATTTAAAGCAATAGTTAAAAAATAAAGGTGAATTATGATTAAAGCAACTATAAACGGAAAACCTGTAGAAGTAAAAGAAGGTACTTCAATTTTA
>JBGURU010000006.1:0-99876 GCA_045132175.1 Elusimicrobiaceae bacterium | reverse complement strand
GGTGCCGCAGCAGGCCTTGTCGGTACAATCAATAACGAAGGTACCCTTGTATTTAATGCGGCGTCTACGGGCGCAAGCAATATCGGCGGTACAGGTAATGTTGAAGTAGCCGCAGATACAACCTTATCAGGTACAAACACTTATACGGGCGGCACTTTACTTAACGGTGCTACCTTAACCGTTGTAGGTCAAAATAACTTAAGCACAGGTGATGTCTTATTCAATAACGGCACTTTAGCCGTCACCGGTGCAGGTTCTTTAAGCAATAACTTGCTCGGTAAAGCCGCTACAAATGACGTCGTCGTTGATAACGCCGCGGCATTAACCTTAAACGGTACCATTGGCACTGCTACTGACTTCCATAAAGCAGGCGCAGGCACAATGACTTTAGCCATGGCTTCCAATACTTACACAGGTGATACCTATGTAGATAACGGATGGTTAATTGGTAATACACAAAATATCAACAACACAGTAAACGGTGCAACCGGTACTACTGTGGAATTTACCGATACCGCAAATGTTGAACTTAACGGTATCAATACATTAGGCACTTATCTTCAAAGCGGAAGCGGTGTATTTAATGTAGCAAATAATGCCTTCTCTGCTAATATTGCAAACATTGATGCAGGTACATTTGCCGCAAACCGCGCTTTAACGGCTAACACTTTGAATATTAACAATGGTGCTACCTTACGCGGTAATGGCAATATTACCGGTACAGTCAATGTTAACAGCGGTGCTACTTTAGCCCCGGGCAACAGCATTGATACACTCAATATTACAGGCGATTTGAACCTCGCTTCAGGCAGCACAACTGCTATTGAAATCAATGAAACCCTTGCAAGTGACAAAGTAGTTGTCAGCGGTGCGACCAATATCGCAAGCGGTGCCAACTTGACCGTTGAAAACGAAAACGGCCGCTACTTTGAATGGGAAACATTTGACATCTTAGAATCTGCCGGCAATGTGACAGGTACATACACCTATGACGGCACAATCACTAACTATGATATGAGCCGCATTGAAGCAGTATTAGATTACAGTGATCCTACTAAAGTAGTCTTAACCGCAAAACGCAAAGCAACCGATTATGAAGGTGTTGCAGGCGGTTTACCGCGCAACGCTAATCAATCTGCTATTGCGATAGATGCAGTTTCTACAGGTATTGGCGGTGATATTACCAATGCCTTGCTTCAACTTGAAAAATTGGGCGGTTTAAACCCTGATGCTGTGACGTTAATCAATCCGGATTCCACATTGTTATCAGCACTTAATGACGTAAACGGTGTGCTTTATGCAAACGCAGCATTAGTTCCGTTCTTCAATGCAAAAACAGCCCACGTGTATGACCGCATTGATAAACGCAATTCGTCTAAAGGTAAATGCCCTACATGCCATGATAACTTGTGGGCAGAATATTACAGCGGGTATGATAAAGTAAACGCAAACAATAATTCCCCGCGATTTACCAATAATACAGCAGGTGTATTGGCTGGTTATGACCGTTCATCAGATGAAGTTCTTTTAGGTGCTTATGCCGGTTTCGGTAAAAGCGACTTACGCCAAAAAGCCGATAAAATGAACATTGAAGATACAACACTTGGTATCTATGGCGGTTATATGAAAGGTGATTGGGTGTTCAAAGGAACATTATTCGGTGGCTTCCAACATTATAATGCTGATAGAGATATCGCTTTTATGGCCCGCAGAGCAACAAGCAGATATGACGGTATGAACGTCGGCCTTGATGTTGAAGCGGCTTATAATATTCCTGTTTTCGACTGGCTTAACCTTAAACCGTTCGCCGGTTGGTTGAACAACTATTCACACCAACAATCATTTGTTGAAACTGGTGCTGATTCATTAAACTTGCATGTTCAAAGCAATAGGCAATTTAATTCTCAGGCCAGATTTGGTGTTCGCTTAGACGGTAAAGTAGGAAAGAGATTCGGTTGGTACGGGTCTGCAGCCGTCAAACAATTCATCGGCGGTGATTTTGCTAAAGTTCGTATGAACCTCGGTTTAGCAAATACCGATATGGAAATCATCAGCAATGAATTAGGCAGAACATCATTTGATAGCCAATTAGGTGCAAACTATGCAATTACCGATAATTGGAACATTTTCGCTAATGCTGATTTAGGCGTTGGCAGAAGGTCTTTCAATTACTATGGTAATATCGGTTTAGCATATACTTGGTAATATCGGAGAATAGAAATGAAAAAGGTTTTAATATTATTAAGCACAGTTTTTATGGCAGGCTGTTTCGTCTGTAATAAAAATGCTACCCCAAAGGAAATAGTGGAAGAACAAGTTGAAGAGGTTGTTGTAGTAGAAACAGTAAAACCTCAAAACAATGTTTCTTTATATCGCGCTATTTCGGGAACAGACAACTTTGAGTTTG
The DNA here is from genome assembly GCA_045132175.1 of Elusimicrobiaceae bacterium. Lineage (GTDB taxonomy): Bacteria > Elusimicrobiota > Elusimicrobia > Elusimicrobiales > Elusimicrobiaceae > Proelusimicrobium. The sequence goes on along the minus strand of JBGURU010000006.1, from coordinate 97,469 downwards.
ACAGCAAAGAACCTATACCGAATAGTGGCAAAATAGATGAAATAATGGAAGATTTAAAAACATCTCCCAATAGTATCGTCTATGTAGAAGGCCATACGGATAATGTCGGTCCGGAAGAGTATAATAATAAACTTTCTTTTGAAAGAGCAAAAGCAGTAGCCAATACTCTGATAGAGAAAGGTGTTTCCGAAGATCAAATTCGTATTCAAGGTGCAGGTTTCACAAAACCTCTCGTTTCGAACGATACAAAAGAAGGGCGGGCGCAAAACCGCCGCGTAGATGTTGTTTTAAAAACAGATACGGAAAAATAAATACTTACTAAAAACTTAAAAGGTCCTTTAGGGTACGCCCTAAAGGGCCTTTTTTATAGGAAAACGGCCTAAATTATTTGTAAAATATTATTATGTTAATTCGTAAAGCCACGATGCAAGATTTACCGCGCTTGCTTGAAATATATCAAACGGCGCGCAGTTTTATGGCGCAAAACGGAAACCCAAAACAATGGGGCAACGTTTGGCCGCCGGCAGAGTTAATAAAACAAAATATCATTGACGGCACAAATTATGTGTGCCAAGATAATAATGAAATACTCGGCACTTTCTTTTTCCGCTTCGGTAAAGATATTGAGCCTTGTTATAACAATATCAAGCAAGGCGCTTGGCTTAAAGATGGCCCGTACGGCGTAATACACCGCTTGGCAAGTGCGGAAAACAAAAAAGGAATTGCCACTTTTTGCTTATCTTGGTGTTTTGAACAATGCGGGCATTTGCGTGCCGATACGCACCCAGATAATATACCTATGCGCCGCTTACTTTTAAAATGCGGTTTTAAATATTGCGGTCTTATCAATATAGAACACGACAATATGCCCCGCCTTGCTTTTGAGAAGTAAATTCTTTATTGCAATTATTTTGCTATAATTTTATTTAGAAATAGGGGGGAGTATGAAAAATTTTACTCTATTCATTTCAATTATTTTTTTGTTTATTTGTATCCCGTCTTATAGCCAGACTGCCGAAAAGACAGATAGCCCCACAATAATGCAGGCAGTCGTAAATAACGATATCTTTTTGTTGGCTGAAACCGTTAGAAATGAAGTAAATATTGATGAACAAGATGAATACGGTGCAACACCTTTAATTTACGCGACCAAAAACGGTACTTTATTGATAACGGATATTTTGATCCGTTTGGGTGCTGATCCTAATATTAGGGATAAATACGGCTTTTCTGCTATTGATTGGGCACATTATATGGAAGATAATCTAACTTCAAGTACCGCTTTTAAAAAAGGCCAAATAATAGAAAATGCAATAAAAAAGCCATTTATTAAAAAAATATATCAAAGAGTTTTGTTTAATCCCGATACCGATACCGCGACTGTTTTAAATTGTGACAGTTTAATAGAAACAAAAGAAACACTCTTTTGCCAAATAAAAATGGATGATAAAAGCACTTGGGAATTATATTCGTTAAACGGTGAAAATATAGATATAGCCCAAGATGTAGAGAAACTGTCACATAACGGTAAAGAATATTTTATCTTAGAAAAATGGGGGGAATATTCCGTTGTTTTACCGTCGGGTATACCTTTAAAGGAACATTTAAAACAAGTTAAATACAAAATAGACAAGAAGAAAAACGCGCTCATCTTTAATGCCATAAACGTTAATGGCAAAAAAGAAACATTTAGCCCCGATATCAATCTTAAAAATCTAAAGAAATAATTTATTGCCTTTTACCTTAAAATAAAAGCAGTTTTTTAAGGGTAAATGTATTCAATAAATGGTATAATTTATATATGAGCGCCTTTTTATATTTACCAATATTATTTTTTTCAATTATTTTACACGAATATGCGCATGGGTATATCGCTTGCCGGAACGGTGATGATACCGCTTATTTGCTTGGTCGTCTTACTTTTAATCCCTTAAAACACATTGATATGTTGGGTTCTGTAATCGTACCTTTGGCCTGTTATTTTACCGGCATGCCGCTTTTCGGTTGGGCAAAACCGGTGCCTGTAAATCCGTACCGTCTTAATGACATCCGTAACGATATGGCAAAAGTCGCTTTTGCCGGGCCTGCTTCAAATTTAATTCTGGCTGTAATAGCAATGCTACTTCTAAAATTAGTTGTTATGTTAATGCCGGAAAGTATTACTCTAATAAAAGTTTTATTTTATACAATATTTATTAACGCTTTTTTGGCTATTTTCAATCTTATGCCTGTTCCGCCGCTTGACGGGAGCAAGATTTTGGTACGCTTTTTGCCGGATGCTTTGGCGGTAAAATATATGCAACTTGAGCGTTATGGCTTGCTTATCGTAGCGGTTTTGATTATATCAGGGGTATTTTCAAAAATTATTGGCCCTATTGCAACTTTCATTTTCAATTCAATTTTGACCTTTATAGGAGGCAGTTTTAATGGACTCTAAAATTATAGTTTCCGGTATGCGCCCGACGGGTAAAATTCATTTGGGCAACTTTTTCGGTGCTTTAAATAATTGGCTTGATTTGCAAAATACACATAAATGCTACTTTTTTGTGGCGGACTTGCACGCCCTAACCACCGCAAGTGATGCAACTGAAAATTTAACCCAAAATACCCTTGATATGGTGACAACTTGGCTTGCAGCCGGCTTAGACCCGCAAAAGTGTACTATTTTTGTACAATCCCACGTGCCGGAAGTTTCGGAACTTAACACTTTGCTCGGTATGATAACGCCGCTAGGTTGGCTTTTAAGAAACCCAACTTACAAAGAACAACTTGTAGAAATTTTTAAGAAGAAATATGCCGGCCGCCTTGGCGACGACAAAACCGCCGCGGAAAAACTTGCTATGCTAACGGAAAAGGAACTTTCGGAAATTGCATCTTTCGGCTTTTTGGGCTACCCTGTCTTAATGGCAACGGATATTTTAATACACAAAGCCGCTTATGTCCCTGTGGGGCAAGACCAAAGCGCACACCTTGAAATTTCCCGCGAAATTGCAAGGCGTTTTAATGAACAATTTAATACAGATGTCTTAGTAGAACCGAAAGCACTTTTTACTAAAGTTCCGAAAGTGACCGGTTTAGACGGCCGCAAAATGTCCAAATCTTACGGCAACACAATACAGGTTGGCGAAGATGTGGAAGAACTCCGTAAAAAAGTTATGACTATGTTTACGGACCCCAATAAAAAACGTGCTACAGACCCTGCTAATCCGGACGGTTGTACCGTTTTCACTTTCCACAAACTCTATAACCCGAATTTTGAAAAACGTTGTGCGGAGTGTAAAGCAGGCGCACTCGGTTGTGTGGCTTGTAAGAAAGAACTTTTTGAATATATGCGCCCGTCTTTTGAACAGTTTAATACAAGAAAGCAAGAACTTTTAAAAGATAAAACTGCTTTAGATAAAATCTTAAAAGACGGTGCCGAAAAAGCCCGCGAAAGCGCACAAAAAACTTTACAGGAAGTCAAAAAAGCAATAAGGCTTTACTAACGGAAATATTTAATGGAAACTGAAACACTTAAAATACAATTAGATGTTTTTGAAGGCCCTTTGGACCTGCTTTTGCATCTCATTAAAAAAGATAATTTAGATATTTACGAAGTCAATATCTCTGCCATTACCACGCAATATCTTGAGTATCTTGATTTAATGAAACAGTTAAATTTGGATGTTGCCGGCGAATTTTTGGTAATGGCCAGCACTTTAATGCAAATTAAAGCGCGCCAACTTTTGCCAAGCCAAGTGCCAACGACGGAAGAACAAGGCCCTGACCCTGCCCAAGAACTTATTGCCAAATTGGTGGAATACGAAAAGTTTAAACAGGCGTCAAATTTCCTACAAAATAATTTTGACAAATTTAAAGATAATTTTTATAAAAAAACACCTGTTTTTAATCAAGAAGAAAAGGTCATTAATGTACAATTATTTGATTTGCTTGCGGCAGTTAAACGCGCTTTTACCCGCCTTGAAGAACGCCAAAATGCGGACCTTTTGAAAATTGAAGAATTTCCGATAGACAAAAAAATAGATAAAGTGCTTGCTTTAGTGACATCCCGTCCTTGGGTTTTAATTGACGATATTTTTGTAGGCGAAACAAAAAAACGCGGCGTGATTACCTGTTTTATGGCGGTGCTTGAACTTTTGAAAATCAATAAAATTTATGCCCGCCAAGATAAGCAAAACGGCGAAATAAGAATATATTTAAACCAAGAGCATAAGAACGATGACTACCATAAACTTTTAGAAGCGGAGGAAAAAAATGGATAATACCCCCCAAACCGAAGAAGTAAAAAATGTAAATGAAACCGAGCAAGCGGAACAAACAAAACAAACCGAACAAAAACCGCAGCCCGAAGAAGTAATTTTATCAAGAGAAGATTTTAAACGTATAATTGAAACCTTGCTTTTCATTACCGACAGGCCTTTAAGCGCGCCCAAAGTAAACCAAGTAGCAGAAATCGGGGACTTGGCCTTAACGCGTGATATAATCAAAGAAATTCAAAGCGATTATGTAAACGCAGGCAGCGCGGTGCAAATAATTGAAATCGGCGGCGGTTTCCAGATGTCTACCAAACCGGAATACGGGCGTTGGGTTAGGAAATTATACAATGAAAAGATGTCTGCTCGTTTATCACCCGCTGCTTTGGAAACACTTGCAATTATTGCCTATAAACAGCCGGTCACGCGTGCGGAAATTGAAGTAATCCGCGGTGTTGATATAAGCGGCCCTTTAGAGAAACTTCTAGACCGCGGCCTTGTTAAAATAGCCGGCAGGAAAGAAGTTGCAGGCCGCCCGCTTGTATATGCAACAACTGAACAATTTTTGCGTGTGTTCGGGCTTAACCATTTAAGCGAACTGCCCGATATGAAAACCTATGCAACAAAAGGCCCAAAGGAAATACAAAGCGATTTGCCTTTTGACCAAGCCCTTCCGCCTGTTAAAGATAATATTTTACCATTGGAAGAGTCTGGTCAAAATATACCGGCGGAAGAAATTACGCAAGAAGAAATTAAAACAGAAGAAAACCAAACAGAAAATAAAGATAATAATGACGGAGGAATAAAATAATGAATATCGTGTTAGCGGCGAGTGAAGCCTACCCTTTTTGTAAAACCGGCGGTTTAGCCGATGTAGTCGGTGCAATTACGCAGGAATTTTCCCGTGCACGCGGTGCAAAAGTACTTTTGATGCTACCTTATTACAGGAAAGTACAAAATACGGCATCTTTAAAAGCGGTACCGGGTTCTTTTTTAGTACCCGTCGGCGGGCATATTGAGCCGGCACGTCTTTATTATCTTAAATGGGGTAATGCTTTGGTGTTTTTCATACACTCAAGAAAATATTTTGACCGCCCCGGTTTTTATAATGAACATAATCAGGATTATCTTGATAATGACGAACGCTTTATCTTCTTTTCCCGCGCGGTTTTGGAAGCATGCAAATTTATCGGTTTTAAACCCGATATCATTCACGCACATGATTGGCAAACCGGTTTAATTCCGGCATATCTTGAAACCGTCTATAAAACCGATGCTTATTTTGCAAGAACAAGAAGTATTTTTACAATACACAATATTGCCTATCAAGGGTATTATCCTAAATCAAGTTTTGATAAAGCCGGTTTCTTTTGGCCCGATTTCACGCCGGACAAATTTGAATATTGGGGCGGTATAAGTTTCTTAAAAGCAGGTATTGTGTTTTCCACACGTGTTAATACAGTAAGCCCTACTTACGCAAAGGAACTTTTAAACGGTCAAAACAGTTTTGGGCTTGAAGGTGTTTTAAGATCAAAAGGTTCTGCTTTCAGCGGTATTTTAAATGGCCTTGATACAGAAGTTTGGGATCCTCAAAATGACAGTTTAATACCTATGGGTTATGACGAGGAATCAATGCGTGGTAAAGCATTTTGCAAAACTGCTTTACAAAAAGAACTCGGCCTTGAAGTTAATGAAAATATTCCGCTTTTTGTAATGGTATCGCGTTTAACCTATCAAAAGGGTGTGGATTTGGTCACTTCCGTTATTCCTGCTTTAGCCGGTAAAGTACAGTTTGCTTTTTTGGGGAAGGGTGATAAAGGCGCTGAAGCAACTTTGAAGAATTTGGCAGCTTCAAATCCCAGGTATATTGCTTTTCGTGATGTCGTTGATGAAAATTTGGCACATAAGGTTTATGCCGCAGGGGATTTCTATTTAATGCCGTCGCGTTTTGAACCTTGCGGTTTAAGCCAAATGATAGCGATGCGCTACGGTACTTTACCTTTAGTGACAAGAACCGGCGGCCTTGCAGATACGGTTATCGGGTTTACTAATAGTGAATCTTTAAATGAAGCAGACGGCCTTTTTATAGACAATTTTGATCCTAATGCTTTGATATATACGGCAAACCGTGCTTTAGAAATTTATTCCAATAAAAAAGCAATGGCAAAAATGCGTGAAAATGCTATGTTAAAAGATTTTTCTTGGGATAAATCATCTGAAACATATTTGAAATTATATAAAGAATCATTAGACCTTGGTGCAAGATGGTAGTATTATGGACCAAATAAAGAGTAATAAAACAAAAACAAAATACGGGGCAAAAGCAATAAAAATATTTTTTATGGTTTTTGCCATTACTTTGCTTTTGCAGATAATCTTACTTTGCAGGGCGCGTATAGAGTATGCCCTTGATTTGATAAAAGAAGATTTTAAAATTGCTCTGGTTTTAAATAATGCCAATGCCGAACAGGCAAGGCAATTTTACAGCGCCATTTACTTTTTACCTGACGTGGAAGAGGTAAAAATTTTAAGTGAAGATGATATAAAAGCCTATTTAAAACAAGGTAATTCCGGCCTTAATTTACAGGCCTTTTTGCCGCAGGGTGCATTACCTTATTTTTATGAAGTACGTCTTTCAAGGAATGCCTTTATAAACCCAAGCGCTTGGGCGCAAAATAATATTAACCCCAGAAGTGAAGATGTTCAGGCATATTTTCAGGAAAAGGAAAGCGCCTTGGGTTTATATCTGCTGGGATTATTAAAAACAATAAATATAGTACTTATTGCCGCTGCTTTTGCTTTGCTTGCTTTAGGGTTTTTTATAGAATCAAAATATATGCCGGTTCCGGTTTCGGAGCGGCTTTACGCAGTAGGTATTTCCGTATTGGCATATATGGGTGCTTTTGGGGGAATGTTTATCTTGCTCAGTTATTTAAATTTATTACCTTTAACACCTTATAATCCTTTCACTATACCGCAAATAATTTGTTTCTTATTTTGTCTTTTATTTGGCAGGAGTTTGGCTAAATGGGGAAAATTTTAACCCTTATTTTATGTTTGCTTTTCACTTTAGGGGCGCCTGTGTGGGCGGCTTCAAAAGAAGATTTAGAAGGCATAAAAGAACAGGCAACTTTAAAAGAAAAACAACTTAAAGAATATCAAAATAAACAACGTAAACTTGAGGAAGAACTTAAAAACCTTACCAAAAAAGAAGAACAAACCGGAAAGAAAAAAGAAGAAGTAAAGTATAATCTAATAGAAGTAAAAAGTAAAACCTCAAACCTTAGGAGCAGGCAGGAAATTATACAAAGCACTTTGCCGATGTGGCAAACGCTTATGAAAGAAACTTTAACCGCAACTATAGTTGAAAATATGCTTGAAGCACAATTATATACGGAAGATACTTTAATCCGTAATCTGCTTTTAAACAGTTTGCTTAAAATAAAAGCGGCTTACTTCAAAAATTTGCAAATATCTTTGGAAAAAAATAAACAGGATTTACAGTCTACTGCGCAAGAACAGGAAAAATTACTCTCCCAACAAACAGCCCTTGAAGAAGAACAACAAAAATTAAAGACAACCCATAAAGATAAAGAAAAGGATTTATCAAGTGCACGCGAAAAGTTAAAACAGGCCAAAAAAGAACTTGAAGAACTTAAAAACAGTGCCGAGCAAATGGAAAAACTTTTAAAGAAAGCCGAGCGTGAGCGCAATATACAGGAACGTAAACAAGGTATAAGCACAAATAAAACTGCGGGGCTTGGTATATCTAAAAAGTCCTTGCCCTGGCCGCTTAACGGGCAGGTTATAAGCCGTTTCGGTAAAGAATATAATAATCAGTTAAAGACGTGGATTTTCAGGGACGGTATAAAAATAGCGGCTTTTGCAGGTACGCCTGTACAGGCAGTTGAAGCAGGTAAGGTTATTTTTGCAGGGCCTTTCCGTTCTTACGGACAAGTGGTTATTGTTGACCACGGGCAAGGTTTCTTTACCATATATGGCTTTTTAAAAGAGATTAAAGCCTATGTCGGCCAAGTGGTAAAAAGCGGTGCAATTATCGGCACTTGCGGTTATGACAGCCAAGGGACAGCGATGGGGCAAGGCAAAGCGGCATTATATTTTGAGGTCCGCTCCGGCACGCAGGCGCTTGACCCACTTATTTATTTAAGGGAAAAGTAATTTTAGTATAATAGTATTAAGAGGTACAATATGAAAAGAAAAGTTAATAAATATGTAATTTTTATAGTGACTGCATTTTTTGTGGGCAGTTTATTTCCTTTTGCCTATTCAGGTGTAGATAACGGGCTTGACGAACTCAAAATTATGCTGGACGTTATGGCCAAAATAGAAGATTCTTATGTAGAAGAAACACAGCCTAAAGAATTGATTAAAAATGCATTGGCCGGTATGGTGAATAATTTGGATGAATTTTCAGAATTCATAGATATAACAAATACAAAACGTATTAAAGAAGAAACCCGCGGCGAGTTTGGCGGTGTCGGTCTTCGTTTAGTCGGTAAAGAGGGGGAATTGTTTGTCGTCACACCTTTGCCGGGCACGCCCTCTTATAAAGCAGGCATAGAACCCGGTGATGAAATTATACAGGTAAATGATAAACTTGTAAAAGATATTCCTTCCCAAGATGCCATAGATATGATGCGCGGCGTTATAGGTGAAAAAGTGACACTTGTTATTAAACGTAAAGATGATAAGAAAAAAGAAATGACCAAAAAATTTACTTTGAAGAAAGCTAAAATTATACCACAGGTTGTGTATCCTAAAATGCTTGAAGATAAAATCGGATATATTTATATTGAAGATTTTTCCGGCCATACCGTTGCAGATGTAAAAACTGCCTTGGCAGATCTTAAAAAACAAGGTATGGAAAGTTTGGTTTTGGACCTCCGTTTTAACCCAGGCGGTACTTTAGATAGTGCCATTGATTTGGTTAAATTATTTATCGGTGATAATAAAATGATAGTTTACACCAAAGGCAGAAAGGAACAATTTTTCAAAGAATATAAAAGCGATAAAGAAGCCCCTTATTCTGATTTGCCGATAATCTTGCTTGTTAATGAAGGCTCTGCATCGGGTAGTGAAATTGTTGCCGGTGCCTTGCAAGACCATGAACGTGCTCTGTTAATTGGCGGAAGGACATTTGGCAAAGGCAGTGTTCAGCAAGTAAGTACACTTGAAGACGGCTCTGCCTTAAAATTGACAGTTGCAAAATATTATACGCCGCTTGGCCGTATGATACACAGAGATTTTAAGAAAAAGGGCCCAAATACTACGGGCGGAATACTCCCTGATATTGAAGTTAAAGCGGATCTAGCTGTTATGAAGGCTGCTATTTTACAAAGAACAACTATGATATATTCACCTGCCAAAAAGACGGCAAAACTTGAAGGTGAACCTCTGAAAGATGAACAACTTGACCGTGCTAAAGAACTTTTAAAAGCGCGTAAAGTTTTGGGTACTTTAAATATTAAAGAAATTAAAACTGCCAAAGAAAACCAAAAACCGGAAGTTAAAGAGGCATAAGTGAAAGACAGTTATATCTTGGCTATAGAAACAACTTGTGATGAAACTTCTGCCGCAGTATTAAAAAACGGTAAGGAATTATTGTCAAATGTTATCTATACACAAATTGATTTGCACAAAAAATATGCCGGTGTAGTTCCGGAACTTGCAAGCCGCGCACACGCGGCAAAGGTAGCAAGTGTTGTATCAACGGCTTTAAAAGATAAACAGATTACGCCTACAACTATCGCTTTTGCCAATGGCCCCGGTTTACCGGGCGGGCTTTTGGTAGGCCGCGTTGCGGCGGAAACTTTGGGCGCATTGTATAATGTTCCCGTTATGGGTGTAAACCACTTGGAAGGCCATTTATATGCCGCAGAGTTTGACGGAAACCTTGTAAATAAACCGCTTGACTTCCCTTTAATTTCTTTAATAGTATCGGGCGGCCATACCGAACTTTGGAAAGTCAGCGCTTACGGTAAATATAAACTTCTTGGCAAAACGCGTGATGATGCCGCAGGCGAAGCCTTTGATAAAGTCGCTAAACTTTTAAAATTACCGTACCCCGGCGGGCCGCAAGTTTCCGCTTTAGCATTAAAGGGGAAACTCGGTGCAATTAAATTTCCGCGCCCCTTTATGAAAGGCAATTTTGAATTTTCCTTTAGCGGTATTAAAACAGCGGTAAGTTATTATTTGCGCGACCATAAAGATTATAACCCGGCAGATGTTTGCCTTGCTTTTGAAGAAGCCGTCACTGACACTTTGGTTTTTAAGGCCTTGAGTGCGGCCGAAAAATATGGTATAAAAAATATTGTTATAGGCGGCGGCGTTTGCGCCAATAGAAAACTGCAAAACAAGATGATTGAAGAAGGCAATAATCGCGGCTATAATGTACGTTTTGCGGGCCGCGGTTTGACATCAGATAATGCCGCCATGCTTGCTTTATGTGCATATCATAAATTAAATTATGCTAAAATAAATAGAAGTATCAAAATTAACCCGAATTTGCCTTTAAGGAGTTGGATTAGTAAATGATTTTTTGGATGCTCCCTGACAGCGGTATAGAAACCGCAGAAATGATGGAAGGTTTTTTAAGAGACTTCCGCAAACAAAACCCCGATATTAATTTAGAGGTGCAAATTATCAACCGCCGCACTTTGTGGGGGAAAATTTTTACCTTAAAGCACGATATCGGCACACAGGGCTGTCCGGATTTAATTGCTTTTCCGCATTATTGGACCGATATTTTAACAACAGCAAAATTGCTTGAGCCGCTTAAAAAATTTGATAAAGATATTACCGTTAAAAATGTTTTAGATCCTTTACGTAAACATTGTGTTTCAAATGAAAATCAGGAAATTTATTCTTTTCCTTGGTGGCTTGATATTTCCGCTTTACATTATAGGGAAGACCATTTAAAAGCAGTCTCTTCAAAACCGGAAGAATCACTTGCAACATGGCATGGTTTATTAGATGTCTGCCAAAAATTAAAAGAGCATTTTAGTGATGTAGATGATTATTATCCTGTGCAAAACAGCGATTGGCGCGGTTCACTTTCACACCGCGGTGTTCTGCCTTGTTTGTGGAGCAGGGGCGCGGAACTTTTCAGTGAAGATTTTGAAACATCGGGTTTTAGCACTCAAAGTTTTAAAGACGGTATGCAAGATTTTATTGACCTTGCCTTAAAAGGTTATATGCCCATTTTAAGGGAACGAAGTTCAATAGGCAATATTTCCGCAGGCAAATCAAGTTTGATTGTCACGCGCAGGCAAAATATTTCTATGTTTGAAGGGGAAACTTTTAAAGTTAAAACCTTGCCTATACCGAGGACAGGTGCAAAAAGCGTCAATTATTTAAGCGGTACCAATTTAGGTATTTTAAGAAAAAGCAAAGAAAGTAAAGAAGCCTATACACTTTTAAAATGGCTTACAAAACCTGAAAAGCAAATAATGTATGCGTCTAAAACGGAAGTGTTCCCCGCGCTTGAGGGTGCCTTTGAAAATTTCCTTTTAGCATCACCGGAGCGTTTGCAAAAATACACAAATATTATTGCGTCCGCGCGCACTTTGCCGAATCATATTGTGACAGGTGCAGTTATGGAAATTATGGCAAATGTTATGAGTGCTGTTTCAAGTGCAATTTTAATGCGTAAATACACCCCGGAACTTTTGGAAAACGAACTTAAAAAAGCGGACAGGGACGTTCAGGAAATTTTACGTCTTTATAAGGACTGATATGGAAATAAATAAAAGAACCAATTTACTTTATTCATTTTACCAAGCGCTTTCGCAGCATTTTGGTGATATGGGTTCTTTGCTTTCGCACGCTATGCCTTTAATTTCGGAATATATCGGCGCAGACAGGGTTTTCTATTATGATTGGATTGATAAAAAATCAGTTCTTTCCCTTAAAATGATGAGTGAAGGTAAAAAATCATATAGTTTACAGGAAGATATTTATATTGATAAAAATTCGCCGGAGATAATAAAACTTTTACAAGACGGTATTATGGAAAGCCCTACTCTTGATTACCCGTCCGTTTATGTCTTGCTTAAATGGCGCGGCCCGCAAAACAGTATAAGGACAATAAAAACCGGCGCAACAATGCCAAGTTCTTTTGGTGTATTTCGTGTGGAACGTCTTAAAAAAAATAAGCCATTTACACCGGAAGAAAAGGAAATTTTAATTGAACTTGCAAGGGAACTTTCTTCCCGCATAAACTTAACGGAAGTTGATATGTACCACAGTGCGCAACTTAAGCGCGCCGAAGCGATGAATAAACTTGCCACCGTTTTTGCTACCTCTTTGCGTTTAAGTGACAGTTTACAGGAAATCCTTTTAAGCATACAAGATACCTTTAGGTTTGACAGAACATCTTTGTATCTTTGCAATCCTAAAACCAAACAAATTACCGAAGGTTATTCAGTGGACCTTTCGGGCGAAGTCAAAACTTTGGAAATCAGGGAAAATATTAAAGCGCTTTTGGAAGAAGCATCAAACTCAGATATTCGCTTAATGATACCGCTTTCGGTGCAGGGCAAAAATTTGGGTTATATGTGTTTTGATAATGTGCTTTCGCGCACGCCGATAAAGGAAGAAGAAGAATTATCTTTGCGCCAATTTTCTTTACAAATTGCTTTGGCGATAGACAATGCCCGCCTTTTTGAAAAAGTCCAAGAACTTTCAAATTATGACGACTTAACCGGCCTTGCATTAAGGCGTTTCTTTAAAGAGAATTTGGCACAGGAAATTTACCGCTCTAAGCGTTTCAATTTAATGTTCTCTTTGATACTTTTAGATATTGACTATTTCAAACAAATCAATGATACTTACGGTCACCTTTTCGGCGATGAAGCCCTAAAAGCGGTCAGTAATATCATTAAAGAGAGTTTGCGCCAAACCGATATGCCTTGCCGCTATGGCGGGGATGAAATTGTTATTTTATTGCCGCGCACTTCGGGCGAAGAAGCCAAACATATTGCCGCGCGTCTTTTAAAGAGCGTTAAGGCAGTGGAACTGCCAACATCTTTAAGCGGCGGTAAACCTGTCAAATTATCAATCAGCCAAGGCATAGCCGTTTTCCCAACGGATAGTGACGACCAAAACGAGATTTTTAAATGTGCTGATGATGCTCTTTATCACGTGAAGCAAGGCGGCCGCGGGTTTTACGCTTTGTATGAGGAGATAAAAAAGAAATAATGTAGGGTTAAAAGCCCTAAAGAATTTAATCTGTTTTTGAAACTTTGTTGAAAGAACAAAGATTACTTTTAGGAAACTAAAAGTCATAGTACCTTCAAAAACAGTCGTTAAAGGCATAAAATTGACGGATTAATTACCCGTTGATTTTGTGCCAAGTGTTTGTGTCTTTGAACACAGACCACGGCTGTTATGTTTGGGTTAAGGTACTATGGCTCAGATATATCGGCCGTTTTTATTTGGCAAATTTTGTTGGAAATTAAAATTAAGGAGAAAGAAAAATGAAAAAAGTAAAAAAGTTGTTTAAAAAATCTAAGGGTTTTACCCTTATCGAAATGTTGGTTGTAGTGTTGATTATCGGTATTTTAGCGAGTATTGCTTTGCCGCGATATCAAATGGCCGTCATGAAAGCAAAATTAGCCCAATTAGATATTGTTTTTGGTACACTTAGTAGACATATAGATCTATATTTGGATGTTAATGACTTTTCAGATGACTGGGTATATTTTACGGGGCAAAAAAGTGTTTCTGATATTGAATTGCCGGGTGATTGTTCCTCTGATACAAGATGTGAAATTGATTCTACAAGCAGATTTGAGGCTAATTGTTTCGATAATATTTGTGAAATTGGTTTTTATAGAGATAATTGGGGACAAATTTCCTATTATAGGAATAGAGATATCGGTAAATTTTGGTATATTGCTTATGTTTCAGATGAAGATAAGAAAGTAGTATGCCAGTGGGTAAAAGGAAGGAATTATAAAGTAAATACTAGAGTTGCGGGTGACTGTGAAGATGTAGGTGTTGTTTTTGAAGAAAGCATTAGTGATTAATTCAAAGATTTTACATAAATTTCCCGGCTTCGCAGGGGGATTACTTTTACCAATCAAAATACCCACGCCGAAAGCGTGGGTATTTTGTCCTAAAAATTACTACCACTCTTTAGATAATTCTTCAATTTCTTTTAAGGCCTTGTCTTTGGCTACTTTGGGTAAATTATCAATAAAAGTTTTTCCGTTTAAGTGGTCAATTTCGTGTTGTAAAATTACTACCCTATTGCCTTCACCCGCATCAGCGGGCGGAAGGTGGCTTGCGCGGCTTTTTGCGCAAGACGGATGGGGGATAGAATTTCCTATTTTTCTTCATTTTTCACTCGGTATATCTTTATTTGCTCGACGGTGCTCTTGACTTGCGTTTTTTTTTTTTTTTGCTAGAATTTATCTATATAATAATGAAAACGTTTTATAAAACGAATTAGGAGCATTTATGATAAAAAACAAAAAAGGTTTTACCTTACTTGAACTGTTAGTAGTAATTTTAATTATCGGCATATTAGCCGGTATCGCTTTACCGCAATATAGAATAGCCGTCGGTAAAGCAAGATTTTCGGAATTGAAAATAAATACAAAAGCAGTACAAGATGCTGCACAAAGATATTATTTAGTAAACAATACTTATGTAGGTGCAAAAAACAATTTAGATATTGACACAAGTATAAGTTGCTCTGTATGGAACGAAAATCAACAGTCATATGTTGCTTGCTATAAAAGAATTCTTGGAAGAGAAATGTGGTATTATGTTTATAGAGAATCAGGATTACCGGCATTTTGTCTAACTTATAGCCAAAATACAAAGGATTTATCAAATCGTCTTTGTCAAAAAGAAACAGGAAAGTCATCAGAGCAAGGCCATTGTGAAAGCGGGTATTGTTCTTATCATTATTACTAACTTACCAAAGACAATTAAGCAAGCATTTATTATTCATTAAAAATTTTTATTTCTTATTTTCACTCGGTATATCTTTATTTGCTCGACGATGCTCTTGACTTGCGTTTTTTTTTTTTTTGCTAGAATTTATCTATGTAATAATAAAAACATTTTATAAAACGAATTAGGAGCATTTATGATAAAAAACAAAAAAGGGTTTACCTTACTAGAATTATTAGTAGTAGTTTTAATTATCGGCATTTTAGCGGGTATTGCTTTACCGCAATATCAAATGGCAGTGACAAAAGCCAAAGTTGCCGCAATTTTACCAATCATGCGTCGTTGGCATGATGCGTTAGAAGAATATAAATTACAACATGGTGATTATAATTATAAGGGGGCATCTGCTTTAGGTGTTTCTTGGCCCAGTGATTGGGAAAAATATACAAATATTCCTTGTGGTGATAGTAATTTTTGCCAAAATGATTATTGGTATTGTTATGCTAATGAAGAACAAGATGGATATATATACTGTCTACATGATATTGATTATTCTAATGGTATTTCTTTTGAAATAGATATGTATCCTTCAGATTACGAAAATGAATCTTATAGAAATAAAATAGAGTGTTATGGTCAAGGTGTCGAAGGTAAAAAAATATGTAAAGGCCTTGGCTGGAAGTTGGAAGAAGAAGATGATGATTGGGTATCTTGTGTTTTAAACTAATCTACCACTCTTTAGACAGTTCTTCAATTTCTTTTAAGGCCTTATCTTTGGCTACTTTGGGTAAATTATCAATAAAAGTTTTTCCGTTTAAGTGGTCAATTTCGTGTTGTAAAATTATTGCTAAAAAACCTTTTGCTATCAGTTCAACGGGCAAACCTCGCTCGTCTAAATATTTTACTTTGACTTCGGTTGCACGTTCAATTTGAACACCAAGCCCTGGGAAAGATAAACACCCCTCTTGGCTCAAGGTTTTTCCTTTCTTAACGGTTATTTCGGGGTTAATCAAGACATAACGTTTATATTTGCCTTCTTCTTTTTGCGGTAGCATAACCACAACAAGCGCAATACCAAGCCCCACTTGCGGCGCGGCAAGCCCCACGCCTTCCATCATTAGGCAGGTTTGCGTCATATCTTCAATTATTTTAGGCAGTTTCTTTTCCATAGAATTAAAGTTAATTCTATTGGTTTTTTTGGTTAAGATTTCTTCGCCGTATTTACAGATTTTTAATATTGCCATAATAACTCCTAAAATTTAAATGAAACTTCGCGGCCGGGCCATAAAATTTCCGCCGTAATCGGGTATTTTTGCGGTAAGGCGGCCCAAGCCATAACCATATATTCCATTTGTTCATTTGCGCCGTAAGTGCCTGAAACACCCATAACAATTTTGCTCGCTTTTGCCGTATATGCGACTTGCGCCGCGGCGGCAAAAAAGTCATTACTGCTAACCATTATCGGGTGTACGGGGCGGCCAAAGTTTTCCGCTTTCAAAATAACTTGTGTGAATAATTCTTTATAATCAACGCTTACTGCTTCCCTGTCTTTACCGGCGTTCCAATTATCAAGCGGGCGCGCGTAAAGAACAATGATATTAACTTCCGTATCTTTCAAATCGGTCAAAACCTTTTCAAAGTGATACAGTTTATTCGCGTCTTTTACCGTCACCAAAACATTTTCTTTGTAAGGTAAATTTGACAAAGCGGCGGAAAGTTCCGGCACTTGCGTTTCGTTTAATTTTTCGCGCGGGCCTTCTTCAAACATAATATTTGCTTTTTTGGCATTTAAGCGGCCTGATATATAGAAAATCGTATAAAGTACCAAACCGAAAGATATACCCGAAATTGTTGCAATTTTCTTGGTAAGCAGGTTAATACCTGCCAAAGAAACAACCATAAGGCCCACAAAAATTGCACCGAGCGGTATATAAAAATGGTCAAATTTAATATTGAAAGGCATTTTAAATTCGCGTTTTTGCTCACGTTTTGTAAAGCGCAAAATGACAATAGAAACCATTTCAAACACAAAAGTCCAAAGCACACCGAACGCATATGCTTGGCCGATTAAATACACTTTACCGCGTGATAAGAAAATAACTATAAGTTGCGCTATACATATTGTATTTATTATGTGGTAAGTGGTGCCGTATTTTTTATGTATTTTGCGGAACCAGTCTGTCAAAATGCCCGATTCCGCTATACGGTTCATCGTGCCGTTTGCGCCGATAATTGATGTATTTACCGCACCGCAAAGCATCAAGCCGCCGGCAAAAACCACCGCCGCTTGAAGTATAAGTTTCAAAATCGTCGGCCCTGTTAAAGACATCGCTAAACCGGAAAGCATATTATCGCTATATTGCGGTAAATTTTCAGGCCCGATAATTAAATAAGATAAAAAGGTCAAACCGCCGGTAAACACAACTGCGAAAACGAAAATTATCATGGCGGTCTTTTTAAGGTTCTGTATTTTAGGGTATTCAAGTTCCCTAAACACTTGTGCAAGTGTTTCCAAACCGCTCAAAGCCAAAACGGAGTGCCCAAGTGCTATCAAAACACCGATATAGCCCACCTTTTGCATAAACGGAATATTGGCAGCCCAACCCATTGCTTCTTTTGTGAGTTGCGGCTTTAAAGGCGGTAAAGTGACAGTTCCTCGCAAAGCCAAAGTAATACCTGACCACACAAATAAAATACCGCAAATTATTAAGGAAAGTTTAATGATTTTTGCACTCTTTTCGCTTGAATCTGCTATACCTTTAACATTTTGATACCAAAAGTAAATGACTACCGCGGCGGCAAATATCATTGAAAACATTTCCGGGTTTAATACAAAATCTATTTTGAAAATTGCCAAAGTGGAATTGATTAAGCCGATTAAATAATTGCCGGCACTGAGTCCGCTGATAGGCCCTGTCAAAGCCATATCAAAGAGTAATGCGGATGCGGCAAGTTGCGCGGCCTTTTCACCAAGGCCCGCGCTGACTACGGGGAAAACACCGCTGCGCGTAAACATAGAGCAAGATTCAAGATACATCATCAAAAGTAAGCCTGAAAAGAACGATACTCCCAAAATATACCATGGGAAAGCAGGCCCGAAAGCATTATAAGCAATACCGCCCGCATAGAAAGCGCTTGAACCGAAATCGCATAAAACAATAGCGGCTGCTTTCCAGAAAGTGATAAAAGTAAGCATAGCGGTAGATATTACCACCACGCTTTTTACTTTAGAATTTTTTTGCGTGTTTGTATTTTCTTCCATAATTAAAAGGGTAATTTTGCGGCTATATCTTCGGGTTTATTTAATTTGCACAAATCTTCAATGAAATCGGGTGTAAATTTTTCCGCAAGTTTGGCAAGCAATTTTAAATGTTCAGAGAAAAATTGCTCCCCGCTTGGTGATAAAAATAAGAATACCACTTTAATTTGTAATCCGAAATCATCTTTAAGCCCGTTAGGTATAACGGCAACAGCCGCCTTAAAAGAATCCAACCCTTCCAAGCGCGCGTGCGGGATGCTTAACCCTGTATCAAGTGTTGTACTTATGCCTTGCTCTCTTTTGAGTATGGCTTTAAACACTTCTTCTTTATTTAGGTTTGTCCCAACGCACACATTTCCAACCAAAGATTTTACCGCTTCCTGTTTGGTTGTAGGGTTTTTGATTAAGGTTATATGTTGTGAACTGAGTTTTAGGTCCATATATACATTTTAACATAATTATAAGCCAAATTGAAAAATATTATCTAGGACTTTAGGGAAAATTTTCATAGGTCCAAATTTTTGTAAAAATTCCCCTTTTGGCCCTTTTGCTAAATTTCAAAAAGCGCTAAAATTTATATAGGAAGGAAGATATTATGAAGCAAACATTAAAATTTTTATTATCAATAAGCAATACCAAAATGGTTGTTTTAAACAATGATGGCAAGAAGAATTGTTATGTCTCCTATAAACAAAGCCCTCTTGGTATTCAACCCAATTTCAATAAGTTAGCAAATTGTATAACAGAGTACAAATAAATACTAATAACTTGAATCATATTATACCCTCCCACGCTTAAGCCCTAAAGCGTGGGTTCTTTTGTATTAAGAAATGATATAATAGGTTATATGAACCTTGAAGTTTTACGCACCAAACTCTTAAAAAACAAAATTACCAACGCAATATTGAAAGGCGGTTCTGTCCTATACGGTATTGCGGTGTCAATCAATTTGCTTTTATATAAACTAAAAATCAGAAAGCAAAAAAAGATAGACGGTTTTGTGGTGTGCATCGGCAATATAACCGCAGGCGGCACAGGTAAAACGCCGACTGTCTTGCTTTGTGCCAGATTACTTTCCGAAATGGGTTTAAGGGTAGCGGTTGTTTCGCGCGGATATAAAAGGCCTAGAAAAGGGAAAGAAGTTGTAGTTTTATATGACCAAAAGAACCCTGATTGGCAAAGTGCCGGCGATGAACCTTATATGATGAATCTCCTTTTAAAAGATAGGCAAGTGCCCGTGATAGTCAGCAAAAGCCGTTATAAAGCGGCCCAATATGCAAGGGAAAAATTTGCAAGCCAAGTTGTTTTGCTTGATGACGGTTTCCAGCACCATAAACTTAAAAGGGACAGAAATGTCGTCTTAATTGATGCCAAAAACCCCTTTGGCGGCGGCCTTTTGCCCTACGGCAATTTACGCGAGCCTTTAACCGCTTTAGAGCGTGCCGATATTGTCCTTTTAACGCATAGCGATATGGTTGATGCCGATAAACTTGCAACACTTAGGAAAGAAATCCGTCATTATAACCCCGCTTTGCCGATAGTTAATGCGGTACACAAACCCAAAAAATTCTTTAATTTGATAAATAAAGAAGATGTCCCGCTTGAAACACTTAAAGGCCCTGCCGTCTGCTTTTGCGGATTAGGGGACCCTGCCTCTTTTGAAAGCACTTTAAAAAATCTCGGCCTTACTTTGAAACAAACTTGGCGTTATGCGGACCACCAAAAATACACCTTAAAAGATATTGAAACGCTTGAAAACTTGCGCGGCAATTTACCTTTAATTACGACTTTTAAAGATTATGTAAAATTGCCCGAAGGCTGGCAAAATATCATCCAAAACAATTTTTATATGCTTGAAATTGAAATGTCCTTAGACGCAGAAGGCATTGAAGACTTAAAGCAAGTAATAACCCCGTAATTCCTTATATTTTCTTCATTTCTCACTCGGTATATCTTTATTTTAACGACGATGCACTTGACTTGCATTTTTTTTTTTTTTGTACAATTTACTCATACAGAAACTAAAAACATTGTATAAGTTAAATTAGGAGCATTTATGAAGAAAATAAAAATACGCAAGCAAGGTTTTACTTTACTTGAATTATTGGTCGTTGTTTTAATTATCGGCATTTTAGCAGGTATCGCCTTGCCGCAGTACCAAATGGTGGTCGGAAAAGCAAGATTTGCAACACTTAAAAATATCACGAAAAGTTTACAACAATCTGCTCAAAGATATTTTCTGGCTAAAAATGAATATCCAAAAACAATGGCGGATTTAGATATTGATTTAAGTATTACAAAGGAAAGAACAGCAAGTTCAATTTTAGAAATAACAACAATAGATGACATTAATTGTAACGTTTGGTTTAATCATTCGAATAGTGAAGGATATATTGCTTGTTACAGAAAAATTTTTGGCAAGAATACACATTATTATGTAGGTCGTGAAACAGGAAGACAATTGTATTGTATAGTTTCAGAGAGCCCTAGCCCAACACATCCTGCCAGCCGTTTATGCGCAAAAGAAACCGATAGACCAATAACGTCAAGTTGTACTACTATATGTGAATATCATTACTAACTTACCCCAAATCAATTAAGGGCCACTTTTTTTGATATAACTCTATCAATCTGCGCTTTAAGGCGGCGTGTTCGGGTAAGGTCAAAAAGAAATCTTTGTTTACCAAATAATCGCGGTCTTCCACCGCCCATTTTAAAACATCTTTATCGCGCACAATATCGCCGGCTTTAAACTCAAGTTCACCGCTTTGGCGTGTTCCAAGTATTTCACCGGGGCCGCGTATTTCAAGGTCCTTTTCCCCTATTTTAAAACCGTCGCAGGTTTTACAAATAATATCAATTCTTTCTTTGGAAAGAGAACTTAAATTTTTCGTGACGAGATAGCAACTTGAAGGCTTTTCGCCGCGGCCTATTCTGCCGCGCAACTGATGTAAACTTGCCAAGCCAAACCGTTCGGCATTTTCAATAATCATAACCGTCGCATTTTTTACATCTATACCGACTTCAATAACAGGCGTGGCAAATAAAATATCAATTTTTTTAGCAAGGAAATCTTCCATTATTTTTTGCTTTTCTTTGGGTTTCATTGCGCCGTGAATAAGGCCCAAATTGAAGTTAGGGAAACGTCTTTTTGCCGTCTCAAATTCCGCCGTGACGGCTTTAAGTTCAAGTTTATCGCTTTCGTCAATTAAAGGGTAAACTATATAAACCTGTTCGCCGCGTTTTACGGCTTCTTCCGCTTTCAAAAATGCTTCTGTTTCAGATGTGTGATATGTTTTAATTTCCTGCCTGCCTTTGGGGAGTTCGGAAATTGTGGAAACGTTTAAATCCCCGTAAAAAGCAAGCGCAAAAGTGCGCGGTATCGGCGTTGCGGTCATTGAAAGCATATCAACCTGTTCCGCTTTTTGCCTAAGTTTCGCGCGTTGTTTTACCCCAAAGCGATGTTGTTCGTCAATTACGATTAAACCGAGATTTTTAAATTCCACCTTATCTTCAATCAAAGCGTGTGTGCCGATTAAGATTTGAATTTCCCCGTTTGCTAAATTTTCAAGCAGTTTTTTACGTTCCGTTGCGGTTGTTTTTGACGTCAGTAAAGCGGTGGAAACACCAAGCGGTTTTAAATATTTGTTTAAAGTGATAAAATGCTGGGTTGCCAAAATTTCCGTCGGTGCCATAAATGCACCTTGTAAACCGCTTTCCACCGCAAGCAAAAGGGCGGAAATCGCCACCACCGTTTTGCCCGAACCTACATCACCTTGCACAAGCCTTGTCATAGCAACAGGCGCAAGCATATCTTTAAAAATTTCGTTTATCACTTTAACTTGCGACGGCGTAAAACTGAACCCCAAATTGTTTTTAAAAGGTGTTAAATATTTTCTTGTTAAGGTATATTTATGCTTTTTTTGAACTACAAATTTTTGGCGCGCTTTTAAATTAAAAGCAAGTGTCATAAGCAAAAATTCTTCGTAAATTAAGCGCCTTCTTGCGTTTTCAAGTTCCGCAGTTGAGATGGGAAAGTGTATCGCTTTCAATGCCTGCTTGGCCTGTAAAAAGCCGCGTTTTTGAAGTAAATCAAGCGGTAAAATTTCCTGTTCATCTGCCAAAAAATTATTTAAAGCATTTGCTTGGCAGGTGCGCATAAATTTTTGCGTAAGCCCTTTTGTTAAGGGGTAAAGCGGAATAAGCGCATTGACATTATATTGTAAATCGGGTGCAGATATCGGGTAATATTCTTCCACAACAATTTTCCTGTCTGTAAAAGAATTTTTATTTTCGCGCCTGCCCACAATCCAAAACCAAGCGCCTGTCTTAAAAGCGCTTCTTAAAGGGGCAAGACCGTCAAATTTAAAGGAACGTTTTTTGAACCAAACGGCCTCATAAATTTGCTTGTCTTCGCTTTCAAGCATTACCTTAAAAATATCTAAGGAACGCGCTTTAATTGAGTGCGCGCTTAACACCTTAAAAGGTGCGCAAATATCTTCAATATTTTTGTAAACGCTTAAAGGGGCATTTTTGCGCCTGTCGCTGTAAGTGCGGGGGTAATAATGCAGTAAATCGGAGATAGTTTCAATATCAAGTGCGGCAAATAATTTTGCCTTTGCGTCGCCGATACCCTTTAAGTGTTTTATGTCCATTAGTGTAAGCCTATTTTACATTTATGCGTTTTTTCAAATTCCGCAAGTTTTTGTTTTTGTTCTTCGGTATATTCTGAAGTACGTTTCATTAAATTATCAAAATTGATATTTTCCGCTTCAAACATAGGTCCGTCAACGCAGGCAAATTTTGTCTGCCCGTTTACTTCTACGCGGCAGCAACCACACATGCCTGTACCGTCAAGCATAATCGGGTTTAAACTTGCATAAGGTTTAATGCCAAGTTGTACCATAAGGCGCGCGGTAAATTTCATCATAGGTATTGGCCCGATGATAAAGCCCGCATTTATTTTTACGCCGTTTTCGTGCAAAGTTTTTAAGGCATCCGTCACCATACCTTTTTGGCCTTTACTGCCGTCGTCGGTTGCGATAACGAAAGTATCTGAAATTTCTTCCATTTCCTTTTCCAAAATAAGTAAAGTTTCAGTTCTTGCACCTAGTATGGAAACAATTTTATTCCCTGCTTCTTTTAATGCTTTTGCGATAGGTAAAATTTCTGCTATACCCACACCGCCGCCAACGACGGCAACTGTGCCGTAATTTTTAATTTCTATTGCTTGCCCAAGCGGGCCTGCAACACTGTCAAAACACTCGCCTGTTTTTAAGGTATTAAACAAAACTGTGCTTTTGCCGATAGCCTGAATAATTACGGTAATTGTGCCTTTTTCTTTGTCCCAATTAACTAAAGTGACGGGCACGCGTTCGCCTTCCTGTGTATAGCGCAAAATAACAAATTGCCCTGCTTTTGCGGACGCGGCAATCAAAGGCGCATAAATTTCAAATAAAGAAATTGTGTCGGACAAATTTATTTTGTTAAGTATTTCGTACTTTTTCATTATTTCGCTCCTTTGGGTGTTTTGTTTTCAAGGTATTTGTTTATTTCTTTTGCCGCGATAATACCGTCTTTCATAGCAAGCAAAACGGTTGCGCCGCCGCGTTTAATATCGCCGCCGGCAAATACGCCTTCCATTGTGCTTTTTTGTTGTTCGTCTAAAACTAAAGTGCCCTTTTCCGTTGTTTTAAGTTGCGGTGTGGATTTGGGGATTATCGGGTTCGGTTTTTGGCCGATAGCGATAATAATACTGTCAGCCGGTATTTCAAATTCAGAACCTTTAATTTCAATAGGTCTGCGGCGGCCTTTTTCGTCTGGTTCGCCAAGTTCTGCGCGCGTGCATTTTAAACCGCGCGCGTGGCCGTTTTCGTCAATTAAAACTTCTTTTTGAATTGTCAGGAAACTAAATTTTATGCCTTCTTCCATAGCATTTTCAACTTCTTCTTTACGGGCGGGCATTTCCGCTTGGCTGCGGCGGTAAATAACGGTGACGTCACCTTGGCCCAAACGGCGCGCACAGCGTGCCGCGTCCATGGCGGAGTTTCCGCCGCCAAGCACCAAAGTTTTTTTGCCTATTTTGACAGGTGTATCTGAATTTTTATCATAAGCCTTCATCAAATTAACGCGTGTCAAAAATTCATTTGCGCTGTAAACGCCGACGGCATTTTCACCGGGGATACCTGCCATCATCGGCAGGCCTGCCCCGCTTCCAAGGTAAACGGCATCAAAAGTTTTTAAAAGTTCTTCAATGCTGATAGATGGGCCTATTAAAACATTTTCTTCAAATTCAACGCCCATTTTTTTAAGGTTTTTGATTTCCGCGTCAATCACTTCGCGCGGCAAGCGAAATGCGGGTATACCATAACTTAATACGCCGCCAAGTTTGTGTAGTGCTTCAAAAACAGTCACTTTATGCCCAACCCTGCGCAGTTCAGCGGCACACGCCAAAGCCGAAGGCCCTGAACCTACACAAGCAATTTTATAACCGCTCTCTTTTTGCGGCATAGGGGGGGTAGTTAGATTTTCTTTTCTTGCCCTGTCTGCTGTATATCTTTCAAGTAAGCCGATAGATACAGGCCCGAATTTTTCCTTTAAAGTACAAGCGCCTTGGCAGTATTTTTCCTGTGGGCAAACGCGGCCGCAAATGGCGGGCAGTAAACTCGTTTCCATAATTTTGGAAACCGCGCCTTTAATATCGTCTTTAAGTAAATATTCAATAAAAGCCGGTATTTGCACGTTTACAGGGCAAGCATTTTGACAAGGTTTGTTTTTACAGTTTAAACAGCGGTTTGCTTCTTGCATGGCTTGCTCTTTGGTAAGCCCTTGGGCGACTTCGTCAAAATTCTTAATTCTGTCATTTGGTTCCTGTCTTTGCCCGTGATTTGGGGGGACTGTCGGGTTTGGCATAAAAACTCCTATTTCAAATTTAGATTTAGTTTATTTAAAAGTATTTTTACAAGTTCGCTTTCACCCATTGATTTTTCTTTAATTAAGCGGAAAACGGTATTTTGTGTATAGTATAAATCAATTGGTAAATTAAACATTTCAGCAAAATTGATGAGTTCAATTATTTTATTAACTCTCTCTAAATCTTGCGGGTCTTGATTAAGAACTTTTGTTAAAGCGTGTAATTTTTTAGTTAAAATTTTCTTGATATCATTTATATTTAATTCTGCGGATGTTTGCTTTAAATTAGTTATTATTTTTGCTATTTTTGTAGTATCAAGACTATCTTTTGTCAGTTCTTCTTTAAGTTCATAATTTAATACGAATTCCGCTAAATCTAAGAATAAACGCGGCATCGGCAAGTTAATATTTTTGATGTAATCTAAGACGGTCTTTTCCTGCGCGAACAAATTAAAATAATTTGTCCTTATGCGTTTTTTTGCTTTGTCTATTACATTTGAAAGCAAACGCAGTTGTTTATCTCTCGGCAAATCTTTAATACCCAAAGTGTCCACAAAAGAGCCTTTAATCAAAGCCGCACATTGGCCGTATTCACCGTAGGAAAATAATTCCTTTAACTGTTCAAAATTATCTGTTTGGCCGTAGATTGCGCCTGCGGTGATATCGGGCCCGCCTTGGTGTAGTACGGCAAAACTTACAAGCCGTTTTTCGGTAGTTAGGCGGTTTACAAAATTTGCACTTCCGCAAATCAACTTTACCTGTTCTTGGCGCAAAACATCAATTTTGTTATCTTCTATATTGTATATATAGATACGGTCCTCAAACAAAATTTCGTCAAGCAAATAAAGTATGGCATAATCAATGGCGGCCTTTCTTAAACCGCGCGAAATTGGAATAACAAAATTTTTATAAACGGTTGCGCCGTCTTTAAAATCAGGTATATTGCTTGGCGCAAGGGCAAGTTTTTCAATGAAAGCATTTTCCAAATCTTCTCCGGTTAGACCTTTATTATAACCAAGCGCTCTTTTGGCATAAGCCATAATTTGCACCGTTTCAATGCCGGAAATTTCATCAAAAAACCAACCGCAACTTGTGTACATTAAAAGCGCATTTCTTTGCATTTCCATAAGTTTTAAGGCGGCAGGTTTATTTTCAAGCGCTTTTTGTGTGCCGTAAGTTTGTAAAAACTCGTCTGTTTTTGTGTGGTCAAGCAAGACGTCTATGTAAGCATTTCTTGCGGCGTAGCGGTCCTTAAAATATTCTTGGCCCAAAGTGTCAAAAGTGACAAGCATTTTATCACGTATAAAATCCAATGCTTTTCTAAGCGGTGCGCGCCAAAGTTGCTGCCAAGAACCATGCCCGCCGGAATTACAACCGCAGTTTGCGCGCCAGCGTTCCACACCGTGCATACAACTCCAAGAAGTATTTTCCCTTATTTGTGCTTCAAAGGTGGGCGGGAACATTTCCAAATATTGCCCGTAAACGGTTAAGTTTGCTAAATTATTTCTTTCTATATAGTTTAAGCAATATGCAAGGGCCATATCGGCAAATTTTTGGTGATGTCCGTAAGTTTCGCCGTCTGTTGCAATATGCACAAGTTGTGCTTCTTGTCTTGTATCAAAAGCGGAAAGTAAGCGCGCGGCAAAACGTTCGCCGCTTTTTAAAGTATCACCAAAAGCGATACCTTGCGAAATCGGCCCGTCATAAAAGAATAAAGCAATTTTTTTTCCTGACGGTAAATTACAAAGGTACGGTTTTTTAGGATCTACTTTTGCATTATTTTCTTCCTGCCAATTTTGTGTGCCGATTTTGCGTGTTCTTGCACATTGGCTCGGTGCTAAAATGGTAAATTTAATGCCGTGTTTAGCAAGTAATTCTAAAGTGGCAGTATCTACCGCAGTTTCAGCAAGCCACATACCTTCGGGTTTGCGTTTAAAACGTTTTTCAAAATCTGCGATACCCCAAATAATTTGTGTTTCTTTATCATTATCATTTGCAAGCGGCAAAATTATGTGATTATAAACTTGTGCGATAGCGCTTCCATGCCCGCCGAAAAGTTGCTGGCTTTTTTTATCTGCTTCCAAAAGGGCTTTATAAGTTTCTTTATCATATTTTTCAAGCCAAGAAAGTAAGGTAGGCCCGAAGTTAAAACTTATTTTACTGTAGTTATTTACAATATCAACAATTTGCTTTTGAGGGTTTAATATACGTGCAAAAGCATTAGCGCGGTAGCATTCTGCGCTGATACGCTCGTTCCAATTTTTATGCGGACGTGCGGTTTCCTGAATTTCAATTTCGTCTAACCAAGGGTTTTCGCGAGGGGGCTGGTAAAAGTGCCCGTGTATACATAGATATCTTTCCATACTAATATGCTACAATATGTTTAGGTCTTAAGCAAGTAAAATTTTATTTGGAGGTCTTATGAAGAAATACTATATTTTGGATACAAACGTTTTATTGCATGATCCAAATGCCATAAAACATTTCGGAGATAATGAGATTATTATACCTATGGTTGTTATTGAAGAACTTGATAATTTCAAAACATCATCCGATGAGCGCGGTAAAAATGCCCGTTTGATTGCAAGGGAACTTGATGCCTTGCGCCAGAGGGGTAAACTTGGTAAAGGTGTAAAACTTGATAATGGCGGCGTGCTTAAAGTTGAATTTCCGAAAGAAAACAAATTACCTTCCCAAATTTCTTTTCATAAAGCAGATAATGAAATCTTAAATGTTGCCTACTGTTATTTTAGGGAACAGGAAAATAAGACATCCAAAAAACCGGTTATTATCGTTTCAAAAGATACTAACCTTCGCATTAAAGCGGAAGCAATCGGCGTGGAAGCGCAAGATTATAATGCCGATAAAATTAAATATAATGAACTTTATTTAGGTTCGCAGGAAATAGAAGTCCCTTCCGCTAAAATTGACGAGTTTTACGCAAAAAAAGAACTTGCTTTAAAAGGAGAATATTATCCTAATGAGTTTTTAATTTTAAAAAGTGATGACGGCAGCAAAAAATCAGCTGTGGGGCGTGTTTCTTTAGACGGAAAATATTTAAAACCGCTTTCCGCACAAGAGCCTGTTGCCTGGGGCATAAAACCTTTAAATAAGGAACAGCGCTTTGCAATGGAACTTTTGCTTGATGACAGAATTGATTTAGTCACACTTGTCGGTTCGGCTGGTACAGGTAAAACCTTAATTACTTTAGCAACAGGCTTAAAAAGAACTTTTGATGACGAAAATTACCGCCGCCTCCTTGTTTGCAGGCCGATAGTTCCCGTAGGGCGCGACCTTGGCTTTTTACCCGGCACTATGGAAGAAAAACTGGATGCTTGGATGGGCGCAATTTATGATAATTTGAGTTTCCTTGCCGGCAAGAAAAACCCTGAAGAAGGGGAGGAAGAAGTCCGTTATCTTACAAGCAGCGGCAAACTTGAAATTGCGTCGGTATCACATATCCGCGGCCGCACATTACCCAAACAATATATGATTGTTGACGATGCCCAAAACTTAACACCGCATGAAATAAAAACTATTTTATCACGTGCCGGCGAAGGTACAAAAGTTGTCGTGACGGGTGATCCTTACCAAATTGATACACCTTACTTGGATACGGAATCTAACGGTTTGACATATCTTGTTGAACGTTTTAAAGGGCAAAAAAATTACGGCCACATTACTTTCACTAAAACGGAAAGAAGTGCCTTGGCCGATTTGGCGGGGAAATTGCTCTAAAATTCCACGAAAATTCCCCTATTGGGGGAAAGTTATACACAACTGTCCACAGTTTAATGGCTGTGGACAGTTTTGTATTTTCAGACGGTAAAATAACTTGTTGATAACTTTGTCAAGCCCAATTTTCACTCGTAATTTTACATTTTACCAAAAGTTATGCTACAATTTATGTACAAACACTAAAAGATGTGGTTATTTTACCCAAAAAACTGCGGGTAAGTCCCTTCTTCAAACTTAAAAAAGAGGCCAAAATATATGCAAAACAATGAAATCTTACTCAAAGTAGTAAAACGCGATGGTTCAAATCAACCGTTTGAAGCCAAAAAAATCACAAATGCAATTTTAAAGGCAGGTCAAAGCACCGGTGAATTTGATGCTGAAACCGCAAAAAAATTAACTATCCGTGTAATAAACATTATCCAACAACTTTACTCTGAAATAACCCCCAGCGTTGAAAATATACAGGATATTGTTGAAGACGTTTTGCTTACTTCAAGTTTTCATAAGACGGCAAAAGCATATATTTTGTACAGGGACCAAAGGGCAAAAGTCAGGGAAATTTCTTCCAAATTTAACGTAGAACTTGTTGACCAATATTTGCAGCGCCTTGATTGGCAGGTTAATGAAAACAGCAATATGGGTTATTCTTTGCAGGGTTTGAACAACTATGTTTCTTCTGAAATCACAAAAATTTATTGGCTTAACAAAATCTACCCGGAAAAAATCAAAAATATGCACTTGTCCGGTGATTTTCATTTACACGATTTGGGGTTGCTTGGTGCATATTGTGTCGGTTGGGATTTACAAGATTTACTTATCAGCGGTTTTAAAGGTGTTGTCGGTAAAGCGGAATCAAAACCGGCAAAACACTTTAGAACAGCTTTAGGGCAAGTGGTGAACTTCTTTTACACTTTACAAGGAGAAAGCGCCGGTGCTCAAGCATTTTCAAACTTTGATACTTTGCTTGCCCCGTTTATCGCTTATGATAAATTAACTTACGCTGAAGTAAAACAAGCCTTACAAGAATTTTTATTCAACGTCAACGTTCCTACAAGGGTTGGCTTTCAAACGCCTTTTACCAACGTCACTTTAGACTTAAATGTTCCTTCTTATTATAAGAACCAAGGGGTAATCATCGGGGGGAAAATTCAGGACAGGAAATACGGCGAATTCCAAAAAGAAATGGATATGTTCAACAAAGCTTTTTTGGAACTTATGCTTGACGGTGACGCAAAAGGCCGCGTATTTACTTTCCCGATACCTACCTATAATATTACAAAAGATTTTGATTGGGATAACCCGGCTTACCAACCGCTTTGGGATATTACGGCAAAATACGGTATACCTTACTTTGCAAACTTCGTAAATTCCGATATGAACCCAGAAGATGCCCGCTCAATGTGCTGCCGTTTACGTATTGATAACAGGGAACTTAACCGCCGCGGCGGCGGTTTATTCGGTTCAGCGCCTTTAACAGGGTCTATCGGTGTTGTCACGATCAATATGCCGCGCCTTGGTTATATTTCTTCAACGGAAGAAGAATTTTTCAATAATTTGACTGACCGCATGGAAACAGCCAAACTCAGTTTGGAAATTAAACGTAAAGTTATTGAACGCTTTACCGCAGCAAACTTATATCCTTATATGAGTTTCTACTTAAGAAGCGTCAAACAAAGATTTAACGAATATTGGAAGAATCACTTTTCCACTATCGGTATTGTCGGTTTAAATGAGTGTTGCCTCAATTTATTTGGGGAAAATATCGGCACAGAAAAAGGCCGTGCTTTCGGCGTAAAAGTTATGAACTTTATGCGTGCAAAACTTATTGAGTTCCAAAAAGAAACCGGCAATAATTACAACTTAGAAGCAACTCCGGCAGAAGGTACATCATACCGCCTTGCAAAACTTGATAGGGAAAAATACCCCAATATTATCGTTTCCGATAATGAACAAGCAAATGCAGGCCGCCCGCCTTTTTATACAAACTCAAGCCAATTACCTGTCAATTTTACAGATGATATTTTTGAATTACTTGACTTGCAAGACGAAATACAATCAAAATATACGGGAGGAACAGTACTACACATTTTTATGGGTGAACGTATTAAAGATACCGAAGCCCTTAAGAAATTCATTAAGAAAGTTTGCGAAGGTTATCAGTTGCCTTACTTCTCTATTACTCCGACATTTAGCATATGCCCCAAATGCGGATACATAGAAGGTGAACATTTTGAATGCCCCAAATGTAAAGCAGAAAAAATTGAGGCTATTGAAAAACAAATTGCACTCTTAGAGGAGCAATTGTACAGCAAATAACTTTTCCGTTGCTTTGTCAATAGGAAAAAGGACCTATATAAAATTGGGTCTTGAACAATGCAAAATAATTTGCAAAAATAGTATAAAGAACAATTTGGAGGATGGTTTATGACCGCACAAGAAAGAACAAATATTGAAAACAAAATCACAGAACTTAAAAATGCAAAGGAAAACACAAAGGGTACAAATTGTGAAGTTTATTCAAGGGTAGTCGGTTATTTAAGGCCGGTACAAAACTGGAATAAAGGTAAAAAAGAAGAATTTGCAATGCGCAAAAATATTAAAATGACCAACAGCGGCTGCAACTGCGGTTGTGAGTGCGAAAGCGATAAATAAGCAGTAAGGCAGGCGTTTTGAAGTGAAAATAGGCGGGCTTCTCAAGTTTTCAATGATAGATTTTCCGGGTTATATCTCGGCAATAGTATTTACACAAGGATGTAATATCAGGTGCAAATATTGCCATAACCCGGAACTTCTGTCTGTAAATTCCGATACAAGTTATAGTGAAGAAGAAATCTTATTTTATCTTGAAAAGCGCAAAAAATGCCTTGAAGGCCTTGTCATTACCGGCGGAGAGCCTACACTTCAAGCAGATTTAAAAGACTTTATTATAAAAGTCAAAGCCATGGGTTATAAAATTAAACTTGATACCAATGGTACAAACCCCCAAGTAGTTAAGGACTTAATTGACAATAATTTAGTGGACTTTATTGCTATGGACATTAAAGCTCCGTTTGAAAAGTATTTCTTGGTCTGTGGGCCTGTTGATACGGAAAAAGTAAAAGAATCAATGTCCTTAATTATCAATAGCAAGATACCCTATCAGTTTAGAACAACTTATTATAAAGAAGTTTTAAATGATGCCGATATAGAAGCCATTAAAGCGATGTGTCCCGACGTCAGCAAATTTAAACTTCAGGAATGTTTACCGGTGACGGAAATCAAACCTACATTAAAGTTGGAGCACGCAATTTAATGAAAAACATAGCCATAATCGGTGCCGGCCCTGCCGGTTATCCTTGTGCCTTGAAATTGTCAAAACTTGGCGCCCAAGTGACATTAATTGAAAGCGGTGAACTTGGCGGTGTATGTTTAAATTGCGGGTGTATTCCGTCAAAAGCCTTGCTTGCCGGCGCGCACCGTTTTGCAACAGTTAAGGAACTTGAAAATTATTCTTCAAAGCCGGAACTTGGGGAAGAATATTTTAAAACTTTATCTTTTACCAAACTTCAGGAACACAGGAAAGCAACTATTTTAAAATTACGTCAAGGCATTTCAAAAATGCTTGAACTTGCTAAAGTAAAAGTTATTAAAGGCAGCGCGAAATTTACTTCTGAAAATACCCTTGAAGTCGCAGGGCAGCAATTAATTTTTGACGATATAATTATTGCCACCGGTTCACGTGCATTTTTACCTAAACAATTTGATGGTATTAAAGATAAAATTTACGATAATTCTACTATTTTTAATTTGGAAAAACTGCCGCAAACTCTAGCGATTTTAGGCGGCGGTGTTATTGCTTGCGAGTTTGCTTGTCTTATGCAGGCCTTGGGTGTAAAAGTAAGCATCATTGAAATGCAGCCTGATATTTTGCCTAAAGAAGAAGAAACTATACGCCGTACTTTAAAACAGATTTTAATAAAACGCGGTGTCCAAATTTTTGTAGGAACAGCGGCGAAAGAAATAAAAATACAAGATAATCAAAAAACAATTTTACTTGATAACGGTACAGAAATTATTTGCGAAGAAATTTTAGCCGCCCTTGGCCGCCGCGCAAATGTGGAAACACTTAATTTAGAAGCGGCAGGCATCAATTTACCTTTGCAGGTAAACCCTCAAACTTTAGAAATAAAACCGCATATTTATGCTATTGGTGATGTTAATAATTTATGCCAACTTGCGCACGCGGCTACTGCACAAGGCGAAGTCGTTGCAGAGCGCATAATGGGCCAAAATGCCGTTTATGATAATACTTTGATACCTTCAGCTATTTATACTTGGCCGGAAGCAGCAAATATCGGTTTAAGCATAACGGAAGCCCGCGAAAAAGGGTATGAAGCGGTTGCCAAGAAAACATTTTTACTTGCAAGCGGCCGCGCTTTAGCGCAAGGCGAAACAGAAGGTTTTACACAACTTGTTGCAGACACAAAAACCGGTAAACTTTTAGGTGCCCAAATTGTTGCACCCAATGCCGGTGAAATTATACATATTGCAGCCCTTGCTATCAAATTCGGCTTAACAGTTAAAGATTTAGAAAATACTGTTTTTGCCCATCCTACAATTAGCGAAACAATAAAAGAGGCCGCCCAAAAGAGCGGCCGCTAAAGGTTAATTTGTAAGGACTATTGCTCTATACATTTACATCCATTAGTTCCATGGGGTATCCAATTTCCACCTCTTTGAAGGCAAGGCTCTTCATCCTGATAGTTTGAGCAACTACTTCTTCTGCAAGCCAAAACAGTATATGTTGCTCCCCCGACTTTAACTCTTTGCCAGTAGTAATTATACGGGCATTTAGGAATTTGCATACCGAATATGTATAAATTCCTTGCATTTAAATCGACATCATTAATAGACATAATATCATCTGTATATAGGGAGAAATTAGGCGATGTAGCCTTGGCTTCATTGAAAGAAAAACTGTTTATAGATACATAAGAATCATCATTTGCTGATTGTATTTTTGATACAGAAAAATTACCGCCGTTTATTGAGACCGGAATATAATTTAGTTTTGTTCTGTCTCCTCCTTTTTGTTCTCCTCCTCTAACTGCTGGGCCGGAAGGAACAGGTGCTATAATAGAACCTCCTCCGTCATCATTTATATCTTCCTTTAAAACGACAGATCCTTTCGGATGAGAAACAACTAGACTATTTATATATAATTTGGAATTTTCTGCTACATTAACATTAAGAATAGAACTATAATTTTGTATATCAAAGGTATATGATACTAAATTATTGATTTTGGTATTTCCTTTAACTATTAAACTGTTATAAGATCCTGACGGGGAAGGAACATAAGAGAGTTCTTCCAAAATCATTTGTGCCTGTAAAGCAGCGGAAAATAACAAAAAAGATATAAATATAAAAAAATACTTCATAAAGCCTCCATATTCTTTATTATAACTATTTAAAAGTTAATAGGCAACTGTCCTTTCGGTTTAATTTCACCTAAAATAACTTCAGCCGCCGCTGCGGCGGAAAAACTGTTTACCCCGTAAATAGCCAAAGTAGTCTTTGCCTGGGGGTAATTTTTAAGGTCATAAGGGCTCATTAAAGATAGTATAACGGTATTTTTATTTAAATTCAATAGTTCTTGTATGGCTTTTCTTTGTTCTGATACTGCTTTATTTGCCCATTGTAAACTACCGATTACGGCTATATCTGCATTTTCTACACATTTTTTTGCCCGGTTAATATCTTTTTGTTTTGGTGTTAACGGGGCATTATAATAATTGACCTCAAAATTTTCATTAAGAAACGGTTGTACAAAATAAGTAAGTTGGTTAGCCAGTCTTGTCGGTGCAAAAAATACGGTGCATAATTTATTTCCGTTTTTTTCTTTTTTGTAAGGTATTAGATTGTCTTCATTTTTAACTAAAGTGACTGCTTCCTGTGTTATTTTTTGCGCAAAAACTTCAAAAGCTTTGTTTACGGGCATTTCAATATTACCGGAATAATCATTAAATAAATCAAATTCCTTTTTTGTTTCATATACTTTTTTTGCGCCATCTTCTATGCGGGAAACTTGTACTTTTTGTTGTATTAAATCAATTGTTTTTTGCGGATCTTCTCTTGCAATTAAAACAATGTCTGCCCCTGCATTTAAGGCCAAATAGGCCGCTTTTGAAATATTGGATATTAAGGCGCCTTTCATGTCTAAACTGTCAGTAAAAATTAAACCCTTAAAACCAAGTTCTTTCCTCAATAAATTTTGTAATATTATGGGTGAATAAGTTGCTAATCTGTAATCAAGGAAAGGGTATCTTATATGTGAAGTCATAATACCCTTTACACCTGCGTTAATGGCCTGTTTGAAGGGAAATAAATGGATGTTTTCAAATTCTTCCTGCGTACCGTTAAATTCTGTCAGGCCTTTATGCGTATCCGTGTTTGCTTCACCATGGCCCGGAAAGTGTTTTGCAACAGATATTATTCCGCCCTGTTGCAAACCCTCAATAATTGCCTTGCCCATATTTGATACTGTTTCTTTATTGCTTCCAAAGGATCGTACCCCGATAATCGGGTTTTTTGCATTTGTATTTACGTCCATAACAGGCGCAAAGTTTATATGGATGCCCAGATTTTTTAATTCTTGTGCGATGATATAAAAAATTGTTTGCGTATCTTCATAATTATTTGCTGCTGCTATGAGCATATTTGAAAGTAAAAAAGGTAAACCCAAAGTTGTAGGGCTGTAAACAGTTCCGCCCTCATAATCAATAGCAATTAAAAGCGGTATTTGGGAAGGGCTTTGTTTGGCCCAACTCTGTAAAGTTTCTGTTAATTTTTTTGTCTCTTCTCTTGAATAATTGCCCCACTGAATTAACACACCGCCTATTAAGCCCTTTGTTATGGCAGGTTTAAGGCGTTCATAGTTATTGATATCGGCAGATACAAAAAGTGTTTGTCCTATTTTTTCTTGCAAGGATAGTTCATTAAAACTTTTTTGTGCCTGTGCAGGTTGTAAAATAAAAGCAAATAACAGTGCAATAAATATTTTTTTCATTTTAATTTTTCTGTCCTTTTAATGAAATAATGACAATCTCATTTTCGGAAAATAATCTTAAAGGCGGGCCCCAAAAAAATGTTCCGGCAGAAACAAACAGTTTGCCCTTTTCTTCTTCATATAACCCGTTAAAATAAGGGAAGGCTGCCTTTACCATAAAATTAAAAGGCCAAATTTGCCCTTTATGAGTATGCCCGCTTAGCATAATGTATACGCTATTTTGTGCTGCCTCTTTGAAATAGAGGGGGGAATGCGTTAAAAGCAGATTAAAATTATTTGGTTTAATTTCTTTTTTTAATATGTTTATGAAGTTTTGTTTAGTTAAATGTGTAGTTTTTATATCGTTAATACCGATAATATTTATATCTTTAAATATTTCACTTTGATTTTCAAGCAAAGTTATGCCTGCTTGTTTAAATGAAGTACGGCTATCGTTTAAACCTTGATAATATTCGTGATTTCCGAAAACACCTATTTTTTTATTAGTTATGCTTGCCAAAATATCTGCAAACGGTTTACTGTTTTTAGAATCAAGTTCAAAAACATCACCGCCGAATAAAATCAAATCAGGGTTCTCTTTAACTAAAATTTGTTTTAAACTTTCCGCCCGTTTTTTGCCTACTGTTGCCCCGAAATGCGTATCTGTTATAAAGGCAATTTTTACATCCTTTTTCAAAGCGGGAGCGTCAAAAGAAAGGTTTGTAATTTTCGGTGTTTGGGCAGCAGTATATAAACCTAACGCTAACATAATTAACCAAATTGCCAAAACCCAATAAGAGGAAAAAAGCGGTAAAGTTATACCGAACATTTTTAATATCAAAGTCAATATTATGATAGCGAAAACTAAACAAAAAGCCAAAAATAAAGCACCCAAATAAGTCAGTAAAAATGATTCCAGAAAGTATATGTTTAATTTTCTTGCAAAGGTATACAATAAAAAATATAAAACCGTTAAAATAACCGGTAAAATTTTTACAAAAGGAGTTAATGAAAGGCCGGCTGTATTTCGGCAAAACCAAAATACAACCACGCTATGCATCAAAGTAAAGACAATGAAGACTATGAAGAAAAATATGCTCATTTCTTATTTTCGAAAATTCCTCTTTTTTTATTTTTCGTCACGTTGTGGCAATTAAATAATTTACCGTTCATTGCGACATATACGCCGCAAGGTAATGCCTGTGCAAAAGAAAGAGCACTTGCTAAATTAAAAATACCGTCTGAAGAACCGAATTTATAAGGTATCATTGCCCCTGTTAAGACGATAGTTTTATCTTTTATTTTATTACCAAGATATTCCGCGGTTTTTTCCATAGTATCGGTTCCGTGGGTTATAACCAATGCTTTTTCTTTTACTTTTTTGCACATTTCCAAAATTTGTTTTCTGTCTGCATTAGTCATAAACAAACTGTCTTTCATCATTAAAGTTGTCACTTTGACAGGTAAACGGCAACGCCCCATTTTCAAGATTTCGGGCAAGTGTGTCTTCCTAAAAAACAATTCTCCCGTCAATTCATTATACTCTTTATCAAATGTTCCGCCGGTTGCAATAATTCTAACTTGCATAAGGCCTCCTTAAAATATCTCTCTTAATAAAGTATAATATATTTATAGATTAAATGCACAGAGGTTTTAATTTTTATGAAAACAAGAGTTCGTTTTGCACCTTCCCCAACAGGGTATCTGCACATCGGCGGTTTAAGAACTGCTTTATTTAATTATTTATTTGCCAAGAAAACAGGCGGCACCTTTATTTTAAGAATTGAAGATACCGATGAAGAACGTTCAACACAAGAATCAGTAAAAGCAATTTTTGAAGGCCTTTCCTGGGCCGGTCTTAAATGGGACGAAGGCCCCTTCCAAGACGGCACTTTTAAGGGCGACCATCCACCCTATTTTCAGGCGGAGCGTGCAGACCAAGGCTTATACAAAAAATATATTGATTATCTTTTAGAAAAGGGCCTTGCCTACAAATGTTATTGTACCCCCGAAGAACTTGAAGAAATGCGTGCTCAAGCGGCAAAAGAACACCGCCCTCCGCGCTACCCCGGCAAATGCCGTAATTTGACCAAAGAACAACAAGCGGAACTTGAAGCACAAGGTAAAAAATATGTTATCCGCTTTAAAATGCCCACAGAAGGCGAAACAGTTTTTAACGATTTAATCCGCGGTGAAGTCCGCTTTGCGAACAAAGATTTATATGATTTGGTTATCCAAAAAACAAGCGGCTACCCGACATATAATTTTGCTTGCGTTATTGATGATCATTTAATGGGTATGACACACGTTATAAGGGGTGATGACCATATTTCCAATACCCCTGCGCAAATACAAATTTATAAGGCGCTTGGTTGGGAACACCCGATAATGGCACACCTTTCAATGATACACGGCCCCGACGGTACAAAACTTTCAAAACGCCACGGGGATACAAGTGTCTTAGAATATAAAAAGCAGGGCTTTTTGCCGCAAGCGCTTATCAACTATTTGGCTTTGCTTGGTTGGAGTACCTCTGACTCGCAACAAATTTTTGCCAAAGGCGAACTTGAACAAAAATTTGATATTGCCGGCTGCCAAAAAAGCCCGGCGGTATTTGATACGGTAAAACTTACTTGGATGAACGGTGATTATATACGCCAACTTACGCCTAAAGAATTATATGATGCCGCAAAACCGTTTATTGATGAAGCCGGTATTGCCAAAGGCATTGACGAAGAAACCTTAACAAAAGTAATTTTACTTGAACAGGAAAAATATAAAACCTTAAAAGAAATACCTGGTTTAATTGAGTTTTTCTTTAACCCTGTCAAATATGATGAAGAAGCAATAAACAAAGTGTTCAAAACACCTACGGCAAAACAGGCCGTAGAACTTATGATTAAAAGTTATGGCGAAGCACCTGACTTTGATGCTGCCACTTTGGAAACTATTGCCCGCGCAAAAGCCAAAGAAAACGGCTTAAAAGCAGGGCAGGTGTTCCACCCGCTCCGTGTGGCGGTATCGGGCAGAACAAATGGGCCGACTTTATTTAAGATGCTTGAATATCTTGGTAAAGATTTAGTTTTACAACGCTTGCAAGATGTGTTAAAATATTGTTAAACTATAACTAATAGGGGTGTTATGAAATTCTTGTATTTAAAAGGAACAGAGGTTTTAGGCCCGATAGAAGTTGGGCATTTGTTGAAAGAAAGTTGGTTTTCAGATGATCTTCTTGTTTGCCCTGAAGATAAAGCAGAACAGGAATCTGCTTGGAAAAGTGCAAAAGATTATCCGGAATTTAAATTGTCTTTGGAGCAAGAAATTTTCCCTTTTCAAGAATCAATTTCAAATACAGTTTCGGATACTCCCGTCAAGGAAGAACCGAAAGTAAACCCTAAAACACCTGTGCAGTATTCCCCTGATATCCAAAACAATGAAGCCAAGGTACAAGATAATTTACAGGAATTACCGCCTTTAGAAGATACAAAAACAGATTCTAGCACTGATTTGAAGAAGAAAGAGGAAGATCTCCTTCATGAAATTGTTGCCGAAGATGTACCTGCACATGATGCAATTTTAACAGATAATATCCCGCAGGATCATACCTTCCATATCTCAAATAAAAATGATGATAATTTGCTTGAAGATTTACCATCTGATATTTTGCTAGAACCGAAAGAACAACAATCACAAACTGCTCCGGTAGTATTGGGGGAAGATAATTCTGCCCTTAGCACTGTGACAAGTGACAAAAAAACTAATCCGGAAATTAAAGATCACACTACACCTTTGGAAGAAGCCCCTTTACCGACGCAAAATATGGCAAACGGGACATTAGAAAAGCATAGTTTTCTTGAAATTTCCAATAATAAAATTCTCAGTTCCAGTGACGGGCGTGTTAAGAAAAGCAAAAAAAATGATTTAATCTTTATTCTCTCTTTCCTTGTAATAACTGTGGTTGCTATTGCTTTATGTTTGGCTTTTTTGAATATGGGTAAAGAAGATACAAATACCGCTTCAGCACAGGGGCAAAATAATCAAGGGCAGGAAACATCAATTATTGAACAGGAAAAATTCCAAACAAACCCTTTTGAAAATGAACAGGAAAATGCTTTAGCTAAACAATTACCAATAAATTCAGAAGATAAAGCAGACCAAGATGTTATAGATATCGTAAAAAACACAAAACTTAAAAATAAAGGAATAACCATTGGTGATTATTTACAAAATGTTTATGGGCAAGATTATCAATCATCCTGGTCGGCAAAACCTTTTACAGACAATATATATATAGTAGAATTTTTTGCTTCTAAGGTTAGGACAGAGCCGTTTGTGTACTTATTTCGTGTAGATATAGAACAACAAAAAATAACGGGTGCTTTAAATAATATTACTTTAGATTTAATAGGATAGGAGGAAGTTTATGGTTTCAATGGAAGAATTGTTTACTTTAATGAAGGAAAAGGGCGCATCTGACTTGCATTTGACAGTCGGTGTCCCGCCCGTACTGCGTATTGAGGGTAATTTGTATGCCACCCCTTATGAAGTGCTTACCCACGATACTGTCCAGCAAATTATTTATGCCTTTATGAGTGAAGACCAAAAACGCCGCTACGAAGAAACCAATGAACTTGACTTCGCTATCGCTATGAAAGGTTTTGGCCGTATGAGGGTAAACGTCTTTAGGCAAATGGGGCACGTGGCAGTAGTTATCAGGCAAATTCCGCAAGGGTTTAGGAATTTTAGGGAACTCAATTTACCTACGGCAATAGACAAACTTGTGCACCTTTCAAAAGGTTTGATTTTAGTGACAGGGCCAACCGGTTCCGGTAAATCAACCACGCTTGCAAGTATGATAAACTATATTAACGAAACATACAGTTATCATATTGTCACGGTTGAAGACCCAGTAGAATTCGTGCACCCGCATAAAAAGAGTATTGTAAACCAGCGTGAAGTCGGGCAAGATACAAATACTTTCGCATCCGCATTGAAATATGTTTTAAGGCAAGACCCTGATGTTATTCTCATCGGCGAAATCCGCGATATTGAAACCGCGCAAAATGCTATGAACGCGGCCGAAACGGGCCACTTGGTATTCGGAACTTTGCATACCAGTGATGCCGTTCAAACCATTAACCGTATTATTGATATGTTCCCGCCGGAACAACAAGAGCAAGCCCGTTCACAGTTATCTTTCGTGTTAGAAGCGGTTATTTCCCAACAGCTTTTAAAGAGTTCTTTAAGCCCGCACCGCAATTTGGTGACGGAGATCTTGCTTGCAACACCGGCAGTCAGAACAGTCATCCGCGATAAAAAGGTGGAGCAACTTATTCATACAATGCAAACAAGCGTCAAACTCGGTATGCACACAATGAACCAATGCTTATATGACTTGTATAAAGAAAAGAAAATAACTTATGATGAGGCCTTAATCAGTTCAACCGATCCGGGTGACTTTAAGGTTTTGGCAGGTAAATAATTTGCCCGTAAGTAAATTAAATTTATCAATACTGCCCTCTGATGCCGGCGTCTATTTGATGAAGGACAAGCAGGGGGCAGTTTTATATATCGGTAAAGCCATAAATATCAAAAAGCGCGTTGCACAGTATTTCAGCGGTCACGAAGAACAAACACGCGGTTGGAAAATTTCCGCCTTAATGCCTTTAATTTCGCAAATTGATTTTGTTGTTTGCGCAAGCGAACGTGATGCCCTTTTACTTGAAAATAAATTAATTAAACAATATCAACCGTTTTTTAACAGTATGTTAAAAGACGATAAAAGTTATAGTTATCTAAAATTAACTGTGGGGGAAGATTACCCGCGCCTGCTTTTAACCCGTAAAAAAATTAAAGACAAATCTTTGTATTTCGGCCCATATCCTAAGGCATATAATATCAAACAACTTTTACACTTTTTAAGACGTTCGGGCTTTGCGCCATTACGCCAATGCAATTACAGTTTCAGCCGCCAAAAGCCGCTTGCTGAAAATAAAATTCAGGGTTGTATTTATTATCATACCGGTCAATGTTGCGCGCCTTGCGCAAAAATTTCCTATGAAGATTATCAAAAAATTGTTAAGCGTGTTGCTTTATTTTTAGACGGTAATTTTAAGCAGGCCAAAGCGGAATTATTTGCGGCTATGAAAGCGGCTTCAAAAAATCTAAATTACGAGGAAGCCGCCGCTTGCCGTGATTTGATTTCCGCCCTAGAACAAATGGGCGAGCGCATAAAAGTAAGCAAATATGACGAGGAAAAATTAGAACATAAACTTGCCGTTTCCGCAAAATTAAAAGAATTAACACGCGTTTTAAAATCGCCTGTTTTGATAAATCATATTGAGGCCTTTGATAATTCGCATTTATTTGGAAAGGAAGCCGTAGGCGCAATGGTTTGTTTCATAGACGGGGAAAAGTATAAAGCGCATTACCGCCGTTTCAAAATCAAAGCGCAAATGAAAGCCACCGGCGCCGACGATTTTCTGATGATGAAAGAGTGTGTTTTAAGGCGTCTTAATCAACTTAAAAATTTAGCACCCGAAAAACGTCCGCAATTATTTTTAATTGACGGCGGCAAAGGCCAACTTAATTTTGCCGCGCAAGCGATAAAAGAAGCGGGTTTAGATATTCAGATTATTTCACTTGCCAAAAAGGAAGAAGAAATCTTTTTACCAAACCGCTCCAACAGTTTACGTTTACCCAAAAATTCGCCTGCCTTGCGTTTACTCCAAGAAATCCGCGATGAGGTACATAGGTTTGTTATTACCTATCATCGGCTACTTAGAAACAAAGCATTGTATAAGTAATAGGAAATCTGTGTCTTTAGTCCTTTGCTAGCGGCGTCTTTTTGGTAAATTTTAATTTTTCTTTTCCTAGAGTACCGAGAGTCGCTATGCTCCCTTTCTTCTTAGTACACGTCGTCAAAGATAAAATTAAAATTTCCCTAAAAATACTTGCTAGATGTTTTACGCATAATAAATTTTATGAATCGTTTTCAACACCTAAACCTTCAAGTGCTTTACAGATTTTCTTACCTTTATTACTTTCTGCATAACAAGAAAAAGGGCAATCGCCATCTACCGATGGATAGCAACCCCATAATTCATACAAATAATTATCCCAAGCATTACTTGTTTTTTGACACTTACCATTACAACGAACAACAAATAGTCCTGATCCATCATCTGTGGGCAAATATTTAAAATAATCCGTCATATATTGAAAACTGTCATTATCAATCCAAATTCCACCGGTTAATTCTATATCCCAATTGTTTCGATTTCCATAACTTTCATAAGATCCATTATCTGTTCCAGAAACTAAAATATTCCTTTCGACGGCGCCGATAATAGTTCGCATGTTCATTAAAGCCTCGGTGGCTTTTGCTTTTTCTACTGCCATCTCATATTGCGGTAGTGCAATACCTGCTAAAATGCCTATAATTAAAACTACAACTAACATCTCAATTAAGGTAAAACCTTGTTTGTTTTTCATAATTTCTCCTATAATCGCTTTTACAGCATTTTTATTTACTTACAAGTATATTGTACGAAAAAAAAAAAAAAACGCAAATCACGACGATATAATTAAAAATAAATATCACAAAAATACTAACTTGGCAAATATTTTTGCCACACGCTTTTGTATAGTGAAACGAAATAAAAGTAGGAGGGAGACGACGGGGCAAACTTTATTTGTCCGTCAAAAGGGGGTAGTGTAAAATTAAAAGCTTTTTCAAAAACATAACATATAGGTATACTGATATTGTTATTTTCACGACGATCCTCTTGACATCTATTTTTTTTTTTTTTTCTATAATTTCTATATACAATAAAAAAGCGCATTGTATAAAGGAGATTATATGAAGAATAAATTAGGTTTTACCTTAATTGAAATGTTAGTTGTAGTTTTAATTATAGGCATATTGGCAAGTATTGCTTTGCCGCAATATCAAATGGCTGTCACGAAAGCAAAAGTTGCAAGTATGATGCCATTAATGCGCCGTTTCAAAGACGCATTGGCCGAGTATAAATTACAGCACGGCAGTTATCGGACGGATGATGGTAAAAATCCAACCGCAGATACTTTGGGTGTTTATTGGCCTAGTGATTGGAAAAATGGAAATAAGCCTTGCGGGAATAGTGATTATTGTAAAAATAATTATTGGATGTGTTTCTATAATGAAGAAAGAACAGGACATGTATATTGTAGTCATGATT
The DNA here is from genome assembly GCA_045132175.1 of Elusimicrobiaceae bacterium. GTDB lineage: Bacteria > Elusimicrobiota > Elusimicrobia > Elusimicrobiales > Elusimicrobiaceae > Proelusimicrobium. The sequence goes on along the minus strand of JBGURU010000006.1, from coordinate 53,138 downwards.
TTAGTAATGATGATTATTTTCTAATAATGATGTATCAACCTGACGAAGATTCCGCCGAAGGCGTGCAAGGTATGATGACTTGTGAAGCCGCAGGAACCGAAAGTAATAAAGTTTGTAAAGCGCTTGGCGGAAAAGTTGTTGATGGCGCGAGCACTAATTACGGCGCAGATACCGTTTACAAATTAAATTAAAACAGTCATTTCACAATGCTACAAAAAACACCCGTGTTTTCGCACGGGTATTTTAAATTATTTCCTATAAGTTTTCCTTAAACCTTCATCTAAAGAAAGGAATTTTTGATTGGTTAAAGAAACCCATTTTTTTGACGTACAAGCCCAATGGCCGGGCGTAAGTGCTTCAGCCACTTTGTCATAATTTAAGGCAGGAACGGCGTGTAAAATCTTGGCAATATTGCCATAGCAAAAACCTGCTAAACGCAAAAGTATAGGCGGTAAATTCAAAATAATCGGCTTTTTTACGCCCATGGCAAGCGCAAGTTTTTTTATAAAATCTTCCCAAGTATAAACGGCATTTTCCGAGATAAAAAATATTCCGTTTTTTGCCCTGTCATTTGTCGCGGCTAAAACCAAAGCATCCACTAAATCGCCAACATACACAAAACTAAAAAACATATCTTTTTTAGACGGGTTTACCATAAGCCCGCGCTTAACCCAAGCGGAAATTTTTGAAACACCCGCTTCCGCTCCGCCGTAAACTGTGGGTGCGCGCAAAATAGTATAAGTAATATTTTTAGGCAGTTTTTGAACTTCCTTTTCGCCTAATAATTTCGTTTTGCCGTAATCGGAAACAGGCGAGCAAGGGCAAGTTTCGTCAATTAAATTTTCAATGTTTTTAGACGGCCCTGCCGCCGCAAGCGAAGATTGATAAACAAAATGTTTAACTGTTTTTGTAAGCGCCGCGGCTTTAACTAAATTTGCGGTTAAAAGCGCATTTCCCTTCTCAAATTCTTTACTGTTATTGGCAAACAAAACCGCGGCAAGGTGGAAAATAATATCGGCGCCTTCAAGATTTTTTGCTAAATATTCAACATCAAAATAATTTACTTTAATTGTTTTTATACCGTCTACGCTTTGCGGTTTTGCGCGCCTTGAAAACACAATAACTTCATAACCCTTTTTAACCAAAGCTCTTGCCAAACGTTTGCCTACGAAACCGCTGCCGCCTGTTATAACTGCTCTCATTTTTTATATTCCTTTAAAATCAGATTTTTAACTTCATTAACGTTATTGGAAACTTCTTCAACACTCTCTTTTACGTCTTGAATAGTTTCTTTACTAGTACGTAAGCCGAGTTTTGCAAGCCCTTTATCAATATCTTCCGTTTTGGGGTAAATACCTTTTTTGAGCCTTAAGTAAGGGCTTTTGCCGTCTATTTGCGGGAAAATATTTAACAAGATGTATAAGAAAGCAATCACTATGGCAATATCAAGCAAAGTGTTGACGAAGTGAATCTTACCGATAAGTAAAATTTTTGAAACAATAGTTAAAATCGTCACTGCCAAAAAAGATAACCCGGCCCAAGTAATCATTATTTTTAAAGCATTATCGGTGTAATCCGGGTAGCATATAAGAACTGCAAAACAACATAAAATAATTAAAATGCCGCGCCATAAAATTAACATAATCAGGCCTCCTGTTTAAATTCTACCGTCACGGTCAAAATATCTCTGTCAAAATCTTTTGGTAAAGCCGGGTAAGGTGCGGAATCGCGTGCTGCATTTAGAGCGGCATAATCATACGCTTCATCACCGGAAGTCCTTTCAAGTTGAGTGTCGTAAATTGCACCGTTTTTGTCAATGGTAAAAGATATTAATGCCGTAAGCCCTTTCCCGCCTTTTGGTTTATATTTTTGCCAGGCAGTCCATAAAGCATTACGTACTTGCGTTATATACCAAGGGTAAGGAAAATTGGTAAAACTTGCCTGCACCGTATTTTGTGCACCGCCTTGCCCGGCGGTAGTTAAAGAGTGAAGTGCGGAAACATCTAAATTATCTGTTTCCACTTGTTCTAAAATACTCGGTTTTGAGAGTACGATTTTCTTTTTCTTTTCCTGTGTTTTCGGTTTTGCAGAGATTTGTGTCTTTGAATTATACGTTTTACTTTGGTTTTTAGTCTTTGTTTCTGTTTTTATTTCGGTTTTGATTTCTTTTGTAGTTTCTTTTGTTTTTGTTTCTTGTTTAGTTTCTTGTGCTTGCGGGCCGCCTTGTTCTTGCTCCGGGGTGCCATAACGCATTACTTCGGTGCTTTGGCCTATAAAGTCAATAGTATACATTGCCCGTTCTTTTTGCTTAATCGGTTTTGAAGAAAACCCCAAAAGAAGCAAACAAAACAGTACAAAGTGAATAGCAAAAGAGTAAAAAAGCGCTAAATTCATTTCCCCTCTATTATTTATTTATTTATTTATTACGCCGATACCAAGTTTTGCTGCTCCCAATTTTTTTGCTATATCAAACACGTCAACAACTTTTTGTACCGGCACGGTTTTATCGGCTTGTACTAAAATAGTTTTTTCCTGTGCCCTGCCAAGATGTAAAACAAGTTCTTCTTCAAGTTTATTTAAGGCTGTCGGGCGGCTTTGAACCAAAATTTTACCGTCTTTTAAAATCTCCACTTTGATCAAATTATCTTCACTTACGGTATTTACCGCTTTTGCCGACGGTAAATCAACATTAAGTTGCGATTGGACTATAAAAGGAGTCATCACCATAAAAATGATTAACAAAATTAAAGTAATGTCTATGAAAGGGACCATATTTATTTCGCCCATCAAGCCCCTTGTTTGAAGGCGGTGCTTTTTCATTTAATGACCTCAAATATTTCCGTTTCCGTTTGTTTGGCCACCGGCTTTTTTGAAAGTTCTATTTTAGCAGATATTAATTCCTGTGCAAGATATTCCAAATCTTTTGTAAAGAAATTTACTTTACTTAAAAAGTAGTTATAGGCCACAAGTGCAGGCACTGCTACAAATAAACCTGCTGCGGTGTTAATTAAGGCTTCAGAAATACCTTTTGCGACGGCAGATGCCCCTGTTCCGCTTGCAAGGGAAAGGTCCGCAAAAGCGCGCATAACACCTAAAACCGTCCCGAATAGACCGATAAACGGCGTTGTACTTGCCAAAGTTGCCAAAGCAGAAAGTTTACGGGATAGTTGTGCCGCTTCCCAATCAATAATAGTATCGGCCAAATCATTAAGTTCTTCTAAACTGTTTTTATTTGATTTGAGTAAATTTAAAGTTATTTTTGCCGCCGGTGTAGTTGCATATCCTTTAACGCGGCAGGCATCAAAAATTTTTGGGCTTAAACCCTCAGTTGCGAGTGTTTTACGTAAAAAAGCCATCAGTTTTCTTGATTTGTTTATTGTGCGTCTATATTTAAAAAATCTCTCGATCATTAAAGAGATAGAGTAAATAGACAAACATAGCAGCAATACTAAAACCACACCGCCTGCTTTAAAAAGTTCCTGTACACTTCCGATTTGTGAAAAGTCCATACAACCTCCTATAATATCTTAAATAAAATTGCAAGCCGCAAAATAATATTTGCATATATTCCGGCTATAATATCGTCTAAGACGATTTCAGCCCCTTTTAAGCAATATTTTTTGCGTATTTCTTGGGGGAGTTTTGATGCAAAACTCTCCGCATATTTTATAAAACCGATTTTGCTGGCATCAAAAATGCGAAATAATATCAAAGCGAGTAATGCTGTTTTAAAGGAGTAAGGTAAAAATGCAACCGCCATAAAAAAGCCGGCAATTTCGTCAATAACTATTTTAGGGTTATCTTCTGCACCGTCAAATTGTACTTTTTGGGAAATATATACGGCAAATAAAATTATACCGATTAAGAAAAATAAATAAGCCCAACATGACATTGGTCCAAGACATAAATAAATTAAAAATGCTTCAAGAGAGCCAAGCAAACCCGCGCCGGTATTTTTCTTATTTTTTAAAATTGCCGTAGGCAAATAACTGATATAAGCGCCGCTTGCGAAAAACCTTATTATTTTTTGTTTCATATTATTTCTTAACCGGCAAACTCCAAGATTCTTTAAGCAAAGCCCAATTGTTTTTCAAATAACTGATAGCGCTTAAGCAAGTAATAACTGCCGCAATTACCGTTATAGGATAGGGGAAAGCATCCAGAAAATAACTTAAGAAACATAAACTTTTATGTAAAGCGCCTTTTGCCAAAGGTACGCAAAGGTAAATGTCTGCTATAACAAAAATTATACCTATTGCAATAAGTTGGACAGTTGTTTTAAATTTACCCCAGCGTTCTGCGGCAAGCACTTTATTATTTAGGGCAGCCAAAACGCGCAAAGTGGAAACAGTAAGTTCCCTAAAAATTATTAAAAATACCGCCCAAACAGGCACATTTAAAAAGTGAACATCGGTAAAAGCAAAAAATGCAGCACCGACGAGTATTTTATCAACAAAAGGGTCAACGATTGCACCAAACGGTGTTGAAGTTTGTGTAGCGCGCGCTATACGCCCGTCAACCCAATCGGTAGATGCGGCAACGCCGAAAATTAAAGATGCTACGATAAAGCACCAAGGGTTTTCGGTTATCATTAAAAAGAACATTATTATTGCAAGCAAGGCCCTGATTAAAGTTATTTTATTTGCAAGGGTCATTTCTCTTTTCATTTAAAAATCTCCTCTGAAACAGCGGTATTTATTTTTATATTTTGTAAAGTTGTTTTTGATTTAACGCCTTCATTTTCCAAGTTAATTTCCGTTGGAAAATAATTTCCTTTATTAAGCAGGAAAGTCAAAATATATTCATCGCCTTCTTTAGGTGCAAGGGTCAAAACATAATTATTTTTTGTGGTTTCAAAGGCGCGCACGTCGTGCTTTTTCAAAATATTAGCGTAATTATTGAAATCAAATAAAGATTTATTTTGCTGGTTATCGCGCCAACTTTCCCAATCGGTTTCCATAATTAAACTACCTTTTTCGTCAAAAACGCGTATTATTTTTTTATCGGTTAAAGCGTATTGTGTTAAATTATTATCATTGTCTAAAGTTTCAAGGCGCAAATTATTTGCGGATTTAAATAAATGCCCTAAACTCTTGGAAATTAAAGTTCCTTCAAAAGATGTTTCTTGCGTATAAAGTGTGTCTAAAGTATTTAATTTTTTGTCCCAAGCGATAAAGTTTTTTAATACTTTTTCCTGCAAATTTTTCGGTGCGGTTTGCGGTTTTTGTTTTGGTTCTTCCGCCGATATAGGAACACTTATTAAAAGTGCTAAAACAAGCATTAAAAGATATTTAATTTTTACCTGCATTATTCATCCTCTTGGTTTTGTTTGCGTTTTAATTCTTCAAGTTGGGATTCAATCATATCATAATGAATTTCCCATCTGTTAGAACCTTCGGGTTTTGTGATAAAACCTTTCATTTCAAGCACGCTTAAAATATTTGTAGCGCGTGCTGAAGAACCAAAGTTTGCTTTTAGCAAATCTTGTGAAACGCGCCTTCGTTCCAAAATCAAATTTAGTGCGGAAATAATTTCTTCTGCCGAAGAACCTAACCCCTCCGTTCCCTGGTTGGGGTTTTGTTCGGGCATAATTTGAATCGGGTAATCGGGCCCGCCCTGTGCACGCCAAAAGTCCGTTAGTTTAGAAATTTCTTCTTCAGAAATATATGAACCCTGTATACGTTTTGGTTTAGGGTCAGAGATACCTAAATAAAGCATATCACCTTTACCCAGTAAGGCATCCGCGCCGTTAGAATCAAGTACAACGCGGGAGTCAATTTTAGATGCCACCTGTAAAGCAATTCTTGACGGCAAATTGGCCTTAATAACACCGGTGATAACATTAGTTGACGGGCGCTGTGTACATAAAATTAAGTGTATACCAAGCGCGCGGCCCATCTGGGTAAGACGTTGTACTGAGTCTTCAATAGCGGCCTTAGTTTGCAGCATTAAATCTGCCATTTCGTCAATTATTACGATGATAAAGAACATCTTTTCTTCATTATGTTCTGCGGCCCACTTGTTATAACCCTCAATATTTTTTACTTTCGCAATTTCAAAAATCTTCATGCGCTTTTCCATTACTTTTACAAGTGCCTGTAAAGATTTTACCGCCCCGTTTGCATCTTTAATAATATCGGCATCCTCACAAGGTACTTTAGGGTCATACAAATGCGGTATGCCTTCGTAGAAAGTCAGTTCCACGCGTTTTGGGTCTACAAGCATAAGTTTTATTTCATCTGGCTTAGCACGGTATAAAAGTGATGCAATCATTGTATGTACACAAATACTTTTACCGGAGTTTGTTGCCCCTGCCACAAGCAAATGCGGCATTTTTTCAATAACGGAAGTTGCAGGCGTTCCGTCTGCATATCGGCCCAAAACAACGGTAGTTTTATATTTGGAATTTGTAAAAGAAGGGTCTTGCAAAATTTCCCTGACAGTCACCATAATCGGTTTTTCGTTAGGTATTTCAAAACCGATAGCATCTTTACCGGGAATAGGTGCTTCAACGCGGATACCGCGCGCTTTCATTGCCAAAGCAATATCATTTGAAATTGAGACAATAGAACTTATTTTAACCCCTGCATCAGGTTTAATTTCATAACGTGTGATAACGGGCCCGGGTGCAACGCCCGTCACACTTGCATGAATATCAAAGTTTTTTAAAGTAGTTTCAAGCAAATTTGTTGCCTTTGCAATTTCGCCGTCGCTTGGGCCGCATAAATTGTTTTCTTCCGGCGCACGCAAAAGGTCAAGAGGGGGGAGTTGATAAACAATATTTCCCTTTTTCTCGTCTTTGTTTTCCGTTTTGTTTTCTTTTTCTTCTTTGGGGAATAATTCCTGTTGAACGGGTTTAGTATTTTTAATTGGTTCTGCAACGGCACGCATAATTTTAGGCGGCGCTTTTTTAGCAGGTTCTTCTGCGGATTCTTCATTTGCTTCCGTTATAGTAGCGGGTTTATTTTGTTTTTCTTCTTCTTTACGCTCTGCTACCTTTTGTTTTAATTCTGCGCGTGCTTGCATCCAAGTTGAAAAATCATTTTTAATTAAAGCCCAGCCTTTTATTATTGTTTCTTTCCACGGTATTGCAAATAAAATGTGTACACCTAAAAATGTTGCGGCACAGGCAATTATTATAGCACCGCTTTTGCCGGCAACGCCGCTTAAATGTCCAAAGAGGAAATCCCCTATAAAACCACCTGCCAAAGAACTATTAGTAAAATTAGAGTGCAAAAATGCAATCAAAGTGGCAAACCCAAACAAAGCCAAACACATACCGAATAAAAGAGTCAATATCGCCAATGTTTTATACCTTATTGACCTGTAAAGCCAGTAAAGCAAAAGCAGGGGCATAACAAAAACGGCAGAACCTAAAAAGCCTTTTAGGGCATTATATACCGCTTGCCCTGCAGGCCCGCCTGCCCCGCCCCATAAAACCCAGGCAAGCCACAAAAAGAACGCGCTGCAAAATAACCAAATTATGATTCTGAAATTTGGGGTTTGCTGTTTCTGTTTTTTATTTTTCGTTTTTTTGTATAGTGTATAACTCATTTTACGACAAATGACACTTAATTATTTGTTTTTGATACTTTATAATTTAAGCCGTCGGGTTCAATGATAATCTTATTTTGGTTTTCCAAAGAACCCAAAGCCAAATATAAAAGTGAACTTGAAACATTTAAACTTACTTTGATTTGCCAAGTGGTTAAACTTTCTTTATCTTTAAGTAAGTCCAAAATTTTTGATGATGTTGCTGTAATATTTTCTTTAAAAGGCATAAAAACTCCTATATTTTTTCAACGCCGAATAACATATCACCCGGTTTAACCGGTTGGCCGTTGTCAATTAAAACTTTTGTTATTACGCAGTCAAAAGGTGCTTTGACTTCGTTAAAAACCTTCATAGCTTCAATTAAGCAGATTGGTGTACCCGCTTTAACCTTATCGCCTTCGCGGATGAACGGTGGTGCGCTTGGTGAAGCACCCCTAAAGAATATACCCTGCAAAGGAGATTTAACCGTTGCCCCATATACAGGGACTTCTTTTTTTGCATCGTCTTTAGGTTGGAAAGAGAAATTATTTAAAGTACCTTCCACGCTTTGTGCCATACCTGCGCGCACGAGTTTAACGTGTGTGCCTTTATTGGCATAGTCAAGTGCGGAAAGTTTATTATCTTCCATAAATTTATAAAGTTGTTTAACTTCTTCAAGCACGGTCAGGTTTTTGGGTGCGGTTTTCTTGTTTGTGGTTTTTTTTGTTTTCATAAAGACCTCTTAAAATCCTATACAAACATTTTACCAAATTTAGATAGAAATATGAAATGAAATCTATATTTAATGAATCAAATTCTTTTTAGTACATTTTCTTACAAATTTAAGTACTTTTAAATTGTCTCAAAAATATTTGCCAAATATATTTGAGTATAAAATATCTTTATTTCCACGATGATCCTCTTGACATCCATTTTTTTTTTTTTTGTACAATTTTCACATACGGATAATAAAAACGCCGTATAAAGCGTTTAAGGAGCGATTATGAAAAAGAAAAAAGGGTTTACCCTAATTGAAATGTTGGTAGTAGTGTTGATTATCGGTATACTTGCCGGTATAGCTTTACCGCAGTATAGAAAAGCGGTAGAAAAAGCGAAATTAAGTGAAGCACTAATAAATATTAAAAATATAGAAGGTTCGATGCAAAGATATATTCTAACAAATGGTTATCCAAGTGAAAGACTTCTTGTAAACGATTTCTCTGATATAAATTTGTCAGGTGGAATATGGGATGAAGAAGGAGAAATATACAAAACAAAAGATTTTAGTTATGAATTCGCTTGTTTTATATATGGATGTGGTGGATATATTACTAGATTACCATATCAATATACATTGTATATGGAACGTTATGCTGATAGCTATGTGCATGGTTGCTATACTTGTAATACAGAAATAGGACAATATATTTGCAAATATTTAGAGTCACAAGATTGGGTATATCATGAGGGCGAAGTATAATCAAGCGTATAATGTATGTGCACCAACTCGGCAAGTATTTTTGAGGAAATTTTAATTTTCTCTCCGGGTAGAATTACCCTTTGACGACGAGTACCAAGAAGAACGGGAGCGAAGCGACTCTCGGTACTCTAGGAAAAGGGTAATTCTACCCGTACAAAAATTAAAATTTACCAAAAAGAATTAGCCGGCAAAAAACAAGAATTGCAAATTTCATATTTCTTTAAAAGATATGCTATAATGTATGATATTTGGGGGCGACTAGTTTTGACAGATACCTCCGAGATTTAAACGCAGGTAGCGGTTGGCCAGGCCGCTTAAAATAGGGCTAAAACGAATAGTTGGCAATACCAACAATACTGTTTGGGCAGCTGCCTAAACCCGTCAGTTTAGTATTTACGGCGTATTAAACTAACGGTCATCAAGCCGTATGCTATAAGGAAGGTTAGTTTGGCCTACCCTTATCTAAGACAAATCAAACAAGTAAAAGCGCAGCGGTTTCGGGCAAGCACTTTTACTACAAAACCGAAACTAAACCTGTAGTGTTTAAATTGCAAGAGTATTTGGACGCGGGTGCGAATCCTGCCGCCTCCACTTTTTAAGGAGTTTTTATGGCAAATATCAAATTTGGTACAGACGGTTGGCGCGGTATTATCGCTTGGGATTTTACTTTTGATAATGTCAAGCGTATGGCGCAAGCCCTTGCTACATTTATAAACCTTAATATGCCTTCAAATTTGGAAGGGAAAACGGGGGAAGTCGTAGTCGGTTTTGACAGGCGCTTTATGGCAGATAAAGTTGCTGCCGATGTCGCCAGCATTTTGAAATTAAATAAACTTGATGTCACTTTGCTTAAGCAACCCGTCAGCACACCGATGATAAGTTGCCTTTCCTTTACCAAATTTTGGTTTGCCATTATGATTACCGCTAGCCATAACGATGCACAATATTTAGGTATTAAAATCAAAATGAATGGCGGCAGCGTGCCGGTAAGATTTACAAAAGAAATTGAAGAACTTATTGACCAACGCCCCGCTGTCTATATTCCAAATCATACCGTTGAAGCAAAAGAAGGGCTTGAAAAAATTTATTTCAAATATATTTCCTCAAAAGCAAATTTAAAAAAGGCCTTAACTTTAAAAGGTAAAGTTGCGGTTGATTATATGTACGGCAGCGCCTGCGGTTATTTAGAAAGTTTACTGACGCCCAAACGCGTTATTGCCATACATACGGAACATGATCCTACTTTTGGCGGTATTAAACCGGAGCCGAAAGAAAGCGCCCTTGGCGAACTTAAAAAAACAGTAGTAGCAAACAAATGCCTTTTCGGTATTGCTTTCGACGGAGACGGGGATAGAAGCGCTCTAATAGATGAAAAGGGCAAATACATAACACCAATGCAGGTTTCCGCAGTTGTTTTGCACCATTTGATTAAATACAAAAAACTTAAAGGTAAAGTATTACAATGCCTTTCAATGGGTTATTTAACAAAGCGCATAGCCCGCGAAAACGGCCTTGATTTTGAGGAACTTCCCGTCGGTTTCAAAAATATCGCGGAACGCACTTATTTGGAAGATGTTTTATTTGGGGCTGAAGAATCCGGCGGTTATTGCTGGAAAGGCACAATGCCGGAACGTGACGGGCTTTTGCTTGCCATTTCCATAATGGAAATTATGGCAACCCGCAAAATGAAATTAAGCGAACTTGTAAAAGAAACCGAAACTTTATACGGTAAAAGTTATTATGAACGCCGCGATGTAGAAGTAAAAAAGATTTTTGACAGTAATACTTTTGCGGATAAATTAAGAAAGAAATTCCCCAAAAAGATTTTAGGTAAAGAAATTGCGGAAATTCTTGATATAGACGGCATAAAAATAATTTTACCTGATGACAGTTGGCTTTTGGCACGCCCGTCAGGAACTGAACCTATAATCCGCCTATATGCTGAGGCCGGTGATAAAAAGCAAACAGATGTCTTGCTTGAACTTGCTACAAAAGCATTGAGTACTTTAAAATAGGTGTATTATGAAGACAATAATCGTTGTAGATGATTCCGCGGTTTTAAGAACTACTATAGAAAATGCACTTGACAGTGCCGGGTATGAGGTATTAGCAACAGCCGACGGTTCACCCGCTTTGTTTAAAGTATTAGAGGCAGGCAAAGTGCCTGATGCCGTTTTGCTTGATATGTTTTTCCCTGATGAAAGCGGCCTTGATATTTTGCGTACTTTAAAAGCAAAATATCCTAAAATAAAAGTGCTTGTAATAACCGGGATGAACAAGCAAGATTTAAACAAAGAAATTATGGCAACCGGTGCTGCTGATATTTTGTATAAACCTTTTGACATGGAGGACTTAACTTTAGCCCTCCAAAAACTTTCTAAATAATTCGTGGAGGAGTTATGAGCGAAATATTTTATTTAAGCCGTAAAAATTATGAAAAGATGCGGCAAGAACTTGAAAACCTTAAAAAAATAAAGGCTGAATTGTCAGAGGAAATCGGCGAAGCCGCCCGCCAGGGCGACCTTAAAGAAAATGCCGAATACCATGCTGCTAAAGAAAAGCAAGCAGAAACCCTTTCAAAAATAAATGAACTTGAAATCAAATTAAGGAATTGCGAAATTACCGATGATATCGCCATAGATAAAACGGAAATCCGCATTGGCGCTACCGTGACGTTAGAAGATGATAAAGGCAAAGAAAGGGTTTATACCTTGGTTGGTTCTATGGAAAGCAATTTAGATAAGGGTTTGCTTTCCGTGAAAGCACCTATGGCTATGGCAATGCTGGGTAAAAAAGAGGGGGAAAATTTCACCCTTGTTTTACCTCATGCTAAACGTCAATTTAAAGTAGTAAAATTGGAATATAAATAGGAGGTAGTAAAATGGAACTTGCTAGTTTGGCAAATAAAACAGTAGAACCGTTTGTTTTACTGTTTAATAAATCAGTTGAACTTTTACCCGGCATAATTGTTGCTTTGGTAATGTTGTTTTTTGGCTTGTTTTTATCACGTTGGGCAAGCACTTTAACCAAGAAACTTTTAAATGTAATCAAATTAGATGAAAGGGCAGATAAAATCGGCGTAAATGAAATACTTGCCCGTATCGGTTTCGGTAAATCGCCCACTTATGTAATTGCTTTTATATTATCTTGGGCGGTAATGATTATCTTTATTATGCTTGCTGCTGATTCTTTACACTTGGAAATAATAAGCATAATACTTGAAAAATTCTTACTTTTCATTCCTAAACTTTTTGCTTGTATCGTTATATTATTTGCCGGTGCTTTGTTTGGGCGCTTTGTGGAAAAACTTGTCTTAAATTCTGCCAGAGCAAATAAAATCCGCGGCGGTGTTTTTATTGCAAGAATCGTAAATATTGTGGTATTGGTTTTTGCCGTATTGCTTGCTTTGCAACAAATTAATATCAATTTTGTTTTGATTAACCACGTAATAGTGATAGTTCTTGCATCTTTAGGTTTAGGTTTTGGCTTGGCTTTAGGGCTTGGCGCAAAAGGCGTAGTGGAAGATTACTTACGTCAACTTGTGAAAGAAACCAAAGAAGAAGAAAAAGAAGAAGAAACAAAATAAAATTTGTTTTGTTTTACAAAAAGCCCCCGTGTTTTATTTTTCAGCACGGGGGTTTTGGTTAGGAAATATTTTGAATTTAGTTTAGTTTGTAAACAATAGCGTCTACTACATTTCCTGTGGCACCTTCCAATAATTTACCACCAAGTGCTTTACAAACTTTATTACCTTCATCTCCACAAGCCTCACAGGTCATCATACCTACTACATCTTCATAGTTTGCTTCATCGGGCTGATACATTGTTATAAAGAAGTAATTACGAGTATCTATTTCATGCCGACAATAAACATAACCTGTTCCTTCTTCATTAGCCATGCAATCCCAATAATCATTGTTACAATTGTTATAAGAATCAGCACATTCCCTATGATTCCAATCACTGGGCCAAGAAGCATCAACAGTACTATAATCGTCCACTTCATAACTGCCATTTTGCAATTTGTACTCAGCCAAAGCATCATACCACCTTCTCATTAAAGGCAATATGCTTGCAACTTTTGATTTTGTAACTGCCATTTGATATTGCGGCAAAGCAATGCCTGCCAAAATACCGATAATTAACACAACCACCAACATTTCGATAAGGGTAAAACCCTTTTTATTTTTTCTTTTGTCTTGTTTCATTTTATATCTCCTTTCAATATTTACAACAAAATTTTTTCAATAAAGAACGGCTGATTTTTGCGGACTAGGATCACACAAAAACAGCCGTTGCCCTGTGTTAGACACAAGACAAGTATCACATAAAAATATGCAACACCTTAAACGACTGTTTTTGGCTCCTAGTCCCTTTTACCGATAAGTTTCGGTAAAAGCGAAGTCCCGAAGGACTACCAAAAACAGGAAATTATTTTAGGGTTTTTCACCCTACATTAAAATTTCTCCTTAAATAAGTAAACTTATATCTGCCGATTTTACCGAGTGTGTTAAACATCCCATTGAAATAACATTTACACCCGTCTTGGCATAATCTTCTAAATTTTTAGGGTTAATTCCGCCGGATGCCTCTAACAATACACGCCCGTCAATAAATTTAACAATTTTTACAATATCTTTGGGTTGCATATTATCAAGCATAATGATATCTGCGCCGGCCTTTAAAGCCTCTTTAACTTCGGCTAAATTTTTTGTTTCCACCTCAATTTTATTTGTATGGCCCACGCTTGAGCGTATCTTTTGCACCGCTTTTGTTATAGAACCTGCCGCGGCAATATGATTATCTTTGATTAAAACTTCGTCTGATAAACTCATACGGTGGTTTTTTGCTCCGCCTATTTTAACGGCATATTTATCAAATTTTCTAAGTGCCGGTTGTGTCTTGCGCGTATCAACAAGCATAACGCCGTACTTCTTACAAATTGCGTTTAATTTGTTTGCCTGCGTAGCAATACCCGACATCCTTTGCATAAAATTTAAGGCAGTTCGTTCGGCTTTTAATATGCTTAAAGTTGCCCCAGCGACAGTAGCAATAATAGTTCCTTTTTTAAGTTTTGCACCGTCTTTAAATTTTGTTTTAAAAACTAAATTATGGTCCACATATTCAAAAATATCTTTTGCCAAATCAACGCCGCACAAAATCAAGTCTTCTTTTGCCACCATGCGTGCGGTGGCTTTATCGTTTGCGCTAAAAATATTTTCAGATGTTATATCGCCAAGGGCGGTATCTTCTTCTAAAGCAAGGGTTATAATTCTATCTATCATTTTTCTGCCTCTTTAAACATATTATTTATTGCTTTTTCTGCCTTTTGGGCAAGTGCGGTATCAAGGTTTATACCGTCTAAATTTTCCAAATTTTGTAAAACACTTTCAATATTGTTTAAGTTATTTCTTTTCATACTTGCGCAGATTCTTCCGTAAGGTAAAAATGTTTTTTGCGGGTTTTGTTCTTCAAGAGTATTTATTAAACCCCACTCGCTGAAAACGGCGAAAGTATCTGCGGAACTTTCTTTAACAAATTTTATCATACCTGCTGTGCTGCCGACATAATCAGATTCCGCGCAAACTTCAGGTAAGCATTCCGGGTGTGAAATTATTTTTGCCTGCGGGTGTTTTGTTTTTACTTCGTTAAGTTGTGCCAAAGTAAATTTATCGTGTACGCAGCAAGTTGAACCTGCTGCAATAATTTCTTTATTTATATTTTTTGCTTTCAAATAGGCCTCAATATTTTTTGCCATATATAAATCGGGTACAAAAATTATTTGGTCTTCTTTAGTATTTTCAGCAATTTTAAAAACATTTGAAGATGTCACGCAAGTATCGCAAACGGCTTTAACTTCCGCCGATGAATTTATATAGCAAAGCACTTTTGCATTTGGGTATTTTTCGCGCAGTTTTAGAACTTCTTCCGCTTTAATACCGTCTGCCAAAGAGCAACCTGCCGTCATAGGCGGTAAAATAACTTTTTTTGCAGGGTTCAAAATTTTTGCTGTTTCGGCCATAAAAGTGACGCCGCAAAAAATTATATTTTGCTGCTTTGCTTCTTTGGCTTTTTTGGCAAGGGCATAAGAATCCCCGCAGAAATCTGCTACGCCGAACAGAATTTGCGGTGTGCAGTAATAATGTGCCAAAATAAGGGCGTTTTTTTCTTTTTTAAGTTGATTGATTTTTTTTACTTGCGCGGCTATATTTTTAACTTCCGGCAAAGTAAACCTTGTGCCTGTTAGAATATTAGTTGTTTTTGCTAAAGTTTCATACAGGCACCGGGTTTCTTTATCTAAAAGCAAAATATCTTCTTGCATTTTATTTTTTTACAGGTTGTTTTTGAGGTTTTGCTTTCGGTTTTGCAGTTTGTGCAGTTTTTACCTGTTGTTCTTTAACTGTATTTTTTATTTGCTCTTCATAAGGCATAACATTGTCATAATCCATTTTAGGTGCTATAAGCAAATCAAATTCTTCCTCTAAAATTCCGCCATTTTTATAAGAATAATAACCATCATCTTTTTTACTTGCGCACGCACACAATAATGTGCACAGTACCAAAATCATAAAACAATATTTCATAAAAATCCTCCTACTTAAATTTTAACAAATTTTAAATAAATGTACATAATGTTTTAAAAAAAAGTATAATCAAATTATGAGGAAATTATTCATATTAACTTTTTGTGTGGCGCTTTGCGCTTGCGCAGGCACCAGAACCATAGACGGAGAAACAACCAAAAATTGGGTTAAAATTGTTTCTTCAAGAACAGATAATTCCGGCAATGTAAAGGATGTCTGTTTTATTTTAAATTTATCTTTTTACCCCGGATCTGCTTATGACAGAGTAAAAAATAATCCTAATTCCTGTTTAGAGCAATGCTGTTGGTATTCCGAAAATAAAACCGTAGATTTCTATTTTAATGACGGTTTTACAAAAGATTTGGAAGAATATGGTGTTTCCCGCCGTTATTATCCGGATCACATAAGTATTAAAATGAATTATGCTTCATTTGTAAACCGCCTTTCCGCACGTGCGACATCAGCAGATGCAATTTCCACGGACGGTGTAATAAAACTTGATTTTGAAGATGTAGTAAAGGCCGAAGAAATACTTAATGAAGATTTTAGTAAATATCAGGCAAAAGTTTATACTGATGCAGATGCGGTTCGCGGCAGTGAATTAAAACATACTGATAAAGTTATTACAGACTATAAAACAGTTAGTATGAGCGGTATTAACCGTGACGAACTTTTAGCGCAAGCCAAGGCTGAGGAAGCAAAAGATATTGCCCACGCACAAGAAATAGCAGCAATTTATTCTAATGTTTCAAAAGGTGAAGAAATAAAACCGAGTTCCGATTTTGATATGCAGGTATCCCCTTTTGACGCAGAACACAGGGCGCTTGATAAGTCAATGAAAGAAGAAAAGAAAGCAAAAATTAAAGCTGCTAAAGAGGCCGCAAAAGCCGAGCAGGCAGCAAAAGAAAAAGCCCTGCAAGAAGAAAAAGAGGCCAAGGCCAAAGAGGCCGCACAATTTCAAGCAACACAAACGGCTAAAGTTAAAGCTGCGAAAGCAAATGCCAATCAAGCAATTGAAGATGTTAAAAACGGAACGGCAGTTCCTGTGGTAAAATCTTCTCCTGCAACAAATAATCAGGGTATATCAAAAGATTCTTCAAAAAGTGTCTCGGCAGTGCCTGTAGTTGCGGTTAAAAAATCATCAAAAAACAGTAAAGCCAAAAATGAACCTATATATGATGTACAAAAGCCTGCCTCCCAAGATAATAAAGTAGAGGCTGCAAAACCTGTTAAAAACGAAAATATCAATATTTTGCAGAAAAAACTTGAGTATGAAAGGCAGCAGGCGGTTTTTTTACTAAAGCGTTTTTACGGTTCGGAAATAGATTCTTATCTTCGTTTCTTAGATAAAGCAAAAAAACAAGAAGGCCAGGTTTTAATGACTAATGATAAAGTTTGGCAAACCAAAAAAGTAGGTACACCTATTTATATGATTGATTGTAAAGTTAACGGTAAAATTGCTTTACTTGGTGCGGAAGCAGATACGCCTACTACTGATTATCCTATCGCTTGCGGTACTTACGTCGTTGATTTAGACGAAAAGACCGTTGAAGCCAAAGACGCTTTAGCAAGGAAAATCGTTAAAAAGAATTATTAATTTGATTCAATTAAAATGCAAGTCATAGGTCCAAATTGCCCTTGACTTGCATTTTTTTTTTTTTTTCTATAATTTCTATATACAATAAAAAAGTATTGTATAAAGGAGATTATATGAAAAACAAATTAGGTTTTACCTTAATTGAAATGTTGGTGGTAGTTTTAATCATTGGCATTTTAGCCGGTATTGCTTTGCCGCAGTATGATAGAGCGGTGGAAAAATCCCGTGTTGCCGAAGCAAAAATTATTTTGCAAAATATGCTCAATGCTCAGCGAGAATGTTTGTTGAAAGAAGATTATTGGGGTAATTGTGTAGGAGATAGATTTTGGAAAAATTCTTCTTTTGAACCTCCTACTGAATTAACAGAGGAATGTTCAGATTTGTCTCCTTGTTTTAAGACAACACATTGGGAATATTATGTTGATGATTATTTATATGCGCTTAGAATCAAAAATAATGATGTCGTTGCGGAATTACATTGGGGGTATTATGGCGAAAATATAGAATTTCTTGACATAACCTGTCATAATTGGACAGAAGAAGATTATTGTAAAAAAATAGGTATGCAAAGCGAGTAATACCGCTAAACTCGGCCATTTAAAAACCCCTACTTCCGTAGGGGTTTTCAAATGGCGGAGAGAGAGGGATTCGGGTTCCGGTAAAATTCCTGACGGAATTTTCCTACACCCCGGCCCTCGCGGTGCTCGCCTTTGCCTTCGGCAAAACTCGCACAACGCTCCGGGCTTCGAATCCCGACGCAATGCCAAGCAGTTGGCATTGCTCTACTCTCTAAAATTTAAAAAGCACCCAAAAGGGTGCTTTTAAATTTTCGGAGAGAGAGGGATTCGAACCCTCGATACAAGGAATACCTCGTATGACGGTTTAGCAAACCGTTGCCTTCAACCACTCGGCCATCTCTCCAACAAATTGTGTACTTAGAGTATTTCTAAGATAATATATTATAACAAATATTAAGCAAAAAATAAAATTTTCAGTCGGATATAAATTGTATATTTCTGTTTCCTATCTTATTTATATTTTTGCAAAATATCTTTAATTTCACGACGATCCTCTTGACATCTATTTTTTTTTTTTTTCTATAATTTCTATATACAATAAAAAAGCATTGTATAAAGGAGATTATATGAAAAATAAGAAATACGGCGGGTTTACCCTGCTTGAAATGTTAGTTGTAGTATTGATTATCGGTATTTTGGCGGGTATTGCATTGCCACAATATCAAATGGCGGTAACAAAAGCAAAAGTTGCAAGTATTTTGCCGATTATGCGTCGCTGGAAAGATGCTTTACAAGAATGGAAATTGCAACATGGTTATTATTGTACTAGTAGTGAATGTGATGAATCTCCTTATGGTGAAGAATTAGGTGTTAATTGGCCAAGTGGTTGGGAATGTATTACATCAAAGGATTGTTGGAATAATTATTGGTATTGTACCGTAAATGAAGAAATTGGGGCAGGATATGTTTATTGTAATCATAAATTTGATTCCGATAATGAATTTTTTGTTGCTATGTATCAGTCCGATGATCCTTTTTATGAAGATGTACGGGGGATGATAACTTGCGAAGGTAGAGGTAATCAAGGAAATAAGGTTTGTAAAGCACTTGGTGGGAAAATAATAGAAAATGGAGAAGCATATTGTTATCCTTCTCCTTGCGATATCTATAAACTAAACTAAAATTTTAAATAATTTTTTCAAGTAAAAACCCCCGCGCTGAAATCAACGCGGGGGAAATTTTAAGTCCAAATCAAACTAAATTTATTTAGTTTTTTTGGCTGCTGCTTGTGCTGCCGCAAGGCGTGCTATTGGCACTCTGAACGGAGAGCAGGAAACATAGTTGAAACCTTGTTTGTGGCAGAATTCCACGCTTGAAGGTTCACCGCCGTGTTCGCCGCAGATACCGATTTTGAGTTTCGGTTTAACTTCGCGGCCTGCTTTGACAGCATGTTTGATTAAGAACCCGACACCTTCTTGGTCCAAAATTTGGAACGGGTCATTTTTCAAAACACCTTGTTCAATGTAGGACGGAACAAATGCGCCGATATCGTCGCGGGAGAAGCCAAAAGTCATTTGTGTCAAGTCATTTGTACCGAAGGAGTAGAAATCCGCAACTTGTGCAATTTTATCGGAAGTAATTGCAGCCCTCGGGATTTCAATCATTGTACCGACGTGATATTCAAATTTCTTGCCGTATTTTTTGCTGACTTCGTTATAAGCCGCTTCAATTAACGGTTTTTGGCTGATAATTTCTTTATCAATACAAACGACAGGAATCATAATTTCCGGTTTAATCTTTAAACCTTCTTTTATAAGTTCTGCTGCTGCTTCAAAAATGGCGCGTGCTTGCATTGAAGTAATTTCCGGGTATGTCACGCCCAAGCGGATACCGCGGTGGCCCATCATCGGGTTAACTTCGGCTAATGCATCTGCGCGTTTATAGAATTCCGTTTCGCCGATTTTTAAGGCTTTGCAAATTGCGGCAACGGCGTCTTTGCTATGCGGGATAAATTCGTGTAAAGGTGGGTCCATTAAACGAATCGTGACGGGGAAACCTGCCATTGCTTTTAAAGTTGCTTTAATATCGTTCTTCATATACGGGAAGATTTCATTTAAAGCCTTAACGCGTTCTTCGGTGGTGGTTGATAAAACCATTTTGCGTAATGCAAATAACGGTTTTTCTGAATTTGCACCGTAGAACATGTGTTCAATTCTGAATAACCCGATACCTTCCGCACCGAAGTCGCGTGCTTTTTTGGCATCAGCCGGGTTATCGGCATTGGCGCGAACGCCCAAAGTTCTGACGGAATCGCAGATTTTTAAGAAAGCGGCCAAATTTTTATTGGCTGTGCCGCCGTCTAACATTGCAAGTTTACCGCCGTAAACTAAACCGCGTGTACCGTTTAAGGTTAAGAAATCACCTTCTTTGAAAGTTTTACCGGCAACGGTCATTGTGCGTTTTGCAAGGTTTACGGAAATATCACTGCAACCGACGATGCAGCATTTACCCCAACCGCGTGCAACGAGTGCCGCATGTGAAGTCATACCGCCGCGTGCTGTTAAAATTGCTTCCGCTGCGCGCATACCTTCAACGTCTTCGGGGTTTGTTTCTTCGCGGACTAAAATTGCCGCTTTGCCTGCTTTGCGTGCTTTAATTGCGGCTTCCGTATCAAATACGATAAACCCGCAAGCACCGCCCGGGCCGGCAGGAAGACCTTTTGCTAAAGGTTTAGCGGTCTTCTCTGCTTTCGGGTCTACGATAGGGTGTAAAAGTTCATCAAGTTGTGCAGGGCTTACGCGGAGCACGGCTTCGGTCTTGTTGATGAGTTTTTCTTTAACCATATCCAAAGCCATTTGAACTGCTGCGATACCGTTGCGTTTACCGACGCGGCATTGTAAAAGATACAATTTACCGTCTTCAATAGTAAACTCAATATCAAGCATGTCTTTAAAGTGTTTTTCAAGGCGTTTTTGAATATCGTTAAGTTGTTTGTATGCTTTCGGCATTACGGTTTCTAAAAATTTATCGTCATTACCGTGGCCGGAAACAGACCATTTATTAATCGGGCTCGGTGTTCTGATACCGGCGACGACGTCTTCCCCTTGTGCATTGATAAGGTATTCGCCGTAGAAATGGCTGTCACCGTTGCCCGGGTTTCTTGTGAAAGCAACACCGGTTGCGCTGGTGGGCCCCATATTACCGAAGGCCATTGACTGAACGTTTACGGCCGTACCCCAATCATGCGGGATTTTTTCAATATTTCTATATGCTACTGCGCGTTTACCGTTCCAAGAGGCAAACACAGCGCCGATTGCGCCCCAAAGTTGGTCCATAGCATTATCAGGGAATTCTTTGCCCAAAACTTTTTTAACTGTTGCTTTGAATTTATTGCAAAGTTCTTTAAGTTCTGCGGCGGTTAAATCTGTATCTGATTTATAACCTTTTTTGGCTTTGACGTCAGCAAGCATACCGTCTAAGATTTTGCGGATGCCTTGGTCGTCTTTCGGCTCAATACCGGCGGCCTTTTCCATAACGACGTCGGAGTACATCATAATCAAGCGGCGGTAAGCGTCATAAACAAAGCGTTCGTCGCCTGTTCTTTTAATCATACCGGGGATTGTTTCTAAAGTTAAACCGACGTTTAAAATTGTTTCCATCATACCGGGCATTGAACTTCTTGCGCCGGAGCGAACGGAAACCAAAAGCGGATTAGTTTTTGAACCGAAAACTTTGCCTGTTTCTTTTTCAACTTTCTTTAAATTTGCGGCAACTTCGGCTTTTAATGATTTAGGGTAAGTTCTGTTATTTTTCCAGTAGTATGTGCACACTTCGGTAGAGATAGTAAAACCCGGCGGCACAGGGAGTTTGAGTTTCGGGTGGCCTGCCATTTCAGCAAGATTGGCACCTTTACCACCAAGTAGTTCTTTCATAGAACCGTTTCCGTCAGCGCGGCCTGCGCCGAAGGAGTATACATAACCTTTATGTTTTTTTACTGCCATGATTCCTCCATAGATTGCGGGTTTATTGAAATATTTTACGTTTTCCCGCCTAAAATGTTTACAATAAATTATACCATTTTTTGAGATAGCGGAATTATTTTTACGTGTCCACGTTCCGCGTACTGTTCACAAACGCGCATAACGCGCTTGTAAATTTGAGCCCTTTTTTATTTTTATCTTCCTAGAGTACCGAGAGTCGCTCCGCTCCCGTTCTTCTTTGTACACGTTGTCGCGGAAAAAATCAAAATTTCTTCAAAAATACTTGCCGGGTTTGCGCACACAGTTTTGATTTTATTCTATTAACAACAATAACAACCGTAATCGTCATTATCTTCCGTTACATCTGGTATGCCTAATATTTTTGAATAGTCTTTGGTAGCTTCTGCTTTGCAACCATCAGAATTTTGTGTTAATACAAATTTATAATCTCTTGTTATACAAAGGCATACTTCTTCTTTTTGATATTGTGCACTTGCAAGGATGTTGGGGGAACTCATTCCGTCCGCAGAATATATAAAAAATTTTTCTTTATCAAAATCAACAATAGGACAATATCCCTGTTCATTAACTTCACAACCGTTAACTTCAGTATTAACTTGCCCTCTGTATGAATAAGAAATATCACCGGCTACGCATGCCTCTGCACCTGTTTGTAATCTACACATTTCTTCGATTTGGGCGGCGGCTTTGAGTTTAATAAAAGCCTCGGCAAAGTTTGCTTTGATCACAGAGTTTTGATATTGTGGCAAAGCAATACCTGCCAAAATACCGATAATCAATACTACTACTAACATCTCAATTAGGGTAAACCCTTTTTTATTTTTCATGATTTCTCCTTTCATTTGACGAGCGGGAATATAAAAACGGCTGCTATATCCCAGCTATCGCATTAACCAAGATATAACAGCCGTAGTTTATCGTAAACAGTTTCCTGCTAACGATAAACATTGAGCACAACTTTATCAGGTCTAGATTCCTGATTCAGTTATGCCTTAATTGGCTGTTTTTTGGTATGCGATATGCACATTTCGTGCTTGTTCCTTTCGGAACACCAAAAACAGATTAAATTTTTTTAGGGCTTTTAACCCTACACTAGATTATACCTCATTTACACATTTTTGTTAAAATTTTGTTGGCTTCTTTCCAAGCATCTGCTACTGATACTGCGTGATACTGCTTCATACTTAAACTGTCAGACACAACTTTTATTGCTTTGACTTTTGGGAAAATATTGGCAATAGTATAAAGTTCCATATCAAAAATGCCTTTATTTTTTGTTTCCGTGACGAAATTATTTGATGAATAACATTTTGCGCCGTTTTTACCAAGTTTAATTTCTTTATATTCTACGAAGTTTGATTTAATTTCACTTGCCACCACTGCCACTGTATGTACAGTTCCTATCGGCGATATATTAGAGCCGCAATAACCGATATTAAACACCTTGTCTTTATTTGTAATTTTTTTGTTTAACAATAATTTTGAAACGGTGTTGATAACATTAAATTCGCCCATACCGGTAATGATAATTTTACTGTTGGGCAGTTTTTTAACTTGTTTTGCTTCATCTTTTGTGGCGACAATAATTATGTTCATATTTCAATTATACCTTATAAATAAAAGAAAGTAATGCGTCTTTTGTGCCGTCGCGGCGGTAAGAAAAGAAATCTTTTTTATAGCAAGATGTGCATTGGCAATGGCAGCCTGTTCTGATTTCTTTTACGTCTACACCTGCGGCAGTTAGTTGTAAAATTATGGCCTTATCAAGGTCCACAAAAATTTTATTTTCACGTCTTATAACCGCTTCTTTCGGAAACTTGCTTGCAACATCTTCCTTAACTTCAAAACAACACTCGCGGATATGCGGGCCGATATACGCTTGCAACTTTTCCGTCGTCTTTGTTTTAATTAACTCCGCCGCTTTTTTGGGCAGTTCTTTAACCACGCCGCGCCAACCGCAATGCGTTAAAGAAACATATTTGCCGTCTGCGGACCACAAATAAAGCGGCACGCAATCGGCAGTTAAAATCATTACACCCGTTTGCGGTAAAGATAAAAGCCAACCGTCGGCTTCGTGAATTTCTTGCGCCTTATAATTTTGCAAATCTTCTTCTGAATTTATTGAAATAATTTTATCGCCGTGCACTTGTTTTAAACCAAGTATTTTGGCGGGGGGGATACCCAAACTTTCAAAAATTTTATGTGCAATTTGTGTTTCGCGCGCAGAACCGAAATCCCGCCCCACAGTGCCTGAAATTATACCCAAATTTATTAAACGTTCGTCGGAATAAATATTCATTTTGCAAGCCCTGCTTTAATTGATTTTTGTTTTAAAATTGCTTTTGCCAAAATTTCAAAATGTTTTGGGTCATCGCTTGTGTATGCTTTTATTTTGCCTTTTTGTTTGGAGGTGTTAAGCAAATTATTTTGCATTAAAATTTCTTTTGTTTCAAGCGCGGTATTTTGCGCGGAATCAATGAGTTTTACGCCCGGCCCAAGCATTTTTGCAATTTGATTTTTAATTATCGGGTAATGTGTGCAGCCCAAAATTAAAGTATCTGCACCGCATTTTTTAACTGGTGCCAAATAATATTCAAGCATAGCCGGAAGTAAAGTGTTCAGCAGTTTTTTATCTTCGATCAAAGGCACCAAAAGCGGGCAGGCAAATTGATATATTTTTAAATTTTTATTTAATTTCAAAAGGGCATCTTTATAACTGTTGCTGTTTACCGTTGCTTGTGTTGCTATGACGGCAATTTTGCCGTTTTTTGTTGTTTTTACGGCCTTTTTTGCGGCGGGCATTAAAACACCCAGCAAATCTACTTTTGCTATTTTTTTAAGTTGCGGTAAAGCCAAAGCGGTTGCGGTATTACAACCTACAATAACAAATTTTACTTTTTGATTTTCCAAGAATTTTAAAATTGCTGTGGAATATTTTGTGACGGCATTTTTTGATTTATTGCCATAAGGAACGTGTGCGGTATCGCCGAAATAAATAATATTTTCAGCCGGCAAAACCTTTTGCAAAGCATTTAAAATTGTAAGCCCGCCGACGCCTGAATCAAACAAACCTATCGGCGCATTTTTAGCAAATTTCATATTAGAACCTAACGCCGAAATTCGCTTCATAACCAACACCGTAAGAAGCAAAATTTGCGGCCACACTCATGTCCATATACATCGGCAGTTTTATGTTAAGGCCCACAGTTCCGCGCGGGGTTGTGGTATATGTTTTTTTGTTTATCAAAGATGTATCTTTTGCACCTTCCACCGTCATTATCATATAATCAACTCCGCCGCCGATATAAGGTGTCACGTAAGGTGTTTTAAATGCGATAACCAAATTTCCGCTGTAATGGGTTAAAGAGAAATCTTTATAAACACCTGCCTGGGCCATGGCAACAAGCATTGTTTGGAAAGTATAATCTTCGTCGCGCGGGCGTGTTATGCCCCATTTAAGGCCGCCGCCGGCTAAAGTTAAGCGGTTATAAGCAATAGCGCGGATAAAGCCGTCTAAACGGAAAGGCAAGCCTATTTCCCCTTGAATAAGCGGAATAAATAAATTTTTATTGTCTTCGCGTGCTCCAAGTGCTGTATCATTTTTATTTAAGGTTGGTATCAATATTCCGTGCGCAGAAAGTTGGAAACCGCCCCATCCCAAAATACGCCCGGTACTGTAAGTTGAAGAACCTAACATCCCCGCCAAATCTTTGGCAAAATAAGGTAAATTTTCTGCCGTCACATTGTCATAGAAACCGGAAAAGGATGCACCTATAACAAGTGTCGGTGTAAAAAGCAAAATTAAAAGACTGATTTTTTTAATAAATTTCATAAATAAACCTCAAAATAATTATATAAAAAACTATAGCGACAATGCCAACTTTTCGCCTTTTTTTACGCGGCCCTTTAAAGTGTCTGCAGGCATTTCCACCGTATAGCGCGCCTTTAAAAATAGCGGGCTTATGCGCCAAGGCGGCATATTTTCAATTACGTGTAAAACGTTTAAATCTTTGTCTAAAAAAATTACGTCAATATTAAAACGCATAAAGCAAGTGTGTATTTGCGTGCAGGGTTTTAAAATAATACCGCTGCCGGCAGGCAAATGTTTTTTAAACATAAGCCCCATTAGACGGCTGAAAAACGTATTATTTAACTTTAAATTATCTGCAAATACTTCTTGCGTTTTAGGGTTAAAACATTTCATACTTATTTTTAATTTCCGCAAGCAGCCAAGTGCGGAAATTATTTTGATATTTTTTATTTAAAAACTTAAAATCTTGCGGTGTTTTAACGCGGTATAACTTTTTATTTTTCTTTATATAACTTGATACTAAAAACACAACGCTTATATCGCCGTCAAAAACTACTTTCGCGGAAATTAAATTATCTTTAATTTTCTTTATGCTTTCAAGTTCATATTTGGCATTTTTACAAGTTGTATTAAGTTCGCAAACGGCGAAACAAGAAATAATTTTACCTGCAATATCTGAATTTAAAATTGCCAAATTTTCATAAATTTCTTCGTCTTTAGGTAAAGTGACTGCGGCTGCAAGCGCACTTTGGTTTAAAGCGATATTTTTAATTTGGAAAATATCGCAAAAAGATGCGGTTATTTCCCCGTCCTTTTCCTTTTCCAAAGCGGTAATTTCAAGCGCATTAAGCGGGCTTAAAACGGCAAGGAAAAGGAAAAGAAACGCAAAAATTTTAGTCATTAACCCTTTCAACATAGGTATCAGTTCTTGTATCAATTCTGATTTTATCGCCTTCATTGATAAAGAGCGGCACTTTAATTTCAATACCGCTTTCAAGGGTTGCGGGCTTTGTCATATTTGAAACGGTATCGCCTTTTACGCCCGGCACTGTGGAAACGACTTTCAAATCAACCTTAATCGGGAGTTGTATGTTAAAAAGCACGCCGTCGATAAAAAGGCCGATAACTTCCATATTATCAACCAAATATTTATCTTGGCCGCCCATTTTTGCTAAAGGCACGCCGATTTGTTCAAAAGTGGTATTGTCCATAAAATAAGCCATATCGCCTTCTTTGTAAAGGAAGTTATGCGGGCGTTTTTCAATGGTCACTTCTTCAAATTTATCTTCGGGGCGGTAGCTGGTTTCAATTAAAGAACCGGTGTTTAAATTTTTAAGTTTAACACGAACAACTGCGCGTGCCTGTGATTTGCGGTGATGTTGATATTCCAAAATTTCCACAAGTTCGCCGTTTTCGTTTTTAAAGATTAAACCTTCTTTGAATTGGGGTGTTCCTATCATAATATACTCCTATTTTTTAGTTTTCGTTGCTGTTAAATTTATACTGCCTGTTTTTGTTATTAAAAAGGTATCTTCATACCTAATACCAAATTTGTTTTCAAAATAAAGGCCGGGTTCTATTGTCATTAAAGAATTTTCTTTCAAAAGCCCTTCGCCCCTTGGTGAAAGGAACGGCCTTTCATGTATTTCACGCCCTAAACTATGGCCAAGGGAGTGTAGAAAATATTTTGCAGCATCAAAATTATCTTCTAAATAATTACGTGCCAAAGTATCCATTTCCTTTGCGCCTTTGCCTGCTTTTAATGTTTTGTGGGCGACGGTGTATGTTTCAAATACAGCCTCAAAATAATGCTTAAATTCTTGCGTAGGTTTTTTGCCAAACCAAAAAGTGCGTGTCATATCGGAGCAATAACCTTTGTATTTGCACCCAAAATCTACCAAAACCGGCATTTCTTTTTTTAGTTTTGTGTCGCCTTTTGCGTGATGCGGGTTTGCGGTATTTTTTCCGAAGGCCACAACTGTCGGGAAAGAAATCCCTTGCCCGCCAAGTTCTGCCATAATGCATTCAAGTGATTTTGCCGCCTGAAGTTCGGTAATACCGGGTTTTAATTTCTTTTTAAAAATTTCAAAACTTTTTGAAGAAATTTGGCAAGCCTGCTTAATAATTTTTATTTCTTCTTTTGTCTTAACTTCGCGGATGATAGATGTCAATTTAGCAAATTCTTTTGCACCGGCCTTTCTTAAAGCAGTCCCGTTTATGTAGGTGGATGCATTAGGGTCAAACACAAAATTTTTTGCCTGTTTACCTAAGTTCTTTGCCAACTCGTTTATATCAAGTGAATTTACAAAATCTAAAAATTTACATTTATTTTTTATGTCAATTAAATACAAATCTTTGGTATAGCAAATTGCTTTTTTAGGCGTGACGATTAAAAATGCATCTCCGTCATTTATAAAGGGGAAAAATGTTAAATAATTGACGGTCAAAATATCGGTAATAACAGCACCGCCCAATTTTTGTTGGGCGAGGTATTTTTGAAATTTTTTAAGTGTTTCCGTCATTTTATTTGCTTAATTCCTTTTTTTGTCATATAAAAGCAATCTTCATAGCGTACGCCGAATTTGCCTTGCAAATATATGCCCGGCTCAATACTAAAGCAATAGTTTAGGCCGATTTTTTCTTTGTTAAGTTGAGATATATCTGCAAGTTCATGGTCTTGCATACCTATGCCGTGCCCTGTTCTGTGTGTGAAGTATTTACCATAGCCCGCACTTTCAATAACACCGCGGGCAAGGGCATCAATTTCAGCACCTGTCATACCGTATTTTGCTTTTTTTACGGCGGTATCGTGCGCTAAAATGGCAAGGTCTAAAATCTTTTGAAATTCGGGTGCGGGTTTATCGCCGAACCAAAAACAACGTGTGATATCGGAGCAATAATCTTTATAAACGCAACCGAAATCAAGCAATACGGCGGTGTTTTTTGTTAATTTAGTGTCGTCGGGGAAATGGTGCGGGTTTGCACCGTTTGGCCCAAAAGAAACCAAAGGCACAAAAGACATTGCCGTTGCGCCGCGCTCACGCATAAACATTTCAATTTTAAGGGCGGCTTGTTTTTCCGTCATACCGGCTTTTAATTCTTTTCTTATATAGAGATATGCGCCATACGCAATTTGTGCGGACTCACGCATTATTTTAAGTTCTTGTTCGGTCTTTGTAGCGCGCACTAAATTAATGAAATTGGAAACAGTTTTAAAGCCTGCTTTTTTATAGTGTTTTGCGGCGGCAAAAAACTCTTTATTTTCATCAAAAGCGACGGCTTTTAATTTGAGTGCTTTTGCCTGCTTAATGATTTCAAAATGTTGTAGTTGTTCAAGAGGTATAAATTTTGCTTTAGGGAAATATTTTTTTACGTCGTGTTCATATAGCGGGCGCGTCACTATGATAAGGCCTTTTTTATGGAGCAATATTGCGGCCTCGCCCTCACAAAAAATATCGCCGAGCAGATATTTCATATCGTGTACGTCGGTTAAAATAAGCCCGTCAAGTTTATTTTTAGTTAATGCTGAAAGAATATTTTTTAATTTATTTTTATCAATGCCGATCATTTTTACCTCTCTATATTATACCAATTATAGAGAGAAATAGGAAAGTTTTTACGTGTTGACGTTCCGCATAGTGTCAATGTACGCGCGAAACGTGCTTGCACCTTTAAGTGCTTTTTGATTTTTATTTTCCTAGAGTACCGCAAACTCACTTCGTTCGTTTTACTTCTTGGTACACGTCGTCAAATAAAAATCAAAAATCATCTTAAATCTGCATCGCAGCGCGAAGATATTCTCGCGCGCTACTGTTCTGAACTCTAAAATTATTTCCTTTTACTCCCCGCCCCTTTGCTTGCACCCCTCTGTCACTCCGTGACATCTCCCCAATTTTTAAAACAACACAAAAATTAGGGCGAAACAAGCGGAAGTTTTTCGCGGAGGGGTTGGGGGTGGGGTTATTAAATTCCCTCAAAAATACTTGCCAGATGTGCGCGCACGGCTTGGCTTTATTTTGCTAACAACAATAACAACTGTAATCTTCATTATCATCCGTTACATCTGGTATGCCTAATATTTTTGAATAATCTTTTGTTGTTTTAGGGCCGTATCCATAAGCATCTTGTTTTAAAACAAATTTATAATCTTTTGTTATACATAAACATACATCTTCTTTTGTGTATATTGCAGTCGCTAAGATATTATTGCTTTTTGACGTGTC
Source organism: Elusimicrobiaceae bacterium (assembly GCA_045132175.1). Lineage (GTDB taxonomy): Bacteria > Elusimicrobiota > Elusimicrobia > Elusimicrobiales > Elusimicrobiaceae > Proelusimicrobium. Next base: position 23,391 of record JBGURU010000006.1, on the reverse strand, counting down.
GCCACTTAAAGATATATAAAACTTCTCATGATCCTCATCAAAATCTTGGCAATATCCATCCCCACTAACTTCATTACAACCCATGACTTCAGTACTTATTTGTTCGTTATATGAGAAAAAGACATCCAGCCCAACATTCCTAGTTTCACAAACCTCTGCACCATGTTGTAATCTGCACATTTCTTCTATTTGGGCGGCAGCTTTTAGTTTAATATATGCTTCAGCGAAGTCCGCTTTAATAACGGCATTTTGATATTGCGGCAGGGCAATACCTGCCAAAATACCGATAATTAAAACAACTACTAACATTTCTATCAGGGTAAACCCTTTATTTTTCTTTTTCATAATCGCTCCTATTTTTGTTTTACACAAGGTTTTTATTTCTTGTATAATAAATTATAGAAAAAAAAAAAAAAATAGATGTCAAGAGGAATTTAGCCAAATTAAAAAGCCCCCTTCTGAAAGGGGGGGCTAATTTGTGTTAGATTTTACTTATTTTATTAAACTTTTTGCGGTCATATCGGCCGGTTTTGCAATTTCCAACAGTTTTAAAACTGTCGGTGCAATATCGGCAAGTTTACCACCTTCGGTAAGTTTAATATCTTGTGCGTTATCAGCAACATAAATAAACTCAACCGGGTTTGTGGTGTGTGCAGTTTTTGGCATATTGATTTTATCATCCCACATATCTTCCGCATTACCATGGTCTGCGGTAATCAAGATTGCATAGCCTGCTTTTAACGCTGCATCAACAACTTTACCGCAGCACTCGTCAACTACTTCAACAGCCTTTTTTGCCGCGTCAAAAGAACCTGTGTGCCCCACCATATCGCAGTTTGCAAAATTTAAAACCACAAAATCATATTTGTTTTTGGCGATTTCTTCCACTGCCCTGTTTGCGACGGTGCGTGCATCCATTTCCGGGTGTTCTGCGTAAGTTGCCGGGTCAAAAGTTCCTTTGATTTCAATTCTGTCTTCCCCGGCAAACGGTTTAATAAGTTTGCCGTTAAAGAAGGAAGTCACGTGTTTAAATTTTTGCGTTTCGGCAATTCTAAGTTGCGTTTTACCCGCCTTGGAAATAACTTCGCCCAGCAAATTATTCATACTGCCGCCTTCGCTCATCGGCGCAAGCGCATTATATTTAAAACTGTCATAATATTTTGTTAAACCGCAAAAAACGATATTCGGCCTGCGGTTGCGTTTGAGGGGGAAATCATCTTCCACAAAAGATCTTGTTAATTGTATAGCGCGGTCCTGACGGAAATTAAAGAAAACAATTCCGTCGCCGTCTTTTACGCCGGTATAGCCTTCAATAACCGTTGGTGGAATATATTCATCAACCATTTTTGTACCGGCAGGTGTCTTATCATTTTCATAAGAATTTTTAATTGCATCTTCCGCAGTTTTTGCAACGCGGCCTTTTGCGTCAACAATTAAATCATAGGCCTGTGTGGTTAAAGCCCAAGTCTCGTTCCTATCCATTGCATAATAGCGGCCCATTAAAGTTGCAACGCGGCCCACACCGTATTCTTTAAATTTTTCTTCAAGCATTTTAAGATAGCCCAGTGAACTGTTTGGCGGTGTATCACGCCCATCGGCAAAGAAGTGTACCCAAACTTTTTTGATGCCAAGTTCGGCGGCTTTTTTGATAATATTATAAAGGTGGTCTTGGTGTGCGTGTACGCCTTCATCTTGCACAAGGCCCATTAAATGCAAAGCGCTGTTATTTTTTACGCAATTATCCAAAACCGCTTTAAAGGCAGGTGTTTGGTAAATTGAACCATCTTCAAAAGCATCTTTTAAACGTTTTAATTCCTGAATAACAATGCGCCCCGCGCCCATATTTAAGTGGCCGACTTCAGATGAACCCATATAACCTGCGGGTAAACCGACTTCTTCGCCTGATGCTTCAATTAAAATATGCGGGTATTTTGCCAAATAACCGTTAATGTTCGGTGTTTGGGCATTAAGTACGGCATTATTATTTTTATCTTGCCTAACGCCCCAACCGTCACGAATAAGTAAAACAACTTTTTTCATATTATTTATCTCCTGTAATTTTTAAACCGATTTTTTTTGTTTGTAATTCAACTAAATCTTCTACTGTTTTTGCGCCTGCCTGTACAAAGTATTTTAGGAAAAGGTAAAAAATCTTTTCTGCCATAATTGTATCAGCCATAGCCCTGTGCCACCCCTCGCAAGAAAAGCCAAGTTCCGCCGCAATAATGCCAAGGCGGTTTCTTGAAAAGCAACCGTGCGTACGTGCAAATTTTAAAGTATCTAAAGTGGTCACTTCCGGCATTTTTAAGCCGATATTATCAAATTCGCATCTAAGAAAAGGCACATCAAAATCAACATTATGGCAAATTAAAACGCTGTTTTCAAGATGTTCTGCCAAAGTTAAAGCGATGTCTTTAAAATGCGGTGCATTTGCTACCATTTCATTTGTTATGCCGTGTATGGCGGTAATATCGGGTGTAATATACATTTCCGGGTTAATCAAAGTAGAATATTCATTTATGCGTTGCCCGTTTTTGCTTGCAAGTAAAGCCACTTCGCAAATACGCCCGCCGCGCGGGAAACTAAGGCCCGTTGTTTCCGTATCAAGGCACACAAATTTCGCTTCGTTAATATACATAATAAATTAAATTCCTCACACAAAGTGCAATTATAATTGTAAGAATTGTTCCCATAATATTTTTTGAAGATATAAAATCTACCTTTTTCATCGTAAATACAAAAGAGAAACAAATAATCCACCCCAAAGCCGTTAAGTACCCGATAATATCCGGAATCATAAAAGCCATATATATTCCGCCCCTATAAATCATAGAAATATATCTTTCATCAAAACTCGGGTATCTTTGATGAATAAAATCTTTAAGAAATAAATGGATTAACACCATTAAGATAAAAGTTGATACAATCAGCCCGCACAAAATTATTATAAATTTTAAAAGCCATAAAGTAATTCCCGTGCTTTCAGGAAGTACCGGTGCAACTAAAAATAAAACGGAAATTTCAATTCCCTGCCAACATAAAAACATCAAAGCATTTATACCGATTAAATTGTGGTTATCGGAAATATCAATATAATCACTAATCATATGGATTAAAGTGAGTAGGAAAACCGCTTCCACCCCGTTAAAGACAATGCCCGCGAAATTAAACCATTGTATTTCAAGGTAAGGGAAACAACACACCAAAAGTGTTATCAGATATACAAGCCCGTGTATTGAAATCCCTTTAAACGGTTTAGTTATTTTTTTGCGGTAAATATAATCTGTATGCAGGGGGAAATCTGCCAATAAATGTGCTAAAAGGAGATGCCAAAAGACAATCATTATTCATCTCCCTGTAAATTAAGCGGTAAAGTGACAGTGAAAATTGTGCCTTTATTAAGTTCCGAAATAACTTCAATACTTCCTTTATGTGCTTCCGCAATTTGTTTAACTATCGTTAAACCTAAGCCATAACCGTTTATGCTTCTGTCTGCCTGATGATATTTTTTAAATATTTTCGGTAATTCTTCCCGGGCTATGCCTTTACCTGTATCTTGTATGGCAATTTTATAGTTGTTATTTTCTTGTCCGACAGTTATTTTAACACTGCCCTTTTCGGTAAATTTTATGGCATTGGAAATTAAATTTGTAAATAATCTTTCAATCAAATTTTTATCGGCATTAATCAGTGCCGGGCCTTGGCAATTTTCTTCAAGATAAATATGTTTTTGTTCTGCCAAAGGATGTAAAGTGGAAACAATTTCCTTAAACATTATGCTAAGGTCAAAAGTTGTTTTATTTAAGACCAAAAGCCCGCGTTCAAGTTTTGAAATATCCAAAATATTTTCAACCAGCCCCACAAGCATTTGTGAGGAGTTGGAAATTGCTTTAAGTATTTTATCTTGTTCTTCTTTGCTTAAATTGCCTTCCTGAAGCATCATTAAATAACCTTGTATACCGAGTATCGGCGCGCGTAAATCATGTGCTACGGCGTTAAAAACATCGTTCTTCATTTCACTTATTTCGTGTTCGGAAGTTATATCTCTAAACAAAATAATTGCTACCGGTTCTTCATTTTGCGGGCGGAAGATTTCAATTATTACTTCAAAATAAATTTGTCTTTTATCTTTAGTGTAATGGAAAATTGCCCCGCTCGGTACTTTTAAAAGTTCTTTTAAAGACGGTTCTTCAAGGTCCTCTTGGCGGATAGTAGCTTCAAGGTTTTTGGCAAAAGCTTCACTGTGTAAAATATATTTTGCCACTTTATTTATAAACAGTTCTTTACCATCTAAAGTGCACATTATAATACCGTCGCGCATTAAACGGGCAAGCAGGTTTACTTTATTTCTTTCATCAAGTAATTTATCAAGTTGAAGTGCCTGATATTCTTTTAATTTTACCGTCATTAGATTAAATGTTTTGATGAGGGGGGTAAATTCTTCTAAATATTTTTTTTCGTCTATACTTACGGTGAAATTATTTTCTGTTATTTCATGTGCTGATTCTATTAATTTATCTATCGGTTCTGCTAAATCTTCCGCAAAATATAAAGAGGCGAAATAAGATAAAGTTGTTGTTGCCAGCACAAAAAATATTATCAGCCAGGAAATTAAGTTTATGGTATAAAATGCCTCTTTTTGATTTTGTAAAATGAACAAATACCCTTCACCGATAGGGTTTTGGGTATAAGCCCCTGCCAATGTTAAATTAGCATTTGTTTTGAAATTAGAAATAGTACCTTTATTTTTTAAATCTAATTTACTTAGGTCTACAAGCAAGTAGGCATCTTTATTCAGTATAGGCCTTCCGGCTTCATCTAAGAAGTATAAACTGCCGCTGTTGCCTATTTTGTGTTGCTCGGTCTGATAAATTAAAGGACCGAAATCAGCAACAAGTAAAATAACGGTATTATCTTTTTGTTCCATTATAAAAGTGGTGTATGGGGGGAAAAGGTCCTGTGAAGAAATGATATTTGTTTCCCCTGCTTTTATTTTTTTAAAGGCCTCGTTTTCGGCAAGGTTCATTAAAGGTAGATTTTCAAAATCTTTATTTTTTGCTCTGGCGAGTTCTTTTCCGGTTTCAGAAAATAATGCCAAGAATAAAATATCTTTATTTTCTTTTATTTGGTTTTGTAAAATTTCTTCCTGTTCATTGATAGTTTTATCTTCAAGAACTGTCAGTAAATTATTTACCAAATTGAGGGCATTATTTTGTAAAGATACGGCAGTAATTTCAACGATATTTAAGTAATTTTGCAGCAGTTCCTTTTTTGCATGTTTTTGATATTGGAATAATAAAACTGCCGTTATAAATAAAGGGGCAATAATAACGAAAATAAACATTTTAAACAGTTTAGAAAATATTTTCATTAAAGCCCCCTTTTAGTATTAAATATCTTTTACTTTTGCCTTTTCAAAACCGGCCTTTCTAAGGCGGCAGGCATCACACTTACCGCAGGGTGTTTTACCGCCGCGGTAGCAACTCCATGTAAGGCCGAACGGTACACCCAATTCAGCACCGAGTTTTGTTATTTGTGCTTTGCTCATTTTAAGTAAAGGCGTTAAAACTTCAATACGAGGCCCGCCCACTGCAGAACGCGTGCCTTCAAAAATAGCACGTTCTAACGGTTTATAAAATCTCGGGCGGCAATCAGGATAGCCGGAATAGTCAATTGCATTTGCACCTAAAACTATGGCATTTGCGCCGATACTGTCTGCCAAAGAGGCGGCAATAGATGCAAAAATTAAATTTCTTGCCGGTACATATGTTGAAGGCAAGCGCCCTATGCTTTTTATTTTTGACAAGGGCTCATTAGGTATGGCAATTTTATTGCCTACCAAAGACGTCACGTCTTCAAGCCAAGGCAATTTTAAAGAAATTTCAATAAGTTTTACTTTTAATTTTTTACAAATTTTACGGCAACATTCCGTTTCTTTTTTATGTCTTTGCCCGTAGGTAATGTTTAAACAAATACACTCATAGCCTTTGCTTAAGGCCCAATATAAACAGGTGGTAGAATCAAGCCCGCCCGAGTGCAGAATAATAGCTTTTTTTATTTTTTTTGCGGTCATTATTGCTCCGAATCCATTTCAGATATTTTTGCAAATTCTGTAATTTTTTGATAATCTTCTTCTGATAATTTATCTACATATTTTACGATATTCGTTGCCAAATTTACTGAACGGTTGTTTGGGGCATCCTCATCAACATAGCGTTTAATAATAATGGCATCACCGCCGTGTGCGGCGGCAAAATCCTGAAATTTTAAAATATGTGCTTGTATTACTTTTGGGTTATTAGGCAAATATTTAACGCGTTGTACACCGATGTTTGCCCAAGGGCGCGTTATTTGTGTGACGTCTGTATAAACAGGTAAATCTTTGCCTTCTTTATATTGGATAGACAGATTTTGCGGCCCAACAGGTATATAATCTTCCTTACCTTGTGCCACTACACACGCGGTAAAGGTAAGAGCAATTAAAGTTAAAAACAAGTATTTTTTCATATAATCTCCTAATTCTTTGCGGCAAGTTGCCCGCATGCGGCGGCGATATCTGAGCCTAAACTTTTGCGGACAGTTGCCTTAATATTCATTTTTTCCAAGGCTTCGGCAAAAGCGTAAACGGCCGCGGCGGGCGGCGTTTTTGCTTTTGAAGTAGCCTCATTACAAGCAATCAAATTTACGTGTAAAAGGTAATTATCTTTAAAGGAATTTATCCATTTTCCAAGTTTCCTGATATGCGCAGGCAAATTATTTACACCGTCGATAACGGTATATTCCAAAAAAACTTCGCGCGCATTAAGTTTTAAATAATTTTCAAGTTCCTGTTTTAAAATATCAAGGTTATATTTGCGGTTAATTGGCATTAGTGCCGAGCGTTGTTTATTATCGGCATTATGCAAAGAAAGCGCCAAATTTACTTGCGGAAGTTCCTTTGCAAGTGCTTCAAATTTATCAGCAATTCCCGATGTAGAAATTGAAATATGGCGTTTGCCGATATTTAGATAATCTTTATTAGATAATATTTCCACGGCTTTTTTTACTTCCTGATAATTTAGAAGCGGTTCACCCATACCCATAAAGACAATATTTGAAACACGCTCGCCTTTAAATTCTTTTTGTAAAAATTGATGCCAAAATAAAACTTGGTCTGAAATTTCTTCTGCGGTCAAATTACGTTTAAAACCTAGTTTTCCCGTTGCGCAAAATGCACAACCAAGCGGGCAACCCGCTTGCGATGACACGCAAACGCTCCAAAATTTCCCGGGCCGCATTAAAACGGTTTCAATTTTTGGGCCGTCGTGTAATTTGAGGAGTGCTTTATATACTTTATCAAGTTTTGAACGCTGTAATTTGACAAGGTCAAAAGAAAGTATCTTGAAATTTTTATTCAAATCGTCTTGTAATGCTTTGGGCAAAGTTTTAATATCTGCCCAAGAACTTTTACCGTCAACAAACACACCCTGCCTTATTTGGTTTAAGCGGTAAGCCGGAAAATTTTTTGATTTTATAAAATCTTTAATTTTTAAAAAGTCCATATATAGTACATTTTATCAAATTTAGCAAAGTATTGAAACGGGCGATATCTGCCTAATTTAACATTACGGCTTTGCTTTGATTTTTTAAAAAACGCTTGACTTGCATTTTTTTTTTTTTTGTACAATTTACCCATACAAAAACTAAAAAACATTTTATAAGTTAAATTAGGAGCATTTATGAAAGAGATAAAAATACATAAGCAAGGTTTTACTTTAATTGAGTTATTAGTTGTTGTTTTAATTATCGGCATTTTAGCGGCGGTCGCCTTGCCGCAGTATAAATTAGCAATTGCAAAGAGTAAATTTGCCACACTAAAGAATGATGCTGTATCTATATATTATGCAGAACAGAGATATTATTTGGTACATGGAATTTTTACAAACGATAAGAACAATTTAGATATGGATGTCAGTAGCGGTTCAATAGTGTTGGGAAATTCTCCTTATGTATCGGTTTCCAAAAGAGTTTTTGGCGTAAATATGGCATATATTGTTTGGTTAAAGAATGGTGGTAGATCTTGTTTAACTTGGTCTTTAAATAAGAAAGATTTAACGCATCGCTTATGTCAACAAGAAACTAATAAAAAAGAAGATGATGCTAATTGTAATGATCATAACTGCCAATATTTTTACCGCTGAAAATATCCTTTTGCCTTAAAAGTACAAATAATATAAAATATATATATTATGAAAAAGGCAAAACAAACGGCGAAACAGTATTCTAAATGGTTGCCGATAACTTATATCATCATATCTTTAGCATTTATGTTGCTGCCGCTGCAAAGGACTATAAATTCTGCCAGGGCAGTGCTTGCTTATTTGTTTATTCCTCAATTACGTTTAGCCCATCAAACGAAAGAATATTTTAAAGATATAAGCAACGGCACTTCAACTTTGTTAAATGTTGCCGTGGAAAATTTTGAACTTAAAGAAAAACTTAAAAACTTGCAAATTGAGGCATTGGAAATACCGATTTTGAAAGAAGAAAATACTCGTCTCCACCAAGCATTAAATTTAAAACAATCTGTAAAACTTGACGGCATTTGGGCAAAAGTAGCATATAAAGAGCCAAATAAAATGTCCAGTTTAATTATTGATAAAGGTGAAGCAGACGGTATTACTTTGCGTTCCCCGGCACTTGCTTTGACGGAAGACGGCGCCCCGGCGCTTGCCGGTATGGTGGTGGAAGTATCACAAAATACAGCAAAAATTTTACTTTTACCCGATGAAGAATTTAATGCTTATGTTTATCTTGGTGATACAAAAACGGAAGCCCTTTTAAAGGGGCAAGGTCTGAGAAATGTTATACTCAAATATATTCCCTTAGAGGAAAATATTAAAGTTAATACACCTGTTTTTACTTCTAATTCAAGTGCAATATTCCCGGATCACATACTTGTCGGATATGTTTCAAATACCGGAGCAGAAAATTTAAATGAGGCCTCAATTTATAAAAAACCGTCTTTAACACCTGCTCTTAATTTTGATAAAGTAAAAGAAATTTTTGTCTTAAAAAATAAGGAGGCAAAATAATGCTGCGCCTTTTAAATACTTTATTTGTTTTTATCGTTGCTACGATTTTTTATTGGCTCGGCCTTTTAATGTTTTCACCTCTTGGAATATCGGTAAATATTATGTTTGCCTTCAGTTTAATAGTAGCAGTAATTTTGCCGCAAAGATATGGTTATACTTTTGCTTTCTTAAGCGGATTATTTTTAGATTTTTTGGGAACATCTCTTTTTGGCTCGCATGCACTTGCTTTTACTTTAGTTATGATGCTTTTTTACAGAGTGGAAGATAAAATTGATTTTACCGATATAATACCGCAAATGATTTTAACTGCAATATTTAATATTTTCCAGATTTTTGTTTTTGCCTGCATTTCTAAAGTATTTACCGGTATTTTTGTGTGGCAAGGTTGGGTTGATTTATTGTTCGGTTCGGTAATTTTAGGTATTTTAATGCCTTTGCTGTTTTATATAACGGATAAATTTTTTGTTTTTAATATCTTAAAGAAATCAAATGAAGATTAAACCTAATTTTAACAGTAATCGTCTTTTACTGATGTTGTTTTTGGCTTTGTTATGCGGCGGTATAATAGCATATAAGTTGATTTTTATACAATTTATTTCGCATAAAAAATACACTTTCCAGGCAGAACAAAACAGAACACAAATTTTATATCAAACTGCACCGCGCGGGCGTATTTTAGCAAGCGGAGGGGAGGTTTTGGCCTCAAATCAGGCAGCATTTGCTTTGTACTATCTTCCGCCTTTTGAAATGCCTTCTGAGAATACTTTAAATGAAATGGCACAAGCCATATCAAAAAATACTTTTAGACCACAAAAAGATGTTTTAAATATTTTAAGGAAATCTTTAAAAAACGGTAAAGCCGCTTTGATCGCAGATAATTTGGCGCCTAAAAATGTTTTTGCTTTAGCCGAACTGCAAAACTTTTATCCCGGCTTATATTTGCTTGAAGAAACAAAACGTTATTACCCTTATGGTGCATTTGCATCACATTTGCTGGGGTATATCGGCACTATGGAAAAGAATTCGTGGAAAGAACTCTCCGGCGAATTAGATTACCGCCTTAATTCCAAAATAGGCAAAAGCGGTATTGAAAAGCGTTATGAAAAAGATTTAAAAGGGCGTGACGGCGGTTTGTTTTTGGAAGTTAATTATAAAGGCCGCGTAAACCAAATAATAAAAGATAACCGTTGGCGTAAAGGTGCAGATGTTTATACAACTTTGCTTGTACCCGTCCAAAAAGCCGCAGAAGATGCCGTACGAAATTCTCTTACAGGGCGCGGGGCTGCGGTTGTTCTTGATGTAAAAACAGGGGCAGTTTTAGCAATGGTATCTTTACCGGATTGGGATCCTAATATTTTTAGCCCATACAGGAATGGGAAATCTAATGAAAGTAAAATAAGAATACCTGAATATAACTTAGCCATACAGGGCTTATTTCCGCCTGCTTCCACGTTTAAAACAATAACTGCTTTGGCGGCCTATGAAAACGGTTCTCTTGACCTTAAACATGAAGAAAACTGTACCGGCCATATCTACTTAAATAATCGTGAATTTAAATGTTGGAAAAATCACGGCCCGCATATAGATTTCTTCAAAGGTATGGAACAAAGTTGCGATACTTATTTTTATAATCTCGGTTTAAAAACCGGCTCTTATAATATTGAAAAAATGCAGCGCAAATTCCACTTCGGGCGTAAAACAGGTATTGATTTACCCGGTGAAAAATCAGGCAATATTTACGGGCCTACAAAACGTGCTAATTTAAAAACCTATTGGTTTGGGGGCGATACTTTAAATCTTTCTATTGGGCAAGGAGAATTGTTATTAACCCCGATACAAATGGCAGTATATGCAGCGGCTTTGGCTTCAAAAGGGAAAATTTGGAAACCCTATTATATTGACAAAGTTGTTTCTCCAAGCGGTAAAGTTTTAGAAGAAGGCAAAAGTGAACTTCTCGAACAAGTTAAACTTAAAGACGGTGCTTTTGAATTGATACATAAAGCGCTTAAAAATGTTGTTGATAACGCAACAGGGCGCGCAGCCAAAGTTAAAGATATCGCCGTTTACGGTAAAACAGGTACGGCGCAAAACCCGCATGGTGATGACCACGGTTGGTTTTTGGCCTTCGCCGGTGAAGAAAACGGTGAACCTGAAATTGCGGTTTCCGTTTTAATACAATTCGGTAAAGGCGGCGGTGCGCAGGCTGCCCCTGCGGCACGGAAAATTATTAAAGCATATTTTGACTTAAAACACGGCAAAAATTCTGACATAAAACGAGGAAAATAAATGTCTAGTAATATATCCGAGATTAAAACAAAAAGATTGGATTTACCACTGGTATATGCGGTAATCGGGCTTTGTGTAATGGGCTTTTTTACAATCTTATCTGCCGTCAGCGGTATGAAGGAAATGCCTTCTATTATGAGTACCCACCTTGTTGCCTTGCCGGCAGGAATTGCGGCCTTTGTTCTCGGCTGGCTTTTTAATTATCAAATTTACGCAGAACATTACAAAAAACTTTATGCTTTTGTCATTTTCCTGCTTGTTGCCGTGCTTGCTTTTGGTATTGTTGCACGCGGTTCACATTCGTGGTTTAGGTTCGGCGGGTTTTCCTTTCAACCGGCGGAACTTTGCCGTATTGCTTTAATTGTTATCACTTCGGCTTTTTTAGCGAGCAGGCCAAGGCAAATAACAAGTTTTAAGACATTAGTTTTATGTGCTTTATTCATATTACCTGTCTTTGCTTTAATCATGAAACAGCCTGATTTTTCTTCTATAGTGGTGACGGCACCTGCCTTGCTTATATTATTTTTTGTGGCTGGGGTGAACATTTATTATTTTGTATTGATTATTGCTTTCGGATTATTGGCCGGTATATTCCCGATACTTTGGACTTATATCAGTTTGTATCCTGAAATTTTAGAAAATTCTTTCATTTTAACTTGGCTTAATTCCTTATCTTATGATATTGTAAATTGTATAATTTTCAGTTCTTCCATTTTATTTTTATCCGTAATAGTTTGGGCAGTGCTAAGATATTTTCGCATATTAGTTTCTTTCTGGTTAATATTATTGGTAGCTTTGAGTATGATTTTGGGGTTTTTCAGCGGATATTTTGTTAATAAACATATAAAACCGTATCAGCGTAAAAGAATAGAAGCATTTTTGGCCCCGACTGCAGATCCAAAGGGCGCAAGTTATAATGTCTTACAGGCGCAAATTGCTATGGGTTCCGGTGGAGTAATCGGTAAAGGGTTCTTTTCGGGAACACAATCAAGATTGGGTTTTGTTCCGGAAAGACATACAGATTTTATCTTAGCAATTTTAGGGGAAGAAACCGGCCTTTTAGGTACACTGTTTGTTTTGGGTTTGTATATTTTAATATTATGGCGTATAGTTTTAATAGCAAAGAGTTCAAGTGATTTATTCGGATATTTGCTTTGTTCCGGTATTTTTGCTATATTTTTTGTGTATATGGCATTTAATTTCGGGATGCTTATCGGAATAGTACCTGTTGCCGGTATACCTTTGCCCTTAATTTCATACGGCGGTTCTAATTTGGTTTCGTCAATGTGGGCATTAGGTTTGGTAGAGAGTGTATATTTTAGGCGTATTTCTTTGATTTAAAAATGCTATGATAAATATAGATACCGCTTTTAGATATAGATTAAAATTATATAAATCGGCGGGATTCTCGTGCCACGGTTTTATTAAAGTTTTGGGGCACGCAGTTGCTGAGAGTGGTTTAATTTATACGGAAAAGAATAACCACCCCAGAGTATATGTATATTTAGGGGCTGCAGAGGAAGAAGAAAGCAAAACAGAAATTGCTGAAATTTTTCTCAAAGTATATGCAACCCCGCAAGATGTAGAAGCAAAACTAATACCTTTTTTTGAGGGCAGCGGTTTTGTTTTAAAGGAAGTTCAGTTGTTGCCTTATGGTTTAAGTAATGTCCAAAACTTAATTAGCCATGTGTGCTATAAAGTATCGGGCGTTAGGGGCAGTATAAGCAGGGCGCTTTCTTCGTGCCCAAAGGCGGAAAGGAAGTACCTTTATAGTATAGAGCGTTTAGACGTTGATGAAGTAAAAATAATAATGAAGCTTAATCCTTCCGGAAGTTTTATGCCTGTGCTGGAGTTATTGAAGTTGCTCGGGTTAGATGTTAGGGAGGAGGATTATAAAGCCACCCGCATAGGCCTTTATTGGGTAGATAAACAGGGTGTTTTACAATCCGTTTAAGCAGGAGAAATAATGAAAAGAGCACATCTTAAAACAGTAAAAGCAGTAAAAGAAAGTCAGGAACAGCCCTTAAAACCGGCCTATCTTGATGATAACGGTAATACGGAAATTGAAGTCTTGGTAAATACCGCATTTGAAGAAACCAGAATTGCTATTTTAGAAAACGGCGTCTTGGTGGAACTTTTGTGGGACAGAAGAAATACTTCTTTAAACCTTGTCGGTAATATTTACAAGGCTACGGTTGAAAATGTTTTACCCGGTATCAACAGCGCATTTTTAAATATAGGTTATGAAAAAAATGCTTACCTTTATATAACCGATGCCATTGAAGGCGGTAAAAAACCTATTGATGAAATCTTATATAAAGGTCAGGAAGTAATGGTTCAGGTTGTTAAAGACAGTATTAGCACCAAAGGTATGAAAGTGACTATGGACGTCACTTTGCCGGGCCGTTATTTGGTCTTAACACCGAATCAAAAGTATGTAGGTGTATCAAAAAATATTGAAGATCTTGAAAGGCGCGACCAATTAAATGATTATGTTGAGAAATTGGCTGAAAAATATCTTGAAGGTATGGGTTGTATAGTTCGTACCGAAGCGGAAGACGCAACCGATGAAGAACTTGAAAAAGAAATCAAATATTTATACCGCCAATGGAAAACAATCATAACACGTTTTGAAAACCAGCCCGCACCGTCAATGCTCCATGAAGATATGGGCAGTGTTTTGCAAGTATCAAGGGATATCCTTACAGAAAATGTCCGCCTTTATATGCTTGATAACAAAAAAGATTATGATAAGGTTATGGATTTTGTCAGTAAAATTTCACCCGAACTTACCGACAGAATCAAACTTTATACAGGCAGAACCCCGATATTTGAAGCCTATAATATTGACCAAGAAATTGAGCGTATGCGCCGCATCAAAATACCTTTGGCAAACGGCGGCAGTATTATTATTCAGGAAGCGGAATCCCTTTGTGCTATTGACGTAAATACCGGCAAATTTACCGGTGATAAATCCCAAGAAGAAACCGTCACCCGCACCAATATTGAAGCGGCTTATGCTATTGCCAGGCAGTTGCGTTTAAGGAATATCGGCGGTATTATTGTTATTGACTTTATTGATATGAAAAAGGCCTCAAACCGTCATAAAGTTGTTGATGCCTTAAATGATGCGACAAAGCGCGATAGGGCCAAAATCCGTATTTTGCCTATCACACGCCTTGGCCTTGTGGAAATGACGCGCGAACGCCGCACCCGCAGCACCGGCAATTTGATTACCGAAGAATGCCCGCAATGTCACGGCAGCGGCCGCGTACTTTCTGCGGAAACAATGCGCATAAATCTCCAACGTGAAATTTATGATTTGACGCAAGGTAAACCGGGCGGCACTTTAAAACTTGTTGTACACCCCGCTTTATGCGAACATTTGCGCCAAAAATTAAATTTAGTGGAAAAGAATATCAACCGCACTATCAAAATTACGCCTGACCCGCAAATTGCGTGGGAAGATTATAAAATTATTTTAGAGTAATTTTATAATTAACTGTTTAAATACCCCTTGCTTTACGGCGGGGGTATTTTTTATAGGTCCAAATTGCCCTTGACATCTATTTTTTTTTTTTTTGTATAATTTTTACATACAAGAAATAAAAACCTTGTATAAAGTGTTTTAAGATAAATAAAGTATATTCCTATAATTCCTCTCCCCTTTACTTGTAAAGGCGGAGAGGTAGGATTTCCTCTTTACTAGCCCTAATTTTTGGGTTGTTTCAAAAATTGGGGAGATGTCGCGGAGCGACAGAGGGGTAGGAGTGGGGTGGATGTTGTTAAATTTTTCGCATTGCCCTCACCCGTATGACGGGCGGAGGGTGTCGCGTTTACGCGACGGGTGGGGGATAAAGTTTCCTTATTTTATTCCTTTATTTTGCAACCCAACCCCTCCGCCTTTGTAAACAAAGGGGCGGGGAGGAAAAGGAATACTTTTATTAAGGAGCAATTATGCAAAAGAAAAAAGGGTTCACCTTAATTGAAATGTTGGTAGTAGTATTGATTATCGGTATTTTGGCAGGTATAGCATTGCCACAATATCAAATGGCTGTCACGAAAGCCAAAGTTGCAAGCATATTACCTATTATGCGCCGTTGGAAAGATGCTTATGCGGAATATAAATTACAACATGGTAGTTATATGACTGAAGAAGGCGATTATCCTGATGCAGATACACTGGGCGTTAATTGGCCAAGTGATTGGGAATGTGACAACTCAGGGGTAGAATGTTGGAATGATTATTGGTATTGTTTTCCTAATGAAGATATGTATGGAGAGATTTACTGTAGACATTTAATAGATGAAAATCATTTTTCCATACAAATGTTTCAGCCGGATGACGAAAATTATGAATATTTACGTGGTATGACAATTTGTGGTGGAAATCAAAAAATCTGTAAAGCATTAGGTGGAAAACTAGTAGCTGGTGATAATAATTGGGCCTATAAACTTTATTAATTAACGCAGTTTTATTGTGCTTGTTTATAAGTTATAGCAAAATTTATTGCGGAGAGCATGCTGCTTGCGTTGGCAATGTTTTTGCCTGCTATGTCAAAAGCGGTGCCATGTACAGGGGAAACACGCAAAAATTTCAGCCCGTATGTAATGTGTACGGCAGGAACTTTTGCAGCAATTTTTAATGGTAATAATGCAGCATCATGATAAAGGCAAAATATGCCGTCAAATTTACCGGCTAAATGTTTTTGCCAGGCGGAATCTACCGGTAAAGGTCCAAAAATATTTAAGCCCTTTTTTTGTAAATTTTTTATAACCGGAATAATTGTTTTATTTTCTTCATTACCGATTTTTCCGTTATCGCTTGCGTGCGGGTTTAAAGCGGCAAACACAATTTTCTTATTATTCAAAAACTCAGAGAATAATTTTATTTTTTCTGTTAATTTTTGCTTTGTTAAATTTTTTGAAACATCTTTTAAGGGTAAGTGTTCCGTGGCAAGTGCGGTGTAAATTTTGCCCGCTTTAAAAAGCATAAGAACATCTTTATCTTTGGCGGCAAAATGTTTTAATACTTCGGTGTGCCCTGTAAATTTTATACCTATTTTTGCCCACGCTTCTTTTGAAATCGGCGCAGTTATCAAGCATGCGTTTTTATCATTTAAACAAATATTTATTGCTTCCCTTAATGCCTTAAAAGAAATATCTGCACCGTATTTTGAAGGCAGCGGTTTTTCGGGTTTTTTATATTTACTTTTTATTTGTATAAAATTATCAAATTTAGTAAACCCGTCAGCACTTTCACCGATCAAAGTAATTTTTGTGCCTTTCGGTTTTTTAAATTTTTTGAGTGCTTTTTTTGTCACTTCAGGGCCTATACCCAGAGGGTCCCCCAAAGTAATAATCAAATGTTTCATAAGTTTACAATAAAAAAGCGCGCCCGAATTTGAGCGCGCTTTTGAAATTATTTCGTTTCGGTTTTTGGCGCTTCAGCTTTTGCTTCTTCGTCAAATTTTATCATTACCTTAATTTTTGATTTGTTCTTTAAGGTATTTAAGTAATTAACCATACCTTCATTCATTTTTACGGCGGTTAAATATTGCCCCATATCAGGTGCAACCTGTTCAAAGGTAAAATCGCGTTTGGCTTTCTTTTCCTGTACTTTGATTACATAAAAACCATTATCGGTTTTAATTGGGTCACTTACGTCGCCAACGTTTACCGTAAAAATCTTTTCATCAAAGTCTTTGGGCATAACACCTTTAATTAAAATCATTTCACCGCCTGTTTGGAGAGGGGTTTTATCGTCGGAATATTGTTCAATAAGTTTAATCATGGGTGTTTTGCCTTTTTTAACTTCTTTTTTGATTTTCTTTGCTAATTTTTCTTTAGCGGAAATATCTTCCGGCTTATTACTGTCAAATTTAACAAAGATGGGGGAAATCTTTATTTGTTCAGCCGTTAATTGGTTTAATTTTGCCGCTAATGGAACTGCTTGTTCAAGGCGGTTTTTAGGTAAGGCTTTAACTTTTTCTTCATCGCCGCCCATTATTAAAATGACATCATCATAAAGGGCTTTTACTTCCTCTTTTGTAGGGGGGGTAATTTTACTGTTTACGACGCTGTCAATAAGTTTCCTCATTGCAATTTGGTCTTTAATACGTGCTTCAAATTGGGCATAAGTTAAACCCTCTTTTTTTAGTTCGTCATTAAAGGCATTTTCAATTTGTTTTTGGTCGGTTATTTGTTTGCCTGTTAAAGGGTCTATGGCAAAGCGTGCTTTAATTCCGTTTATTGCGTCGGCAACTTCGCTGTCTTTAACTTTAATATTTTCTTTTTTGGCATTTTGGCTTAAAAGTGTTTCCGTTATAAGTTCGTTTAATACTTCCTGTTTTAAAGCGGCAACATTTTGAGGGTTTTCCAAGATTTGCGGGTTTTGGGTTTTATAATTTGCCATAACCGTATCTAATAATTTGTTATATTGTGAACTTGAAATTGCCTGTCCGTTTACGGTTGCAACGGATGAGTCCACAACTTTGGCGTTCAGTAAATTTGCCCCTATGAGCAAGACCGCCGGAATAATTGCTAGTTTATTTATTTTCATTTATTTCCTCCTTCACGATACTTATATTATACTTTTTATTTAAAGAATTTAGGTAATTATCAAGTTTTTGGTTTTCCAAAATCATTTTGATTCTTTCTTTTGCATCTTTATATGTTAAACGTGTTTCTGCAACTTTCATTATTATGTGGTTGCCTTGTGGCGTCGTTATAAAACCTTGTACTTCCATAAGTTTTGAATTCGCTGCAGGTATTTCAATTTGCGGCAAATATTCGCCGGGAATAAATGGTTGCATTTCGCCGCCGCTTTTTTTAGATAAAGGTTCTTCGGAAAATTGCCTTGCATAATCGGCAAAGCGCGATACGGTGCGGACATTGCGCATCTCACGCATTACGGTTGCGGCTTTTTGCGGGTCGGAAATAATAAGTTGCCTTATTGTTATTTCATAAGGATATTTCTTGTAATAATTTTTTATTTCCTCTTCACTTACGCCGAGTGTTCCGTCTTGTGTCAAAGTTTCAAGCAACAGGCGGCGTAAAGCAAAATTTTTCGCTGTTTCAAGGGCATTTTTTTGTGCTTCTTCCAAGGCGGTAATTTCTTGTTGATATTCTGGGGTTTTGTCCAATTTACGGTTAACTGCGTCGGTTAAAAGCAATTTTTCGCTTATTAAAAAGGACAGGAAATTTGCCCTTCCGCTTTTAGTATTGACGAATTTCTTAAAACCGTCGTCAAGATTATTTGCGGCTTTATCAAAATCTTCTTGTGTTATTGGTTTGTTATCAACATAGGCCAAGACGGGCGAATTATTATAAATCTCCTGTTCTTGGGTATTATCTTGCTTTGGCGCGCAGGCCGCAAGAGTCAGAATTGTTAATATTATAATGATATTTTTCATAAGTATAGTTTAGCATTTAGGGAGTCAGTTATCAAGGAAATTAGTAAATCGGCAATTATTGTTTTTTGCCGGCAGCGTATTTTCGGTTAATTTTAATTTCCTCAAAAATATTTGCCGGATAGGTATACGCATATCTTTAATTTCACGACGATCCTCTTGACATCTATTTTTTTTTTTTTCTATAATTTACATATACAATAAATAAAAAGCATTGTATAAAGGAGATTATATGAAAAAAGGTTTTACACTTATTGAAATGTTAGTAGTTGTGTTGATTATCGGTATACTTGCAGCAATTGCTTTGCCTAAATATCAACTTGCAGTTGATAAAACTGAATTTGTAAAATTGCAAACATTGGGGTCTTCTTTGCGCAGTGCGTATAATGAATACGTTTTGATTCATGGTGAAGGAACGAGGCAATTTGATGACCTTTCATTAACATTACCCGATGATTTTTATAATTCTTTTTATAATGGTACTATTAGATGTATGTCCAATAATACAATGTTTTGTTGTATGTCGACTTTTGCTGGTTCACATGGAGCAGCAATAATGTGCGGTAAAAATGATTTGTCCTTTTTATACAGTACAAGTTGTTTTGATAAGGATGGAAATCCAAGTTCCGGTAGTCGCTGTAGAGCAGAGGAAGGTAGTACAAGGGCAAATCGTTTATGCAGCGCAATAGGAACACCGACTAAGGAAACCCGAAATGCATGGACTCCGCAGGGAATTCTGGGCGGTTATAACATTTATCGGCTTAATTAGAAATTGTATAAATAAAAAATAACACCCGGGTTAATTCAAAACCCGGGTGTTAAAATATACCTTAATACCTATTGATTTTCTTCAGTATTTATTTGCGTCGGTTGCTGTTCGGTTGCTTGTGCTGTTTGTGTGGGATGCACTTGTTGCGTTTCTGTTTGCACTACCGGTTCTGTTGCCGTTGGTTGTACAGTTTCCTCCGCTTTAACTTCTGCTTGCGGTGCCGGTGCAATTTCTGCTTGGGACGGTTGTACGGCTTCCTGCGGGTTTGTATTTGCTAAATTTTCCACCGGGCAATTTGTACTTTCTGCTGTGACAACACAATTCGGATGTTCTGTTTCTTCCGTCACACATTCCGGTGCTTCAATAGTATGTTCTTTTTGTTCTGCGGCAACTTTTTCCGCAGCAATGTGTGCAGCCTTTTCTTCCGGTTTAACAAATTTGAGAACTACTTTACGCCATTTGCCTTCGCCCTCGGAAACAGTAATAATATCCTGTTCTGCAGCCAAGAAATGGTGTATATATCTTCTTAACTGTGCGGACATCGGGCGGAAGCGGTACGGCCTTTTATTGCGCCTTATCGTCATTAAAGCATAAGAAATATCTTTATTAAGTTTTTCTTCAAGTTTATTCCAATAATTTTGCGTATCTGCAACTACTGAAATAGGCGTAGCAAAAGAACGGCTTACCATTAAAGTAATTAAGTATTGGATTGATTGTAATGTTTTTGCTTCTTTACCAATAACCAAAGCAGGGCAGTCGCAATCAAAAGTAAGCAAAATGCGTTCCTGTTTTGCGTCCCACCATGCATTTAAATTTTTTACATTTATACCCATTTTGCTTAAGATGCCGTTTAAAGCACTTTTTGCATCTGCCATGGGTTGCCTTAAATTATCAGGAATAATTGTACTTTGAATTTCCGCAGACGGTAATTTTTGTGTTTCATTTGCTTTTGGTTCCCTTAAAGTGACACTTTTTTCCACCAAATGGCGCGGCTTGCGTGCGCGGCGTTTTTGATTGCCCTGATTACGGTTCATTGTTGAGCGTTTGCGTATTCCGGTACGCATAGGGGTGGAGTGTTCAGAATCCCATGCTTTTTCCACAATCTGCACTTTTGCCTTTTTTGCGCCGATACCCAAAAAACCTTTTGAAGGTTTTTGTAAAACTGTCACGTCCACTTGGTCGCGGCGGCGGCCCAGTTCATTTAAACCGCGGATTACTGCTGATGCTATATCTTTTCCTGTTGAAATAACTTGTCTTCTTGCCATAAAATTATCTCCTATTTAAGCCTTAAATATTGGCTAATTTCCTTTTTAAAATTAAATTAACTACAAAACTTATACAATTACTAATGAACCAATAAAGCGTAAGCCCTGCCGGGAAGTTTAAAAATATCACAGTCATAAATACGGGCATCCACTTCATCATGGACATAGACGGATTGTCTTTTGCCATATTCGGCATAGTAATTTTTTGCTGAATGAACATTATAACACCCATCAAAATCGGTAATACATAATAAGGGTCTTTTGCGGAAAGGTCTGTAATCCACCAAATAAAAGGTGAACCGTGCAAAGCCCAAGAAGTTCTCAAAGCGTTAAACAAAGCGATGAATATCGGCATCTGTATAAATAAAGGTAAACAGCCGCTTAATGGGTTTGCGCCATATCTTTTATATAAAGCAATCATTTCTTTTTGTGCTTGCATAGGGTCATTTTTATAACGGTCCTGTATTTCTTTCATTTGCGGTTGTATTTTTTGCATTACCGCTGCTGATTTTAATTGTTTATAAGTAAGCGGGAACATTACGATTTGAATCATAAAAGTCATCAAAATAATCGCAAAGCCATAGTTATGTGTATATTTATTTAACCATTCAAGCAAATTGCGCATCCATTTACCGAGTTGGCCGAAGAAACCAAATTGTATTGAACGTTGTAAATCATAAGGTAAACTGTCCAAAAGTTGTAAATCTTTTGGGCCTATATAAAAGTCGGCAGTATAGGTAGTTGTTGCATTTGCTTTTAAAACAGCAGGGAGTAATATTTGTAATTTCGGCCCGTCTGTTCTTGATTTACCGAATAAACCAAAAAATGAAGGTGTTTCGTATAAAAACTGTCTGTTAAATTTAAAGCCGGTGGGGGTACCTTCCCAGTTTGTAGGTATTAAAGCAGATAAGAAATATCTGTTATCTATACCTGCCCATATCCAGTTTTCACATAATGCTTGGAGTTTCGCAGAATTATTAAATGTTTTTGCTTTCAAATCATTTACGGTAATATTCTTTTTACCCTTTTCCTGATGTGCACAAACGGCGCGTAAATTTGCGGCGTTATCGCTCAGTTCGCTCTTTACCGTATTTAAACCCGGGCCCATACTTAAGTAAAAATCAGAAAGATTTAAATCTTCTTTCGTCTTATTTACAAAACTTATACTTAATTTATTTAAGCCCTGTTCTTTATTGATTTTATAACTTTTTACCAACCAAACATTGTTGGCAATTTGTGTTTGATATGCAACATCATCTCCGTTTTCAGCGGCAATTTGTTCAAAATTGACATCATTTAGAGTTGCAAAATAACCCTCATTACCGAAAGGTGTTAAGTTAAGGTCTGTATTAAAATCTTTATAAAAGAAATCTTTTATTGCGGCGCCTTTAGTTGTAAAAACAATTTTAGCATGTTGTGTTTCAACAGTAGTAAATTTTTCAACTTCCTGTTTTTTTGCGGACAAAGAAACAAGGCTTTTTTGTCCTTTAATTTTTTGTTGTGTTTGCTGTATTTGGGGTTGTGTTATTGTTTGTTTGGTTTGAATATGTTTTTGAGCAGTAAAAGTGTTATACCCAAAAAAGACAAGCAAAGCGGCAGCCATTGCCAATACGAAATTTTTATCCATTATGCTCTCCTGAGCATTAGGAAAAATAAACTTTACTTATGGTACAGGGTCATAACCGCCTTTGCAAAAAGGGTGGCATCTAAGCAGGCGCTTAGACGTTAAAAAAACCCCTTTAAGACAACCGTGTTTATCTATTGCTTGTAAGGCATAAGCAGAGCAAGTGGGGGTAAAACGGCACACTCCGTAAGGTCCTAAAAAGGGCCTTATATACTTGATGCAAAACCTCAAAAATTTTAGCAATAAATTCTTAACCATTTAAAAAATCTTTAGAAGGGCAAGGTTAAGGAATATATGGGCCCTTGCACTCTTCTATAATACCTGCCTTTTCAGACAATTCTAAAAAGACCTTTGCAGCCGCTTGTAAAGATGGCAATAATGCCTTATCTTTCGGGTAAATTAGAATAGCGGCATTTTTAAGCAAATGTTTATTTAACCTAAATGCTTCTCTTAAAAGCCGTTTACAGCGGTTTCTCTCAACCGCTGAACCCAACTTTTTTGAAACTATAATTCCTATTTGGGGTTTTGACGCTTCCCCCAAATCAGGCCTGCACCAAAAAGTAAAACCCTTTATTTGCACCTTTTTACCGGTGGAGAGGATTGTTTTAAAATCCTCTTTCAAATAAATGCGTTCGCCTTTGGGCAAGCCGAAGTTCTTCACAATTACTTGCGAATTAACTCTTTGCGGCCTTTTGCACGTCTGGCGCTGAGTACTTTTCTGCCACCTTTTGTGGCCATTTTTGCCCTAAAACCGATGGTTTTAGCGCGTTTTGATTTGTTTGGTCTGTATGTTGGTAACATATAACTAATTATACCTTTTATTTAAATTTTATGCAAATAGGAAATAGACATCCGGCATTTTGTGCCGACGGCGTCTTTTTGGTAAATTTTAGTTTTTCTTTTCCTAGAGTACCGAGAGTCGCTACGCTCCCGTTCTTCTTGGTACTCGTCGTCAAAGAGA
>JBGURU010000005.1:0-43023 GCA_045132175.1 Elusimicrobiaceae bacterium | reverse complement strand
TCCGGCAGGAATTAGCCCGCAATCAATAAATACAAGATTAAAAGAACTTTTAGACATTGAGCCGCAAACACCCCAAAAACATACTTTTAAAAACTTACTTTTTAAAATTTATTTCAGAGATTTTTTCACAAAAAAAGCCAATTTATTTTTAACATCTTCCTCTGATTTTAAACAAGTAAAACAAATTCTTGAAACATTAAAGCAAAATAATTTCGAAAGCAGTTTATATAAAGAAATAATTGTCCGTTATTCTTTGGAAAATTTGCCGGATTTTAAAAATTATATTTTTGACGATATTGAAAATTATCGCCTTGCCAAAACTGCGGCGCATGAAGGTAAAATAAAAATAAACGAAAAACAAATTTTATTTATCACGCAAGCGATTAAACCGCACACAATCACTTTACCGCAAGACGGTTTAATAATTTATTCAAATGTATTTTTAAATCAAGAAATGCTTAATGACAGACAAAAACTTTTTGCCAATTTCAAAAATAAGGCCTTAAATTTTGTAAATAACAGGTATTACTTTGGCCCGAACTTTCACGAAAAGGCTGTGGAATATTTAAAACAAGTACCGCAAAATATTTTAATTACTTTAAGCGAACGGGAAAATATTTTCCTCAAAAAACTTATTAAAAAATATAAACTTAATAAAAAAGTAATATCAATAAGCCAAATATACGAAATATAATTTAAAATTCTAATTACATACATGTATTACCTTCAAAACGCGCAAAATAGGTCTTGACAAGCGTTTTTTTTTTTTTTTTTGTATAATTTTTTTGTAAAAATACTTTTAAACGTTTTATAAAGCATTTTTGGAGAATTCATGAAGAAAATAAAAAATAATTGTCAAGGTTTTACCCTTATTGAAATGTTGGTGGTAGTTTTAATCATCGGTATTTTAGCCGCCGTTGCTCTGCCGCAATATCAAAGAGCCGTTGAAAAAACAAAAATGGCGGAAGCCGTCTTAAATGTTAAAGCGATAGCACAAGCACAAGAAAGGTATTATTTACTACATAACAAATATTTAAATTGTAAGGAGTTTAATGCCCTTGATATTGATATAGAGGGCTCCAGCGATTGTTCTTATTCTGGTTGTGCTTGCCGGCAAACAAGTAATTTTCTATATTTAACTTCTAGCCACAGCGAAAGCTCAATAGCCCATGCGGTTAGAACACCTCAACCTTATAAATACTATATAAATATCTTCCCTTCAAATCCAAACAAGGTTCATTGTTCTTATACCGGTAAAAACAATTATCAACCCAGTAAAATACAAAAACAACTTTGTGATAAACTAAGAGAAACAGGAACTTTATAATTCTTTTATTCTTCAATTTTGAGCATCGCAATAAACGCTTCTTGAGGGATATCAACGTTTCCGATACTCTTCATCCTTTTCTTGCCTTCTTTCTGCTTTTCAAGTAGTTTGCGTTTGCGGGTAATATCGCCGCCGTAGCACTTGGCGATAACGTCTTTACGGTATGCGGGTATAGTTTCGCGCGCAACAATTTTGCCGTTCACGCGCGCTTGCAGGGCAACTTCAAATTGCTGGCGGCCGATTAACTCTTTTAATTTCTCGCAAAGTAATCTGCCGCGCGAAACGGCTTTGTCTTTATGTGTAATAACACTTAATGCGTCTACAGGTGAGCCGTGTATCAAAATTTCCATAAGCACAACATCGGAACTTTGATAATCGGCAATTTCGTAATCAAAAGATGCATAACCTTTGGAAACCGATTTTAATTTATTATAAAAATCTACCACCATTTCCGCCATTGGCATATAATAGTTTATGACAACCCTGTCAGACGAAAGATTTTCTAAAGAAATGTATTGCCCGCGCTTTTCTTTTAAAAGCGTCATAACGCCGTCCATATAAGTAATCGGCACGACAATTTTGATTTTTATGGTCGGCTCTTTGATATCAATAATATCGCCGTACGGCGGGAAATTGGCAGGGTTATCAATCCATTTATAACCGTTGCCGGCATCTGCCAAAGCCAAGAGTTCCTGCGGGTGCGTTTTGCGCGGCGTAAATTTTACCTGATAAATAACGTTCGGGCTTGTGGCGATTAAAGATAAATTAAATTCCCTTTCCAAACGCTCTTTGACAATTTCAATATGCAAAAGCCCCATAAAACCAAGACGGAAACCAAAGCCCAAGGCTTTAGATGTTTCGCTTTGATAACTAAAGGAACTATCTGATAAATTTAACTTTTCAAGCGCAGTTCTAAGTAAAGGATAATCGGTTGTTTCAACAGGGAAAATGCTTGCAAAAACGACGGGTTTTGCGTCGCTATAACCGGCAAGGGCAGTTTCGGCAGGGGCTGATGCAACCGTGACGGTATCGCCCACTTGCACTTGGTGAATATCTTTAATGCCTGCGATAATATAACCCACTTCCCCCGCTTGTAATTTATCGCTTTTTTGAAGTTTGGGTGTCATATAACCCACTTCTTCAATTTTAGACGTAAACCCTGATGCCATAAGTTTTAGAGTGTCGCCCGCTTTTAAAATGCCGTCCACCATACGCACATAAATAATAACGCCGCGGAAAGCATCATAATAAGAATCAAAAATCAAAGCGCGCGTTTTGGCGTTAAGTTCGCCGGAAGGGGCAGGTAAATCGGTAATAATTCTATCAATTAAATGCTCTATGCCAAGGCCTGTTTTAGCGCTAACACGCTCCGCCAAAACGGGTTCTTTTAAAACTTCCCAAATTTGTTCTTCGGTGATATCTGCGTCGCTTTGGTTAAGGTCCACTTTATTGATAACAGGTATAATTTTAAGCCCCAAACTTTGTGCCAAATGCGCGTGCGCAACAGTTTGCGCTTCAACGCCTTGGGATGCATCCACCAAAAGCAAAACGCCCTCACAAGCGCGCAAAGACCTAGCAACTTCATAAGAAAAATCTACGTGGCCCGGCGTGTCAATTAAATTTAAAATGTAATCTTTATATTTTATGCGGACGGCTTTGGCTTTTATGGTAATACCGCGCTCGCGTTCAAGATCCATAGCGTCCAAAAGTTGTGCTTGCATTTTGCGCTTGGGAACAGCACCGGTATCTTCTAAAATCCTATCGGAAAGTGTGGTTTTACCGTGGTCAATGTGGGCGACGATGGAAAAATTACGAATCTGTTTCATAGTCTACAAATATTTATCTTCTTCCGATATCTCTTTAAATACCTTTTTTAAGGCTTTATATGCCGCCATTTCATCAACACCGGTAATTGATAATTTTAACTTTGAGCCCTTTTCTGCGGCAAGCATCATAATACCCATAATACTTTTGGCATTTATTTCAATGCCTTCTTTAATTAGAAGTATGTCACTTTTAAATTTGCCCGATTCTTGCGCCAACAATGCGGCAGGGCGGGCGTGAATACCTAAACGGTTTTTTATAATAAATTCTTCTTTAATCACAATTTATCCTAAGAAAGTAAAGCCACTATCGTAAATACTAAAACGGAACCCAAATAAAGATAAATATTAGGTATATTCCATTTCTTTATAAAAATACTTAACATCACAAAAGCAAACATGAGTGTTATTTTTGTTATCAGATACGCATCTATATCTGCACCTGCA
The DNA here is from genome assembly GCA_045132175.1 of Elusimicrobiaceae bacterium. Taxonomy (GTDB): domain Bacteria; phylum Elusimicrobiota; class Elusimicrobia; order Elusimicrobiales; family Elusimicrobiaceae; genus Proelusimicrobium. The sequence continues at coordinate 39,426 of JBGURU010000005.1, read as the reverse complement.
AAATAGTAATATAAACCGTAAATGAAAACAAAAACAGTAAGAATTTGCCCTAAGGTTTTAAGTGAAATTATAATTTTATTCCAATTTACATTTATTAAACCGAAAAAGTTTTCTTCTGTGCCGTCATACCCTAATTTAAACCCTTTATAGCGCGTTATAAAAACCGGTATATTGTAAACTAAAAAGGCTAAAACCGTAGCAAAAAGGACGGCAAGCCCTAAACTGCCGGCATTTGAACTATCATTTAAAAAATGCACTTGCCCAAGACATAATACTACAAAAGCACAGACCAAAGAAAGCGGTTTTAATGTAGACCAAAATAATCTGTCCCCTAATGAAGCAACTGTTGTTGCGATACTTGCACGTATATTTAACCATTCCCTTTCCTGTGCATAGAACACAGATAAATTATCAGTCACTTTTGAAAGAATCTTCTCTTGCTTCATAACAGCGCCGAGGCAAAAAGAAACCATAACAGGGTTAGTATTAAAATTCTCTAAATTCCTTAGAACAGAACGTTTAAAAAATTTATCTTTTGCCTCATATAACATACACAAATAAGGATACATTATAAACAACATACCCACATTTTGCATCTTTTTATAATTCCAAAACCCCTGTAAAAGTAATGAACGCATGATATATGTTTTTAATTTTATGTCCATATTAGTCCTCCTTCGGTTTTGTGCTGAATGATAAAAATAATCCGCACAAGCCAACCCAAGGCACTATATAATAGGCGAATTTAAAAGCCATATGTATCTTTTCGGATATATCATTATGTAAATAGTTGAATAAAGGCCCTAAAGCACATATAGCCAAAATCAAAAAAACGAAAACAAACACAAATTCTGTGATGATACTTTTAAATATTACATTTGCGGGGGTAATCTCACAATCAATTAAACGGCTTTCTATACTATCTAATAAATCCCCGCGTTTTTTACGCAAAAACTTTTCTACAAAAGAAAATATTTGCCCGCAAACTATACCTGCAAAAAATGCAAAATATATGTTCATTCCAAAGAAATGATTCATCAAAATAGCAATAGCCACAGTTATAGCACCGCTCGGCGGCACAACCCCGCCGATAGGTAAATAATCAATATAGATAAGTTCGGTGAAAATACCCACCTGAAGACCTAAAAACAAATCCCCTGTTAAAGCCCCTAAAACAGCGCCGACAACAAACGGGCGCGAGATCAATAATTGCCCAACATAAGTTGTATCTAACTCAAGCAAAGCAACCAATGCGCAAAAACCGATAAGTGTTAAAACCATAAGTATCCTTTTATAATTTTGTGATAAGCGAAGACGGCAAAGAACGTATTTCTATTGAAACAGATTTTTCTTTTTCCCAATTTTTTAATTCTCTTATTTCATCTTCACTTAAAAACACCCCTTGGGAACATTGTTTTTTACCTTCCTCAAATTGGGTGTTGCCCAAAGTTATTACTTTAGGTATAAATCCTGCCTGCATCATTTGTAATAAAGAAGGTATATCTTCAATAACAACAAAAATATTCTCTTTACTTTGCAAACAATAAGATGCCGCTTCTTTTGAACCAAGAAATGTCAACTTATAACCGCCGGGCAAAGAAAGCCTGAACATCTTTTGCATAAACACATTTTTTTGTGCACGCGGTGATACTACAACGACTTCACTGACATTATTTAAACTTGGCAGCCATCCCTGTACAACCTGCCCATGTATCAAACGGTTATCAACACGTGTTAAAACTATCATTTTTTTACAAACTCCGTTGCTTCAAAAATTGCTTTTTTACCGTCCGTTAAAACTTTTGCGGCAAGGTCTTTCAAATTTAATTTACCGTAATTATTTAATGCCGTTAAAAGCATATTTAAATTGACTCCGCAAATTACTTGGGCATTTCCTTCATTTATTGCGGCTTTAAGTGCCAAATTGCATGCTGTTCCGCCAAAAGTGTCTACAAAAATCAATGTTCCTTCAGGGCTGAAATCTGCTTTTATTTTACTTTCAATTTCTTCAAGGTTTACTTTCCCGCTCACACTGAAAACCGTAATTTTACTTTCCGCCGCGCAACAACAAATATTTGCGGCAGTTTCAACCAATGCCTTACCAAGGTTTCCATGGGTAATCAAAATAAGTTTTACCATACTTCCTTCTTGATTATATCAATATCCCTATGTGTTTCAATACAGTTAAAGCCCTTTTTCTGTAAAGCAAGCGCGAGATGATGCGCCATAAAAACACTTCTGTGTTTACCGCCGCTGCAACCAACGGCTATCGTTAAATATGATTTGCCTTCTTTTATATATTTCGGTAATAGGTAAATTATCATGTCCGTAAACTTTTTGATAAATGTTTTGGTATACGGTGATTTTAAAATATATTCCTGAACTTCTTTATCAAGGCCGTTCTTTTCGCGTAAAGCGGCAACGTAATAAGGGTTCTTTAAAAAGCGGACATCCATAACCAAATCGGCCTCAAGCGGAATACCGTTTTTGTAGCCGAAAGAAATAACCGAAATCAGCATTTCTTGCGATTTTTTGACTTGCAAGATTTTGCTCATTTCATCTTTTAAGTCACCCAAAGTTGTGGAAGATGTATTTATAACTTCATCTGCGGCAATTTTTAAAGGTTTTAAAAAGGCTTTTTCTTCTTTAATGGCAGCACTTAATTCATCTTCAAGAGGATGGCGGTGTTTAGTTTCCGAAAAGCGCCTTAAAAGAACTTCGGTTGAAGCATCTAAAAAAATTAATTTGGTTTCAAAACCGTCTGCTTTAATTTTATCTAATACCGACGGCAAACTTGGCAAATTACTGCCCTCCCTTATATCAATACCAAGGGCAATAGTTGTTAAATTATGATTTTCTTTGACGTATTTAACGAAATCTTTAAGCAAAGCGACAGGCAAATTATCTACACAATAAAAGCCGAAATCACCCAAAATCTTTAAGGCCTGTGTTTTACCTGCGCCGGAAAGGCCTGTAATAATAAAGAATTTTTTATTTTTCATTTTTAGTACCTTTGCCGTTTTTCATTTGTTTTAAAAGCCTTTTGCTGAACTCTTTTGCCGAACTTATTCCCTGTGATTTAAGACGTTGGTTCAAGGCAGCAACTTCAATTAAGACGGCCAAGTTCCTGCCCGGGGTGACCGGAATAGTCAAAGCATTTATTTCCACACCTAAAATATTATCTTTTTCCTGCTCAATACCAAGGCGGTCAATAGATCCTGTTGGGGCAATTAAATTAACCTCCATTTCTATCGGGGCTGATTCTATTGAAGAACCTATTCCGAACAAAAGTTCAATATCAAGTATACCAAGCCCGCGCACTTCCATATAATGCTGGAGCATCGGCGGGCAAGAACCCACCAAATGGCCACCGCGCATTTTTTGGATTTCCACGACGTCATCTGCCACCAAAATATGCCCGCGCTTTATAAGTTCAAGGGCGCACTCGCTTTTACCGATACCTGCGTCCCCGCGGATTAAAACACCAAGGCCAGATACTTTTACCAAAACACCGTGCACGTGCGTGCGCGGTGAAGTATTATCATCCAGATAAGCAATAAGTTCGGAAATGAAAGAAGAAGTGTCCATACTTGTAGTTAAAAGCGGCACTTTTTCTTCTAAACAGGCCTGTTTAATGGCAGGTAAAACTTTCATACCGGCGGTGACGATGACGCAAGGCACTTTATCCGCCCTTAACATTTTTTTGAAATTTGCTTTTAAACGCTGATAAGGAAGTTTTGCGCAAAAAGCATATTCACCGCGCCCGATTATTTGTACGAGTTCACCCCTAAAATTTTCAAGGTGCCCGTCCATAGCAAGGCCGGGGCGGTTTACGCTTGCTTTAAAAATTTCGCGTTTAGTATATTTTTGGCCGAGAAGAACTTCAAGACACAAATCTTTGCCTTGATCTTCCACCATCTTTGCGACTGTGACAGAACGTTCAAACTCGGCCATAAAATCACCTTACCGTTTATTTATTTGTTATTTGTTTGGCTTTTGTCGGTTGAATTAAACCGTAAGAACCGTCTAAACGCTTAAATATTAAGTTAATTTGTTTGGAATCTTCATCCAAGAACATCCAGAAAGTGTAGCCAAGTTTTTCCATTTCAAGGGCTGCATCTTCTGCGCTCATGGGGCTGACTTCAACTTGTTTTATGACGGAGAATCTAACTTCATTTTGCGGGTTAAGCATAGCACCGTAATAAGAAGATAAATCTTCCTGAGGTGCATTTTTAACTGTGCGTTTTGCCTGCACTTTACCTTTTGCTTTTTTGATTTGTGCTTCAACTTTTAAGAGTGCACCGTCAATGGCTTTGTAAAGGTTTTCTTCAATGGCTTTGGCGGTAAATTTCTTTTTAGCGGCGTGCAAAGTCATTTCTGCTTTTTGGTTGATTTTCTTATCTACGCTGATAACGAGTTCTACCCAAGCCCCTTCATCTATGAATTTAGAAAGTTTGTTTACTTTGTTTTGACTGTATGTTTTGATTGCTTCTGTTAATTTTATATTTTTTGCTGTAATTTTAAGTTTCATACTCTTTCTCCTTTTACTGCATATATATTTAATTAAAGCATTTTATATTTAATGCGTCAAGGTGGAGTTTTTATTAAACGCATTATCACAGGAAAGATTATGTGTATACTACGATTTAACAACAATAACAATCGTACTCATCATCTCCGGAAACATCAGGTATACCTAATATTTTTGAATAGTCTTTCGTGGTACTATTATCACGACATCCGCCATCATTTTGTGTTAAAACAAATTTGTAGTCCTTTGTAATGCAAACACAAACATCTTCTTTGTCATATTGTGCAACTGCTAAAAGATTAGGATTACCAGATACAGCCATCATATTATAATAAAAATTTGAATCACTTAATTCTTGTACTTCTCGACTTAATTCCATCCAAACTGTATCTGGAACATGGTACCAGCTGTAACATACTTCTGCAGAATATTCTAATCTGCACATTTCTTCAATTTGGGCTGCATTTTTTAGTTTAATATATACCTCAGCGAAGTTCGCTTTTATTACTGCATTTTGATATTGCGGTAAAGCAATGCCTGCCAAAATGCCGATAATAAGCACTACTACTAACATCTCAATTAGGGTAAAACCCAATTTACAACTTTTATTTTTGTTTTGTTTGTTCATTTTTATACTCCTTTTACAATCTGTTTCGGGAGTATAAAAAACGGCTGTCAGTTATGCGCCTTCTCAAGTGTCACATAATAACAGCCGTGTTTACCCGTCAAAAAGACGGGAAACATATAATACACGTCAGCTTTTGCTTTTGTGTATCTTCTATCGGCTGTTTCCGGACTTGAGAAGGACTTTGGTTTCCCAAAGCACATCCGTTTCTTCAACGGCTCCAAAAACAGATTAAATTTTAATGGAGAAAATTCTCCATACTAAACTTCTAATAAATGTTAACAAATTTTAATTTTCATTTCAAACGTTTTTTAGGGTATGATGGCACTCTTAAAACTCATAAGATAATTTATGCTATAATTAAGGTGTATGGAACAAAATAAAATAGATGCGGTAAGTTTAGCCAATGCCCATCGTTTATATGAATCGGGCGACATAAAAAATATTGAAGTAGGCACTACGAAAGGCCTGCAACAGATACATTTTTATTTATTCCGAAATTTATACCCTTATGCCGGTAAAATACGCGAAAAAAATATTTCAAAAAGCGGATTTCGTTTTGCAAACTCTCTTTATTTACAAGATGTTCTTAAGGCCATAGACGGTATGCCGGAAAATAATTTTACGCAAATTATCGCAAAATATGTGGAAATGAATATTGCCCATCCGTTCATGGAAGGCAACGGCCGCGCCACCCGCATTTGGCTTGACCTTATTCTTAAAAAGAATTTAGGGAAAGTGATAAATTGGCAAAATGTAGATAAAGATATTTATTTACAAGCGATGGAGCGAAGCCCCGTAAATGATTTGGAACTTCGTGCGCTTTTAGAACCGAATTTAACCGATAAAACCGAAAACCGGGAAATAATATTCAAAGGCATAGAACAATCCTATTACTACGAAGGTTATGGACAAGGGAAATAATTTTTTGCATCTTATTTAAAAATTTGCTAGTATCTTTTTGGGAGTGCCGCCTAAATTAAGGCCGGCATTTTTATTTTTCCCCACAATGCCAAACTGCCCGCCGTAAAAAAGCCAAAAAGCAAATGAACATAATACAAAAAATAATTAAAAATATCAGGGAACGGAAAACCGCCCCCGCAGTAATGCAATTTGCCCCGAGCATTATGCAAGGGCAAAATTTACCGAACCCGTCAAGCCATAATTATAGCCCGTACATTGACAGTTATGGTTCCAAAGCGTGGGTGTATGCCTGCGTAAATGCTATCGCGGAAACTACATCTGCCGCAGATTTCGTACTCAAAAATAAACAAGGCGAAATCATCCAAAGCCACCCCGCGCTAGACTTAATGTACCGCCCGAATAAGTTTATGAGCGGCCGCACTTTGCGCCAATGGATAATCGCAAGTTTGGAACTGACAGGCAACGCTTATATCTTAAAAGATTCTCAATTGCCCGATGGTACTCCCACCGAAATGTTCCCCCTTCTTTCGCAACTTGTGGAAATTATACCCGGTAAAAAATCTTCAGAACCGGTGGAAGGCTATAAATACCGCGCCGGTTCTCAAACGGCATATTACAGGGCAAGTGATGTTATTCACTTTAAATATTTTAACCCGTTTGACTTTTTTTATGGTCTTTCCCCTATTGCCGCCGCGCGCGCAAGCATAGATACGCTTGAAAAAGCAGAAAGTTATAACCGCGCATTTTTTGAACACGCAGGTGCCTTATCGGGTTTACTATACACCGACGGAAAACTTGACCCTGCCACCCGTTCACGCATAATCAACAGTTGGAACGAAAAATATCAAGGTGCAAGAAAAGCCCATAAAGTTGCTCTGCTTGAAGGCGGCTTAAAATGGCAAAATATCACTTTAAGCCAAAAGGATATGGACTTTATTGAAGCGATGAAAATGAGCCGCGAAACTATACTTTCCATTTTCCATGTACCGCCGGCACTTGTCGGTCTTTTTGAACAAGCACAACAGTTTAATACCAAAGAGCAGCAACGCATTTTCTGGCAACTTTGTATTTTGCCGAAACAAAGTTTAATGCTTGAAACATTTACCGAATTTTTACTGCCGCATTTTGATAAAACACAAACAATGTATTTTGATAAAGATATTTCCCAAGTGGCGTGCCTAAAAGAAGAGGAATTGGAACGCGCCCAAACAGCAAAAATTTATTATGAAATGGGTTATTCACCTTCGGAAATCGCGCAGGCACTTGGTTTGCCTTTCAGTACAAAAAAGAATCAAAGGAGCAGAAAATGAAACATAAAATTTGCGGAACTTTAAAAGCACCGGCTTTAAAAATTTTACCCTTACAAAATGCAAGCGTTAAACAGGAAAACGGCCTCGTTTACATTGAAGGCTATGCTAACACCAAAAATTTAGCGGACCGCTACGGCGATATTCCCACCGTCTTAAAAACAAAACGCAACTTTGTTTATGAGTTAAGCGAGTTTAAGAAAAATCCCGTCTTGTTAATTGACCACGTAAACCAGCTTGACCATTTAGCAGGCTCCGTTACGGAAATTTATGAAGACGAAAAGGGCTTATATTTTAAGGCCTTATTTTCCGCCTCAAACCACCCGACTATCGCCCACGCGCGCCAATTATATAAAGAAGGCCACGCAAAAGGTATAAGTATTGCCGGCCGCTTCCACTATGAAGTGCCGAGCAACCCAAGTTTACTGACTTTAGCGGAAATTTATGAAATTAGTTTAGTTGCAATCCCTGCCGACCCGCGCAGTTTGGCCGCACCCGCAAAAACTGAAGAAAACGACGAAGAAGAACAACGCAAAAAACAAGAAAAATCAAACCGCCAAAAACTTGAAAAAGAAATCAATGCCTGGCTAAAAGAGTTAAGAAAATAAACATATTACCCGCGTGAAAAACATAAAAATCACGCGGGTTATTTTAATTTAATTTGTAAACGGTAGAATAGTATGCGCTAACACCTTCCAATAATTTCCCGCCAAGTGCTTTGCAAACTTTTTCTCCTTCCGTCCCAACTGTCTCGCAAGTCATCATACCACGAACTTCTTCATAATTAGGATCATCAGGTTGATACATTGTTATCTTAAAATAATTATTATTATCTATGCTATGATAACAATAAACATAACCTGTGCCTTCTTCATTAGCAAAACAATACCAATAATCATTTTCACATTCTATCATTCGTCCATCACATTGCCAATCACTTGGCCAATTAACACCTAAAGTATCGGCATCCGGATGTTCATCATCTTCTGTCATATAACTACCATGTTGTAATTTATATTCTGCCATAGCGTCTTTCCAGCGGCGAATAAGTGGCAGTATACTTGCTACTTTTGCTTTCGTCACCGCCATTTGATATTGAGGCAATGCTATACCTGCCAAAATACCGATAATTAACACAACTACTAACATTTCAATTAAAGTAAAACCTAATTTATTTCTCATATAATCTCCTTTATACAATACTTTTATTTACTGTATAAAGAAATTATAGAAAAAAAAAAAAAATAGATGTCAAGAGGATCGTCGTGAAACTAAAGATATGCGTATACCCTTCCGGCAAGTATTTTTAGGAAATTTTAGTTTTACAACTCTCCTACCCATCCGCCTATTGGTAGAATTACCCTCTGCTTGCAAAGGGGCGGGGAAAATAAAGAATATTCCTATTACTCCTCTCCCCTTCCTAAGGTGGAGAAGTTGGATGTGGGGTTGTAAAATAAAGTTTCCTTATCAAAAGTCTCAAAGGTTGTGAACCCTAACAATCATTTTATCAATTTCAAAGTGCGGACAAGTAAACTTTTTAAGAAGTAAACTTCACGCGTGGTTAAAGCACTTTTGGCTTTAATCTCGTTAAAATATTCCATGCAGTTTTTATCATTTAATACAGGCGGGCGCGGCACCTTTTTTAAGAAATTTTGGAACTCTTTTTCGAAAATAAAATAATCGCTTTGCTTGGCAATTTTTTCGCTCTTTATTGCGGGGCTTGGGAAATCGCTTTTAGCAATTTCATAACAGCAAAGCATAAGTGCTTGCGCTAAATTTAACGACGGTATTTTGGGGTTTGTCGGTATATGTAAAATGTAATTTGAAAGTGCAATATCTTCAGAACTCAACCCTGTTTTTTCCGAGCCGAAAACAAAGGCCGTTTTCCCCGTAAACTTTGCCGCCGCTTTTGAAATTTGCGGCAAACTTATAACTTTGCGGTAAGCAACGCGCCTGTCCAGCGACGTGGTGGCAAGTATTGTTGAACAATCAGAAATTGCCTCTTGCAAAGTTTCAAATACTTTTGCTTTTTTTAAAATATGGCTTGCGTGAACTGCGGTGACCGCTTCTTTCCACGACGGCGCATAAGGCTGAACAAGCCTAAGTTCCTTAAAACCGAAATTGCCCATTGCCCGCGCACATGCGCCGATATTTAACGGGTTTCTTGGGCGAACTAATATAAAAACTGCTTTCATTATTTTATTTTTTCCTTCATTATGCTGACTATTGTATTATCAACTTTCAGCATACCTATATTTGAAATTTTACTTAAATTTTGAATTGTCTTTTCCGCACTGTTGCCGACAAACCCCTCAGCTTCCGTAATACCGTAGTGCTTAATACCCATAAAAGCAGAACGGAGTGCACTATCTACGGAACTAACCACTTTTAAAGCACAACCGCTTTTTGCTCCGTCGCAAAGCATACCGCCTATATCACTGATGACATTGTTTATTGCAAGCGTAATGCCTTTAATATCAGAACCGTTTTGTTGGTACACCAAGGCGGCCGCAGCACCGACACCCGCCGCTATTGCACAACCGCAAATCGGGGCAAGTTCGCCGGTAAAAGTCTTAACATAACCGTTAAGTAAATGCGAAAGGGCAATACTTTTTAAAATCTTTTCTTCTTTAATTTTTAATTGTTTACCGACATAATAAGGCACTAAAATCGCAACAATACCCTGATTACCGGAACCGCCGGAACTCATAACAGGGAAGCAAAACCCGTCCATACGGCCGTCGGCCGCTTGAGCGCATAAAATTTTTGTATCGATAACTAAATTCTTACTGAGTATCTTTTGCTTAACTAAATTTTTTAAATAAAAACCGACCTTTTCAAGCCCTTTGCCGCCGTCGGATGCAGCCAAGTTCATTAAAACACCTTTTTTGATATAAGCAAGATCTGTTTTATCAGCATTTTCGGCTTCTTTAACAAGGTCTGCAAGAGTGGCTTTTTTAAAATCATTTAAATAAGAATTTTTTTGCTCTTTTATTTTCTTTTCTTTCAAAACTTTCCCGTTTAGTGACAGATAACAAATTTCCTGATGCCCGCCTGAAATTATACATTTAACTTTACTGCCGTTTTCCCCACAGACTTTAACACAAATATAAAAACCTTTTTTAGAAATTGTGTTTAAAACGACACGTTTTTCTTCAATCATTTTAAGGGCTTTTGCTAGAATCTCAGATGTGACTGACTTTAAAAGTTCCATCTTTTTTTGAGGGTTTTTAAGAACTAAACCCAAAGCGGCGGCAACTAAATTTCCGCGCAGCCCCCCGGTATTAGGTACTTTTACGCCAAGCCCGTTTTTAAAAGTTGCGCCGTCTAAAAACAACTGCGCTTTTTTTACTTTTTCGTTCTTTAAAGTGCTTGAAGCCCAAGCGGCTGCAAGCGCAACCGATACCGGTTCCGTACACCCTAAAGCAGGGTAAACCTGATGTTTTAAAACTTCTTTAAGCAAAGTGTTTTTCATAATAATATTTTTGATTTCTCCAAATATTTTTTATTACACAAACTGTATATCTTGCCTGAACCTATTATTAGATGATCTATCAGTTTTACGGAAATATTTTGCAGGGCAATTTCAAGTTGCTCAGTCATATTTATATCTTCTTTTGATGGGCTTGGGTCACCTGACGGGTGATTATGTACGCATATTATACGCTTTGCGTCATATGCTAAGATAGAATTAAGCAATTTACGCGGAGATATTGATGCACTGTCTATATTCCCCTCCGCAATAATTTCAGTAGCAATTAATTTAAATTTGTCAGTTAAAAACAGGACTTCAAAATATTCTTGTTTTTTATTCCTTAAATTGGTTATGCAGTAATCGTACAATTCTTCTTTATTGGAAATAGTGCGTTTATGTTTAATTTTATCAAGGCAATATCGCGTTATAATTCCCCTGATAAATTTTATAAACAAAATACTTTGCTGATCAAGGCCTTTATCTTTGAATTCAAAATCATTAGCATCAAAAATTTTAGGTAAAGAACCAAAATGCTTAATTAAACCTAAAGCCACATCTTTAATATCTTTTTGGGGGATAGAAAAAGTCAAAAGCAGTTCCAAAATTTCTTTATCTGAAAATTGTTCAAGAGCTTCTTTTTTAAATTTATTCTTTATATATTCTCTATGGTTAGTATATAACGGATTCCCCATATAAACATTATACTTTTTTTGCATAAAAAAGAGCAGGTTCAGTTATCCACCAAACCTGCCCTAACAACAACTGGAGTTATCCTCCATACACGTCTCCTTCACTGCTTTACTTCTGCGGTATATTCTACCGCACCCTCGGCTAACGGGGGGAAACGCACCGCACCGCCGCCTCCTCTTAGCATAAGCGCCACACTACAACTGAAGCACCTACACTTAGACCGCAAGAGCAACAGCAACCTACACCGCCGCCCTCACTTACGAGCCTCCTTAAACCGGCACCCTTACGGGATTTTCCGCCAGATCCGAACGATCATCCAAAATCACAACAACCGCCCGGTAAGAAAGCCCTACTTCAAATCTTTGGGTAGCACTCTTTTTTAGAGTTGGAAACGCTTATAAAAATCTAAGCCCCTTATTTGCTACCCGTACCCATAGTATAAAGGTTTTTCTAAATTTGTCAAGGGGTATATGAAATAAACATTATTTTAACAATTAAGGCACAATATTTGCTATAATAAATATATCGGGCCTGTAGCTCAGCTGGGAGAGCGCCTGCATGGCATGCAGGAGGTCGCCGGTTCGATCCCGACCAGGTCCACCAAATTTTGCCCCCCACTAAAAATTTCAAAGGGGGCATTTTTATTATAAAATATTTATATGCCTTTTTGGGAAATTTTACTTATTTGTTTAAGTTTGTCTTTAGATAATTTTGCCGTGTCCGCCTCTGCCGGATGCGACAGCAAGGACTTGCCTTTTACCCACATTTTAAAAGTATGCTGTACTTTTGTCGGGGTGGGCGCAATTTGTTTGATTTTCGGTTTTTACGGCGGTAAGGAACTTGGTAAAATTATCGGTACATACGACCATTGGGCTGCATTTATTATATTGGCCTATATCGGTACGAAAATGATTACTAACACTTTTAAAAACGGTGAACACAACTGCCCTTGCCCTTTAACATCTTTTAAAACAATTATGATTATGGCACTTGCCACTAATATTGACGTACTTGCTATCGGCATAAGTTTGGCGCTTTACAAAGTAAATATTTTGCTTGTTTTAGCCACTTTATGCGTATGCATAGCCGCGGCGACGTCGGCGGGTGTTTTGGTTGGCACTATGCTTGGTGTGAAACTTGGGAAAAAAGCGGAGTTTCTAGGCGGCCTTGTTTTACTGATTATCAGCATCAAAATACTTATACAAGGTTAATTAAATTACTTCAAGTAAAGCAAAATGTAAATAACAACTCTCCGGGAAACCGAGCAAAACAGGATGGTCTTTTGCCTGCGTGCGAAGTTCTTTTAAAATAACTTTTTTGCCTGCTGCCGCGGCGGCATCTTTTAGAATACTTACAAAAATTTCCCTTGAAATATGGTGCGAACAAGTAGAACTTGCAAGCAAGCCGCCTTGCTCAAGGCCCTCAAAAGCCATACGATTAAGTTTGGTATATAATTTTATTGCTTGAGGTAATGCTTTCCTATTCTTTACAAAGGCAGGCGGATCAAGCAAAATCATATTCGGTTTTGTCGGCAATTGATTCGCGCGGAAGGCAGAAAGCAAACGTTCGGCATCGTCACGCCTATACTCACAAATATCCTGAACACCGTTTAGAGCCACATTTTTATTGGCAAGTTCAACGGCTGCGGCGGAACTATCGCAACCCCAAACGGCTTGCGCGCCGTTTAATGCTGCATTGATACCGAAAGAACCGCTATAAGAATATAGGTCCAAAACAATTCTATCTTTAAAATATGGTTTTAAAAGCGCGCGGTTATCGCGTTGGTCGAAGTAAAAACCGGTTTTTTGCCCCGCTTTTAAGGAAACTAAATATTTAACTTTATTTTCCTCAATTTCAATTTCTTCCGGAATTTCGCCGATACTTTCCGGTGCTTGAGTCAAACCCTCAAGAACCCTAAAAGTGCTTTCATTTTTAAACAAAATACCTTTTGGTTTAAAAAGTTTTTTACACGCTTCTAAAATTTCTTCTTTTAAAAGTTCCATTCCGGCGGAGTGTATATCAATGGCAAGATAATCGCCGTAGCGGTCAATAATAAGACCAGGTAGCCCGTCTGATTCGCCATAACACATACGCCCGTATTTGCGAAGGCCGAGTTCTTTACGGTAAGAGTAAGCATTATCTAAAAACTCAAATACAAAATGTTTGCTTAATTCTTCGTCACCTTTTACAATAAGGCGGCCGGAAATTAAACTGTGCGGATTAAAAAACCCCGTTCCCAAAACTTCGCCGCGGGCGGATTCAAAACGGACAATAGTTCCTGCTTTTATAGATGTATCAACCTTTTCAAGTTCATTTGAGAAAATCCAATAATGACCGTTTTTTATGCGGTTTTCTTCTTTTTGTTTAAGTTTTAAAGTAATCATTTATTTCTCCTTATTAGTAAACGGCATTTTTTGTTTGCACATAGGGCAATTTTCAGGCTCATATAAATCAAGCGGATAAGTTAAAAGAGCGCGCAAAGGTATATTTTCAAAAACCAGATCAAGGCCATTAGAACGGTCTACAAGCCCGGCAATTCCTATGATAGAAGCGTGGTAGTGTTGCAAAAGTTGAAGGGTTTGGTTTATTTTTCTCCCCGTCATAAAGACATTATCTACAATTAAAACTTTTTCGCCTTCTTTAATTTTAAGTGTTTCTTTTAATTCTATTTTGCCGTCTTTAAATTTTGCGCCCATAACACGTGCGCCGATTGCGACTGCTACTTGCGCGGCCAAAAGCAAACTTTCTTGTGAAGATGCGAAAACAATATCTGCTTTTTTGGTAAATAAATTCGCCACCGCAGTGCCAAGTTTTGCTGCCAAACTTGGGTATTGCAAAAGGATATCCGTATCAATATAACTTTGCGAATGTTTGCCGTTAGGCAAGATGAAATGCCCTGTCAAAAGGGCCTTATTTTCTTCTATAATACTAAGTAAATCTAAATGTCTTTTTAGCATATTATTCCTTAAATTTTTTAATTTCTTCAAATTGTTCTTTTTCTCTCTTACGTGCTTCCTGAATTTGCTTGCCGACTTTTTTGGGACTTTTCATTTCAAGTTTAGGCTTAAACATACTGCCATAAGTAATGAAAGCTAAAGCAGGATCTCCGGATTCATCTGTCAAATTCTCCGCTAAAGCACCGCGTTTTGAAGTATTTTTAAACATTGTCATAATATTTAAATCAAAATTTTCCTTAACCCAATCAACATTACCTAAGATTGATGCAGCAATAACAGAACCGTCTACATAATAATTATTTACTGCCATATTACCATTTTTAAAACTGACAGAAGCACTCATTATGTCAAACGGCGTATCTTTTAAAATTTGCCCCATTTTGAAAGACCCTGCCCTTTCCATACGGCTCATAATTACAAACGGCTGATATGCTATACCAAGTACTTTTTGATTATCTGCCGCTTCCTGAAGTTTATAAATTACGCCTTCTGAGAGTTTAGCATCCATTTTACCGTTTAGTTTATTCATTTGAGGTAAAAGATTATTTAGAGTAAAAGTAGCGTAAAAATCTTTTCCGGAAAGAACAGGGCTTATAAATTTTTCGGCATATACACTGCCGTTAAAATTTATCATAAATTTTGGTATATCACTTCTGAAATTACGTAGCCAAGCGAGATCTGAAGTATCTTTTGCTACTTCTTGGTTATTTTTATGGTCCGAAAGAGCAATAGCGAAATCTTCTACTATATCAAAAACTTGTAATGGGTTTAATTCTTTAGTGGATAACAACATTTTAACATTACGTTTTGATTCTTTACGAACATTTTTAATATCCACGCTCATCTTAGTGGGATTACCGTTTAATAAAGCACTTTCGGCTATAGCATAAAAATCTTGTTTTTTATAATCCAAAGAAGTATACCCTTTAATTGAAGTAATTTTTTGGCGACCCACTTTAAAAATACCATCCTGAAAAATAGCACTCATTTTATTAAAATTTTCAGTTGCATCAAAAACTACATTCGCTTTTTCTACGATAAAATTAAATATTTTAGAACTTAATGAATTACTTTTTAAAGTTAATTTGTTTGTTTTTAAAGCAGATTCCGTAAAATTAAACTCCCATTTTCCTTCCAATGTCCCGACTAAATCGAAAGGCTTTAACGGCTTAAAATATAACGCTATTTTTGAAGAATCTATTTTTGCATTTTGCACAACCCCGGATCCTTTTATATTGTCAGAATCTATTGAGATATTACCACCGGCAGTAAATTTTATATCTTGGTTTTTTACATTTAAATTGGCAATATTGATTTTACTGAAATTTTCTTTTGCTTCACCTTGTAAAGTCAGGGTTGTATAAGGTATAGAATATTTATCTTTGGTATTGAACAGAAAAGTAAAGTCCTTTTCAGATACCTGTGGTAATACCATTGTTAAATCAACTTTAGGTTCTATAAAATTATTTACATCCAAATATATTTTCACAGGTGTTTTTAAAGCATATAAATCAAAATCTGCTTTTTTTAAAGACATTTGTTCTAATTTAAAATCAGCAAAATTTATTTCACCTTTTGCTATTGTTTCAATTTCAACTACTTTATCTTTAATTTTATTTCTAAAAATAAAATTGAGGTCAAACAAAGTATCTTCATCAAATTCCAAATTATAAAAACGCAAATTTAATCCGTTTAAAGAATGGCTTTGATTTGACAACAAATTTCTAAAAGCAAAAGTCCCGTTTTTAAGCACCCAATCTTGAATCAAAACTTGCCAAGATACCCCTGATTTTGTAGTAAAATCAAATTCCGTACCTCTGTTCCCATGGCGTTTATGTGTCTTAATTTCAGGCAAATTAAAATTACCTTTAGGGGTTTTTACTATATTAATAACCGGGTTTTCAAAAATGGCTTCCTTGATTAAAATTTTATTTTCAAGCAACGGTGCTATCTCAAAATCTAATTTAACAGATTTGATAGAGATAAATTCTTTATAGTCAGGTGCAACACTGTCAATTATCTTTAAATCTTCCAAAATAAAAGTTGTAGGCATATTAAATTTGATTCTTGCTATAGAAACACTACGCCCCAAATGCTGTTCAAGTTGCCTGGCAATTTGTTCCCCTACATTATTTGCATTTATATAGTGTATAACAAGAACCCACCCTATAAAACCTATTAAAAACAGTAAGGAAACTAAAATAAAAACAGGCCTTATCAAGTTCTTAGTACTGAACTTTAAAACCTTAAAAATCTTTGTTCCCACTTTTTTAGCCGTCATAAATTACCAACCTTGGCTATCCCTTTTTGTATATATTCAAAAATCATTTTCCAAAAATCTATAGTTTGCATAAAAACTTGTTTAATCAAAGATATAGGGGCTATTAATACAGGGAAAAGGAAATGTATGAGTAAAATAAGTATAATTAAATTTACCACCGCAATTAAAGCGAAAGAAAATACCCCTCCGCCCGCAAGTTTAATATCACTTTGTTCTGTTTCCGTAATAGCTTTATACGTGTGAATAAGATGCAGAGCCATAAAAAACCCAAGTAAACCCAAAAACAAACTGTTATACATAAAAATATCTTTCCAAAATAAACTTGCGATGTAAAAACCGATAATACAAACTACCACGTATAAAGGAAAGCAATACGGGGCAAGCAAGACGAAGGTGTTAACGTCGCTGACTTTCGTTTGCCCGCTTTCTTCTTTTACTTGTATACTAGACACTTTAAACCCGCAACACCAAGCCGCTATCGCGTGGCTTAATTCATGCGCAAACACGTAAACACGCGAAAAATTATATACGTATTTATGTAAAATACAATATAAAATAAAACCGATTATAAAAGAGAAAGTGAAACGGATATTTTTAATTAACTCAAGCACTACCGGTATAAAATTATAAATAAAGATAAATACAAACGGCAGCAAAAAAATACCTATTAAAAACTTTATAAACTTTTTCATTTAAAATTTACCTAACCAATTTTCACTTTCATATTTTGTTTTAGCCAAGGCCTTTGCTTTTTTTATAAATTCCCCGTCTAAAACAATTTCTTCAAATTCTTTTATCTCTAGGTATTTTAAAAACCCTTTAAGCAAAGCATTTTTTGCTTTTTGGCTTTCTGCATCTTTAATTTGTAAAGAGCCTTGATATAAAACCCTTTTATCAAAGCGCCTCAAAGCACCGCCAAGCACTTTTTTACCGTCTTGCATCAAATCATCTGCTACAGGGTTTGTAAAGCAATTTTGCACTTGCCCGCCGGCAGTTTGCGGGTTATAATCGCTTTTACCGGTGTAGACACTTGCCAAAAAACCCGCTTTTGAAAGTTCAGTTTGAATAGCAGTATGCAAAGCAGTATAAATTATATTTGGCTGAATTCTTTCCTTTAAATCAAAAACCAGAGCAAAAGTTAAATCGTTTTTATGTAATACCAAGCCGCCGCCCGTCATACGGCGGGTATAACGGCTGATATTTAAACTTTTTAATTCCGCTTTTGCCTGTTCAATTTTTTGAACATAACCGAAAGTCGCTTGCGGGCGCGCGTCCCAATTAAAAAACCTTATACACGGTGCAAAAGCGGAAACCGATAATTCATCTGCGGCCATTTGTTCATAAACATTTAGCGCAGGTGAATTTATCAGTTTTACTTTTACCATCTTAAATTAGGCTCCCTTGCCGCACTTACTTCGTCAATTCTCTTTACGGGGCAATTTTTGGGCGCTTCGTGCAATAAGTCCGGCGTACGTAAAGCCACTTCGTAAATTTCTTTTAAGGCCTGTATGAAGGTATCAAGCACTTGTTTATTTTCCGTTTCCGTAGGTTCTATCATCAATGCTTCGGGCACAATGAGCGGGAAATAAATTGTCGGTGCATGGAAACCTTTATCAAGCAAATTCTTGGCAATATCAAGGGTTTTAACTGTCGGCATTTTTGTTTTGTCAATAGTCAAAACACACTCGTGCATACACTTTGTATCAAAATATGCCGGAAAATAATTTTTAAGTTTAACCCTTACATAATTTGCATTTATAATTGCATTTTTGGCGATATCTTTTAAGGTCTTACCGTCAAGTTGCCTTAAATAACAATAGGCACGTATTAAAATGGCAATATTGCCATAAAAACTTTTCATTTTGCCGATGCTTAATTTATTTTTTTTGTCAAAAGAATATTTACCGTTTTTGCAAATTACGCGCGGGCTTGGCAAAAAGCACTCTAACCCTTGCCTTACGCCGACAGCACCTGCCCCCGGCCCGCCGCCGCCGTGCGGGGTGGCCAAAGTTTTATGCAAATTGATGTGCATTATATCAACGCCCATATTTGCCGGTTTAACAAGGCCGATTAAAGCGTTCATATTTGCGCCGTCCATATAAAGCAAAGCGCCTGCTTTGTGGACCATATCGGCAATTTGTAAAATATCTTCTTCAAATAGACCGACGGTGTTTGGTATGGTAAGCATAACTAATGCGGTCTTTTCGCTTAAGGCTTTTTGAAGTTCAATTAAATCTACTTTTCCGTTTGCGGCCGATTTGATATTTACCACTTCGCAGCCTGCCATAGCGGCAGTTGCCGGGTTTGTACCGTGTGCGGTATCGGGCACTATAATTTGTGTTCTCGCCTTATCTTTACGGTTTGCGTGATAAGCACGCGCTATTAAAGCACCGCAAAACTCCCCATGCGCACCGGCGGAAGGTTGCAAAGTAAATGCGCTTAAGCCGGTAATTTTGGCAAGCATATTATCAAGTTCATAAATAATTTGCAAAGTGCCTTGCGCATTGGCTTGCGGCAAAGCGGGGTGTAAACTTGAAAAATTATCTAAAGCACATAAGACATCATAACTTTTGGGGTTATATTTCATTGTGCAAGAACCAAGCGGGTAAAAATGTGTATCAAGGCAAAAGTTAAGGCGCGATAAATTGGTAAAATGCCTTACTGTATCAAATTCGCTAAGTTCGGGCAAATTCGGCGCAGTTTTGCGCAGATATTTTGAAGGTAAAATATCTTCCGCTTTACAAGCGCTGTCGCAAACTTTTACGCCGCGCCTGCCTTTGACGGATTTTTCTATTGAAAGCACATTGTGCGGATATGCGTTAGTCATTATTTTACCTCCTTTAAAATATTTACAAGCGTGTCAATTTGCTCTTTGGTATTGACTTCCGTTGCACATAATAAAAGTTCATTTTTACCAATTGCAATACCTGCCAAAAAGCCCTTTTTGGCCGCCGCTTTAATTAATTTGGCGGCAGGTGCTTTTGTCGTCACAACAAACTCATTGTAAAAAGGTGCTTTATATTTTAAAGTAAAGCCTTCATTTTTACAAAGTTCCGTTTGTAAATAATGTGCGTTTTCCAAATTCTTTAGAGCAACTTCTTTTAAACCTTCAGGGCCCAAAAGTGTGAGATAAATTGTTGCATTTAAAGCACAAAGCGCTTGGTTTGAGCATATATTGGAAGATGCGCGTTCACGCCTGATATGTTGCTCGCGTGCCTGTAAAGTCAAAACGAAAGCACGTTTGCCGTCTTTATCTTTTGCCATACCGCATAAACGGCCGGACATATTTCTGACATATTGTTTTTTACAGGTAAAGATACCGAGTGTCGGCCCGCCAAAATTTAAAGCATTTCCAAGCCCTTGGCCTTCTGCGACGGCAAAATCAGCATTATAAGAACCCGGTGTTTGCAAAATACCTAAACTTGTGGGGTTTACATTTGCGATAAGCAAGGCATTATTTGCGTGTACTAAGGACGAAATTTCTTCCGCATTTTCAAGACAACCGAAGAAATTCGGTGTCTGCAAAATAAATGCGGCCGCACCTTCTTTGAGCGAAGTTTCAAGTTGTTTTATATCGGTGGTGCCATCGGCATTTAAAGGCACTTCTTTTAGTTTTACTGCGGCGTTTTTGAAATAAGTTTTCAAAACTTCCGCATAGTTCGGTTGCAAACCTTTTGTATATAAAATCGTTTTGTTATTTTTGATATTTGCGGCTGCTAAACAGGCCTCTGCCAAAGCAGTTGCACCATCGTAATGGGAAGCATTTGAAATATCCATATCAAACAAGGCACATATACAACTTTGATATTCATAAATTGCCTGCAAAGTACCTTGTGATGCCTCCGCCTGATAAGGGGTATAAGCGGTCAAAAACTCCCCCCTTGTGCTTAAAGCATTAACTGCGGCAGGAACGAAATGTTCCTGTATACCGCCTCCGGCGAAATTAACAAGCGGTTTATTTTTTGCCGCTATTTTTTTAACTTTTGCCGTTAGTTCCCGCTCATTTAAAGCGGCGGGAAAAGCGACTTCATCTTTAAGCAAATTTTGCGGAACCGGCAAAAGTTCATTAAAATCCTTTACGCCGATTTCCGCAAACATTTGGGTTAAATCGTCTTTAGTATTTGATGTAAACATAAATTATAAAGTGGCTTTGTAAGCGTCAAAAGTAAGCAATTTTGAGACTTCGCCTTCATCAGACATTTTAATTTTAAAGAGCCAGCCATCACCGTGCGGCGCTTGGTTTACGATTGACGGGTTATCTGCCGCTGCTTGGTTTACTTCAATAATTTCACCGCTGACAGGGGCATAAATATCTGATGCTGATTTTACTGATTCAATTACGCAACAACTTTTGCCTTGTTCCACTTTGGTACCGACTTTGGGGAGTTCCACAAAAACAATATCGCTGATTTCGTGTTGTGCGTGATCGCTGATACCGACGGTAGCAACCCCGTTTTCAATATAAGCCCACTCATGGGTGGATGCGAATTTACAATTTTCTTGGTTATACATTTTTTTACCTCACTAATTAAACTCTGTTTTGATAAAACGGCATTTTTACTTTCTTGGCGGGTATTTTGCGCCCGCGTACTTCAATTTCAACTACTTCACCTTCTTCTAAATCGGCAGGAGCATAACCGGCGCAAATACCTTTAAATAACGGCGAGAAAGTGGCACTTGTTAGTTTGCCTATTTGCTTACCGTCTTTATAAATCAAGCAGCCCTCGCGTGCAACGCCTGCGGCCTGTAAAATGAAACCGGTCCATTTTTCTTTTACGCCGGTCTCTTTGACGGCAGCCATTTTGGCTTTAGCGGTAAAATCTTCCGCTTTTTTAAGTTTTACAACCCAGCCGCAAGAGGCCTCATAAGGATTGCGGCTTTCGTCCATATCACTTCCGCTTAAAAGGTATCCTGCTTCAAGACGTAAAACATCACGCGCGCCAAGCCCGCAAGGCGTAAAACCATTACTAAGGCACCAAGTGAAAAGTTTATTTATTGTTTCACTGTCGCCCATAATTTCCACGCCGTCCTCGCCGGTATAACCGGTGCGGGTGATATAAACCGTAGCGTCAAAAATTTTATCTTGTTTGATGTGAAAGCGTGCAATTTCTTTAATTTGCGGAACAAGTTTTTCCAAGATATCTAATGCTTTTGGACCTTGTAAAGCGAGCATAGCATAATCGTCTGAGACATCTTTCACTTCCACCTTATAACCTGCCGCTTTTTTTACAAACCAATTATAATCTTTAAAGCGCGTTGCGGAATTTACGACTAAAAACATTTCATCGGGTGCTAAATAAAAGGCGATAATATCATCAATAATACCGCCGTTATCGTCAAGAATATGCGCATAAGCACCTGCGCCTATTTCCTGTTTAAAATTATTTGTTGCAACATTTTGCAAAAGTTTAAAAGCATCTTCACCTTTAAAAATTATTTGCCCCATATGTGAAACATCAAACATACCGGCGGCATTTCTGACTGCCTTATGCTCGGAAATAATACTTTCATATTGGACGGGCAAAAGCCAGCCATGGAAATCCACCATACGGCCGCCTGCTTTAAGGCATGCATCATAAAGTGGTGTTTTCTTTAAATTATCACTCATAAAACCTCCGCGTGACCATAAAAATATTATATAAAATAAAGACCGTTATTCCCAGCCTTTATTTTTTCTGATATCAGCACCGTTTTTGCGGTGTAATCTTTTCCCATATCAGATTCCCGGCTTTACTTACAGCAATATTATATAAAACAATATCGCCATTGTTTTCCCGTGTTTTATGTATTGTATACTGCTTTGACTCCCGCACAAATGCTATAATATATATATTATGAATACAACATTACCAAAGGCCTACGACCCTAAAAACGTAGAAGATAAACTTTCAAAAATATGGAAAGAAAAGGGCCTCTTTAAAGCCCAAGTTGACGAGAAAAAACAACCTTATACTATCGTCATACCCCCGCCAAACATTACGGGTGTGCTCCACATGGGGCATGGTTTAAATAATACTTTACAAGATATGCTTGTAAGGTATCACCGTATGAAAGGCGAGTGTGTCAATTGGGTTGCAGGTACAGACCACGGTGGTATCGCCACGCAAAATGTTATTGAAAAACGCCTTGCCAAAGAACAGCACCTTTCCCGCCACGATTTGGGGCGTGAAAAGTTTGTCTCTACCGTTTGGGATTGGTATAAAGAATGTGGTAATGCTATCTATAACCAATTTGAAAAAATGGGTTGGGCCTTGGACCAATCTAACATCCGCTTTACTATGGACGAAACCCGCGCAAAAGCCGTCTTTGCCTGCTTTAAAAATTGGTGGGACAAAGGATATATTTACCGCGGTAAACGTTTAATAAATTGGTGCGTAAGGTGTTCAACCGCACTTTCCGATATTGAAGTTGAACACGAAGAACACGCCGGCAAACTCTGGCACCTTCTCTATAAAGGCGAAAACGGGCAAGATATTGTTATTGCCACAACGCGCCCGGAAACAATTTACGCAGATGCCGCTATTGCGGTAAACCCGGCAGATGAACGCTATAAAAACATGGTCGGCAAAAAAGTTCAAATACCTTTAACCGACCGCTTTATTCCGATTATTGCCGACGAAGCCGTTGAAAAAGATTTCGGTACCGGTGCTTTAAAAATTACGCCCGCACACGATGCGACAGACTACGAAGTTGGTAAACGTCATAATCTTGAAATGCGCGTTGTAATTTCAAGCGCAGGCAAAATGATAAATACCCCTGAAAAATACTTGGGTATGGACCGCGATTTGTGCCGCAAAGAGACTGTTAAAGATTTAGATGCGGCCGGCCTTTTAGTCAAAGAAGAAAAGTATAATAATGCCGTTTCAACCTGCTACCGTTGCGGACAACCGATAGAGCCTTATTTAAGCGAACAATGGTTTGTCAAAATGGACAAACTTGCCGCCGCCGCACTTGAAGCGGTGCAAAAAAAGGAAGTCAAACTTGTTCCGTCAAATTGGAAAGCACCGCTTGAAAATTGGCTCAAAAATATGCAAGATTGGTGTATTTCGCGCCAAATTTGGTGGGGGCATCGCATACCTGTTTGGTATTGCCCGCATTGTTCCGCAAAAGGCTTGACTTTTGCCAAAGACAAACAAGGCAAAGAGTACCTTTCCAAAGTATCTTTTGAAGATGGGGCCGAGCCTATTATATCTTATAATCAGCCCGTTTGCCCGAAATGCGGTTGTAAAGAAACTTTACAGGACCCCGATGTTCTGGACACTTGGTTTTCATCTTCTTTGTGGCCTATTTCCGTTTTCGGCTGGCCTGAAAATACAAAGGACTTAAATTATTTTTACCCGACCTCAATTTTAGTGACGGGTTATGAAATTATTTACCTTTGGGTTGCACGTATGATTATGACCGGTATTGATTTTACCGGCAAAGTGCCTTTTAAGACGGTACTTTTAAACGGTATCGTGCGCGATAAAAGCGGTCAAAAAATGTCAAAATCAAAAGGTAATGTGGTTGACCCGCTTGACTTAACCGCCAAATACGGCGCGGACGCTGTGCGCTTTTCCTTGCTTTCGCAAGCCATAACCGGTAAAGATATACCGTATGGCGAAGACAGTATTATCGGTGCGCGCAATTTCTGCAATAAAATTTACAATGCCGCAAGGTTCATTTTGATGAACGTTGCCGAAGGCACACAAATCACGCCTTTACAAAAAGAATACAAGAACCTTGAAGACCGCTGGATAATTTCGCGCTACAATCAGGCCATTAAACGCACTACAAAGGAAATTGAAAATTACAATATGGCCGCCGCGGTTGATACTTTATACCGCTTCTTGTGGGGCGATTTCTGCGATTGGTATATTGAACTTGCCAAGCCGCGTTTTAATACTGATGAAAACGCCCTTGTTTCAAGCATTTTAATCAATATTTTATACGGCACTTTAAAGGCTTTGCACCCAGTAATGCCGTTTATTACGGAAGAAATTTCTAACGGTCTTAAACCGTATTTAAAAGATACAAAAGAGTTCTTGCTTTTGGAACAATACCCTGTTTGTGATGATGCCCGCATTGACCTTGATGCCGAAAAGCAAATGGAACTTTTACAAGGCGTAATCAGCGCGATAAGAACAGTGCGCTCACAATTCAATGTGCCGCCCGCTACCAAGATAAAAGCATATATCGCGCCTAAAGATAAAGAGGAAGAAACTGTTTTAATTGCAAACCAATCCTTCATCAAATTGCTTGCAAAAATTGATGCGCTTGAAATTAACCCAAGCGCACAAAAACCGGCGCAAAGCGCTACTGCGGTTTTTGCGGGTACGGCAATTTATATTCCGCTTGAAGGCCTTATTGATTTTGCCAAAGAACAAGCCCGTTTACAAAAAGAACTTGGCATTGTCATTAACGGTATAAACAATAGGACGCGTATGCTTGAAAATAAGAACTTCCTTGAACGCGCGCCCAAAGCGCAAGTGGAAAATGCCCGCCAGGAACTTGCACAGATGCAAGCCAAGAAAGCAGAAATTGAAACCGCTATCAAAGACTTGGCGTAAAGGATTGTTTTGACGAATATTGTTTGTTAGTGTGCTGCGTCGCACCTAGTGTGCTCGTTTGCTTTTGTTTCACATTAGCCAAAAAATATTTATTCTTCTAAACCTAAAAATTTACAATAATCTTTTCCTGAGTTATATGCATTCCAACAATACAATTTACCGTCTGTTCTATAATATATGCCATAATACATATCATTATCCATATTAGTTTTTCCTTGTCGTACTCTAATTGCTGCAGGCAAAGATGGTATTTCTCCACCTTCCCCCAAATTAGAAGGGGTATTTTCAAAACACCATTCATCTGAACAACATAATTCGTCTTGACTGTAATTAGGATCACAAACCCAATCACTTGGTAATTCTATTCCCAGCATTTCATTAGTTATTGGTCTAAAATTATCATAATCATTATAATCAGAATCTTCAGTAAGACCATGTTGTAGCATAAACTCCTGCCCTCTGTCTCTCATATATTTTAGCGTGATAAGTGCTTGCGCGACTTTTGCTTTTTCAACTGCACGATTATATTGCGGCAAAGCAATACCGGCTAAAATACCGATGATTAAAACAACCACTAACATTTCAATTAAAGTAAAACCTAATTTGTTTTTCATATAATCTCCTTTATACAATGCTTTTTTATTGTATATGGAAATTATAGAAAAAAAAAAAAAAATAGATGTCAAGAGGATCGTCGTAAAATAAAGGTTATACCGCAGACAAATGATAATGATGATAATAATAAAATACAGAATAAATATGAAATATATATCAAAAGGTCCTATTTAAAAATAGGTCCTTTTGCCCTTGTGCTGTTGCTCAAATTTCGGTAAAGTTTATATAAGGGCTTATGCCGCAGGAGTTATAATGAAAAAATTATTTACCATCCCAGCATTACTTTGTTTGAGTGTTTTTCTATCGGCACAAAGTATAGAAGATAAACTTGTAGACCGTTTAGTAGAATATGCAAGTATTTATACACAAAGCGAATATGATGTTGACACCGTTCCCTCCACAGAAGAACAAAGAGTTCTTGCCACAATTTTAGCAGAAGAATTGATACGTTTAGGTATTTCCGAAGATGATGTAAATATTGACGAACACTCCATATTAACTGCAACTATAAAAGGTAATGTAAAAAATGCACCTACTGTTTTTATCTCCGCACATTTAGACACCAGCCCCGATTTAGATTTGCAAGGCAAAGCCCCCATACCGGTAGTGCACGATTATTATGGCGGTGATTTAAAAATAAATGATAATTTAACTTTAACCCAAGAAAAAAATGAATTTTTGAAAGATGCCGTTGGCGGCAAAGTTATTACAAGCGACGGCACAACTTTACTCGGCGGCGATGACAAAGCCGGTATGGCCGTTGTTATGACATTAGCGGAAACTTTTTTACAAAACCCAAGTATTCCGCACGGCGATATCAGAATAATTTTTACACCTGATGAAGAAATCGGCAACAGTACAAAATATTTAACTAAAGAAAAAATCAATGCCGATTTCGGCCTTGTTTTAGACAGCCACGGTTTTGGCCGCATTGTAGTAGAAAATTTTAATGCAACCGATTTTACTTATACAATAAAAACACCGCCCGCAGGGCATCCGGGTTATAGTAAAAATGTGCCCGCTTTAAATATAGCAAATGATTTTGTCGCCAGATTTCCGGAAGATTTAGCCGCTTTTAACAGTAGCGGGAAAGAAGGTTATATCGGCTATCATAAAGTTCAAAAACAAAATGATAATGAATATATTGTTTACGGCCGTTTGCGTTCTTTTGATTTAAATGAAATGTCAAGATATAAAAATAAACTCAAAAAATGGGCAAAGAAAACTGCTAAAAAATACGATATGGATTATACTGAAATAAATAACGGCGATACTATAAGTAATGGCGGCAGCGGTGCGGCGGCAGCGGTTTTAAATATTAAAGATTCTTATTTTAACTCTAAAGAAGTATTAAAAAATTATCCTACAAATTATAAACTTATAGTCAAAGCCTATGAAAATGCAGGCGTACAAATGCGCGCGGAATCAGGCCGCGGCGGCAGTGATGCCGGTGATATAACATATCTCGGTATACCCACTTACAATATGTTTGCCGGATCACATAATGAACATAGCCAAGATGAGTGGGTTAGTTCCAAACAAATGCTTGCGTCTTATAATGTCGCCCTTAACTATTTAAAATTTATGGGCGAACAAGATAGAGATACTTTAATTCAAGAAGGGCAAGGCTATAACGAAGTTATTACACCTGTTAAATCATTAGATTTCTTAATTAAGAGTATTTATAATAAAGTTTCAAACAAATATGGAAATTCTTTTAGCAACCAATAACCCGCATAAAGCCAAAGAATTATCAAAGATTTTACCTGTCAAAACAAGGTCAGGCAAAGTGTTGGTGTATAAAACTTTAGCCGATTTCCCCAATTTGCCGCCTATTGTGGAAGACGGCCAAACGCTTGAAGAAAATTCACAAATTAAAGCACTTTTCGGTTTAGAGCATACAGGCCTTATCACTTTGGCAGATGATACCGGTTTAATGGTAGATTTTTTAAACGGCGCACCGGGTATAAACAGCGCACGCTATGCTTACGCAGACAGATGCGACAACAAAGCAAATAATGAAAAACTTTTAAATGAACTTAAAGGTGTTTCTGCCGAAAAGCGCACCGCACATTTTAAAACAGTTGCCACCCTTGCTTTGCCTACAAGCCAAATATTGACGGAAGAAGGCTGCGTAGACGGGCAAATTTTAACCGATTTTAAAGGCAGCGGCGGTTTTGGCTATGACGCTTTATTCTTTATTCCCGCCTATAACAAAACAATGGCGGAAATGAGTGAAGAAGAAAAGAACGAAGTCAGCCACCGCGGTCAAGCGTTCCGCAAAATTGCCAAATATCTGCTTGAGTTGTAATTTAGGGTTGTAGCCAATAATCTCTTTCTGACTTCGTAAAACCTATCATTTTACAATAGTTTTTTGTGTCGGGGTTGTCATAGCATATAATTTTATTATTCCCTTCGAAGTTATTAGGGTAAGCAGTTGTTTCTAATAAATATTTTCCACCGCGCCGCACTGCGTAAATGGTGTAAAAATAAGCACCATAAACAAAATCGTTTGTTGCATAACCGCATACAGTGTCTTCGCATTCCGGGTCGGCCTTTATTTCTAAAATATTTGCATAAGTGAAAATATTTTCATCGCTACGATCTCCAAAACATTGAATAGAATCAGCATTCTCCTCGTACCCATATTGTGTAAAACACAATGCTTGGTGGTCCCTTAAACTTTTTAAAATTATAAGGGCCTCGCTTGCTTTAGATTTTTCAACAGCATTGGTATATTGCGGTAATGCTATACCCGCAAGTATACCGATAATCAATACTACTACTAACATTTCAATCAAGGTAAAACCTTTTTTGAATTGTTTGTTTTTACTTTCTTTATTTTTTACTTTCATTTTTATTTCTCCTTAATTTCTTTATTGCCTTCACCCGTCTTGGACGGGCGGAAGGTGGCAAGCAAAAACTTGTTTTTTGCTTGACGGATGGGGGGATAAATTTCCTTATTTACGCCCCCTCTGCCTTGCAAGAAACGGCCCTTGCTCGGCATCTCCCGCCCGCACGACAAGGCGTGCGGGTGGCGAGAAAATCGGAATTTCTCTGTTTTTGAAAACCAAAAAGACTAAGCCAATAAAACCTTGTTCTCATTGGCACAGTATTTTTGAAATAATTTTAATTTTCTTTCAAATGAGGTATACCGAGAGGGGTGGCAACCCCGTGTATCCGAAATTTGAAAAAAATTAAAATTAGCCAAAAAGACTAAGCCAAATAAAGAACGGCTGCTCATTATTTAGTAGGTTATACCCAAATAACAAACAGCCGTAGTTTGCCTAAAGCAAACATTTGACACAAAGCAAACGGGTAATTAGGCCGTTTTCTTTGTGTCATAACGACTGTTTTTGGTATAACCTATCTTTTGTTTTAACAAAAGAGTTTCTTGAAAGAAACCAAAAACAGATAAAATTGTATTAGGGCAATTTGCCCTACATTATAAAAAACTCCTTTCTTTTATTTTAGTGAATTTTTAAATTAAGTGCAAGGGGAAAATCATTATTCTACTTTATATAATATTGCCAAAGAATATTACCAAAAAAGAAAAACATAACCGGCTACCGCCGTTAAGCATAAATAGCCGAAAGTTTCTTGAATTATAAATTAAAAAGTTATATAAGGTCGCTTAAGCGCTTATTTTTCTTGCTGGCGCGTTTAGCTAAATAACTGTCTAAACTAAGAGCACCACTGCCTAATATTAAAAAGTTAAGTAAAATAACAAAAGCAAACAAAACACCGATTATATTTACTTTATTTACGGCACCGGCAAAGAAGAAAAAACCGCTGAACAAACTTATAGCCATAAGCCCGAAACAAGCAGTTTTCCACGAAAGACCAAGCAAAATTAAGATACTGAATAAGAAAGTAAAAACAACAACAGCAGTACAAATAATATTGGCAAAAGGCAGGCCTATATCAATACCGTTTTGAATAAAGGCATTCAGATGTAAGGCCTCGCCTATCGCCAAATAAATGAAAGCAAGGGCAAAAATTACCCGCTCTAGAAAAAGCATAAAATTTAAGCCCTTGCTTTGCAAATTACTCATTAGAAGGAAACCCCGCCGTTAATAGAGTACATTGTTTTCCTTGAATCGCGTTTATTAGACACGTCAAACCACTCAACTGAAGCATTGATAACAATTATACCAAGTTTACCCGTCACACCCAAAGCCAAGTTATCCGTATCTGAAATATCAAATGTTTTAAGATAGGTATAATTTACATAAGGCCTTACAATTTTATAAGTATAACCTAAATTAGCACCGATAGCATAATCAAGGAACCCATTGGCAACAGAAGTAAAATTGGGAATATCTAACCAAGCAGGAACTAATCCGTTTCTGTCACCTGAAAAATGTACTGCTTTCGTAAAAGAAACACTACCGTCAAAACCGCCGTGTGCAGCACCCAAAGAAACATATACATCAGTTTCACCAACTTTACGATCAGGATCATAGTAGAATTTATGTTCCGTTTGCCTTGCACCAAAGCCCAAGGTCAAACTATCAAGTTCAACAATATGGAAAAGCAAAGATTCCAAATTAATAATACCATAACCTTCATAGTAATAATTGGAATAATTATTTGCTTTTGGTGTATAGCCGCCTTTAACGCCAACTCTTAAAGCATCCCATAAAGGAACTTTCGCTTCAACACCAAGGCCGACTTGATACATATCATCCCTATTGTCATGTTTGACTACTGCAGCATTAGGTACAATGGAAAGGCCGGGAATAAAAGATAAGTCATAAGAACCCTTACCAACAAAATACCCGTCGCTGCCGCTTACTGCCGTTAAATTAAGTTGAGCAAAAGCCGCAACGCTTAAGACGAATAAAGCAAGTGTTAAGAATATCTTTTTCATTTTTTACTCCTTAATTGCAAGTGCATTTTCTGCCTTTTGCGGTAAGGTTCTTTTTGTCATCATCTTGCAAGAATTTGGCATAGTTGCTGAATTTTCTGTTTTTCCAGCCTTTTTTATGATAACCATAACCGATGATTAAAGGTGCGGCCAAGGTCACTTCGCTGTAAACCATTTGTTCTAAAGAAGTGGACACTTTACCCCAAGAAGATGCTTCTTTTAAGGTTGAACCTGATAATGCACCATCCCTAACATCTGCAACCGTAATTTGAACGGCATATTTATGCATAGGGGAATTGGCACCCAAAATTTCTGCCGCGACAACTGTATCTTGCACAAAATTCTTCGGCACGCCGCCTGCAAACATCATAAGGCCGCTTTCTTTTGCATTGATTTTAATTTTGGTAAGTTCCAAGAAATCTTTTGCACTGTCAATAGACACGTGGTGTTGCGGGTGCTCTGTTTGGTGGGCAACTAAACCGAAACCGGCAGAGCAGTCAGAAAATGCCGGTACAAATACAGGCACGCCGTATTTATAGGCATTATATAAAATGCTGTCTTTACCTTTTTTATTTTTCTCTAACCATTTACCGATTTCCCATAAAAATTCGCGGGAAGAATAAGGGCGTTTTTCCAAAGATTCCGCAATAACGCGGATTGTTTCGTCACATTCTTTAAGTTCATCTTCATTTATATATGTATCGTAAATGCGGTCAATATGCAAATCGCGGAGTAAATTGTCATCAGCATTATGCGGTGTACCTTTATAATGTTTGTAGCCGAGTGCTTCAAATAAATCTTGGTCAATCATATTTGCACCGTTGGAAACGATAGCATCAACCATTTTATTTTGAATCATATCAACAATCATCTTTTTTAAACCGGCAGAAACTAATGAACCTGCTATGCACACAAAAATGCAGCACTTTTTATCTTTAAGCATTTTGTCATAAATGACGGCAGCGCGGTTTAAATCGCGGGAAGTATAGGCCATATTTGCCATATCTTCTACTAAAGGTACGACATTGTGTTTTTTAATGTCTATATGTTTGATAGTTTCTTTTAAGAAACTTTTTTGAGTTGGTTTCATCTCTTTTTATCTCCTGATTACGATATAAACATTTCCGCTAAGGCGCAAGCGCACACACAACTCACGCTCATAATTGCTATAATGTTTATTATATTATATTAAATTGTGAGGTGTTTATGTACCCTAATTTAAAAAAGACCGATACTCCCGTCTGGGAAGCGATAGAAAAGGAACTATCAAGACAAAGAAATCGTATTGAACTTATTGCCTCGGAAAATTTTACCTCGCCTTCCGTTATGGAAGCACAAGGCAGTATTTTAACAAATAAATATGCAGAAGGCTACCCCGCAAAGCGCTATTATGGCGGCTGCGAATATGTAGATATTGTCGAAAGTTTGGCCATAAGCCGCGCTAAAGAATTATTTAAGGCCGAAGGCGCAAACGTGCAACCGCACAGCGGCGCGCAAGCAAATTTAGCGGCATACTTTTCTTTAATAAATGTAGGCGATACGGTTATGGGTTTAAACCTTTCACACGGCGGGCATTTAACACACGGGCACCCGTTAAACTTCAGCGGTAAATTTTTCAAAATGTTTGAAATTAACGTCAGAAAAGATACAGAAGAAATTGATTATGACGAAGCCTATAAAACAGCGCAAAGTGCAAAACCTAAACTTATTATGGCAGGCGCATCAAATTATTCCCGCATTTTTGATTGGGCTTATTTAAGGAAAATTGCAGACAGCGTCGGCGCATATTTAGTTTGCGATATTGCACATTATGCCGGGCTTGTTGCAGCAGGCGAATACCCAAGCCCTGTACCTTATGCAGATATAGTCACCACAACGACACATAAAACTTTACGAGGTCCGCGCGGCGGTTTAATTTTGTGTAAAGAAAAATATTTAAAACAAGTTAATTCTTCCGTTTTCCCGGGTATTCAAGGCGGCCCTTTAATGCACGTAATTGCCGGTAAAGCGGTTTGTTTCGGCGAAGCATTAAAACCGGAATTTAAAGAATATCAAAAACAAGTTAAGAAAAATGCACAAGCATTATGCGAAGAAATGAAAAAGCGCGGTTATAGAATCGTCGCCGGCGGCACAGATTGCCACGTTTTTTGCGTGGACTTAACACCTAAAAATATTACCGGCAAAGCAGCGGAAGCGGCCCTTGATAAAGCAGGAATTACTTGCAATAAAAACACAATTCCTTATGATACACAAAAACCGTTTATCGCAAGCGGTATACGCCTTGGGACACCGGCCGTGACAACACGCGGCATGAAGGAAACCGATATGGTAAAAATTGCCGATTTTATTGACGGCGCAATTATAAACGCAAATGACGAAACAAAACTTGCAAAAATTGCGGAAGATGTTAAAAACTTTCTTAAAAATTTCCCATTATATGAAGGAGGAGTATTATGATAGATGTAGGTATTATCGGCGGCAGCGGGCTTTGTAATTTAGAAGGCCTTAAAAATAAAAAAGAAGTAGCGGTTAAAACACCTTTCGGAAATCCGTCCGATAAAATTATTACGGGCGAACTTGCAGGTGTTAAAATAGGTTTCTTGGCACGCCATAACAGAAAACATATTTTTACACCGACAGAAGTTCCTTACCGCGCAAATATTTATGCGCTTAAAAAACTCGGAGCACGCGTAGTTTTGGCATTTAGCGCAGTAGGTTCTTTAACTGAAAAAATGCCGCCTAAAACTTTAGTGTTTCCGGACCAAGTTGTAGATAAAACGACTTTGCGTCCTAACACCTTTTTCGGTAATGGTTTAGTGGGACATGCACCTTTTGGTGAACCTTTCTGCAAATGCCTGCGTGAACTTTTGGCAAAAGAAGCAAAAGCACTTAAAATTCCGCACACAAAAAACGGTACGGTTATTGCTATGGAAGGGCCGGCTTATTCAAGCAAAGCGGAAAGCAATTTCCACCGCAAAATGGGTTGGCATTTAATAGGTATGACCGCTTGCCCTGAAACAAAACTAGCACGCGAAGCGGGCCTTGCTTTTGCTTTAACTGCTATGGTGACAGATTATGACTGCTGGAAGGAAGATGATGACGGCGTCACCCACGCAAAAGTTTTAGAAACAATGAAAACAAATGAAGTTTATGCAAAAAAACTTTTAGCGGCAGTGTTGCCTAAAATAAAAAAATTGAAACGCTGCGGGAATTGTAATCAGACTTTAATTGATACCTTTTCCGCCGAGCAACGCAAAGCACATAAAGCGACCTGGCAAAAAATAAAACTTATTTTAGAAAAATAATTTTTGCTTTTTAAAATTCAGAACCATACTCACTGTATGAGTATGGTTTTGTATCTATAAAATCAAATCCATACGCCTATTCGGTAAATAATAATAACTGCAACCTACCTTTATATTTGGTAAAATTTAATATATGTCTATCATCAGCAAATATATACTAAAAAATTTCCTGACAATGTTTATCGGGATATTATTTGTCCTCGTATTTGTTATATTTATGGTGCAATTTTCCCGTGTATTTTCTTATGCGATGCAATACGGGGCAAATATATTTTGGGTAATGGGTATGACAGTTTATTTATTACCGGATATTCTGGTACTGGGTTTGCCCATATCTTTCCAAATCGGTTTGCTGATGACTTTAACTAATCTCTCAAAAACAGGTGAAATAATTGCACTGCGCGCGGCCGGTTTGTCGTTTAAAGAGATAACAAAACCGATTTTTTATGTATCAATCTTTATAACGTTAGTGATGATTTCTTTAAACGGGTTTTTCAGCCCTATTGCTTTAAAAAATTTAGAACGCCAAAAAGAGGAAATATCCTCTAAAATATCAAAAATATCAATTGAACCGCGCACCTTTATTAATTTAGACAGCTGGGAATTATATACGGAAGAAGCCGACGCTAAAAGACGTAATTTTACACAAATATATCTAACCAAAAAAAATGATAATACCGCTTTAAATACAAAAATCAATGCCTCAAAAGGCAAAATAGAAACAGAAGGCAGCAATATAAAAATATTTTTAACAAAGGGCCAAATGCAACGTTTGGGAGAGGAAGAAAATAATAAAATTATCACCGCCGAATTTGATAAACTTTATATTTTTATTCCTTTGATACAAAAAAACGATAACCGCGAATTAAGGCCTATAGAACAAACCACCCCGCAATTACTGCAGGCAATTTATACAGGAACTGCAAATAAAGCGTATTTAAATGAATACCAGTCACAACCCGGCATGCGTTTGGCTTGGGCTTTTGCACCTTTAATATTTTTCTTTTTAACTTGCCCGGTTTCATTTATTAAAGGTAAAAATACAAATAAAGCAGGGGCTATGGCTTGGAGTGTCGTTTTTATAGCCGGATATTTCGGGCTTTTAACGGTTTTACGTGATATGTCTGAAAAACTAACTGTTGTACCTATTGCTTTGATATTGCCGCTCTTGGTTCCTCTGCTTGGTTTTATTATAGGTAAAATATTATGGGTTAAGAGGTTAAAACACTAATGTCAATAATTTCAAGATATATAGCAAAGAAGTTCTGGGGCCCGTTTTTCTTTATTTTATTTATATTTTGTTTCATCGTTTTCTTAGGTGATACAATAGAAAAAATTCGTTGGATAAACTCTTACGGAACTTCTTTGCGTATGGTTTTAAAATATTCACTTTTTACTTTGCCTGCCTGGGTTGTGCAACTGATACCGGTTGTATGTTTACTTAGCGGTTTATTGGTTATTACCGATATGATTTCAACCGGTGAGTGGACTGCTTGTCTTGCCGGAGGGTTTACTGTCCGTCAGATTTTTAAACCGCTGCTTATATGTATTGCTTTTGTTGCCTGTATCGGCTTTTGCATTCAGGAATTTATAGTGCCTGATTTCAGCAAGCGTGCGGAACTGACTTTCCAACGAAGAATTAAAGGGGATAAAGATTGGTACTTTAATGTCCAAAATGATATAACTTTACGCCTTGATAATAAACGCATTTTATTTGCTAAAACCGTTAAAGCGGATGCCGGTTTAATGGAAGGTATGTTTATTGATATTTACGGTAAAGACCTTGCTTTGGTAAAACAAATATTGGCAAAACGTTTCGTATGGGATGAAAATCAAGGTGTGTGGGTATTTAAAGACGGTATAATAAGAAATTTCGGTAAAGAAGCAAAAGTGACGGAAGAATATTTTGACACTTTACCATCTGATTATACAGTCCCGCCCAATGAAATTGCCATAGGCAAAACCGATGCTGATTTTTTAAGTATACGCGAAATTTTAAGACGTATAAAATTTTTAAATAAGAGCGGCTTAAAATCAACACAAGAAAAAACTTTCCTGCACACAAAACTTGCGGCACCTTTTGTCACTTTAATTGTATGCCTGCTAGGTATGCCGCTTGCAATAGCATTGAAACGCTCATCAAAATTGCTTAACATTATTGCGGCTATCTCAATAGGGTTTGGATTTTGGTGGCTGGTATCGGTATTATCATCTGCCGGGCAAAGCGGTATGATGCCCTCTTGGCTTGCCGCATGGGGACCGGTTATGGTATTTTCCGCAGTAATTTACTTTGAATTTAAAAAACTTCAAATATAAAAATAAAGCGACAAACACGCCAAGAAAACCGTAGTGCACGAGAGTGTTCGCGCATCACGCAGCAGATTTAAGATGATTTTTTGTTTTATTTCTGACATAAAGCCAAACCGTGTGCAATATCTCGGCAAGTATTTTTAGGGAAATTTTAGTTTTCTCTCCGGGTAGAATTACCCTTTGACGACGAGTACCAAGAAGAACGGGTGCGGAGCGACTCTCGGTATTCTAGGAAAAGAAAAACTAAAATTTACCAAAAAGACTTAGACGGCAAAAAACAAATACTGTAAACTTCCTATCTAAAAACAATAAGAAACTCATCTTATAAATTGCTATAATTTATATGTGCTTAACAGTATTCTGAAAATATTGAAAACAAAAACATTTATAATCCTCTTTTTAGCGGTGAGTTTTTTATTTATCCTAATAAGCGCGGGGATTACTTATTATATCGTTTCAGGTATTCCGCCCGTATATGAACTTGAGGACTATTCCCCCTCTCTTACCACAAAAGTTTTTGATAAAAATAATAATTTAATTTATGAATTTTCCGTTGAAAAGCGCCAACTCGTTCCGCTTGAAGAAATACCTGTTGATATACAAAATGCGGTTATCGCTATGGAAGACAGGGAATTTTTTGAACACAGCGGGTTTTCCGTAAAAGGCATATTCCGCGCTTTAATGAGCGATATCCTTACAGGTAAAGCGGCACAAGGCGGTTCAACTTTAACGCAACAACTTTCACGCGGTGTGTTTTTAAGTAAAGAGAAAAAACTGATCCGCAAAATACGCGAAATATTTTTGTCCGTTCAAATTGAGCATGATTTCAGCAAGCAGGAAATTTTACAACTTTACTTAAATGAAATTTATCTGGGTGAGGGTGCTTACGGCGTAAAAACAGCCGCAAAACGTTATTTTGATAAAGATTTATCTGAACTGACTTTAGGTGAAAGTGCTATGCTTATCGGTGTTATTCCATTACCTAGCCGCTATAACCCGTTTTCCAATCCCGAACAGGCAAGAAACCGCCGAGCCTTGGTTTTAAAATCAATGCTTGAAATGGGTTTTATAACTCAAGATGAAGCAAATAAGGCAAATAAAGAGCCCTTACCTACAAAAAAAGGTTCTGCTTCAAAACCCGGTTTATATTTTATTGAGCATATACGCCGCCAACTTGAACCGAAATACGGCTTTGATACCTTCTGGAAAGGCGGGTTAAACATCTATACCACAATAGATATTGAAAAACAGGCCATAGCAGAAAAAATAATGGACGAAAAACTTTACGAATATGACAAAAAAATAATGGAAAATTTGGGTATTGAACTTGTTGATGATAATATCGCAAAAGAAGAAGGCCTTGGCGAACAGGAAGAAAAGAAAGAAGAAACCGAAGAACCTAAAGAGCAACCCGATTACCCGAAACTTCAAGGCGCATTTTATATGCGCGACGTAAAAACAGGTGCTATCCGCGTTATGGTGGGCGGCAGAAATTATGAAGAATCCCGTTTTAACCGCGTCACGCAGGCAAAACGCCAGCCGGGTTCATCCTTTAAACCTTATGTTTGGATGGCTGCTTTAGAAAAGGGTTATACGCCAACTTCGGTTATACGCGATTTGGATATGGTTTTCTATTTTGACGGCGATAACTGGCAAATGTTTGATGAGGAAAAGGACCAATACTCCCTTGCACTTGCCGCACAGCCGTTTATGTACACTAAAGATTTTGATGTTTGGGCGCCTAAAAACTTTGGCGGGAATTCTTCGGGTTTAAGCACTTTAAGGCGCGCTTTGGAACTTTCCAAAAACTTAGTGGCAATAAATTTAATTGATGCCGTCACGCCCAAAAAAGTTATCAATGTTGCGCGCCGTGCAGGGCTCAAAAGCAGTTTGCCTAATGCCCCGGCTTTGGCACTTGGCTCTGCCGTAGTCACGCTTGAAGAACATCTTAATGCCTTAAGCACTTTTGCCAATAAAGGTATACAGGTGGCAGATTATTCCATAGAGCGCGTAGAAGACGCTAACGGCCGTATTTTAGAACAACATATTCCTTATGAACAACAAGCCTTTACACCGCAAGATTCCTATCTGTTAATCAATATGATGAAAGGCGTTGTTGCCCGCGGTACAGGCGGCGCGGCACGTGCTTTAAAGCGCCCTATTGCGGGTAAAACAGGAACTTCTCAAAACCACCGCGATATGTGGTTTATCGGCATGACACCGACATACGCCGCAGGCGCTTGGATGGGCTATGATGATGATACATCCCAAGAAAGCGGCAAATGGACCGGCGGCGGCACCGTTGCCCCTTGGTGGACTTCCATTATGGAAGAACTTTTAAAAGATGAACCTGTGGAAGATTTCCCTGTTCCCGACGGCATTGAATTTGTATTCGTTAACACAGAAACGGGCAAACTTGCTTTACCTGCGGACAAAAATAAATTCCTTGAAGCCTTTAAAAAAGGCACTGCACCGAGTTCATTTTAGATATTTATAAGTGGCCTTCATTTTGTATTTTAGTGCAAAGTTTTTTTTGTGTTGGGTTAGGTTTTTTTGTTTGGCAATATATTTTATTTGTCATATACATATAATATGGCATATCCTGTTGATAATCGGTAACACCTTCCTTTACCCTATGAGCAACTGCTTTAACACCACCTGAACCAAAATTAGGTGCATAAATAAAATATTTTGTCATAATTCTATTGCCGGCTAAACCTGTTTGACCTTGCCCCTTAATTTCCCCCTGTATTTCAATATCTAACTTATCCATTTCAGTATGATAAGCATACCTACCATTAATCATATAAAATCTTTCATTTGCTTCAGCTATACTTCTTAAATTTATAATTGCTTCCTGCATTATTGATTTTTCCACCGCTTCCCTATATTGCGGCAATGCAATACCTGCCAATATACCTATTATTAACACAACCACCAACATTTCAATTAAAGTAAAACCACTTTTATTTTTCATATAATCTCCT
>JBGURU010000004.1:0-21229 GCA_045132175.1 Elusimicrobiaceae bacterium | reverse complement strand
ACTTCCATTATAATATTTTTATAAGCACTACACAAATAAAAACTGCCGCAAATTAAAATATTGCCGCTTAAATTTTTGAAATTTATTCCATTTAGTTTCTTGATTTCCGAATTTTTAAAATACTTTTTAAGTGCAGTTGCGGGGCAGGCAGTGGCGCTTGCTTCCGTCAAGATTATATGTTGAAAAAGCGGGTTTAAAATAGCGGCCGCACTTTTATAATCTTTATCTGCGGCGCAGGCAAAAATTAAAGTGTTTTCCTTTTTAAAATAAGATGAATTTTTGTAAACTTTTACTAATTCTTTTAATGCGGCGGGGTTATGTGCGCCGTCTTTGATAATATATTTTCCCCCCGCTTTTAAAACTTCAAAACGGCAAGGCAAGTTTAAGTTTAGATTTGTTTTTTTAAGCCCCAAAATTTCCGCCGCTTTTAAGACAATATTTTGGTTTTCTTTTAGTTTATTTTCCGCTTTTTTTACGGCGTATAAAGGCGCTTTGTTTTTTGCGGCGATATTTTTTATTTCCGCCTTTGCCGCCGGCGGCAAAACACCGATTACACACGGTGTTTTCTGTTTTATTACACCTGCTTTTTCATAAGCAATTTTTTTTAAAGTACTGCCCAAAATTTTTGTGTGTTCCAAAGAAACAGATGTGATAATACTTAAGCAAGGTTTGATAATATTTGTACTGTCTTTGCGCGCGCCGATACCGCACTCTATGACGGCAAAATTAACTTTTTTATCTTTAAAATACGCCAAGGCAAGCAAAGTTAAAAGTTCAAAAAATTTAAGTTTTACAGTTTCCTTTTTAAGGACTTTTGAAAGATATAAGGCAAAATCTTTTTTAGATATTTTTTTGCCGTTAATTTGCACGCGTTCGCAAATATCATTTATGTGCGGCGACGTAAAAACACCTGTTTTATAACCGTTTAATTTTAGATTTTCGGCAAGCAAAAAACAAACCGTGCCTTTGCCGTTTGTACCGCTTACATGCACCGTTTTATAAGGCAAATTTTTTAAACCGAGAGCGACAGAAGTTTTTTTAACTTCGGCAAGATTATTTTTTTTGTTCCCGTGCCCGCGTTCATTAAGCAAGGCAAGGGCCTGTCTGAAATTCATATTAAATTTTTACGGGGTTTTGGCGTTTAATTTTTGCACCGAGCGCAGTTAGTTTTTGCTCAAATTCTTCATAGCCGCGGTCAATGTGATAAACACGTTCCACACAACTTTGGCCTTTTGCCGCCAAAGCCGCAAGCACCAAAGCCGCGCCGCCGCGTAAATCTGATGACATTACCGTTGCCGCCGTAAGATTTTTTACGCCGGTCACTTTCGCTACATTTTTTTCAATAACGATATTTGCGCCCATCCTGACAAGTTCGGGCGCGTGCATAAAGCGGTTTTCAAAAATATCTTCGCTTATTTCCGCACTGCCGTTTGCCAAAGTCATTAAAGCAAGCCAAGGGGCCTGTAAGTCGGTAGCAAAGCCGGGGAAAGGCGCTGTTTTTATGTTTACCGGTTTGATTTTTGCGGGCGCTTTTAGTTTAACCCAATTTGCGCCGGTGGTAATTTTTGCGCCGGCTTCTTCAAGATATTCAAGCAAAATTTCATTATCTTGCGGCGCACAATTTTTGATAGTAATTTCGCCTTTTGTCATGGCTGCCGCAATTAAAAATGTGCCTGTTTGTATACGGTCCGCACAGACGGTGTGCTTCATACCTTTCAATTTATCTACACCTTCTACAACAAGGCGGCCTTGCTGGTCCATACAAATTTTTGCGCCCATTGATTTTAAGGCATTGATAAGGTCAAAAACTTCAGGTTCGCGCGCGGTATTTTCAAAAACGGTTTTGCCTTTGATGAGTGCGGCGCACATTAAAAGGTTTTGCGTTGCACCGACGCTTGGGAAACTTAAAATAATTTTTGCCGCCGTAAGTTTACGCGCTTTTAAGACGATATTGCCCGCTTCAAGCATAACTTTTGCGCCGAGTTTTTTAAAACCTTTCAAGTGAATATCAACCGGCCTTACGCCGATAGCACAACCGCCTGGGAGTGCAATTTCTGCGTGTTTTTTACGTGCAAGTAGTGGCCCTGCAACCCAAAAACTTGCGCGCATTTGTTTGACAAGGTCATAAGGCAAATTATATTTTAAGGCGCTTTTTTTGGTAATTGTACAAGTGCCGTTTTCAAAGACAACTTGTTTGCCGAGTGCTTCCAAAATTTTTATTGTTGTGTTTATATCGCGTAGTTTGGGAACGCGTTTGATTACGCATTTTTCGTCGGTCAAAAGGGTGGCAATTAAAATCGGTAATGCCGCGTTTTTTGAGCCGCCTATTTCCACACTTCCCTTTAATTTCCTGCCGCCGTTTATAATAAATTGGTCCATATATTAACACTCCTTTTTATACGCAAAAATGTAGCGCTCTAACCCTGCCAAGTCGCGTTCACAAATAAAATCACGCCAAATATCTCTACTAAAAAATTGTAGCACTTTTTGACCTTCTTTATCACCGATTTCCAAAGCAAGCAAGCCGCCCGCATTTAAAAACTTAGGCGCATTTAAGATGATTTTTTCAATAATTTCGGTGCCGTCTTTGCCGCCAAGTTGTGCAAGTTTGGGCTCTTGTTTTACTTCGGGGGAAAGCGTTTGCATATCTTCTTCTTTTATATATGGCGGATTGCTGATTATAAGGTCAAATTTGCCCTCAATATTATTAAACAAATCGCTTTCAACAAAGTTAATTTCGGCCTTATGTGTTTGCGCATTTTGACGGGCAACTTGCAAAGCGGGTGCGGAAATATCGCTGCACATAACTTTTGTGCGCGGGTAATTTAGGGCCAAACTTATGCCGATACACCCCGAACCTGTACATAAATCTAAAATATTTTGCGGTGCGGTTTTAAGTTTTTTTTGCGTTTTTAAAATAAGTTCTTCCGTCTCGGGGCGCGGTATTAAAACGCGGTTATCAACGTAAAATTTACGCCCTAAAAAAACGGCGCTGTTAAAAATATATTCAAGCGGCCAGCCTTCAATTTTTTGTTTAATAACTTTATTTAAAACTGTTTCTTTTTCCGTCGGGAAAGGCATATCGCCAAAAGCCAAAATTTCCGTACGGGTTTTATTAAGCAGATTAGAAACAATAAACTCCGCATTAGCGGTAGGTTCTGCCACTTTTGCGGAGTTTAATTTTTTGCTTATTTCGGAAATTACCTGTTTAACGGTTTTCATTATAAACTAAGATTTTTAAGTTTTTCTTCAGTTCTTTTTTTGCGGAGAAGTTCCAAAATGTTTTCAATATTACCTTCCATAATCTCGGTAATATTATAGAAATTTTCGTTTAAGCGGTGGTCGGTGACGCGGCTTTGCGGGAAGTTATAGGTACGGATTTTTTCGGACCTGTCCCCTGTACCGACTTGCGATTTACGCTCGTCGTAGATTTCTTTATATTGTTTTTCTTCTTCCATTTGGTAAAGTTTTGCCCTTAACATACTTAAGGCCTTTTCGCGGTTAGCGTTTTGGTGGCGCTCCTCGCGGCAACTTACCACAATACCAGTCGGTTTATGAATTAAACGGACAGCCGTCTCAACTTTATTTACGTTTTGGCCGCCTGCGCCGCCTGAACGGCAGGTTTCCATTTCAATATCGGCAGGGTTAAGTTGTATATCAATTTCCTGCGCTTCGGGCATAATGGCAACCGTGACAGTTGATGTATGAACGCGGCCGGATGTTTCGGTATCGGGCACGCGCTGAACGCGGTGTGTGCCGGCTTCGTCGCGCAGCCAAGAATAAGCGCCCTCACCTTTAATAAACATACTTGCATATTTACAACCGTGAAGGCCTGTTGGTGTATATTCCAAAAGTTCGGTTTTCCAACCCTTATTTTGCGCAAAATGCTGGTATACGCGCAAAAGTTCTGCGGCAAAAAGTGCACTTTCTTCGCCTCCTGCGCCGGGGCGTATTTCAAGGTAAATATTTTTAGAGTCTTTCGGATCAGGCGGAATAACAAGGATGCGGAGTTCTTTTAAAATTTCGTCGGGTTTGCCTTCAAGTTCGGCAAGTTCTGCGGACGCTAAAGCCACCATTTCTTTATCAGAACCGTCTGCAATAATTTCTTTATCACCGGCGATTGCTTTTTCAATCTGTTCAAGTTCTTGGGCCTTTTCAATGATAGGCGCTAAAAAGGCATGGCGTTTAGTTTTCTCTTTAAACACTTCCGGCGCGACAGTACCTGATGCAAGTTCGCGCTCAATATCTTCAAACTCTTTTTTATATTTTGAAATATCCATAATTATCTATAAAACAAACAGACCTCTTTAAAAGAGGTCTGTTCACAGTTAATAAAAAACTATTTTGCGTCTTTCTTTGCTTCTTTTTTAGCAGCTGCTTTCTTTTTTGCCGCTGCAAGTTTGACAGGTGCTGTAGAAAGACCGACTTTTTTGATAACTCTTTTTGCTTTTGCTTTGACTTCGGTTTTCGGTTTTCTTGCAACCGTTTGGCCTTTTGTGGCAGCAAATTTTTTATTAAATTTCTCAACGCGGCCTTCTGTATCTAACATTTTTTGTTTGCCGGTAAAGAAAGGATGGCAAGCAGAGCAAATATCAAGTTTTACTGCTTTCATCGTTGAGCGAGTTTTAAATTTTGCACCACAGGCGCAAGTCACTTCAACTACTTCGTATTTAGGATGTATATTTTCTTTCATAGTTTATAATTTACCTCAAAAAGATTAAATATATTATACCAAATTTTTAGGTTATTTTGTTTTTTTACTTTAATCTGTACCATGAATAACGTTTACCGCCATTATTATTGTGCCCGTAAGGGGTGTTTATATTATATGTGCCATAGATATAACCGACATTTGCACACAAGCGCTTTGCTCTTACATTTTCATTGGCAGCAATACAAAAATTTCCTTCCATTGGGCTGCTCAAATAAGCAAAAGAATAGTCATTTTTACCACAGATGATATGTGCAGTTTGATTATTCGCTATTGGTTTACCTATACAACAATAACTGTCATTAAAAATTACACAACCTTCCTCTTCCCCTATATCCACATGTTCGGCGGAGAAATCTATATCAATTTCATTGAAACTGGCAGGATAATTTTCATTAACCAAAAAATAACTATCATATGCTGTTTGTATAGATTTTACAAGCCGCTGTAAATTAGAAAATTGTGCTTTATCAACAGCAAGTTGATATTGCGGCAAAGCAATACCTGCCAAAATGCCGATGATTAAAACTACTATTAAAAGTTCTGAAAGTGTAAAACCCTTTTTCATATAATCTCCTTTATACAATGCTTTTTTATTGTATATAGAAATTATAGAAAAAAAAAAAAAAATA
Organism: Elusimicrobiaceae bacterium; assembly: GCA_045132175.1. GTDB lineage: Bacteria > Elusimicrobiota > Elusimicrobia > Elusimicrobiales > Elusimicrobiaceae > Proelusimicrobium. Next base: position 15,886 of record JBGURU010000004.1, on the reverse strand, counting down.
GATGTCAAGAGGATCGTCGTGAAAATAAGGATATACTACAAGGAAATTAGAAATTTTATTTACAACTCCGTCTTGCAAAAAACTCTTAATCAACATCTTCCGCATATAAAAACACCCGCCTTCTGTGTATCATACGCAGGCGTATTTTATGAGGTCAAAACACTTGCACAAATTTAAAAAATTCATTATAATGAAAGAAAGGAGTTTTAATTAAATGTAAGCCAGAAAACGGCTTAAATAATTTGCTTGTTTTTGGTGGTCTTTTGACCGCAGTTTTGTGAAAACAAAACACTACTTAAACCAAAAACAGTCGTGATTTGATATGCGATTAACCGACGGGTGAAAGTATATCTGATACTGCTACCTATGTGGTAGCGGATACGGCTGTTATTTTATGTGTTTAAGTAGTCATAAAATGGCAGCCGTTTTTTTATTTGTAGATTTTGTTGTAAATAAAATTAAGGAGAAGAAAAATGAAAAAAGTAAAAAAGTTGTTCAAGAAATCTAAGGGTTTTACCCTTGTTGAAATGCTGGTGGTAGTACTGATTATCGGCATTTTAGCAGGTATTGCTTTGCCGCAATATCAAAATGCAAAAATCAAAGCGGACTTCGCTGAAGCATACATAAAATTAAAAGCCGCCGCTCAAATTGAAGAAGAGTGCAGATTGCAAACAGGTGAAGAATGGTGTGGAGATGATTCTTTTCACCTTCAAGTGGAGAATGAAATTAATAAATGTACAGGATTATCGTGGGAAGGATGTCCTAGCGATGCAAAATTTCATATTTTCCTAGGTGGGGGCTGGTCTTCTAAACTTTTAGCAACTGCTGAATATTTAAAAGAAGATGTCTGTTTGTGCTTAACCAACGATTACAAATTCGTTTTAACACAAGATGGCGGTGATTGTGCAGATCCAACCACAAAGGACTACTCCAAAATACTAGGTATCCCCGATATAACGGATGATAATGATGACTATGCTTGCAATTGTTGTTAAACAAATTTAAAAATGATAATCAACACCCGGTAAGTATTTCTGTGGAAATTTTATTTTTTAAGGAATATAGCGGGCGAGAGTAATCACGCACCGCGGAACAGATTTAAGATGATTTTTTTGTTTTCTTTCTGACGACGTGTACCCAGAAGAACTTGGAGCGAAGCGACATATCGGTACTCTAGGAAGAAAAAAACAAAAAAGGGCTTAAATATGTTCCGTGCGTTTTGTGCGTTTGACGACATTATGCGGCAACACAACGCGTTAAATAAAAACACGCCGCCGGCAAAAAATAGCAATTCCAAACTTCCTTAATTCAACGTTATTTTTGGTATAATTTATATATGGCAAATATCTTACGTATACTCATTGTTTTGGTTATCTTTATATTAGGAATAATTATCGGTAATGTTTATTTACCGCAAAAGAACTTTGACCAAAGATATATAATCGTTCCGCAAAAACCAAAAGCATCTTTTAATACGGAAAATGTACCGCCCGTTGACAGCATTTTAAAAGAAGCGGAAAATTATAAAAATATTTTAATTGCCTCCAGTCAGGATCAAGAAGAAATTATTGGTTTTGAAAATAATTTTAAACGCACTATTTTGCAACTTTATTATAAAGAGGCAGCAGCAAATTATGCTTTGGAACTTTTAAAATTGCAACTTCAGCCCGAGAATGTTGCCCCATATATAAAAGCAAGGGAAGAACATAAAAAACTAATTGAACTAATTGAAAACTTATATCCTATTGAAACACCTAAAGAAGTTATTGTTATTAAAGAAGAAACCCCATTGATACCGCTAAGCACGCAAACGGCAACTGCAATAACGTCAACTACAACAATATTGTCAACAAAAACTGCACAAACAAAATAATTAATTAGCCAGCAAAGAAAGAACAAGGCCTTTTAAAACCACACCGGCATTATCTACGGAAGATGTCTTAAAACCCAAATCGGCTTCAATAATTTTATCTACCGCTTTCATCATTGTTGTGCTTGGCGGCAAACTTCTTGCCAAGGCTACTAAACGTGATTCCCATGGCATAAGGCCTGCCTGTGCGGTAATTTGAAAAGAAGGAACCCCCGCTTCGCTTAAACGTTTAATTCTGAAAAGTTTAAATGCAGGGCCGCTGATTTTATTTAAAATTGCTATCGGTTCTTCCCCCGCTTTTAAAAGATTATCTATTATTTTTAATGCTTCGCGTTTGTTTAAAGATAAAATGGCATTATTAAGTGCAAAAGGGTTTTCCTCTTTAGAATAACCGATACTTGAAAGTAAATCTTCTTCCGTGACGGTTTTATCTTCCCGCTTATCAAGCAAAAGTGATAATTTTTCAATTTCCATGGTTAAGGCATTAAGGTCTGCGCCGGCAAGTTCTTCAAGCATAAATAAAATATCGCTGCTTACTTTTAAACCTTTGGCAGTAAAATTATCTTTAAGCCATTTTTGCAAATTTGCACCTTTAAGTTCATCAAAAAGCACTTCGGCAGAATCTTCACTCAAAGCAGAAGATAAAGCCTTATCTTTCTTAAATTTTTTATAGTCGTTATGAAACAAAATCAGGCAAGTGCTGTTTAAAGGGTTTGCCAAATAATTTAATAAAGCAGTAAGCGGGTTTTTTGTTAATTTGTCAATATTATTTAACAAGATCACGCGCTTATCCGTAAAAGCAGGCATAGTATTTGCCAAAGTTAAAATTTCGCCGATATCTTTTGTTTGCCCGCAATCGGTTTGCGTTAAATTGAAGTCATCTACTTTTAAAGCGGAAATAATTTGTTTTGCCACGGAGTGTTTCCTAAAGACATCATCACCCGTAAATAAATATACAGGCGCAAAAACACCGTCCGCTAAATTCTTTTTAAGTTGCTCTACGGTAAACTTCTTCATTGTTATTCTGTTATGGTTGTCTGTTGCGGGTTAATTTGGCTTTGTTGGCGCGTTTGGCTGCCAACGGAACCAAAACCTTCAACAGTACGTTTGACTATCATTTTGGCAAAGTTCTTCCAAAGTTCTTCGCGGGCTTGTTCTTCCGTCATACCGCCTTCCAAAGTGGAAGCAGAGAATATATAAACCTGCTGCAGGGCCGGCTCTTGCCAAATTGTTTCTTGGGAATTTTTATCAATGAAACGGAGATTCAGTAAAACTTCCATACGGTAAACTGTCGGCACAAGTTGTGTGTCATATTGAACGGGGATCAAGATATAACGTAAAATTTCACCTGCCAAAATACCGTCGGCTTGGTCTTCTTGGGTAATACTGTATTCACCGTTTCTCAAAAATTCATCTACCACTTCCACTACAAGGCGGTCTTCCAAAGCAAAGACTTCCGTTCTGTTAATAATCGGCCTGACATGTATTTTTTTAATATGTTGCGGCATAATTTGCGCATTTGGGCGGTAATACATTTCACCTTGCAAAGTATTGCATGCCATAAGCGGCAAAATAAGCCCTAAAAGGAAGATGAATTTTTTCATAAACGCTCCTATTTTTTTGGTTTTGCAACAATGCTGACCATCTTTAAAGGCACTACTATTATTTTAATTATTTCTTGCCCTTCAAGCAAGGTTTTTATTTTCGGTGAATTTAAAGCTGCCGCTTGTTGCATTTCCTTTGTTGCACTTGCAGGTATTTTAACCCTGTCTTTAATTTTCCCGTTAATTTGAACACCCATTTCAAGTTGTTCTTCTTTAAGCATTTCGGCATTTACCGTAGGCCACTTTTCGTTTAAAAGGAAAGTTGTATTACCGGCCTGTTGCCAAAGTTCATCGGTTAAATGGGGTGCAAACGGATGTAAGATTTTCATAAAACTGCTAAACATATCTTTGCTGACTTCTTTATATTTACCAAGTTCATTAAAGAAAATCATCATCGCCGAAATTGCGGTATTGAAACTAAAGTTTTCAATATCTTCAGTCACTTTCTTGATAGTTTTATTCTTTAAAATTTCAAGTTCCTGCGGCATTTTAACGTCGGTAATTTTAAGGTCTTCCGCCCACGCAAAAATACGTTTTAAAAAGCGCGAAATACCTTCAATACCCTGTATGTCCCAAGGTTTGCTTGCATCAAAGGGGCCCATAAACATTTCATAACATCTAAAGGCATCGGCGCCGTATTCGCTTAAAATATCGTCGGGGTTAATAACGTTTTTCTTGCTCTTGCTCATCTTTTCCACCATAGGTGTAAGAGCACCGCCACCGTCTTTTAAGCAAGGGTTTTTAGGGTCCTTAAAATCAATATCTTCATAAGGATGATAGGATCCATTTTTATCGCGGTACGAAAATGCTAAAATCATCCCTTGGTGGCGTAATTTTTGGAAAGGTTCTTTTGTATGTACTAAGCCCAAATCATATAAAACCTTATGCCAAAAGCGCGCATATAAAAGGTGTAAAACAGCGTGTTCCGCACCGCCGATATAGCAATCAACGGGGCCCCAAGCGTTTTCAATATCTTTAGCGACAAAAGCATTAGCATTTTGTGGGTCCATATACCTAAGATAGTACCAGCAAGAGCCTGCCCATTGCGGCATAGTATTTGTTTCGCGTTTGGCTTTGCCGCCGCAAATCGGGCAAGTGGTATTAACCCAACTTTCCACATTTGCCAAAGGTGATTCGCCTGTGCCGCTGGGTTCAAATTTTTCCATATCCGGCAACCGCAAAGGTAATTCGCTTTCCGGCAAAGGCACAACACCGCACTTCTCACAATGCACTATAGGGATTGGTTCCCCCCAATAGCGTTGGCGGGAGAACACCCAATCACGCAAGCGGTAAGTTGTTTTTGCTTTACCAATATGATTTTCTTCCAAAAATTTAATCATTTTGGCTTTTGATTCTTTAACATTTAAGCCGTTTAAAAAACCGGAATTTACAAGTTTTCCGTCTTCGGTATAGGCTTCTTTGGAAATATCGCCGCCCGAAATGACTTCAATTAAAGGTAAATTGAATTTTTTAGCAAAGGCATAATCGCGCGTATCGTGCGCGGGTACTGCCATAATTGCGCCTGTTCCGTAGCCGGTCAAAACATAGTCCGCAATCCAAATAGGTATTTGTTTATTATTTACCGGATTTATTGCATAAGCACCGGTAAATGCACCGGTTTTTTCCTTTTCGGTATCGGCGCGCTCAATATCGCTTTTTGCGGCGGCTTGTTTTTGATAGGCAAGCACTGCTTCTTTTTGTTCCGGTGTAGTGATTTTTGAAACAAGTTCGTGTTCAGGCGCAAGCACCATATAAGTTGCGCCGAAAAGTGTATCGGGGCGCGTTGTAAAAACGGTAATTTGTGCATCATTGTTTTCCACCTTAAACGTCACTTCCGCACCGTTTGACTGCCCGATCCAATTCTTTTGCATTAAAAGTGTTGATGCAGGCCAATCTAAACCTTCCAAATCTTCAAGTAAACGCGGGGCATAAGCGGTAATTTTTAACATCCATTGGCGGAGATTCTTCTTTTCAATAGGTGTTTGGCAACGTTCGCAGCGGCCGCCGAAAACTTCTTCATTGGCTAAACCTGTTTTACAAGACGGGCACCAATTTATCGGCACAGTGCTTTGATAAGCAAGGCCTTTTTTATAGAGTTGCAAAAAGATCCATTGTGTCCATTTATAATATTCGGGTGATGTTGTGTTAATTTCGCGGTCCCAATCGTAAGCCATACCGAAAGATTTGATTTGGCGGCGGAAATTATCAATATTTTTTTGTGTTGTTATTGCCGGATGTACGCCTGTTGCGATAGCATAGTTTTCAGCCGGAAGGCCGAAAGCATCCCAACCCATAGGGTGTAAAACGGAATAACCGTTCATTCTTTTGAAACGCACCAAAATATCTGATGCGGTATAACCTTCGGGGTGGCCGACGTGCAGACCTTGGCCTGAAGGGTAAGGGAACATATCTAAACAATAAAATTTTTTGTCAGATTTGGGCAAAACAGGTGTTTTGAAAAGTTTTGCATCTTGCCAACGTTTTTGTTGGCGGGCATCAATTTCTTTAAAGTTTGCGATAGACATATAAATAGATTATAGCATTTATATAGTGAATTGGCAGTTTTTTTGTTGTTTTTCTTATTTTGCTATCAAGTTTTCCTTTGTTAATTGTTATCCATTTTTTTGTTTTCTTTTTTGCGGCTCAAGACCGTGCAAAATTAGATTTTTATGTCTAAGCCGGCAACTCGTAAAAAGCAAAATTAAAAGGAACACCTTTGCTTTTTACTCGGACAAACCGGCTTATTAGATAATAAAAATCTTTAATTTTGCCAACACTAATATCGCCGCGAAAAAGAAAACCGGGAATAAAACGGCATTTTTGCTAGGCTGACGCTTTCGGTTTGGCTTTATTTAAATTTGCTACTTTATTGCCTTCACCCGCATCAGCGGGCGGAAGGTGGCTTGCGCGGTCATTTGCGCAAGACGGATGGGGGTATTAAGTTTTTCCTTGTTTTCCCCGCCCCTTTGCTCGCAAAGGCGGAGGGGTTAGGGGTGGGGTTGTAAAATATACATCTTGCGCATAGTGAAAAAATTCACTATAATAAATTAAAGGAGTTTTTTAAATGTAGGGCTAATAACCCTAATACAATTTAATCTGTTTTTGGACCCGTATTTTACGGCTTATTTTCGGGAAACCGAAAATTTGCGAAACTTCAAAAACAGTCGTTTAAGGCACAAGGCAAGCGGCCTAATTAACCGCTTACTTTGTGCCAAGTGTTTGCTGTAAGGCAAACCACGGCTGTTATTTTGGGAAAGGTTTCGCAATTCCAGAGTGGCAGCCGTTTTATATTGGCAAAAACAGTTTAGAACTCCAAGGAGAAAAAAATGAAAAATAACAAAAAGGGTTTTACCCTTATCGAAATGTTGGTGGTTGTTTTAATCATCGGCATACTTGCCGCTATTGCTTTACCACAGTATACTTTGGCGGTAGAGAAAGCGAAAGCTACCGAAGCATTGATTAATATAAAAACTATTATTAATGAAGTCGGCAAAAAAATGGTAGCATCTGGAATATATGATGATACTATTGTATTTAGAGATCCTGAAACATGGGATATAGAATTAAGTGGTGGAACTTGGTATGACAGCGGATGTTGCGGTCCGATGTTCGTCACAGATAACTTTATATATTTAATCATTGATAATGGATCTGAAAGTGTAGATGTTTACCGTTGTATCGGGAAATGTACTCAAGCATCAATAGATGAACCTTGGCTATATTATATTTCTGGATACTATCCATATAGGAGGTATTCTCATCCAAACTTTGAATGCGGTACAGTTGATGATAATGACAAAGGTAAAAAAATTTGTAAAGCACTTGAGGGACTTGGTATAGAAAATATTTCATAAAGCCAAACCGTGCGCACCAACTCGGCAAGTATTTTCTAGGAAATTTTAATTTTATCTTTGACGACAAATACCCAGAAGAACGGGAGCGGAGCGACTCTCGGTATTTTAGGAAAAGAAAAATTAAAATTTACAGAAAAGACGCCGCCGCAAAAAATGTTAACTGCAAACTTCCTATTTTACATCAATGTCCCAAGAGTAAATACCAAAAGTTTCTTCTAAATAATGAACTAATAAACCATCAATCGTGATTTTATAAGGGGTTCTTATCAAATGCTTTTTGCCGTCTTCGCAGAAATCAAGATAAACCTCACATAAACCTTTCGTTTGGTTTAGCATTGATCTGATTTTTATAAGTTGGTCTCTTCTGATATTTTTAGGCAAGTGGATATACATCTTTTTTGCTTTGCGGGAAATTAGAGGGAAAACCTGTTCTATACCAGAAACATTAATTTCCGTATTAGCCGCGACGTCATTACCTTTAATCTCCCCTTTAACAACCAAAACCTGGTGTACTGATATAGCATCGGATATTTGATCCCATACCTTATTGAAAATATTGGCAGTCAAAGAATATTTTTCATCTTCAATGGTTATTTGCCCCCAACTCTTTTTATCACGTGTTTGACGTTTTTTAAGGCGTGTTATGACACCTGCTACCATAACCTGGCCGTTGGTGGGGTTTTCATTGATTTTGGTTATAGAATCTTTTAAAATTTTATTTAAATGCCTTACATATTTGGTAAGCGGATGACCGGAGAAATAAACCCCTAAAACGTCCCTTTCATTATTAAGCATTTGATTTGTTGTCCACCTTTCCACATTAGGCATTTTAGTTTTGGGGGCAGTAAAAGACATTATTTCTTCCCCAAACAAACTTGAGGCGGCTTCTTCCCTGGCTTCTTTGATTTTATCAACCTGGTCTAATGTTGATTCAACATTAGCAAACAAAATAGGGCGTTTAATTTCCGGTTTAACATCCGGGCTTAAAGAATCAAAAGCACCGGCCATTACTAAAGATTCAATAGGTTTTTTGTTCAGTTGTTCAAATTCTATCTTATCACAAAAATCAAAAAGGTCCTTAAAATTTCCCTTTTTCTCACGTGCTTTAACTATGGCGATAGTTGCCTCGGTGCCGACATTTTTTATTGCATTTAAACCGAACCTTATTGCCTCTTTACCGTTAGGAAGTTTTTCAACACTGAAATCACTGAAAGATTTTTGTATATCAGGCGGTAAAATTTCAAAACCCATTTTACGTGCCTCTTCCAGATAGGTGGCAATTTTATTTTCCTTATCCGTTGCGCCGATAGCATTATGCCCGATTTCGTTTGTAAGCGCGGCGCACATAAATTCAATAGGATAATTGGCTTTCAAATACGCTGTCTGATAGGCCACCAAAGCGTATGCAACGGAGTGGGACTTATTAAAACCGTATTCAGCAAATTTTGCCATTTGGTCAAAAATTTTAGTGGAAGTCTTTTCCGGACAATTATGAACCTTGGCACCTTCAATAAATTTAGAGCGGAATTTTTCCATAATATCAATTTTCTTTTTACCCATTGCTTTACGGAGTGAGTCCGCTTCCCCAGGTGTAAAACCGCTCAAGGCTTTGGACACTTCCATAATCTGCTCTTGGTAAATCATTGTTCCGTATGTTTCCGCCAAAACAGGTTCCATTAATTTATGCTCCACAGTGACTGCTTCAAGCCCGTGTTTCCTTCTTACGAAACTGTCCAGCATACCGCTTTGCATAGGGCCGGGGCGGTACAAAGCCACTAAAGCCGAAATATCACTGAATACTGACGGTTTTAAACGCCTGACTAAATCTTTCATGCCGGAACTTTCCAGTTGGAACACACAAGTTGTATCACCTTTGGCAAGCAGGTCAAAAGTCTTTTTATCATCTGTTGGAATATTAGCGATATCAAGGTCTATCCCTCTTAATTCTTTAATCAATTTGACGGCATTATCAATAACGGTTAAAGTACGAAGCCCCAAAAAGTCAATTTTAAGCAAACCCAAATCTGAAACGGTATTACCCTCATATTGTGTAGTTATGATATCTTTTGCGCCTTTTGCAAGCGGGGTATAACGTGTCACTTCCTCTTTTGTCACTAATACGCCTGAAGCGTGTACTCCTGTATGCCTTTTTAACCCCTCAATTTTTGTTGCATAATTAAAAAGTTGCTTTACTTTTGCACTTTTTTCTATCTCCTTTTTAATCTCGGGTACTTCTTTTATGGAGTCAGCAACAGTTGCATTTAAAGCATCCGGTATAAGTTTGGAAAGGCGGTTTGCCTCCGTTGCTTCAAAACCGAGCACACGCGCCGTATCTTTCAAGGCCAATTTGGCTTTCATAGTACCGAAAGTGACAATGCTTGCCACGTTTTTCATACCATATTTGCGGCGCATATAATTGATAACTTCTTCACGCCCGGCATCTGAAATATCAATATCCAAATCCGGCATACTTATGCGGTCGGGGTTCAAAAATCTTTCAAAAAGCAATTTATTTTTTATCGGGTCTACACGTGTTATATCAATACTGTAAGCCACCAAAGAACCTGCACCTGAACCGCGCCCCGGCCCTATGGGAATATCCTGGCTTCTTGCATATTTTATAAAGTCAGATACAATTAAAAAGTATACCGCAAAACCCATTTGGGTTATAACACCGAGTTCATATTCCAAACGTTCTTTGTATTGTTCGGGTATGATATCTGTTTTTAATTTCTTTTTAAGCCCTTCATAACAAAGGTGGCGCAAATATTCCGGGTGATCTTTAAACTCTGCAGGTATAGGGAAATCAGGCATAACATAGCCGTCTTTTTTTATTTGAACATTACATTTTTCCGCTATTTCAAGTGTATTTTTTAAGGCTTCCGGTGCAAAGGAAAATAATTTTTCCATTTCTTCTGCAGATTTAAAAAACAATTCATGGGTTGTCATTTTAAAACGTTTAGGGTCATTTAAAGTTGAACCGGTAGCGATACAGATATGTATATCGTGCACTTGCCAGTCCTCACGCTTTTCATAGTGGCAGTCATTAGTGGCAACAATCGGAATACCGGTTTTTTTAGATACTTCAAGCAAGGTTTGCAATATTTTACGTTCCTCAGGTATACCGTGGTCCATAATTTCAAGATAATAATTTTCAGCACCCAACATATCACGGTAGCGCAAAGCAGCCTGTGCGGCAGCATCAACACCCTGGTTTAAAGCAATTTGGGAAACTTCACTTTTCATACATCCCGATAATACTATTAAACCGTCTTTATATTTTGTTAAAAGGTCAAAATCTATACGCGGATGATAATAAAAACCGTCTGTCCAAGCATCAGAATTTAATTTCATCAAATTATGATACCCTTCCATATTTTTTGCTAAAACGGTTAAGTGGTTTGAAGTACCGCCCTTTTCATTATATTTACCTTGTTTATAATACATTTCACAACCGATAATAGGCTTTATTTCAAGGGCAGAGAGCATATTATAAAACTCAGGCACGCCGTACATATTACCATGGTCTGTTATTGCCATTGCGGGCATCTTGGTTTTATCTAAACTTTTAAGGAAATCAGACGGGCCTTTCCCATTTTTTGTGACGCGCAACATCCCGTCAAGCAAGGAATATTCCGTGTGATTATGCAGATGTACAAATTGACTCATACAAAAGGCCTCTAAAAAAGTTAAAATATATAAAAATGCTTTTGGGGGGTGTACCCGTGTTTAAACATTATAGTAAATTATTAGAAAGAAAGGTTAGTTCAAAAACAATTTACGAGGGTGTAGTAGGTTTTAAAGTGGATACTGTCCGCTTAATAAACGGCACACTTTCAAAGCGCGAATATTTGCAACATCCGGGCGCAAGCGCTGTTTTGGCAGTTGAAAACGGCAAAGTTCTTTTTGTAGAACAGTACCGCTATCCCGTTAAAAAAGTTATGCTTGAAATACCCGCCGGCAAATTAAAACCCCGCCAAACACCTTTGGCATGTGCAAAAGCGGAATTAAAGGAAGAAACGGGCTATACTGCCAAAAGTATAAAGAAATTTTTAACTTTTAATACTTCCGCCGCTTTCGCCGATGAAGATTTACATATTTTTATAGCATCCGGCCTTAAAAAAGGCAAAAGGCACCTTGATGATGATGAATTCGTAAATGTAAAATGGCTGCCGCTGCCGCGTGTTTTTAAAATGATTAAAGAGGGTAAAATAACGGACAGCAAAACTTTAATCGCACTTTTATATTATAAAGCATTTCTGAAATAAGAAGAATATCCTTATTTTCACGACGATCCTCTTGACATCTATTTTTTTTTTTTTTCTATAATTTCTATATGCAATAAATAAAAGTATTGTGTAAAGGAGATTATATGAAAAATAAATTAGGTTTCACCTTAATTGAGATGTTGGTTGTTGTTTTAATTATCGGTATTTTGGCAAGTATCGCATTGCCGCAATATCAAATGGCCGTGACGAAAGCAAAAGTTGTAAGTATGCTTCCTTTAATGAGAAGATTTAGAGATGCTTTAACCGAGTGGAAACTTAGGTATGGTGATTTCGACTGCCATAACGATATTTGCCCTAGTGGTGAAACTCTTGGGGTTAGTTGGCCTAGTGATTGGAAAAATTGTGGCGGAAATAATAAATGTACTGAAGATAGTCTCTGTTGTAGTAATGACTATTGGAAAGAATGTCTAGCAAATGACGGTGCAGATGGTTATGTTCATTGTCAGCATAGGACTGGACTTGGTGGAGATTTAGACATACTCATCTACGCAATTGATGATCCAGATGAAAATCTTCGTGGAAAAATACTTTGTGATGGTAATGATTCTGAAAGCGTAAAAGTATGTAAAGCACTTGGAGGTAAATTGTTCGAAGAATACGGTGAAGATTCTGCCTCTTATTTTATATAAAAACTAAATTTTCCAACCTTCTTGTCGGGCATAGTTTAAAATACCGTTGCTAATGGAAAGTGCCATTATTTGTAAAATCTTTTTGTTATTCAGGCGCTTTTTATCGTCTTTATTCGTCACATACCCCATTTCAACAAGTACAGACGGCGCTTTAACACCTTGCAAAACATAAAAGTTTGCTTGTTTAATACTGTTATTCATATTAACTTTTATACCAAGAACACCGCTTTTATCTGAAACACTGTTCCTGATACGCGCCGCGAGTTTTGAACTTTCATTGATATTCTCATTAGCGGCAAGGGAATTTAAAAGCAAATCCGCATAAGTGACGGAACCGACACCCTTTTCTTCATAATTTAACGCCTCGTTTTCAAGGGCGGCGGTTTGGGCGGCTTCTTTATCGGATGCTTTATCTGAACGGAAATAAATTTCAAAACCTTTTGCTTTTTTATTTGGTGCTGCATTTGCGTGGATTGATACAAATAAGTCCGCTTTAAAATTATTGGCTATTGTAGCACGTGTGCCAAGAGGGATAAATGTATCATTAGTACGCGTCATTTTAATTTCAATCTTTTTATTTTTCTTTAAAAGTTTTTCAAGTTCTTTGGCTACTATTAAATTAAGTTCCTTTTCCTTTGCGCTGCCTCGGTAGTTGGCGCCGGGGTCTTTACCGCCGTGGCCGGCATCAATACAGACGCGCAAAACACTTTCTTTATGTAAATTTTTAGGTGCAAAAGGTTTATTTTTTGCAGATGTATCCAACTTATTTATAACAGTCGGCGGCGGCAGATTACTGCGCGGTATCTGGGTAAAAAATTCCCCCCCAAGTTCTTCTTCGCCCTCTATTACTTCTTGCTTTTTATCTTCTTCTTTTGCCGTTATACTAGGCGGCGGAAGGGCAGTATTTCTTTCTTCTTTTTCTATTTTCGGCAGTTGCCCGGTTTTTTCAATTATTATTTTTGTACCGTCAAAAGCGGCTTGATAATTCCCGCCCAAAAAAGCAGGGCCTTCAGTAAAAAAAGTTAAAGGGACAAACATTTCCTTTTTTTCCATAAAAGGCGCTGCGGTCAAAGTTTCTTGCTGCCCTTTAACCGTGGCATAAATATCACCTTGTCTTAAAGTAGCAAAGAAACCGGCCGTACCGTATAAATTAAGTTGCCCGGAATTCCAAAAAAGATTGCTTTGCAAACGCAAATATTTTGCCATACTCCGCCCGGCAACAAATATTTGGCCTTCCGCTTGGCGGACTTCAATAGGTGTTTTATTTTTACCTTGCACAGCAACGGGTACTGTTTCTGCCGCAAAACTGAAACAGAACATAAAAAAGGCAAAAAAGGTAAAAAATAATTTTTTCATCTAATTTTCTGCTTGTTCTTCCTTGTTTTTTTCTTGCTTTTTAAGGCCTTCAAGCAAGACATTACTGCTTGCCATAACCGCATAACGATTATTGTTAAGCCAACGGCGGTGTTGTTTATAGTCAGGTATAAATTTTTCTACCGTGGCCCAAAAATCGGGGCTATGGTCAAAATGCACAAGGTGTGCAAGTTCGTGAACTATCAGATAATCAATAACCGCGCGCGGCATTTTTATAAGACGGTAAGAAAAATTTAAATTATTCTTTTGCGAACAACTGCCCCATAAACTTTTTTGGTCTTTCACGGTTAAATTATTAAATGTGACGTCCATTTTTGCGGCAAGTTCTTTTGCGCGGGCAGTTAAAAAATCAAGGGCTTGGCGGCGCAAAAAATCTTCACATAGAGCAGAAGGATCTTGCTCTTTACTTGTCAAAGTAATATAAAATTTATTATCAGCCAAAAACACGGTGGGTTGTTTTTGTTCCGGATTTATAGTTAATTCAACTTCACACAAATTACCTAAATAAAGCACTTTTCCGGCAGAATCTTGCCCTTGCTCAGGGTTATTGTCTTTATTCTGGGTTTCCGTCACAGGTTTTGTGAACACTTCCGGAAGTTCGCTTTTTAATTTTTCCAAAAAAAGTTTTACATCACTTATAGTTGTTTCTATATCAATATCAGCCATAAATATATTATACCTAATATTAAAGTGCAACACACTGCGGAATACTCTTCCTTTTAAATATGTTAAAATTTTATTATGGACCTTAATTCACTGCTCAAACAAAATGCACGTACCCTTTACTTAAGCGCAAAAATTATGCCGCGCGGGCAAAGGCAGACTTTTACCGTTGCCTACTTGCTTTGCCGTATTGCTGATACTATCGCAGATACTGCGCTTCTGCCTTTAAAGGACAGAATTTATTTTATTAAAAATTATCCTGATTTAGTCAAAACACAAAACAAAGAACTTTTGGCAAAATATACGGCACTTAATCTGAATATAGACAAAAAATTTGATAAAGAAATTACTTTACTTGAAAATTTACCGCTTTGCCTTGACGGTTTTAATCAACTAAATACGCGCGAACAAGAAAATACTCTGGAAGTAGTTAAAGCCGTATCAAATGCTATGGAATGGGATTTAACTTATTTTACGGATGAAGAATTTTCCTATTTAATTAAAGCCGTTCCAAGTGCAAAAGAAACACAAGATTATTGCGCCGCTATGGGCGGTGCACCCGGGGTATTTTGGGCTAAACTTCTATTGAACGGCAAACAAGATGAAAACTTTATAAATATGGCAAAACAAATCGGCACTGCTTTGCAGATGACAAATATTTTGAAAGATATAGCGTCAGACATCGCAATCGGCCGTATTTATTTACCGATAACAGATTTGAATAAACACTCTTTAATGCCGCAAGATTTACTTGAGAAAAAGAATTATAAATTATTCTTACCGATAGTGTATAAATGGTTATATTTCGGGCTTAAAAATATTGCCGCCGCACCGGAGTTTTTAAAGAAAATACCTTTTTACAAAATACTAACCCGCGCAGCAATTATGTGGCCTGTTTTATGGGCGCTTGAAACATACGGTGCAATTTTGCGCAGCCGCAATTTACTTGATATAAAATACCGCCCTAAAATTGAACGTAAAATAATTTATAAAACAATGCTCCTAACACCTTTTTTTGTATGGAGCAATACGATATTTACTCATCTTTTCAATAAAAAATACAAGGCCCTTATTAACCTTTTACCGAACAATATAATTAAAAATAATAAATAATTCGGTCTAATGGAAAAAAGTATACCTAGATTAACTGTTTTTTAACAAAATTTTGCATATTAGACCAACGAAAAAGAAACAGCCGAAGAAACAAAATAATTTTTGCTATAATTTAGTTATAATATTTTTGAGGAGTTTTTTAAAATGTAGGGTGTAATACCCTAAAACAATTTATCTGTTTTTGGAAACGTACTGTAAGAGTACGTAGAGCCTAAAAGGCACTGTTTCACTCCAAAAACGGTCGTAATAGGCACAAAAATAACGGACTAATTACCCGCTTATTTTGTGCCGAGCGTTTACCGATTTAATTGGTAGACCACGGCTGTTATAGTTGGGTGAGTGAAACAGGCTCGGCTATGACAGCCGTTTTTTATTTGGCTTTTGAAAAAAGTTGTACCTCTTTTTTTCGCCCCACACTTTGCGGAGTTTACGGAGCAAAGTGGGTGGGAGAATTAAAGAGGGGGGTAGTGTAAAATAAAAGGAATTCCTA
>JBGURU010000003.1:0-32449 GCA_045132175.1 Elusimicrobiaceae bacterium | reverse complement strand
AGGACCCCCAAAAAATCGGGGCACCCGGGCTTGAACCGGGAACCTCTCGCTCCCAAAGCGAGCGCTCTACCATTGAGCCATGCCCCGCAAAATATATAATATCTAAAACTCCGGGACTAGGACTCGAACCTAGGCTAAACGCTCCAGAGGCGCTTGTGCTACCATTACACCATCCCGGAATATATATATTTTATCATATTTGGGGTAGCAATTTTAAGTGTTTTTGGGTATAATAAATATATAGGGTGTTAATATGAAAAAGATTTACAAATGTTTTTTTACTGCATTATTTGCATTTTTTGCTTGGCCTTTGTTGGCTCAAGACACTATTGTTGATGTTTCGCAATTACACAGGCAATTATCCGAAAAAATAGGAGAAAAGACAAATGAACGTGCTTTATACCCCTTTGTAAAACAGGAGTTAAGCAATTACTATGGCAAAAATGATTTTGCAGACTTAAATCATCAAACGGGTTGGTACCGCGTTGACGATTTTTTAAAATGGTTAAAAAAGAACGAAAAAACATTACAAAATGAAATTGTTAGGGTAAATGATAAGGAACGCCGCGAATTAAAAGAATTATATGCTGAAGATAATTATGTAAAAGAAAATTATCGTAATGTTTTTTGGGTATATTTGGGTGTGCGTTATATTGTTAATGTCTACAATGCAAGTGTTAATTTAAAAGCACTTAAAATTTATAATGCTTGCAGTGAAACCAGTGCTTCACCTTTATTAGGGGAGATATATTTGTGTATTGATTCGGAAGCAACGCTACCGTATCTTGTAAATATAGGTATTCATGAAATGACCCATTTGTTTCCGCGTTTATATACAGGGCCGATATCATCTAGTACAGCACTGAAATTCTCTCTTTCCGAATTGGCGACTTTTTATTCTACACGTAATTACGGTTTTCCTGTCAAAAGCGAAGATGCAACGGGTATGTATAACGGTGTGCGTGATATAAACAGGATAATAGCCTTGCGCCCTGATTTCGATATCTTAAATGAATATAATGCTTATTTGGGCGGATTGCTAATTACGAATATCACTAAAAAAGATATTCTGTCTATGTATGATGAAACCTTATCTTCTGAAAAGATATTGGAATTCGCTTTCAATTGCCCTGCAATAAAGAAAAATAAATTTTTTATCACCAAACCGTTTAAATATACTTCTGCACTAGATGACCTTGATGAAGGGGATGTCGCCTTATTAAAAGAAAATAAAGATAAGGCAGTATATTTGGGGCAAAAAGATTCTGAACATCATATATTTGCCAAATGGTCTAAAGGTGATGAAACCGCAAGTGTTGGTTTTTTTGATCCTCTTACAATGCAAGATTATACAAAACATATTTTTGGCAAATATGCTAATACTGAAGTTAATAATTTCTATACACAGTTTTGTAATAAAATGCCACAAGATTTCATTGATGAAGTTGATGAAACTTTTGAAGTACAAACAAATGACACTTATAAAGACAATGATGGTATAAGCATAGTAAGGCGATATGAAAAAGAAATAAGAGATGTTCTTTTTAAACTTCTAGAAGAAAAGAATATTCCGCAAGCCAAAATCCCCGAAGGCTATATATAAATGTCATAATAACAGCAGTTAATGTGCCTGCCTTTTAAATGCTATAATAGGTATATAAGTTATTTAAAGGAGAAATTATGTTCTTTATATCACCAATTAAAGCAGTTTACAGTATTAAATTCTATTTACAAACATTAAAAGAGCCGCTTTGGAAGGCTTTCTTGTTTTTTGTTTATTTGTTTGCTTTGGGTGCAATTTTCCTTGCACTATATATCCCTATAAAAATGGGCCCGGCAGTTGATGAAGGTTTAACACAAGTAGCGGAAATTATGCCTGATATCACTATAAGCGAAGGCGTTATAAATGTCAACAATAATAAAAAATTGGTTATTGATGACAAAATTTTACAAGGCCGTAAAATTATTTTTGATACAGGTTCAACCGAGCCGGGCTACCCGACACAAATGAATAAAGAAAATGTAGTTTTATATGTCAATAAAAATTCTATTTATATGTCATATAACGGTAAATTTCAGGAAAATACTTTACAAGATGATATGGATTTCCACGTTTCCAAACAAATTTTGCTTGATAATAAAACACAAATCGCAAATACAATAAATTATTTCTTAATAGTAGTTTTCATAGGTGTTTTAGGTTTCCGTATGCTTGCCCTTGCCGTGCTTGCTTTGATAACCGCTTTCCTTATAAGTATGGCTTTTAAACTGGAATTAAGTTTCAAAAAGTTGCTTATTTTGGCTCTTTATATGCAAGCACCTATTGTTATTATTGACTTAATATCATTTGCCTTACCTATTCATGTTTTGGGGATGAGTGCTTTAATTGCTTTGGTATTGTTTGTAATCTACACTAATTTAATTTTTTCCGCTTTACGCTCAAATACAAAACAAATTGTAAATAATACAAATGAAGGCGGGGAACAATAATGTTGCTTCGCATCAGGCGCAAATTTTCCGCCGCGCATAAATTGCCGGAATATGACGGCGATTGCCATAATTTGCACGGCCACACTTGGCAAGTGGTATTTGAAATTGAAGGTACAGTCCAACCAAGCGGGATGATTTATGATTTTAAACTCTTAAAACCCATGCTTGACAGCATTCTGCCGGACCATAAATTTTTAAATGATTATGTGCCTAATCCGACTGCGGAAAATTTAAGCCGATATATCTTTGATAAAGCCGAAAAGGTTTTACAGGGAAAACATCTGACTTTAAAAACCTTGGAGTTATGGGAAAATGAAGACTCTGCCTGTATCATCCGCAAATAGATATAAAGTTAATGAGATTTTTTATTCGCTTGAAGGCGAAGGCCTTTTTAGCGGCCAAGCGGCGGTTTTTGTGCGGCTTGCAGGTTGTACAATGTGCTGCCCTTGGTGCGATACAAAATACGCACAAAAAACCAAATTTAATTTAACTGCGGAACAAATACTTAAAAAAATTGCCGCCTACCCTTGCAAAACCGTTGTTTTAACCGGCGGTGAACCGACTGAACAAAATTTAAGTCCGCTTTTAAAACTTTTAAAGAAAAATAAATATCAAATACACTTGGAAACAAACGGCGCGAATTTAATTGATACAAAACTTCTTGATTTTTGCACCGTTTCACCCAAAGCCTATGTAAACGCAAAAATGCTTAAAAAAGCAGATGTCGTAAAGTATATAACCGACGTTAAAACCACTTTGGCGGAAATTGAAAGTTTACAAGAGCAAACAAGTAAAAACACTTTATTTTATCTGCAACCCAAAAATAACAGTAAGGAGAATATTAAACAATGCCTAAAGTTAATAAAACAAAAACCAAACCTGCGCTTAAGCGTGCAGTTGCACAAGTTTCTAAACATAAAGTAAGCGAAGAAAAAATAAAGCAAAATTTGCGTGAAATTATCACTTATATCGGGGAAAACCCTTCGCGCGAAGGCTTGCTTGAAACCCCAAAACGCATTGTTAAAAGTTGGGACACACTTTTCAGCGGCTATAAAAAAGACCCTGCCGCACTCTTGAAAACTTTTACCGAAGGCTCTTGCGAAGAAATGGTAATTTTGAAAGATATTGAATTTTACAGCACTTGCGAACATCATTTTGCGCCGTTTTTCGGCACTATCAGTATTGGGTATTTGCCCAATAAAAAAGTTATCGGTATATCAAAACTTGCGCGTTTGGTTGAAGTTTATGCAAGGCGTTTGCAAATACAGGAAAGATTAGTTGCCCAAATTGCCGATTCTTTGATGAAACATTTACAGCCTTTGGGTGTTATGGTAGTTTGTAAAGCGCGCCATATGTGCATCTGTTCGCGCGGCGTGGAAAAACATAATGCCGAAATGGTGACAAGCGCCTTGCGCGGTGTGTTTAATAAACACGAAGTGAGGCAAGAATTTTTACAGTTTATTCAAAAGGTCTAATGCCAAAAATAACTTTAATGGGGATTTTAAATACTTCGCCGGAAAGTTTTTTTGACGGCGAAAATGTTAAAATTAACCAAGATTACGTTCTAAATAAAGCAAAAAAATTATTAGCAGAAGGCGCCGGAATCATTGATATAGGCGGACAAAGTACAAGGCCGGGTTTTGAAGAAATTTTACCTACACAAGAAATTTTGCGCACCGCACCTTTTATTAAATTGATAAAACAAGGAACTGCGGCGCAAATTTCCATAGACAGTTATAAAGCGCCTGTTATAAAAGCGGCCCTTGAAGCAGGTGCGCATATTGTAAATGACGTAAGCGGCTTAAAAGACGATACACTTGCCGCACTTGCACATGATTTTGATGCCAAACTGGTTATAATGCACTCCGGCGCAGTTAAAAATTTAGAAAGCGTTGCGGGGTTTTTTAAGATGAAAATAAAAAGTGCCAAAGATTTAGGTGTCAAAGAAGAAAATTTAATTTTAGATATCGGCCTTGGCTTTGGCAAAGACACAGAAGAAAATTGGTTTTTGCTTGAAAATATAAATTATTTTGACACTTTTAATTTGCCAATACTTGTTGGGGCATCACGCAAAAGGTTTACAGGCAAAACGCTTGAAAATTCTTTAAAAGCGGCTAAATTTGCAACAAAGACAAATTGCCCTTTAATTTTGCGTATCCACGAAGTAAAAGAAACAAAGGAGTTTTTAAATTTATGAAAGATATAAAAATTTCAATCAGGTCGCAATTTCGCGCTTCACATTATCATAAAGGTTCTTTAAGCGAGCCTTTACATGACCATACTTTTAAATATATCATAACTTTAAAAGGTCCTTTAAATGATGAGGGTTTTTTGGTTGATTTCCGCGAGGTGGAAGATTATTTGCGTGAACTAAATAAAAATTTATCACTGAAAATATTAAACAATATTATCCCGCTTTCCACTACTGAAACCGTTGCAATCTTCTTATTTAATAAAATTAAAGAAAAGTTCCCGCAAGTTTGCAAAATACAAGTTTTTGAAAAGGAAAATTATTCAGTCACCTATGAAGAATAACACCGTTTACCTTGCCATAGGCAGTAATATAAACCCGCAAAAAAATATTGCTCTTGCTTTAAAACATTTGGCAAAAATCGGGCAAATTATAAGTGTTTCCAAACTGATAAAAACAAAACCGGTAGGTTATTTAAAACAGGCTGATTTTTTAAACGGTGCAATTAAATTTAAAACTGCTTTATCACCTGAGAATTTACTTAAGGAACTTAAAAGTATTGAAAAACTTTTAAAACGGAATACCCCTTTCAGGAACGGCCCGCGCACTATTGATATTGATATAATTTTTTACGGAAATTTAATTTTAAATACACCTGATTTGATAATTCCGCATCCGCGCGCTAGTGAAAGGTATTTTGTCTTAAAACCTTTAGCGGAAATAGCACCTTGTAAAGTGCATCCGGTTTTTAAAAAGACGGTTAATACTTTACTTAATAATTTGCTTTGATTTATTTAAAAAAATGTTATACTTAAATTAAGAGGAAAATTTAAATGTAAGCCGAAAAACTGATAACGGCTTAAAAAAATTTATCTGTTTTTGGGAACTTTGCTTTGGCAAAGACAGCTCAAAAGAGCGATACGAAAGTCCTAAAACAGCCACTAAGACACGAGATTAATTAGGTAGCTCCTAACTTAATTTCGTGTTGAGTGTTTATTAATATTAGCAATAATTTAATAAACCGCGGCTGATATATTTGGGTAGCTTTCGTATGCTCGGTATATCAGCCGTTTTTATTTGTAAAAAATAAGGAGAAAGAACATGAAAAAAATCAGTAAAAAAATGTCTGAGGGTTTTACCCTTATTGAAATGTTGGTGGTTGTTTTAATCATCGGCATTTTAGCCGGTATTGCACTGCCGCAATATACTCTTGCTGTTGAAAAGGCACGTTTGGCCGAAGCATTAGGAAATCTATCTTACATCAAAAAAATGATAGATTTAAGGGCAGCACAATGTGGCTATAATTATGAGTGTATTGCAGGTAGCGGATTTGATTATATTGAATTACCGTTTGAGGTAATAGATTATCAAACTGAATATTGGCATTATAACTTGGATATGTCCATTGTAGCATGTCGTAGAAATGGGGAAAGTGGGAACGATATTTATTGTATAGACTATGCTATAGATGATTGGCCAGATTTACCCACTGCGTGGAAACGTTGTTCAAGTTATTCCTCATTAGGCAATAAAATGTGTAAATATTTGGAATCGCAAGGTTTTGAACCGGATTATTACGAAGAATAGAAATTTGTTTTATTAAAACAAAGCCAAACCGTGCCGCGTGTAAACACTCAAATTTTTTATTGTAAAGCCGCGTGATAAAAAGTTATAATATATCAGAGGTTTTATGCAGGCAAATAATTTCTTAGACAGAGTGAAAATCTACGTCAAAGCCGGTAAAGGCGGTGACGGTTGTCTTTCATTTAGACGGGAAAAGTTTATCGCATACGGCGGCCCAAACGGCGGCAACGGCGGTAAAGGCGGCGATATCATTTTAAAAGCCGAACCCAATTTAACCACACTTCAAGAACTTGCCTGCAACCCGCATATTGAAGCCGCAAACGGCGAAAAGGGCGGTACCTATAATAAAACCGGCCTTAACGGGGAAGATAAAATTGTTTTAGTTCCGCTTGGCACCGTCATTAAATTTAACGGCGAAATTGTTGCCGATTTAACAAAACCGTACCAGCAAGTTATCGTCGCACACGGCGGGCGCGGCGGGCGCGGAAACCAAAGTTTTAAGACAAAAAATAATACCGCGCCGCGTATAGCGGAAATCGGTCAAAAAGGTGAAGAGTTAACCTTAATTTTAGAACTTAAAGTTTTAGCGGATGTCGGTTTAGTGGGTTTACCAAATGCCGGCAAAAGCACATTTTTAACTGCTGTGACGGCGGCACGCCCGAAAATTGCCAATTACCCTTTTACCACTTTAAACCCGAATTTGGGCATCTGCCAACACAAAAACACAAGTTTTATTATTGCCGATATTCCCGGCATTATTGAAGGCGCAAGCGAGGGTAAAGGCCTTGGACACCAATTTTTAAAACATATTGAAAGAACGCGTGTTTTAGTACACCTTGTAGACCCAAGTGGTTTTGAAAATTTTACCCCCCTTCAAACAGTAAAAACAATTAGTGATGAATTAAAAAATTTTGATAAGAACCTTGCAAAAAAACCGCGTATTATTGTGGTAAATAAGGCTGATTTAGACTGTGCGGAAAAAGTATTTAAACAAATTGAAAAGAAATTTGCTAAAAAATACCCTGTATTTTTAATTTCTGCTGCAGCCAGAAAAGGTTTAAATAAAGTGCTTGATGAAATTGTAAAAACGCTTGCACAGAACCCGATAAAATTTGAAAAGCCTAAAAAAGAAAAAACAATTTCCCTCAAAGTTGAGCCGTTTTTTACCGTCACGAAACTTGACGAAAACCGCTTTCAAATAAGCGGTAAAAAAGCGGAAGATTTTATTTCCATGACGAACTTTTCCCAGCCGCAAGCAGTGCAAAGACTTTGGGGAATTTTCAAAAAAGTAGGTCTTGAAAAAGAACTCTTAAAACAAGGCATACAAGACGGCGATATTATTGTTGCCTGCGGCAAAGAATTTGAGTGGAGCGGGGCAGAAGTTTCGGGCGAAGTTTCCAATTTACCCGAACGTTTAGGCGGTTATAAGCGCCGCGAAACTAAGCAAGAACGTCTTGCCAAACGCCGCGCCCGCCGTGAAGAAAAATTTGATTTATAATTATATTCTTCCTTTAATAGAAATAGAAATGACTATTGCTGGAATATGAATCAGGTTCATTTTTACCTGTTTCTTGTTGGCATAATTTATCGGCTAAAGTATTTATTGGTTCTTGAGGAACATTTACTACACGGCAAGAACGTCTTTCAGAACCAACACTTTTTCCGTCAAACATATCTATATAACCAATTTTAGGGGAATTTGCTATAAAACATAATATTCCTCTTTTAGGCCACCAACCTAGACTACAATTACCATATTGAAAATCTAATTCTGTTCCGTACATGTTAGAATATTCAATATCTAGGTCATTAAAATTTGTGGTATAATCTCCATAAAGCATATAATATCTGCTTTCCGCTTCTTTAACAACTCTTGCAATATCTTTTGCTGTGCTATATTTACTTTTTAGTACTGCAAGTTTATATTGCGGCAAAGCAATACCGGCCAAAATACCAATGATTAAAACAACTACTAACATTTCAATTAAGGTAAAACCTAATTTGTTTTTCATATAATCTCCTTTATACAATGCTTTTTTTATTGTATATGTAAATTATAGAAAAAAAAAAAAACAGATGTCAAGAGGATCGTCGTAAAACTAAAGATATGAGTATAAACACTAGGTAAGTATTTTTGAGGTCAGATTTTCTTTTTGCCAGCACTCATAGTAAAGAGGCAGAGAATCTTTCCACATGTAGAGTTCAAACAAGCAACTTTTGTTTGCTTGACAGAGGGAGTATAAAGTTTCCTTATTTACGCCCCCCTCTGCCTCGCAAAAAATAATCTTATATTTAAAAATTACTTTCTTTAATTATACAGGCAATTTAAAAACAATTATTTAACCGTTTTGCGGCCTAAACTGTGATAGGTAATGCCTTTCATACTTTCTAAAGTGTATAAATTGCGTAAATCTACCACGACAGGTGTTTTCAAGTTTTCTTTAAAATCATTAACGGTTAAGTTTTTAAATTCATTCCACTCAGTGATAATTATTGCGCCGTCTGCACCTTGCAGGGCCTCTTTAGTACTGTCACAAAATTTTGCATAAGGGAAAAATTCCGGCCCGTGTTTTTTACCTTGCGGGTCATAAATTTTTAAATTCGCACCCGCTAAATTAAGTTCGGATAATATGCCGATGCTTGGTGAATCGCGCATATCATCTGTTTCCGCCTTAAACGTGACGCCCAAAATAGCAAGTGTTTTACCGCGTAAATTATCGTTGAAAGCACCGTTAATTTTGGCAAGCATTTTAAAGCGGCGCGCATTGTTCTGCGCAATAGTTGTTTCAATGAGTTTAAGCGGGCTGTCTACTTTCTTTGCCATACGTTCCAAAGCCATTGTATCTTTAGGGAAACAAGAGCCGCCGAAACCGGGGCCGGGGTTTAAAAATTTATAACCGATACGGCTGTCTAAACCGATACCTTTTGCAACGTCGCTGATATTTGAGCCGGCCTTTTCGCACATATCGGAGAGTTCATTGATAAACATAATTTTCATTGCTAAAAATGAGTTTGATGCATATTTAATCATATTAGCGGTGGTGGTGTCTGTTTTGAGTAAAGGGAAACCCTTGTCCGTTAAAGGCTTATAAAGGTCAAGCATAATGTTTAAGGACTTTTCATCATTTGCACCGACTACGATTCTTTCAGGGTTTAAAAAGTCCGCTACGGCAAAACCTTCTTTCAAAAATTCCGGGTTTGTGACGACAGCAAATTTTGCCGTCGGATTATTTTTTTCGATTATGCTTTTAACGCTTTCTGCTGTCCCTATCGGTACAGTAGATTTTAAGACGATAACTTTATAATCATCTTTAATATTTTCTGCAATTTCTTTGGCTACTGCAAAGACGAAAGATAAATCAGGATCCCCCGTTTTTTTGTCGGCAGGAGTGCCTACCGTAATAAAAATTACATTACTTTCTTCCACACCGCGTGCCATACTTGTTGTAAAACTCAATTTACCGTTTTTTACCCCTTCTGCCACAATTTCTTTTAAATTCTTTTCATAAATAGGCATAATGCCTTTATCTAAATTTTCAATGCGTGTTTTATTATTATCAACGCAAATAACTTTATGACCGAGGTGTGCAAAACACGCCCCGCTTACTAAACCTACATATCCTGTACCAACCATACAAATTTTTTCCATAGTCGTACTCCTGATTATAATATATTTATATTGTAGCAAATTTTGTATAATATAGGTATATTAAAGAGAGGTGTTTATGAGGGATACTTTTTTACCTTTTGCACGCCCGTCTATAGCACAAGACGGTATTGATGAAGTTGTTAATAGTATTAAAAGCGGTTGGCTGACTATCGGCCCTAAAACTATTGCTTTTGAACAGGTTTTTAAAGATTTTACTTCTTCCCCTTATTGTATCGGGGTTAATTCCGCTACTGCCGGTTTACATTTGGCGTTAATGGCTTTAGGTATCGGTAAAGGTGATGAAGTTATTACTACACCTATGACTTTTGCCTCAACGATAAATACAATTATTCTTGCAGGTGCAACACCTGTTTTGGCTGATATTGACCGCAATACTTTAAACATAGTTCCTGCCAATATTGAAGCGAAAATTACATCTAAAACCAAAGCAATTATGCCCGTTCACTTTGCAGGCCGCCCTTGCGATATGAAGGCAATTAGGGAAATTGCTAAAAAACATAATTTAGTTATTATTGAAGACGCCGCACACGCATTGGGTGCAAAATATCAAGGGGAAAAAATCGGTAAAACCGAGGGTAAAAATGCAGTTGTCTTTAGTTTCCACCCGACAAAAAATATTACCACCGGCGAAGGCGGTATGGTTTGTTTAAGTGATGAAGCCGCCGCGGAAGCCGTTTATATTATGCGCCAAAACGGTATGAGCAAAGGCGCTTGGAACCGCTACGCCGCAAAGGGTAAAACGCATTATGATATTTCCTTACTCGGCTTAAAATACAATATGCTTGATATTAATGCCGCTATCGGTATCTCTCAAATGAAACAACTTGACTCTTTTAACACGCGCCGCAACGAAATAGTTGCAAAATATATGAATGCCTTTAAAGACACAAAAGGTTTAATTTTGCCCAAACCTATTGCGGAAGGCGATTATCACTCTTGGCACATTTTTACGCCTATGATTGATACTGATGTTTTAAATATCACACGTGACGATTTTATGCGCCTTATGGGTGAACAAAATATCGGTACTGCCTTGCATTATCAGGCAATACCGACTTTCAGTTATTATAAAAACACTTTCGGCTGGAATGTTAAAGACTATCCGGAAGCCGAATATGTGGGCGAACATATTGTTTCTTTACCCTTGTTCCCGACAATGACCGAACAAGATATTCAAGACGTTATTAACACAACAAAACAAATATTGAAAGAGCATTTAAAATGAAAAAGTTATCAGTAGTAATACCCGTATACAATGAAAGTGCGTCACTTCAAAAACTTTTTGCGCGCACTTTCCCTGCTTTAGATAAATTAAACCGCCCTTACGAAGTAATTTTTGTAAATGACGGCAGTAAAGACGACAGCATTAAGCAACTTCAGGAAATGTATGAAAAGCGCAAAGATGTTGTCAAAATTGTTGATTTTAACGGCAATTTCGGCCAACATATGGCAATAGTGGCAGGGTTTACGAAAGTGACCGGGGATGTCGTCGTCACTATGGATGCAGACCTTCAAAACCCGCCAGAAGAAATTGAAAAAATGCTTGCCGAATACGATAAAGGCCACGACGTTGTCGGCACAATCCGCGCAAAGAGGGATGACCCGTTTTTTAGAAAATTTGCCTCAAAAATAGTTAATATAACCACAAATAAAATTACAGGCTTAAAAATACACGATTACGGTTGTATGTTGCGCGCTTATGACAGGCGAATTACAGATATTATTGCGCAAAGTGACGAGGCAACAACCTTTATTCCCGCTTTTGCGCAAAAATTTGCGGTAAACCCTACGGAAATTGAAATTTCCCACAGCAAACGTATGGAAGGGGAATCAAAATACAGTTTCTTCCGCCTTGTAAGTTTAAATTTTGATTTGATGACAAGTTTTTCTTTAGTACCGCTGCAATTTATAACAATTTCCGGTATGATAATTTCCGCTATGAGTTTTATTTTAGCGGTTTACCTTATTGCTTTACGTATTATTTTCGGCGCGTCTGCTGATGATACTAACGGTGTGTTTACATTGTTTGCTATACTGTTTTTCTTAATCGGTTTTATGATTAGCGCTATCGGTATATCGGGCGAATATATAGGCCGTTTGTTTAAAGAAGTCCGCAAGCGCCCTAAATTTGTAATTAAACAAGAATATGGAATTAAATAACAGACCTAAACTTTTATTTTTCGGCTTCAGTATGACGGGTGCCGCCGTTTTGGAAGAACTTATCAAAATGGGTGCAAACATTATCGGCGTTTATACCTATGAAGATAACCCAAAGGAAAATTGGTTTCCGTCCGTAAAACTTTTGGCGCAAAAGCATAATATACCCACTTATACGCCGGAAAAATTAACTACTGCCGATGTTGAACATATCAAAAGTTTAGCACCTGATATAATTTTGTCAGTTTACTACCGCTCTTTAATAAGTGATGAGATTTTAAAAGTTGCGCCTTTAGGTGCTTTTAATATGCACGGTTCACTACTCCCGAAATACCGAGGCAGAGCGCCGATAAATTGGGTAATTGTTAAAGGCGAAAAAGAAACCGGTGCTACCTTGCACTATATGGTTGCCAAAGCAGATGCCGGCGATATTGTAGGCCAGAAAGTTGTAAAAATTGATAATGAAGATACCGCCTTAACTTTAACAAAAAAAGTGACTATTGCCGCTTGCGATATTATTCGCGAAGTTTACCCTTTAATTGAAACTAAACAACAAAAACCGCGCAAGCAAGATATGTCGGTTAGCACATATTTCGGCAGAAGAACACCTGCTGACGGCTTAATAAATTGGCAAGACACCGCACAAAATATTTACAATTTAATTAGGGCCGTGACAAAGCCTTTCCCCGGCGCATTTTTTGAAGAAAACGGCAAAAAAATTATTATTTGGCGCGCTAAAGTTTTGCCTACAAAAACAAATGTTGCGGCCGGAACAACAGTTTCAAAAACGCCGTATATCATAACTGCGGCAGATAAAGATTTGGAAATTTTAGAATACGAAGTACAGGAGAATTAAAATGAAAGTATTGATACTTGGTGCTGATGGTTTTATCGGCTCACACTTAACTGAAAGAATTTTAAACACAACCGATTGGAAAGTGGTTGCTTTTGACTATGTCAGACGCAATTTAAAAGGTTTAAAACACCCCAATTTTACCTTCAAAAAAGGCAATATTTTTAAAGCAGACCGCTGGATTGAAAAACAGGTAAAAGAAGCGGATGTAGTTTTGCCTTTAGTCGGTGTTGCAAAACCGATGTATTACATTAAAAAACCGGTTTGGACTTTTGAACTTGATTTTGAACAAAATTTAAAAGTTGTCCGTATGTGCGTTAAACACGGTAAAAGGGTTATCTTCCCGTCTACTTCCGAAGTTTACGGTATGAGCCCCGATAAAGTGTTAAATGAAGAAACTTCCCCTTTAATGACAGGCCCTATCAATAAAATGCGCTGGATTTATTCCTGCGGCAAACAAATGATGGACCGCGTTATTGCCGCTTACGCACAAGAACAAGGTTTAAAATATACTTTAATCAGGCCTTTTAACTGGGTTGGTACGCGCCTTGATACCTTTGAAGATGCTAAAAACCGCGCCGCAAGAAGTATCACTCAAATGTTTTATGATGTCGTCACCGGCCGTCCGCTTGTTTTAGTGAACGGCGGCGAACAACGCAGAAGTTTCACTTATATTGACGACTGCCTTGATGCTTTAATGCTCATTATTGAAAATAAAGGCGGTAAAGCGGACGGCAGAATTTTTAATATCGGCAACCCTAAGAACAATCACTCAATCAAAGAACTTGCTTATACTATCGTTGAAGTGATGAAAGAATTTAAAGAATACAAACCTATGGCTGATAAAGCGCAGATTGTAGTGCAAGATGCGGCTAAATATTACGGCGGCACTTATCAGGATGCACAAGACCGCTTACCAAGCATTGATAATATGCGCAACACTTTCGGTTGGGAGCCTAAAATTTCCTTAAAAGAAATGGTGCGCAAAACCTTGGCTCTTTATTTGAAAGACTACAAAAAAGGTAAAATAAAATAAATGCAAAATATAATTAAGTTTTTTACGGAAAAGCGCAATTTTAAATATTTCATATTGATTGCACTTGCGGTACTTTATTTTTGGCAACTCGGCAGTTATGGGTTAATGAACCCTGACGAAGGCCGTTATAGCGAGATTCCGCGTGAAATGATTGAAAGCGGTGATTATTTAACCCTACACTTAAACTATGTTGATTATTTTGAGAAACCGCCCCTGCATTATTGGCTTACTGCTGTTTCCTTTTTGATATTCGGCCAAAACGAATTTGCTGCACGTTTTATACCGGCTTTGATGGGTTTTTTAACTATATTGATGACATGGTTTTTTGCCCGTAAATTTGAAGATGAAGATACTGCTAACTTGGCTGCAATAATCCTTGGTACAAGCGCTTTGTTTTTTGCTATTTCAAGAATAAATATTACCGATATGACGCTTTCATTTTTCCTTACTTTGTCTTTATTTAGTTTTTACATATTCTATAAGGAAAATGACAAGAAATGGCTCTATATCTTTTATGCCGCTTTGGCTTTTGCTACTTTGGCAAAAGGGTTAATCGGTATTATTTTACCGGCAGGCGTTGTATTTTGTTTTATGGTATTTAAAAGGGATTGGAGTATTCTTAAAAAATTATTTCTGAGCCCTGCAATACTTTTATTTTTCTTGATTTGTGTACCGCCTTTTTACTTGGTATGTAAAAAGAATCCGGGTTTCTTTCATTTCTTTTTTATACAGGAACATTTTTTACGCTACGCTACAAAAATGCACGACAGATATGAGCCTTTTTGGTTCTTTATTCCTATCATAATAGGCGGCTTTTTTCCTTGGCTTGGTGCTTTATTTATCAGTTTTAAAAATTATTTCACCAAAAGGGAAGTTAACGTTTATCTAATGTTATGGATTATTATAATAACGTTCTTCTTCTCTGCTTCACACTCTAAACTTGCACCTTACATTATACCGGTATACCCTGCTTTAGCAATTTTAATTGCGAAGAATTTGGTTGACTTAAAAAATAGCGGTTCCTTAAAAGCAATTAAGGCTTGTTTGGGCTTTTTAACTTTCTTTACCATTGTTTTGGTCTTGGCTGCGGTATTGATTTTAAACGGTATTATTCCTATAAGAAAAATCCAAGATGTCTTACTTTACAGGGCACCCATAACCTGCCTTTGTATGCTTTGTGTGGTATTTTGTATTATTCTTTGGGCTATGCTCAGCCGCCCCAAAAAACTGTTTGTTTTTTATGCACTTTTTGCTTTCGGGTTTATTTTGACGGCTCTGCCTGCTATAAAAATACTCGGTAATGAAAGGTCCACACGCGTTTTAAATAAAACACTTACACCGCTTTTAAACCCACAGGATAAAGTTATAAATTTTAGAGATTATCAACAGGATTTGCCTTTTTATACAAAGCGCCGTGTCGCTATCGCAGGGTGGACAGGTGAACTTTACTTCGGCCGCCAAAGGGATAAAGATGCAGATAAT
This sequence comes from Elusimicrobiaceae bacterium, assembly GCA_045132175.1. GTDB lineage: Bacteria > Elusimicrobiota > Elusimicrobia > Elusimicrobiales > Elusimicrobiaceae > Proelusimicrobium. The sequence continues at coordinate 16,986 of JBGURU010000003.1, read as the reverse complement.
TGGTTTATAGATGTAGACAAAGCAGAAAATTATTTAAAACAACCTTTAGCAGATGGTCAAAAACTTTATATGGTTATAAATGATGAATATCTTAATCAGGTACCGAATCTTGAAGAATTTGATTATATCGGGCGTGATAACAGAATGGAATTAAATATTTATGTCAGAAAATACTAAAAACATTTTAGCAGTAAAAGTTGATGTTGATACCTTAGAAGGCTACCTTAAAGGTGTGCCTGCTATGGTAGAAGTTCTAAACAAACTTGGGCTTAAAGCAAGTTTTTATTTTTCCTTTGGGCCCGATAATTCCGGTAAAGCAATTTTTAGAATTTTTAGAAAAGGTTTTATCAGCAAGATGTTTAGGACAAAAGCCCCCAGCACCTATGGCCTTAAGACAATGATGTACGGCACGCTTTTGCCAGCACCTATGATTGTTAAAGACCATCCGCAAGTTTTTATTGATACTTTTAAGGCCGGTCATGAGTGCGGCGTTCACGCTTGGGATCACGTTAAATGGCAAGATAAATTACCCAAATTATCTTACGAAGAAATCCGTGCTGATTTACTGAAAGCCGTTGAACTATTTGAAAAATTAAGCGGGCAAAAACCGCGCGCTTTTGCAGCACCCGGTTGGCAAATTACAGCCAATGCTTTGGCGGCTTTAGACAGTTTTAATTTTGATTATGTCAGCAATGGCCGCGAAGGAAAATATCCGTTTTACCCCGCCTTTGAAGGCAAAAAATTTAAGACTTTGGAAATTGCATCTACCTTGCCTACCATGGATGAAATTCTTGGTCTTGACGGTGTTAATGACGATACTGTTGTGGACTTTTATTTAAATTCTTTAAAGCCCGGTTTAAACGTTATTACAGTTCACGGCGAAATGGAAGGCCGCAGTAAAATTAAACAATTTGAAGCAATTTTACGCGGTGCTTTAAAGCGCGGTTATACTGTTTGCCCGATGAGAGATGTTGCGCAAAATGCAGAAGGTAAAGACGGCGAGATTGTTATGGGCTATCTAAAAGGCCGCGCGGGCAAAGTTGCCATCCAGAAATAAACAGAAAGTTGTCAATATTTCTAAATTGTATCAATTCCTTTTTTGCTTGATTATCAGTTCTTTATTTTCACGACGATCCTCTTGACTTCTGTTTTTTTTTTTTTTCTATAATTTCTGTATACAATAAACAAAAACATTGTATAAAGGAGATTATATGAAAAATAAATTAGGTTTTACACTTATTGAAATGTTAGTAGTGGTGCTGATTATAGGTATACTTGCAGGGATTGCTTTACCGCAATATACAAGAGCAGTAGAAAAAGCAAAAGTTGCACAAGCATTGATAACGCTTAAATATATGAAAGACAGAGGACAAGAGTTTATGTTGCAACACTCACTTTCCGAAGATTCTGATTTGTCTGATTTTATACCAATAACAAATGATTTACTCGGCATTGAATTACCAAGTGATTGGGAGTGCGAATATGATGAAGATGAATGGTGTTGCTCTAATGAGTGGTGTTTTGCTAACACAGCAGCAAGTTTTGGCTATTATGTGACAGGCGGACTTATACCTACAACACCTGTAGGTATAAGAATAAAAAATGGTACAACGATTGATAATATAGCTGAAGGAACGATATATCATTTAGAACATGATATGAATGGTAAATTATATTGCTGTGGGGATGAGAAATATTGCAAAGCAATAGCAAAACAAAAATCGGAAAATGATGGTTGTTGGGTAATGTGAAATCTTCTGCTACGCTTCACGTTGGCTTTCTCCAAAGGACCATTTAAAAAGCCCTAGCATTTGCTTTGGACAGAACTCGGCTTACAGTAAATTTCCTGACGGAAATTTCCTCCAGCCCTGGGCTCGCGGTTTTTGCCTTTCGCTCCACTCAAACAAAAACATCGCTCCGCCCTTCGAGTCCTGACGAAAGCCAAGAAGTTGGCTTTCTCCAAAGGACCATTTAAAAAGCCCTAGCATTTGCTAGGGCTTTTTAAATGGCTCCTCGGACAGGACTCGAACCTGTAACCTATCGGTTAACAGCCGATCGCTCCACCATTGAGCTACCGAGGAATCTATATATATTATATAACAAAATAAGGCAGTTGTAAATATCTTTTTTATTTGCTATATTTATTACGGGATTACCGTCATAAAAAATATATACATTACTTATGACATGCCTTAAGCCCGAAGATAATACCATTGAAAAACAAAAATCAAATTTCCTCTCTGCCTTGCTTGAAGCAGATACACTTTCGGAAGCACTTGAAATTTCCGCTTTACCAAAAAATTTGCTTTTTTCTTTCTTGTTTGAAGATAAAAAATTTTTAAAACAATTTGACAAAATAATAAATTTAAAACTTGAAATTGCTTTAGTTGATACCGCTTTAAAAGCAAAAGCGGCAAATATTTTATCTTTTTCTTTAATCAGCCGCTTACCTAATAAATATAATAAAAATAAAAAAGAGAGCCAAAAAGATCCCAAAGAGAACCAAATAACAAAAATTATTTATGACGAGCAAAACACGGATAATTAAAGTAAATAAAATATTCAAAAAAACATTTAATGCCAAAACAACAACTATAATAAATGTAGGCGGCGCACGCAGCGGCAAAAGTTATGCTATGGCACAACTTTTGATTTATAAAGCAGTAAATGAGGCCTGCCAAATAGCAGTCACGCGCAAAACAATGCCCGCTTTAAAGATGACTGCTCTGCGCCTGATTTTAAACTTGCTTAAAGAATATAATTTGTTTGCTCCGGCTTGCTTTAATAAAACTGAAAATACTTATCAAATGGGGCCTTCGCGCTTTCAATTCTTCTCTTTAGATGATCCGGAAAAAATAAAATCTTCCGAGTTCAATTATATTTGGATGGAAGAGGCAACGGAATTTACTTATCAAGACTATGCCGTACTTTTAACCCGCTTAAGTGCACCGGTAATTAACGGAAAACAAAACCAAATTTTTTTAACTTTAAACCCTACAGATATAAATTCCTGGATATATAAAAAACTTTTACCGCAAAAAGATATTACCGTTATAAAAAGTACTTATAAAGATAATAATTTTTTGCAAAAAAACTATATAAATACTTTACTTTCTTTAAAGGACTATGATAAAAATGCTTATAAAGTTTTTGCACTTGGGGAATGGGGCGCAAGTGAAAAAATTATTTATACAAATTGGTCTTTAATTGATGAACTCCCGCAAAACCATACAGAAATTTTTTATGGGCTTGATTTCGGTTTTAATAACCCTACTGCTTTGGTGCAAATTGTTGTTTATGACAATAAATTCTATGTAAATGAACTACTATATCAAAGCGGTTTAACTAATACTGACTTAATTGAAAAATTAAAAATTTTATTAAAAAATTTTGAAACAAAAACAATTTACGCAGATGCTGCAGAGCCAAACCGTATATCAGAAATTGCTTCCTGCGGATTTAATATAAAACCGGCACAAAAAAATGTTTTAAACGGAATAATGGCTGTTAAAAGCGACAATTTTTTTGTCACAAAATGTTCCGCTAATTTAATAAAAGAACTTCAAACATATTCGTGGAAAAGTGATATAAACGGTAATATTTTAGAAGAGCCGGTTAAGTTTAACGATCATTTACTTGACGCTATGCGCTATGCAATTTATACTTATAAAAATGAACTTAACCAAAGCACCGCTGCCGATATAAATTTTATTTAATAATGATTGTTAAATTTAAAATATAATCATATATCAAATTTATAGAATAAATTTACTTGAATTTTCTTTATTATCTGGGACTCTTTAGAAGGCTTACCAAGGAAAACTGCCTCTCCGTTAAACAAACCGCCGCTCAATTTGACGCCCCAATCATCAAAATCTAAACCTAATCTTAAATTAACTTCGGAAGCATAATAATTGTGATTATCAAAATTATCTTTACCTGAAGAATATATAAACACTCCCCCACCCATAAACAAAGAGGGGTATTTATATGGTGTAAAATCAAAATCGGTATAAATAATTTCCGGGCTGTTAGTAAAAGCATTATTATAATTCATACCGCCGTAAATTATCCCTATATTTAATTTGGAGGCAAAAGGCACAAAAGGATGATTATCAGAAGAAAATTTATAAAAACCGATTTTGCTGTTTAAAACCCCTGCTTTGTATGTATTTTCAAAATACAACTCCCCGCTGAAAGCATAACCTTTATAATCTTTTTGTGTATTTGTAGCCAAACGGCGGGTTTCCCTAGTGCCGTTATTTTGGGCAAAGGCGAAATTAAGGCCCGATGTCGCTGAGAAAAATAAATTAATTCCTGCTCCGTATAAGTACAAATTATGATTTATGTCCCTAATATTTGTTGTGTATTTCTTATTTTGATAAAAGTAAAAAGCAGATATGTTTAACCAAGACAACGGTATCATTTCTATTTTTGCGCCTGCTACTTTTGCTTTGCTGTGTTCGTTAATTTCTGTTTCTCTGCCTGCAAGTATAGTATAAGCGAAGTATGCATTATCAAAACTGTGCTTTATGCCGTCAAGGGCTGTAGGAAGTGATAAATCCTTATTAAGATCAGCGCCGTAATATATAAAAGGGGCAAGTGTCTTATCTTCAAAAGTAAAACGGCCTAAAGTAAAATTGAAGTTATTTAATGTGTAGTCAACATACCCTTGCCAAATCCTTATTTTAGATTGGGTTCTGTCATTTCGGTTTATATCATAATCTGCCTGTACATAGGGTAAGAAAGTGATATGAAAATTGTCTGTAAAGTTATAATTAAAATCTATAGAAAATTTAGCAGAGACCTCTTTATACTCTTGCAAGAAATATTTGGGCGTACTTGCCTGTGCCGCAAATAAATATAATTGTGCGGAAAGATCAATATTATCAGATAAAATACTTTCTGCCCGTAAAGGTAAAAAAGATAAAACAAGCAAAATAATTGCCAGGCAATATTTCAAAATATATCTCATAGAATTGTATTGGTATTTACATTTTATCATTTTGTATTGTGAAATGTCACATTTGTCTTCAAAATATGGTACAATAGCGTTGTTCCCGCGCGCGCGTGATTATTTTATTTAAGGAGACTGTTATGGACTTTAATTTGCTTTCAAAATTAACCTCAACCCCGGCACCTTCCGGTAGAGAAGAAATTTTACGCGATATGGTTTTAAAACTTATAAAACCGTATGTAGATGAAACTAAAGTAGACAAACTTGGTAATTTGGTTGCTTTCAAAAAAGGTACAGGCAAAACCAAACTTATGCTTACTGCACATTTGGATGAAGTTTCTATGCGTATCCGTTATATTGAACCGAACGGTTTTTTACGCTTTGCTTTAACAGGCGGCATTGATCCGCGCACCCTGCTAGCGCAACGCGTTGTTATTATGACGGAAAAGCACGGCATGATTACCGGTGTAATCGGTGCAAAACCGGCACATTATTTAACTGCCGCAGATAAAGCCGCAATAACAGAAAACTCCCTTTTTATTGACCTTGGCATGGATGCTAAAAAAGTAGCAAAAATCATAACAATCGGGGACCCTGCCGTACTTGAAAGAACCCCTATTGAACTTGGTGATAATTTTATCTCTTCCAAGGCACTTGATGACAGGGCCGGCGTTTACGGTTTAATTAAACTACTCCAAAATTTACCCAAAAAACACAGCGCAAACATTTATGCGGTGTTTACGGTAGAAGAAGAATTCGGCTTAGTCGGCGCGGAAGCGGCAGTTTTCCATATTAACCCTGATATCGCTTTGACTATTGACACCACCGGCGCACTTGATACCCCGGGTATACCGCCGCAAGATTATGTTTTAAACGTCGGCAAAGGTGTCGGTATCACTTTGGCAGATAAAGGAACATTATCTGATTATAAATTAACAAAACTTTTAAGGAAACTCGGTACAGAAAAAAATATTCCTTATCAATTACGTGTAGCTTCCCGCGGTTCTAATGACGCAAAGGCCATACAAAGGTGCGGCGGCCCGGCGGCTGCCTGCCCTATAAGTATACCGGTTAGATATATTCACTCTAATGTAGAAGTCGCTTGCAAAGATGATATTGAAGCGGCCTGGCATCTTGTACTTGAACTCGCAAAAAGCAATTTGGAGAACTTTTAATGGCAGAACCCCAAAACAATTTAACCCTAAAAAAACAAGGGCTTTACTATAAAGCGGAAGACTTGGTACAAAATAATGATTTACAACTCTCGCAAACAGAACAATATGCTTTTAACCAACTTGATATAATGTACCGTGCTTTATGTGCAATACTTTATAATTTCGCACAAACAGGGCATCCGGGCGGTAGTATTTCTTCAGGCAGAATTGTACAAAATCTGCTCTTTAACCAAATGGCGTATAATTTTAAAAATCCCGACGAACAAAGTGCAGATATAATCTCCTACGGTGCGGGGCATAAGGCACTGGGCTTATATGCTTTGTGGGCATTGAGAAATGAAATTGTCAAAAATTATGCCCCAGAAATGCTTGCCCCGGAAAACAGGCAACTACGCCTTGAAGATTTGCTTGGTTTTAGGAAATCACCTAGAAATAACAGCAAACTTTTTAAAGAATTTAATGCTAAATCTCTTGACGGGCATCCGGAACCTCTGACACCTTTTGTTAAATTGGCAACAGGTGCATCAGGTATAGGTTTTGGTGCGACAGTCGGGCTTGCTTTAGGTGCGGCTTTAACTTACCCACAAAATACCCCCAAAGTGCATTTATTGGAAGGGGAAGGCGGTTTAACTGCCGGAAGATGCGCCGAAGCAATGTCAATTGCCGCACGGGCCGGGCTTGATAATTTGGTAGTACATCTTGATTGGAATCAGGCATCAATAGACAGTGATAAAGTGACTGCAGAAAACGGCACTCCGGGCGACTATGTGGCTTGGGAACCGGCTGAACTTTTTTACTTAAACGGTTTTAATGTTATCTATGTAAAAGAAGGTTTGAATGCAGTACATGTTCACGCTGCACAAAAATTTGCCGAAAAGTTAAATAACGGTTTACCTACCGCCATTGTTTACAGAACAATTAAAGGTTGGCATTATGGGCTTGAAGGTAAAGCAAGCCACGGCGGCGGACATAAATTATGTTCACCGGAATTTTATAAAGCACTTGAAGAATTTGAAAATGCCTTCGGCGTAAAAATTCCGCATTTATGTGAAGGACAAACAGCAGAAGAATGTTTCTACCATAATTTACTTTTGATACGTAAAGTTATTACGGAACAAAAGGATTTATTTGCTTATTTTGCTGCAAAAATAAAAGATGCTTCAATTCGTTTGCAAAATTCCGCGCGCAATGCAAAAGAATTTAAAACGGAAGATATTTATACCGCTTTTAAACCTGACAATATACCTGCGGAGTTTACTTTCCCCGCAGGCCAAAACCCAACTTTAAGGGCAACAATGGCACAAGCACTTGCCAAAATCAGCAAAGAAACTTTAGGTACTTTTATCGTGGCTACGGCTGATTTATCCGGCTCTACCGGGGCAGGTAAAATTGCTTATGACAGTAAAGGTTTTTACAATAAACAAACTAACCCGGATTCACGCTTAATCTCAAGCGGCGGCATAACTGAAGACGGCCTTAGTGCCGTTATGAGCGGGCTTTCCGCATACGGCAAACAAATTGGTGTGGCAGCATCTTATGGCGCTTTTACTTCGGCTATGATGCATACTCAAGCACGCTTGCACGCTATAGGCCAACAAGGTTTCCAAGAAGCAACAGGTAAAGGCAAAAATACTTTTGTTATTTTTACAGGCCACGCAGGTTTGCCGACAGGCCCCGACGGTCCAACCCACGCAGACCCGCAAATGTTGCAGTTAATAGCGGAAAATTTCCCAAAAGGTGCGGCAATAACTTTGACACCTCTAGACGCTAATGATGTTTGGCCTTCTTTGACTGCGGCTTTAAATAAAAGGCCGGCGGTTCTATACCCTGTTGTCACGCGCCCTAATGTTAAAATTACTGACAGAATAACTTTAGGCAGTGCTGCACAAAACCAGGCCAAAAACGGTGTTTATTCACTTTATAAACATTCTGAGGCGCAAGGTACTGTAATCTTACAAGGTTCAGGTGTCGGGGAAATATTTGTCCAAGAAGTATTGCCCCAAATTAAAGCCGAGAATTTACCTTTAAATGCTTATTATGTAGTCAGCCCCGAACTTTTTGATATGCTTAGCGAAGCAGAACAAAATGCTGTTTTACCAGTGACGGAATTATACAGGGCCATGGCAATAACCGATTTTACAATGCCTACAATGTATAAATGGCTGAAATCGGTTAAGGGTGTGGAATTCTCTCTATCCCCGTTTAAGGAAGGCAAGTATTTAACAAGCGGGCAGGCAGCTGATTGTTATAAAGAAGCAGGCCTTGACGGCGAAAGCCAATTAAAGCAAATAAAATATTATTTGCAAAATTTAAAAAATTGGTACTAATTTAAATAAAGTAAAGGAGAATATTATGGCAGAACATAAAACATATCTAACAGGAAGAACTTATATTTTTAAAATAAATAAAGGCAAAGATTTGCTTGAGCAACTCTCTGATTTTTGCCACGATAATCAAATTAAATGCGGTATCGTAAGCGGTATCGGCTCTTTAGAAAATGCTACATTGGCCTATTTTGACCAAGCAAAAAAGAAATATGAAAAGATTGTGGTATCTAAAGAAACCGAAATTTTATCTTTAACAGGCAATATCAGTATTATGGATAACCGCTCAAATGTACACGCACACGTTGTTTTAGCACAAAAAGACGGTACAATAGTGGGCGGGCATTTGGCAGTCGGCAGCAAAGTATATTTGGCTGAAATTTATATTCAGGAACTTGTCGGCGAACCGAAAGTCCGCAAACAAGATAAAGTGACCAAATTAAATACCTGGATTTAGTTTAAAATACTCGCTAATAAACATCCCCCCGCAAAGCGGGGGGTTTATTATAATACTTTATATACGTCTTAAAACGGCTCTTCCTTTTGTATTTTTTTAGCGACGGGATTCCCCTGCGGTAAATTTTCTGACGAAATTGTTTGATTTTTAAAAAACTTAAGAGTTGCCTTTTGCGAGTATTTTTGAGATATTTTTTGTTTTTATCAAGGCAAGGTATACCGAGTTAACGCGCCCGTAGGGCGGAGGTATCCGCAGCCGCAGAAAAAACAAAAAATAGCCGAAAAGACGACGCAAAAAAATCGGGGCGGCGGGATTCCCCTACGGTAAATTTTCTGACGAAAATTTCCTACGGGCCCGGGCTCGCGGTTTTTGCCTTTCGGTGCTTCGCACCTCAAACAAAAACATCGCTCCGCCCTTCGAATCCCGACGAAAGCAAAGAAGTTTGCTTTCTCCGCCAGGAAAATTAAAAAGCACCCGAAAGGGTGCTTTTAAATTTTCGGGGCGGCGGGATTCGAACCCACGACCTCACGGTCCCGAACCGTGCGCGCTACCAACTGCGCTACGCCCCGTAAATAAATTTTAAATCTTTCAAAAAGTAGAATCGGGGAACCGAGAATCGAACTCGGGACCTCTCGCACCCCAAGCGAGCGCTATACCACTAAGCCATTCCCCGAAACTACTCAAAAATTCAGCACATAAACCTGTGCCTATATATATTTTAGCATTATTTGAGGATTTGTGAAAGTATTTCTCTAATCTCTTTCAAAAATTTCAAATTTTTGGCGCTGTAAAAATTAGGGTCTTCTTTACTCCCCCCGACGGCAAAAAAACGGTTTAAATGTTTTTTTGCACCGGCAACCGTCATTTTATGTTTATAAATAAGTTCTTTTATTTGCAATATAATTTCTATATCCGCTTTAGTATATCTGCGGTGATGGGACGCCTTTTTTATAGGGCTTAAAACAGAAAAATTTTTCTCCCAATACCTTATAGTATATTCCGGCACGCTGCATAAACGTGCCACTTCGCCGATAGTAAAAAAATCTTTTTTTGTTAATTCTTCCAATGTCATTTTAAAATATTTTCAGACGGTTTAAAACGTATACGCCTTTTTGAAGGAACTTCTATAATTTTACCTTTCGGATTTTTCAAAACGACAGGTGCACTTTGGCGGACTTTAAAAGTACCGAAATTTGAAAGCACCACTTTACCGCCGTTTTGCAGATTATTCTTAATTATTTCAAGCATTTTATCAACGGCGATTTTGGCTTGCTGTTTATCAAACAGATAATTTGACAGTTCTTGAATTAATTCTTCCTTATTCATCTTTAAAACCAAGTGCAGAAAGCAAAACAGATGCTTTTTTACCTTGCACTACAATTTCCCAAATGGCATTGATTACGGGGCAATTCAAATTATTTTTGTTAATTATATCTTGTACGCTTTGTACGGAATTTAAACCCTCGGCAATAGTGCCTACTTGTTTTTTTGCTTCTTCTAAACTAAGGCCTTGCCCCAACTTCTCCCCTAATCTGCGGTTTCTGGAAATTGCTGACATACCTGTCAAAATCGCATCACCCAAACCGCATAAACTGTAAACGGAATATTGTGTGCAGCCTTGGCTTAACATAATTATGCTCATTTCCTGCATAGCCTCGGTTAAAAGGGCGGCTTTGGTATTTGCGCCTTCGCCGATACCGTCTAAAATGCCGCAACCGATAGCAACAACATTTTTAATTGCGCCACCGTATTCCGCACCGCGCCTGTCTTTTGAAAGTTCAAAACAAATCGGTTTTTTTGTGAGTTTATTTTGAAGTTCTTTTAATAAGTCTTCATCATAACCGGCCAGGGTAATTTTTGTAGGTATATTACGGGCGACTTCTAAAGCAAAACTCGGCCCGCTAAAAGCAACCACTTTGTTTTTTAGGAAAGGCAATTCTTCTTCAATAATTTCGCTCATTGTTTTAAAAGTGCCGTCTTCAAGCCCTTTTGTTGCATTTAAAACAGGAATTGCTTTGCCGTTCAAAATTTCTTTTAATTGTTTACAAACTGCTCTGACTGCTTTTGAAGAAAAAACAAAGACAAGCAAATCAGTACCTTCAACAGCAGTTTTTAAATCATTAGTTAAAATATAAGAACTATCAAATTTAAAATCAGGAATATTTGGGTGTACACCGTTTGCTTTTTTTATAGTATCAAGTAATTCTTTAGAATATTCCCAAACACGTACTTCCAAACCGATATTATGTAAATGCCGCGCAATTACACTACCCCAAACACCTGCACCTAAAACTGTCACCTTATTTAACATTTTTCTTTGAGCCGTCCTCAAAATTAAGTTCTTTATTAGCAAGCATCCTTTTTATATTTGGTATATGTTTATAAATTACTATTGCCGCTACAATAGCACAAAAAATTATATACGGCAAACTTGCACCTGTAAGCCAAGCGGCAATCGGTAAAACTATACAAGCCAAAATTGAACCGGGGGAAATACGGCCTGTTCTCCAAACAACAAGTATAAAACTTAAAAATGCAATACCCGTAGGTATAGGAAGTAATGCCCCGAACACACCGGCAGAAGTTGCTACACCTTTACCGCCGCGGAATTTAAGGAAAACAGTCCACATATGCGCGCAAATTGCCATAAAACCGCAAGCAATAGGCAACCAAGCGACATCCGGCGCAATAAACTTTGCTAACATCACAGCAACAGCCCCCTTCAAAGCATCACAAATAAAAGTAGCCCAACCTGCTTTCCTGCCTACTATTCTATATACATTTGCCGCACCCGGGTTGCCGGAACCGTAATCTCTGATATCAAAACCCTTAATTTTTTTTGTTATTAAGTAGCCGGAGGGTATAGCCCCCAAAAAATAACTGACAATAAGCAAACTAATAATTGTTATCATAATTCTCCTTTACTCTGTTTGTCTCTCTGATCAAGCACTGTAAAATAGTCATAATACCATTATATTTTTCTTCAAACTCCTGAGTAGTATAGGGCAGGCGGTAAGTCCAATTACTGTTATTTACCGTACCGGGCACATTAATTTGGTCTGCAGTGCCGATAATATCCTGAAGCGGGAAAATTGCAAAAACAGAACCGGAACCTAAAACCCTCTTTAATATTTCAATATTGACTTCTTGGGTATAAGGCAAATTACCGTCTGTTTTTTGGGCAGAAATCATTTCCCAAAAATTGGCCCTTTGCCAAACGGGCATCTCTTCCCACCATTGTTTTAAGGTTGTAGTATCGTGGGTGGAAGTTGTTGCAAGTGACGCAGCGGGATAATTGCGCGGTTCACGGAAAACCTCATTATCCTTTTCCCACCTGATTACGCGATAACCGGGCATATTTATTTCTTTCATATATTCGCGCATATAATCGGGAATAACGCCCAAATCCTCTCCTACAGGTAAATTATCTTTTGCTGTTTCCGCAACGGCTTCAATAAATTTTGCACCGCGTTCTTTTTGTGCTTGTTCATCAGTCAGGTCATAAGCGCCGATTTCATCACCCGGTTTAAAAATCCAAGTGCGGAAAAAGCCTACTAAATGATCCAAGCGGAAGATATCGTAGATTTCGCAAGCACGTTCAATTCTTGCACGCCAAAAGTTAAAATTCTGTTCCGCTATTAAAGGCCAATTATATGCAGGAAGGCCCCATTTTTGCCCGCCTTGTGCAAGGGCATCTTTAGGTGCTCCGACTTCGGTATCAAGTAAAAATTTTGATTGATTTGCCCAAACATCTGCGCTGTCAAAATTAACACCGAAAGGTATATCACCGAAAAGAGATATGCCTTTTTCTTTTGCAAAAGCACGTGCTTCTTCAAGTTGTTCTTGTGCTATCCATTGGATATAGCAAAAGAACATTATTTGCCTTTCATTTTTAACAAGGAAATTTTTTAAAGCGGGAACTTGTTTATTTTTTAATTCTTCCGTCCAAGTGGTCCAAGAAGACCAATTATATAAATCCTTTGCCGTTCTGAATATTGCATAAGACAAAAGCCATGAAAAATGCTGTTTTTGGAATTTTAAAAATGCTTTCCATCTTGGATTATCAGGGTGTTTTTCTTCTTTCTCAAAATACTCATAAGCAGCCCATAACACACGGTATTTTGCAGGCTTAATTGCATCAAATTGGACATTTGTACTGTTATGCCAATTTTCAATTTCGGGTTTTAAATCTGCAATAATTTCTTGTGCATTTTTACTTTGTTGGACCTCGGGCACATTATCTATACTTATGTATATAGGGTCTATAGCATAAGCACTTAAAGCACTGTACGGACAATGCTCGCGCGGAGCTGTTTCCCAAATAGGCAGAATTTGCAAAATTTTAATATCATAATTTGCAAAATATGCAAGCCATTCTTTTAATGAGGCCATATCCCCACAACCCCAATCATCTTTCCCTTTCATTGATGAAAGCGGTAAAGAAACACCTGCCACTCTGTTTTGTAAATATGGATTTTTACTTAAGTCAATCATATACTGCCCTCAAAATAATTTTTAATTTTTACGGCAAACGGCTTCTATTTCAATCAAAGCACCTTTCGGTAAAGCCGCTACTTGCACACAACTTCTTGCAGGCGGATTTTTAGCAAAAAACTGCCCGTATACTTCATTCATGTCCGCGAAATCTCCTAAATTGGTAAGGAAGACCGTTGTTTTTAAAACGTGGTCATATTCCATCTTACAGGCCTTTAAAATTTGGCCCATATTTTCAAGGACTTTTCTGGTTTGTGTTTTTATATCGCCGCCTACTAATTCACCTGTGACGGCATCAGCCGGTAAACAACCCGATATAAAAGCCCAACTGCCGTTTCTGACTGCTTGGGAATAGGGGCCTATTGCTTTGGGGGCACTGTCACTTGAAACAATTCTTCTTGCCATATAAATCTCCTAACATATATATACATATATAGTACCATATTTAGAGCAATTTATGATATTTAAATTTGTTTTCTTTAATTCTGTGCCAGCAAAGTCTTTTTGGTAAATTTTAATTTTTATTTTCCTAGAGTACCGAGAGTCGCTCCGCTCCCATTCTTCTAGGTACACGTCGTCAAATAAAAATTAAAATTTCCTCAAGAATACTTGCTGGGTTTGGGCGTACGGTTTGGCTTTATGTTTACCTACTGCGCGATGCGAAAACATACCCGCACGCTACGGTTTCATGCTCTTGTAATGTTGTGAAAAAATTAAAATTTTTTCAAAAATACTTGCCGGGTTTTTGCTCACAGTTTGGCTTTATTTCTTTGTTAATATTTTGTAAAGAATAGAAATAGTTTCTTCTTTAGGGGAAATCTTTAATACTGTTTCGCAATCTGAAATTGCTTTTTCTATCTTTCCAATATCCATATAAAAAGATATTCTTTTTATATAATTACTGATATTATTTTTGTCTTTATTTATTGCTTTAGTATAAAGTCTTTCTATCTCATTATTTAACCCTAGTTCTTTGCATATCATCATTATATCTTTGCAAACATAATATCCAGGTAATGTCTTTTTAAAATCTTCAAAGGCTTTTTTATACTCTTTAATTTCCCCGTACAATTTTGCCCTTTCAATATAGAGTTCTTTTATATCAGGGTTTCTTTCAATTATTTTGCTGAATTGTTTGATTCTTTCTTTGATATTATTTATCATAAATTGTCCTTAATTCAGCCATATAAAAACGGCTGTTATATTTAGAATTGAACAGATAAATATAAACAGCCGTAATTTGCAGTTCTTACGAACTGCAAATATTAAGCGTAAAAACACAGGTAATTAATCTGTCTCTTTACACTTTATACGACTGCTTTTTAGGTGTTCAATTCCTTTTGCTTTTGCAAAATTCTAATCCGTTAAGGATTACCCAAAAAACAGATAAATTTTTAAAGGCACTTTACGTGCCTATATAAATTATAACAAAAAATACCCCCTACGGTGTAAAAAATTTTTGTATAATATATATAAAGTACTCGCGCTTACAGAAGTTTACAAAAACTTGCGGTTGCGAGTGTTTTTGCTATGACTCCCCGTCTTGGCAACTATTCTAGGAGGTTCGTTAATGGATAATGCAGTATCAGCCACCAAGCAAAAACACCCCTCAGGGTTATATATGCTTTTTATGGTGGAAATGTGGGAAAGATTTAACTACTATGGTATGCGCGCATTGCTTTCCCTTTTCATGATTAGTGCCGTAATTCAATACAGTAAAGCAACTTCAAGTAAAATTTACGGTATGTTTACCGCTTTGGTATACCTTACACCTGTTTTCGGCGGTTATTTGGCAGATAGATTTATTGGTAAAAGACATTCTATCACAATCGGTGCTATTTTGATGGCAATCGGGCAATTTACCCTTGCCTCTTATGAAATTATTGACCCGAAATTGGCTTTATTTACCGGTCTTACTTTGATTATTTTAGGTAATGGGTTTTTTAAACCGAACATTTCAACAATTGTCGGCGAACTTTACCCACCAAAAGATCCGCGCCGCGATAGCGGTTTCACGATTTTCTACATGGGCATTAACGTCGGTGCTTTTATTGCACCTTTTGTTTGCGGTTTCTTAGGGCAACCGAACGATATTAGTTCCATAGCGGAAGCATATAAATGGAAATACGGTTTTATGGCTGCAGGTACAGGTATGATAATCGGCCTTATCTGGTATTTGGTATCACAAAAGAAATATCTCGGTGAAATCGGCCTTTACCCTGTCACCGATACAAAAGCCGTTGATCACATTGATAATAAACCGTTAACCCAAGAAGAATGGGATAAGATTAAAGCAATATTTACTTTCGTTTTCTTTGCTGTTTTCTTCTTTGCTTTCTTTGAACAGGCAGGCACTTCACTTAATTTCTTCGCTGATGAAGCAACCCGTTTAGCGGTAGGGCCTATTAAATTAAAAGCATCTTATTTCCAGGCAGTGAACCCGATTTGTGTGGTAATCTTTGCCCCGATTTTTGCAAAATTATGGATAAAAATGGGAGATAAAAACCCCTCAATTCCGGTTAAATTCGGCTGGGGTTTATTCTTGCAAGGTATCGCATTTATGATTATTGCCATAGGTGCAAGCATATATACTGCACAAGGCCCTGTAAGTGCTTTGTGGCTCATTTTCTGCTACTTCTTCTGCACAATGGGTGAATTATGCTTATCACCTGTCGGGCTTTCTATGGTGACGAAACTTGCACCTGCAAAATTTATGTCCTTATTTATGGGCGTATGGCTTGCAGCAAGTTTCATAGGTAATTTACTCGCCGGTAAACTTGCAAGTTATTATGATACTTGGAGTTTGACGACATTATTCTCAGTACCTGCTATTTGCTCTATTGTTTTCGGTATTATTATGTGGATTATGGCGGGCAAGGTACGCAAGTGGATGCACGGCGTAAATTAAAATTAGTAGTTTAGTTTTAAACCCCCGATTGTTAAAATCGGGGGTTTTTATTATATAATTTCAAAATAGATTTTACATTAGCCAAAAACCGTCTTCTTTTTCTTCCTTTGCTATCATTTTGCAATATGTATCATCCCCTGTACAATATAATTTCCCATCATTTAAATACTCCAAAACATACATATATCCACCATCTATATTATTAACTGTAGTTCCTTTTTTTATTCTTATCGCAACAGGTCTATCTGGATCTACTCCGCCTTCTCCAAAACCTTCATTAGTGTTTCCAAAACACCATTCATTACAACAACATACTTCATCATAATCTAATATTTCACATTCACAATTATTTGATAATTCTATACCAATAATCTCATTACTCAATGGGACATAATCCCAAACATCTTTATTAAGCATAAATTCTTGTCCTCTTTCACGCATATATTTTAAAGTTATCAACGCTTGAACAACTTTAGATTTTTCAACTGCCCGATTATATTGCGGCAAGGCTATACCTGCCAAAATACCGATAATCAATACAACTACTAACATTTCAATGAGGGTAAAACCCTTTTTATTTTTTATCATAAATGCTCCTAATTTAACTTATACAATGTTTTTTAGTTTTTGTATGAGTAAATTGTACAAAAAAAAAAAAAACGCAAGTCAAG
>JBGURU010000002.1:0-19873 GCA_045132175.1 Elusimicrobiaceae bacterium | reverse complement strand
AAATTTTTGCCAAAGCGGTTTTATCTTTTTTATATTTTTCCACCAAAGCATTTAATACGGTTTTACGACGGTATGAAAAGGCGGTCTTAACCGTTTCTTTGAAATTATTGTAATGTGTTTTATTTGAAAATAATTTTTGTGTGCGCGGGGTTATAAACAAAACTTCGCTTTCAACTTTCGGCGGCGGGTTAAAACTTCCCGGGCTTACGCGGCAAACCGGCCTTGATTGTGCAAGTGCCTGGAATAAAACGCTTAAAGCACCGTAATGTTTGCTTTCCGGTAAAGCATAAAGTTTTTGTGCCTGTTCACGCTGAAACATAAAAACTGCCGACGTAAAATTATCAAGTTCCAAAACTTTAAGCAGAATTTGCGCCGCATCAATATAAGGCAAGTTGCTGACGAAATTTAAATATTTTTCCTGTTCTAAAAAGGCCAAATCAAGTTCCAAAAAATTGCCTTCAATTATTTTTACATTAGCCCAAGTTGGCAAAGTTTGTTTAAGTTTAGCAGTCATTAAAGGGTCAATTTCCACGACGGTAAAATCTTGCACACCGCGCTCAATTAAAGCCAAAGTAAGCGCGCCTGCGCCGGGGCCTATTTCAATTAAAGAGCCGTTTAAATTATCAATAGTTGCGTCGATAATTTTATTTATTATTCCTTTATTTACTAAAAAATGTTGGCCGTATTTTTGCATAACTAATCCTCAAAAATTTCAATATTACTTTTTGCGATTTTATTTTTAGGGTCTTCTTTAAGTGCTAAGTTATAAAGTTCTTTTGCTTTAGTTTCGTTCCCTAACACGACGTTAGCCGTACCTTGTGCCAAATATGAGAGTGCTTTTTCTTCTTCATTTGTTGCGATATTTCCCGCAATGCCCGCATACTCCAAAGCATCTTGCCCTTGCCCTAAAGTTAAATATACAAGAGATGCTAAAAGGGCATTTTCAAAAGTTTTATCTTTTTCATAGCGGTTGATTACTGACGGTAAAATATCTTCTATAAATCTAATCCAGCCCTTACCGGCAACCCAAAGCCCCATATCGTTGCCGACCATATAGGGGTTATAACCTGCCTTAGAATTTTTCATTGTGGAGAGATTTGAAAGCCCTGTTTCCGCTTGGTTTAAACTTGCCCTATCTTGTACGGGTGTAGAGGCTTTTAAAGCCATTTTTACCTGATAGTCCTGCCCTGCGGTTTGCAAAATATTGTTTAAGCCGTTAAAGATTGTTTCAAGTTGGTTTATGCGGGTTTCTTCGTCTGAAGAAATTAAGACGAAACTGCGTTCAAAAGCGGCGGAATTTAAAGCATCCTCTTGTTTTTGAACTGCTTGTGCAAAGGCGCTTTTTGTGCCTTCAATATTTTTATTTACTTGTAAATCAGAAGGTTTTTGTTTTGGTTTAAGGGCGACTTCCACTTCAATATTTAACTGTTTTGAAGCAGGTACTTTTTTAAGACGGTGTTTAAAACTTTCAAGTTGTTGGTTTTTATTTTGTTGCGGTAAAGCTTGTTGTCCTTTTTTGTTTTTACCGGGCTTTTGCTTAACGATATTATCTTGTTCCCCGCCGGTATATGTTAAGGATAGTGCAAGCCCGCCTTCTTCAAGGGGGGAGATAGCAAATCCTTGAGCAAATAAAGGTAATGCCTCCTCTGTTTCGTTATCTTCCAAGAGCAAATTAAGCAAACGTGCACGGGCAATAGAATCCCCGGCTTTTAAGCGCAGTGCTTTTTTATAGTTGATCTCTGCTTTGTTTTTGTTGCCGAGTTTTTCTTCTAAAACAGCTAAAGATAGATAGGCTTCCTCGTAATTTGGGTATAAAGCAATGGCTTTTTTAAAAGATTCTTCTGCGTTAGAATCGCGCCCAAGAAGTTCAAGCAAGGACCCGAGTTGATAAAAATAAAGCGGGTTGCGTTTGTCTAAATCTGTTGAAGTTCTAAAGTGATATAGGGCTTCTTCATATTTACCTAAAGCAGCATAAGTTGAACCTAAGTTCATGTGTGTATCGGGGCGGTTTGGGGCATATTTTAAGGCGGTTTGAAAACATTTTAAAGCATCTTCAATCTTGCCTTGCCAGGCATATGCAATACCTAAAAGTTGATGTGCTTCCGCATTACTGGGATCGAGTTTCAGTGCCGTAAGATATTCTGCAATAGCGGCTTGAACCTGCCCTTGCCAATAAAGTGAAATGCCAAGGAAAATATGTGTATAAGGTTCTTTTGGGTTTTTTACTACGGCTTTTGCAAATATTTGTGCGGCTTCCTTATAACGTGCGGCGGCTAGGTCGCCAAGCCCTTGGCGGAGGTTTTCTTTGCTTTGCTCTTTCATTAAAGCGTCCCAATAAGTCGGGTAATTGCCGTTAAAATTTGCTTTGCCGGCATTGACCCCAAAACCTGAACCGCCCAAAAATTGCGGTAAAGCCGCAAATGCTTGTGCCGTTAAATTAGCAAAAATAAGAACAAAAAATATTGCTTTGCCCATAACATATAAATTATAGCATTTAGATGTAAAAAGCGCCAAGTAGGAAAAGGTACTTGGCGCCCGTGTGGCTTTTGGGGTTAGGCAGTTAAGGAGGACTGCCTTGTGGGTGTTTAGGGTAAGGAAGTAATTATATCTGAAGTGTTTTAACGGCGTGGGATTTATGGTAGATAATTTCGTCACACTTATGCATAAAATTTATATTTTCTAGAAATAATTTCGGCTCTAAATTGTTAGCGGTAAAAAATTTTTGTAAATCATTTTCAAACTTTTTAAATATTTCTTTTTGGTGATATTGTGTCAGTAAGATTTTTTTAAATTCTTGCTTTAAATAATTTTCTGTTTGTTCATACCAGCATAAATTTTTATTTTTTATACCGGCGGTATTTAAAGCCATTTCTAAGGTGTGGAAAGTATGTAATTTACACTCATTAAAGCAATTTAAAGTGAACCATCTCAAAGTTAAGTATTTCATATTTATATTTTTGAAATTTCTATTTCCCATTTTTTATTTTTGCGCAGATATTTATTTTTGATGTGTGCAGGCAGGTATAATGTCTCCTCTTCTACTTCGTGCCCGCTTACTTTATATGTGCCGATACTGCAAGTATTGATACCGGAAAAATAATTTTTTAATGCAAGGTCAATTTGTTTAAATTCCTGAACTTGGGCGAGCAATGCATGGCGCCTGTCCAAAAGTTCTTGTAAGGTATTATAGAGTTCCGCCCAGGTTTCTTGGTTTTGTGCTTTATTGCTGATTAAATTATTTGTGTGTAAGTTCCTTACTTCCTTCATAAAAACTCCTAAATAATATTATCCTGCATTTTAAACTCTTGCGCCTACGCTTTGCCGCTTTTTGCGGCACTCCTAAAAGGAGGGGTGGGAGAGCCGTCTCACAATTAAAAATAAGTTTTAATTGCTTTCAGCATAGGCGCTGAGTTTTTTGATTTGGCGGCTTTTAAAAAGTCGTATCAAATCTGATACAACTGTATCAAATATTTTTTAACTTGTCAAGTTTAAGACGACACTTTAACGTTTGACAACATCCACCTTTTATGCTATAACTTAATTATAAGGGGGTGGGGCTATGGATTTAGGGCAAAAAATAGATAAACTTTTAAAATTAACATCAATGACAAAAGTTGAACTTGCAAAGAAACTTGGATTAAAAGATTCAAGTGTAATATCGCATTGGGTTAAAAACCGTTTTAAACCCGATAGGAAAAATCTGCAAAAACTTGCTATAACCTTCAACAAGCCCTTGTCATATTTTGAAGAAGATTTGGAAGATGTAGGTTTTAACGGTAAAGGATCTTCTTTTACCATAAAAGAAGGGACTACTACCGCAAAAAGTTTATATGAACTGATATCTTCATTGCCGTCGTCAAAACATATCGGCGTTGCGCTTGAAATTCAAAGCGAGTTTTTTGATTTACCTTATACCTTTGAACCTGAAGAATTTTTGCCTGTTATGTTTGATTCTAAACATAAAGAAACATTTGCTTTAAAAATCAATTCCAAAACGGCTTGCCCTTGGGCGGAGAAAGGTGAATTTGCAATTTTTGTCTCGGCGGAAGCAGTGCAAAGCGGCAAAATTGCGTTAGTACGTTATAAAAACCGCTATACTATAAAGAAGTTAACTTTATCGGGTGATAATATCATTTTATCTTCTCCGGCAAAACAAATAAAAGTTTCACAAAACGATATTATAATCGCGGCTAAGTTAATGGCTTTCTACCGCAAACCGCAGTAAAAAATCAAAAAATATTCTTTTAATAATTGTTATTTACCTATTATACGGTTGTTTTCCCTTTATATTTTACCGTAGTATACATTTTTATTTATTTACAAATCTTACCTGTTTCACGTCGAAACACTTGACTTGTTTTTTTTTTTTTTTTGGTAAAATTTCGTTATAAGCAAATGTGCTTATAAGGTAGTTTAATCAAATAAAAATGAGGTGTATGTTATGGTAAAAAACAAAAAATATCCCAGCGGTTTTACACTGATTGAAATGCTTGTGGTGGTCTTAATCATAGGTATTTTAGCAGGTATTGCCCTGCCGCAATATCAAATGGCCGTCACGAAAGCAAAAGTAGCAAGCATTCTGCCCATAATGCGCAGGTGGTATGATGCCTCTGCGGAATGGAGACTTATGAACGGTAATTATTGTAAAGATAGCGAATGTACAGAATGGCCACCTGATGGTTCAGATTTGGGTGTTAGTTGGCCTAGTGATTGGAAAGATCTCGATGGTAATGCTTGTGATGATAATGCTTATTGCGAAAATGATTATTGGACTTGTGATGCAAATGATGGCGGTGAAGGTGAGATTAATTGTCACCATTACACGAGCGATGGCGGTTTTAATATACAAATGTATCAACCTGATTATGGAACAGAAGATTATCGTGGAAGAAGATTTTGCAGTGTGGATATGAATAGCACTGAAGGCCACAAAGTTTGCAAAGCACTCGGCGGGAAATTAATTGCTGGCTATGATGACACATATGCCTTTTAAAAAACAAAACCCCACAAGTTTTTACTTGTGGGGTTTTAAGTAATAAACCTTTTAATTTTCTCCGAAGTTTTTAATTTCCTCAGATTTTAATCTGATATAATCGGTTTTACCTGTACCGCCTAAAGGTATTTCTTCTACTACGCGTAAGGTCTTTGGAATCCAAAGTTCACTAAAACCCTTGTCTTTTAAGGCCTGTTGTAAAACCTTGATGTCAGCATCTTGCTTTTGGGTGTAAGCGATAAGTTGCTCGCCGCGTTTTATGTCTGATTTGGAAATAATTGCATGTTTAATATCCGGCCAAAGTTCAGTCATAGCAAACTCAACAGCGGTTAATGAAACCATTTCGCCCGCAATTTTTGCAAAGCGTTTTGCGCGGCCTTTCATAACAACAAAGCCGTCGGCATCAAAATCAACAATATCGCCGGTATCATACCAACCGTCTTTTAAAGTTTGAATAACGCCGGGGTTATCTTCTTTTAAGTAGCCAAGCATAACGTTATCGCCTTTAATGAACAAGCGTCCGCCCTCTTTAACACCTTCAACAGGCTCAAGGCGCGCTTCCATACAAGGCAACAATTTACCGACGGTGCCGCGCCTGTAATACATGGGTGTGTTAAAGGAAACAACAGGGCTTGCCTCAGTCGTGCCGTAGGCCTCTAAAATACGTATACCGAACTTTTCGGTCCAGAGGGAAAAAGTTTCATCTTTCAACTTTTCACCGCCGATACCGATATATTTTATGTTATAAAAGTCATAAGGGTGCGCTTGTTTCCCGTAAGCATTTAAGAAAGTATCGGTACCGAAGAAAATATTTGCGTTTCTGTCATAAACAAGTTCCGGTATTGCTTTATAATGTAATGGTGAGGGGTACAAAAATACTGATGAACCGTTTAATATAGGTATAAACAAACCGCACGCTAAACCGAAACTGTGGAACATCGGCAAAGCATTGAAAAATTTATCTTGTAAACCCATTTGAATTAAACTGGACATTTGGTATCTGTTCATATTCAAATTTTTGTGGCTTAACACAACACCTTTCGGTGCGCCTTCAGATCCGCTTGTAAATAAAATCACAGCCGGCTTATCGGGGTTTCTGTCTTTACAAGTTATCTTATATGCCTGATGAGGGAAAGCACTCTGTGATAACGCCAAAAGTTTATCTTTTAAAGTGATTGTTTTTTGTATATCTTCAAGATAAACAATTTTTGTATCTGTTTTATTTATTGCCTCAATAATAGGGCCTAGTTCAGCCTTTTCAATAAATGCACGGGAAGTGATAATAATTTTTACCTGCGATACCTTTAGTGCAAGTAAAACATTTTTTATACCGGCGGTAAAGTTTATCATTGCCGGCACTCTGCCATATGCCATAAGCCCAAATATACTCAAAGCAATTGCATTAACATTTGGCAACATAAGACCTACAAATTCTCCCTCTTTTGAGAATTGCGTAAATTTACGTCCAAGTAAAAATGAACCTGTAAGTAAAGTTCCGAAAGACACTGTCTTGCGTGTCATATCTTCAAGGGCACGGGTGCTGCGGCGCGCCAAATCAACTGCTTCAATCAAGCAACGGAAAATTGTGTGTTGCAAATTAAAACTTTTTACTTTCATTTCAAGCATAAGGTCGTAAACTTTATCTTCTGCTTTATAACGGCGGTTGCGGCCTTTAAGATCATCAGATAAATTTATTTTGCGCGGCGGCATAATATTGATTATATATTGTAAATTGCTCGGTAAGTGGCGGAGTTTGCGCCCATAATAAGACCACCTTGAATATTGCGTGTTTTGTATAAATACAGGCAAAACCTGTGCACCGGAACGTTCAATAACCATAGCAGGGCCGGGGTAAATTTTCATAATACCGCTTGTTGTGCTCATGCGGCCTTCCGGGAAAATAACCACTTTTGTTCCTTTTTTAACTTTATCAATAATTGTTTTTACCGCGATAGCATTTGTAGGATCTACCGGAATATGGCGTACATATTTTAAAAACAGGCGTACCCAAAAACGTTTTGCAATATTACTGTCCACCATAAAGACAATATCTTCCGGCAAGAAAGCGGCAATCAGCAACGGATCTAAAAAGGAATTATTATTTGCAACAATTACCGTAGGCCCTTCCGCTTTGGAATAATTTTCCATACCAATCAATTTGATTTTGTAAACGCTGTTTAAAAGGAAATATACTGCAGACCTTAAAACATAATCAGGCAGCAGCGTGCAAGTGTATACGGCAATAATTAAATTTGCTATTGCCAGAACTACAATGATTGCCGGTGTGCCTAGGCCGATGTATAAAAGCCCGTAAGCAATAATACCGGCAATAACCATAAAAAATGCATTTAATAAATTGCAGGTTGCAAGCGTACGTGTTTTAAATTTATCTGATATAATTGATTGTAAATGTGCATTAAGCGGAACGATATAAAGCCCTCCGCAAATAGAGAGAACAATTATTCCCAAGGTTAATGCAATGCCAAAAGGCGAAGTCAAGAAATAAGATAATGATATAGGTGCCGCGAAATCAGGAATAATAGCCAAAATGAAAGAAATAAACAGTAATGCAACGGACATCCCAACCGTAGTTAACGGTACATATTTTATACTTATTTCTTCTTTAACCAAAATGTAAGAAGCAAGACATCCGATAGCAACAGACACACAAAACACCGTAGTTAAAAATGTATAAACTTGCGGTTCTAAGTTCAAAATGGAATTTGTCACCGTATTTAATTGTGAAAGTAATATAGCGCCCAAAACCCAAAACCAGTTAATTGCTAAAATTGCCAAAAATAATTTTTTTGATTTTTGCGCTCTTGATAAATTACGCCAAGTGCTTTTAAAAATATTGGCAGATATTTTTACATCTTCTGCTAATGGCAGTAAAGGGGGGAATAAACGTGTTATCAAATAACCGGCAACAGCCAAAGCAAGCATGATTAGTACAATAGTTATAAGACTGATTTTTGGTGTCGCAAACATTGTACCCAAAATTGTACCGAGCAAAATGGAAATATAGCGGCTTGATTCAAGTAAGGCGTTGCCGTCAATAAAATCATTTTTTTGTAAAATTTGTGTCATCAAAGCATATTTGATAGGGCCAAAAAACGCAGATTGTGTACCCATAATAAATAAAGTAATAAACAGTATCGGTAAAGAGTCTAAATAAAAACCCAAAGCAGCAAGTACGACGGTAAAAATTTCGGTAAATTTTATTACTCGTGTTATTCTTGCTTTATCAAATTTATCACCGATTTGCCCCGCTAAAATTGAGAACAAGAAAAACGGCAGCATATAAATTGCTATTATCAAACAAATTAAAGTTGATGTTTGCCCTTTGTTTACGGTTAGAACATTTGCGGCAATTAAAGCGGTTAAAGCCGTTCTTATCAGGTTATCGTTCATTACGCCTGAAACTTGCGCACAAAACAAGGCGGCAAAATCAGTCCTTTTAAGTAGATTAAATAAGTGTTTCATAAATAACTCCTAGTTTATAAGGTATGGTGCAACTAAATTCATAAAATATCCCAACAAAATTATTCCGACTAAAACCGCAAGGAAAAACGCCACAAGCAGTTTAATCTTCATAGCACCGCGTAATATTACGGCTTCCGGCAAACTCATTGCCGATACAGACATCAAAAACGCAAGCACCGTTCCAAGCGGCAGCGGGCGCTCAAAAAATATTAAAGCGATAGGTACAACACCTGCGCAACTGCCGTAAATAGGTGCGCCCAAAATTGCGGCAATCGGTACGCTGAAAATGCCGCCCGCATTAACTGCTTTAACTATTGTAGCGTCGGAAACATAAATGTTTAAAACCGCGCCAAGCGCAACGCCGGCTAAAATCCAAACCCATAAGCGTTTAACTATTTTTGCTCCTTCGTTTGTACCGAATTTTAGACGGCTTTTAAAATCAGGGTAATTTGGAAATTCGGGTTCTTCTTCAACAAAAGCGGGTTCAAGGTCTTTTGCAAAACCGAGTTTTTCAAGTGTCCATCCTGCAATCATACCAACTGTAATTCCGCCTATAATATAGGTAATAGTGACAGGGAAACCGAAATATTTGGGCATCAAAACAACCAAATATTCATTGACGAGGGGGGAAACCGCCAAAAAACAGATTGCCGACGCAAACGGTACGCGCAATTTAACCAAACTTAAAAATATAGGTACGGAAGAACAAGAACAAAACGGTGTAAAAATAGCAAACATAGCGGCGGCAAAACTGCTCAAAAAACGGTGTTTACTTGCTAAATATTTTTTCATTGTTGCTTTGGAAAGGTATGTGCGTAAAACACCGATTGTGCTAATTGCTATGAATAAAATAAGTAAAATTTTTACGGAATCACTGATAAACATTACCGCTGCATGTCCCCAAGGGGAAGCGGTATTAATACCTAGCAAATTACCTAAAATATAAGCAGTCAAAGCGTGCATTATTTAGCCTGTTTATTTTTCTTTTGACAGTTTCCTTTGCCGTCTTTGCAATGGCAGCACGGTTTTTGTGCTTTATTTTTAAGGTAATTATCCAATTTTTCCAACAACTTTTCAAACATAATGACTCCTTAAGTATATTTTAGCATTTTAGGAGTTATCGGGCAAAAATTGTTAGCAAGGGCAGCAATCATCATTATTGGGTATACCGAGTATTTTAGAGTAATTTTTGCTTGTTTCATTTTCTCCGCATCCTTCATTCTGATGTGTCACCAATTTATAATCACTTGTTAAACATACATAAACGTCTTCTTTAAAATATCTTGCTGATGATAATATGTTTGGAATTTTGTTCCCTCCAGAAGATAAATAAACTGCGAAGTTGCCATTACAATCGTTTATGTTTTCTGTATCTGCTATTTCTTGATAAGTATCATCATAGCATGCTTCTTCTCCTGTTTGTAATCTACACATTTCTTCAAGTTGGGCGGCGGCTTTAAGTTTAATATATGCTTCGGCAAAGTCCGCTTTTATTTTTGCATTTTGATATTGCGGCAAGGCAATGCCCGCCAAAATACCGATAATTAATACTACTACTAACATTTCAATTAAGGTAAAACCTAATTTATTTCTCATATAATCTCCTTTATACAATACTTTTATTTACTGTATAAAGAAATTATAGAAAAAAAAAAAAAAATAGATGTCAAGAGGATCGTCGTGAAATTAAAGATATTAGCATAAACACTCGGCAATTATTTTTGAGTAAATTCACGAAAGTGTAAGAGTACAAATCCGTAGTGAACGTGCGTGTTTTGTGCGACGCAGCAAATTTAATAAAACCAAACCGTACGCGTAAACCCGGCAAGTATTTTTGAGGAAATTTTGATTTTTTCTTTGACGACGAGTACAAAGAAGAACGGGAGCGGAGCGACTCTCGGTACTCTAGGAAATGAAAAATCAAAATTTACCAAAAAGACTTTGACGGCAAAAAATAATAACTGCAAACTTCCTCTCTCTTATTCCCAAATTTGGTAAAATATAAGTATCTTATATAAAGGAGAACCTATGAGTTGCGAAAAATGTACCCCGCACATTGCAAACATGTGCAGTGTCTGTAAAGGCGCAAAACACCAGCCCGCACCGATTCCGGAAGAAGGCAAATGGGTTTGCGCAAAAGAAATTAAAGATATCAGCGGTTTAACGCACGGTATCGGTTGGTGCGCCCCCCAACAAGGCGCTTGCAAATTAACTTTAAACATCAAAAACGGTGTTATTAAAGAGGCCTTAGTCGAAACTTTGGGCTGCAGCGGTATGACACACTCCGCCGCTATGGCCGCAGAAATCTTAACCGGCAAAACAATTTTAGAGGCATTAAATTCAGACCTCGTTTGTGATGCCATCAATACTGCTATGAGGGAACTTTTCCTTCAAATCGTATATGGCCGTTCACAAAGTGCATTTTCCGAAGGCGGTTTGACTATCGGTGCAGGTCTTGAAGACTTAGGTAAAGGCCTTCGCTCACAAATCGGCACCATGTATGCAACCGAAACAAAAGGCCCGCGCTACCTTGAAATGGCAGAAGGTTATGTCTTGGAAGTCGGCCTTGATAAAAATAATGAAATTATCGGCTACAAATTTGTTAACCTTGGTAAAATGATGGATGCCATTAAAAAAGGCGAAGACCCAAAAACTGCTTATGAGAAAAATATAAGCAAATACGGCCGCTATGACGAAGCCGTCAAAAAAATTGACCCGAGGAAGGAGTAAACTATGGTAACTTTTGAAGGCTATGAAAGAAGAATTGAAAAAATAAATTCAGTTTTAAAAGAATACGGCATCGCATCCCTTGAAGAAGCAAAAGAAATTTGCACCAAAAAAGGTGTTGATGTTGAAGCAATTGTCAAAGGTATTCAACCTATTGCTTTTGAAAATGCCGTCTGGGCTTATACAGTCGGTGCCGCTATTGCAATTAAAAGCGGCGTAAAAACCGCGGCGGAAGCGGCGGAAAAAATCGGCGTCGGTTTACAAAGTTTTTGTATTCCCGGCTCGGTTGCAGACCAACGCGCAGTCGGTTTAGGGCATGGTAATTTGGCCGCAATGTTGCTTAGGGAAGAAACAAAATGCTTCTGCTTTTTAGCAGGCCATGAAAGTTTTGCCGCCGCAGAAGGCGCAATCGGTATTGCAAAAACCGCAAACAAAGTTCGCAAAACACCGCTTAGAGTTATTTTAAACGGGCTCGGTAAAGATGCCGCTTATATCATTTCAAGAATTAACGGTTTTACTTCCGTTGAAACTAAATATGATTACTACACGGGCAAACTTGAAATCGTTTCAGAAAAAGCATTTTCAGACGGTGACCGCGCAAAAGTTAAATGCTATGGCGCCGATGACGTAAACGAAGGCGTTGCTATTATGCGCCACGAAGGCGTTGATGTTTCCATTACCGGCAACTCCACAAACCCGACACGCTTTCAACACCCTGTTGCAGGCACCTATAAAAAATGGGCAGTGGAAAACGGCAAGAAATATTTCTCTGTTGCCTCAGGCGGCGGTACAGGCAGAACCTTGCACCCCGACAATATGGCAGCAGGCCCCGCATCTTACGGTATGACCGATACAATGGGCCGCATGCACAGCGACGCACAATTTGCGGGTTCTTCTTCAGTCCCCGCACACGTTGAAATGATGGGCCTTATCGGTATGGGTAATAACCCGATGGTAGGCGCATCAGTAGCCGTTGCGGTTGCAATTGCCGAAGCAAAATAAAATAAGAAACGATATTAAAACTAACCTCTGCATTTAACGGCAGGGGCTAGTTTTTTATATAAACAGATTCTTCCGTTTTTTGCTGATGTGGTTATTTTTTTGTAAAATATAATTAATAGGTTTAAAGGAGATAAATAATGAAAAAATATATATTAACCTTATTAAGTGCAGTTTTGCTTTGTAATTTAGCATTGGCAGTAGATTTTTATGAAGAAATAAAGTTTGATAGAGATAGTGTTAAAGAAATTATTAATCAAGATTTAAAAGACCTTGCCAATAATATTATTAAAAGAGAAATTACTGATGAAAACAGTCTTTTTGCGGACGAAAGAGTTGAGGCGATGTGCAGAGAATGGCCTTCCTGTAAAGAATGGGCAAAATATAATAAACTTACACAAGACCCGAATTTTAAAGTCGTTGATGCGGAAGTAGAACGCTGGATTAGCAAATGGGAAGGGAAAAAGGCAATTTGGGAATATAAATTTTATGTCCAAACCGAAGAAAAAGGGCAAACAAAGGCATATTTGTTTACACGCGGAATTGAAGGTTTCCCTTATAATGAACCTGTTTTAATTAGAAAATTTCCGGGGCATCCTGTTCCTTATGCACCTTCGGAAGATATATCCTACCCGAAAGAAAATCCTAGTTTATGGCCCGGCTTTCCGCAATGGAAATATTCTGGTTATGAAACTCAGAAAACAAGCAGCCAATTTATTTATAAATATGATGAAGAAGGTAATGCTGTTTGGGAAAAGCGCTTGTATGTAAAAGTGTGGTATTGGTCTTGGGTCAAATCTTTTTATTTCAGGGCCTATCAAACAAGTGCAAATTCTTTCTATACTTATGAAGCCCCTGTGGAAATAGATACTTTTCCTTATCCTCATTTTTAAAATAGCAGTTGCAATTGCCGAAGCAAAATAAGTAAAGTTTTACTTAAAAAACTCCCTCACTGAAAAGCGGGGGAGTTTTTGTTGTAGCGAACAAGGACGAACACGCACCGCGGAACAGATTTAAGATGATTTTTTATTTTCTCTTTGACACCGGGTACCAAGAAGAACGGGAGCGTAGCGACTATCGGTACTCTAGGAAGATAAAAATTAAAATTTACCAAAAAGAATTAGCCAGCAAAGAAATCAAAGAGCACCAAATTTTATTCGCTCAATTTTACACGACAGCGTAAAATATGATATAATATTACCGTTGGGCCATTAGCTCAGTTGGTAGAGCAGACGCCTCTTAAGCGTAAGGTCGAGAGTTCGAGTCTCTCATGGCCCATTTTTTTTGTAAAATCAAATACGAGGGACGGGTGGCGGAATCGGCAGACGCGTACGCCTTAGGAGCGTATGGAGCAATCCGTGAGGGTTCAAGTCCCTCTCCGTCCAGATATGTCAGGAGTGTAAAAATGTCTGTAGACGGAAAACAAAATATCACAACAAAACAAATTTCAAAAGAAGGTTGCACAGTCGTCTTGGAAGTGACTGCTGATGCCTCTTTGGTCAATGAGTGCTTTCATAATGCCACTTTACAAGTCCAAAGCCGCGCACAACTTCAGGGTTTCAGGGCCGGCAAAGTTCCTTTAGATTTAGTCAAGAAAAACTTTTCAGGGCACATCCTTGAACGTGCTTTAGATACAGTCATCCGCCGTGCATCTTTATATGCTTTGCAAGAAACAAAATTAAATGCAGTTATGGCACCCACCGTCAGCAAAGCGGACTTTACCTCTTTAAAAGAAAATACACCTTTCACTTTTGAAATGACTGTTGATGTCGCCCCTGAATTTGAACCGAAAGATTATATCGGCATCAAAGTTGCCAAAAATGAAAAGACAGTAAGCAAAGAAGATATTAAAAACCATATTAATGCAGTTCTTGAAAATAATGCCACCTTGGAAGCCGCCAAAGAAGGCGAAACAGTTAATGATAAAAATTATGTTATCGTTTCTTATACCGGCAAGAAAAACGGCGTTGAAGACAAAAAATATACCGCAAAAAGCGAAATGGTTGATATGTCCGCCCCGCAAACTATTGCCGGCCTTGCCGATAATTTAAAAGGTATGAAAAAGGGCGAAACAAAAACCTTTGAAACCAAAGAAGAAGAAACACCGGTTGAAATCACCGTCACCGTTGAAGAAATCAAAAATAAAGTTTTGCCTACTTTAGACGATAAATTTGCTAAAGATATGGGTTTTGAAAACTTGGAAAAACTTGAAGAACACGTGAAAAACGCTTTGGAACACGAAGCCAAACACCGCGCAGAAAAAGAAGTTATCAATCAAATTGAAGATGCTTTAGTCAAAGCAAATAATTTTGATTTGCCTAAGGCTTTAGTTGATTATCACACCAATTTATCTGTTGAAAACTTTATTCAAAGGATGTTCGGCGGTAAAACAGCCAATATCCCGGAAGAAAACCGCAAAACATTTATCCAAAAAATGCGCCCTTCTGTTGAAAAGGATTTAAGAATCGGCTACATCATCCACGCTATTGCAAATAAAGAAAATATTGCCGCAACCGACGCAGACCTTAAAGAAGAAATGGAAAATGCTTTGAAAAATTCCCCCAAAGAAGCGGAACAAATTAAACGCTTTTTTGAAACCCGCAAAGAAGATATTTTGGCTACAATTAAAGAAAGAAAAGTATTTACTTTCTTAAAAGAAAAAGCAAATATCGCCTAACTTGCGCTAATATTTTAAAAAAACACCCTGCCAAAACGGCGGGGTGTTTTTATAGGTCTTTTGGCCCTTGACGATTTGCTCTATCTGTGATAAACTATAAATTAGTAGAGGATTATTATGAAGAAATTACTTATTATCTCTTTGTTATTTACCTTGTTTACCCCTTTGTTTTCCGGCGATTTTGAGAAGTTAAGAAAAGATATTGCAAAATCCGTTCCCTTTTCCGGTAAAAATGATGATATTAGGGTTTTGGACTGCGTGAAACTTTCCGATTCAAACAATAGAAAAGACCTTTCAAGAATTAAAGAATGTATGGATTTAAGGGCTAAAAATGCTTTGTATTACATACAACAATACCAAATATTATATAATCTCATTTCTAAGAAGAAGAGTAAATATAATGAAGAACTTCTCAATCTATTAACCGGCGATAATGCTTGGGATTCCTCTATAATTATTGAAGGTTTTTCCACGATCCCGTCGGATATTTATTCCCGTAAAGAGGGGAAAGTTTTTGCTGATATAGGGAATGATTCATATTTAAAAAGTCTTGCGGCAAGGTTTGTGAATTTGCCTTTGCTTTCCCTTGCGGCTATTTTTCACAATGAAGAAGCACTTCAAATAATTTACGATAACGACGAAGAAAATTTTAAAGAAGAAGATGTTTTATTTTCCTTACAAAATTTAGTTGATAGCGGGTCAAATAGTTTTGAAATTTTATATAATTTTGCTAAAAAAGAGGGTTTAATCACAAAGCCTTTGCAAGAGCATTTAATTTATAGTTCAATGAAAGCTACTCTAGACGGCAGTTTCTTAGATAAAGCCCCCAAGAAAAATGTACGCAATATAAATGCACTTATGGTTCTACTCAAAGATTACGACGGAACCATGGGCGAACTTTTTGATAATATTATCACAAATTACGGGGGGGAACTTATACATAACGATGTCTTACAAAAGGGGTATTTCAACCGATTTGTCAGGATTTCCGCTCCTGTAAAAAGCAGCAGTTTAGCAGATATTTGTTCTTTCTTGGAAACTTCTTTTAATTATCTTCCCAATGATGATGAACTATTTGTAGATATCTTTGCTCTTTTAGTAGATAAAGACGATAAAAGAGTAGGTTTGAGAGACGGGAAAATGATGTTCGGGGCCCAAGATATTATTAAG
Organism: Elusimicrobiaceae bacterium; assembly: GCA_045132175.1. Lineage (GTDB taxonomy): Bacteria > Elusimicrobiota > Elusimicrobia > Elusimicrobiales > Elusimicrobiaceae > Proelusimicrobium. The sequence continues at coordinate 3,824 of JBGURU010000002.1, read as the reverse complement.
GAAAAATGTAAATTTGAGGACTCTTCTATTCCGACTCGCGTAAAATACGCCACTTATGAAAGGGCCCAAATATATAAAGCAAAATACGGTCTTCCGGAACTAAATTAATCTTTTCCAGAAGGCAAATATCGCTTAATTTGCGCTGATATTTGAAAGACACCCTGCTTAACGGCAGGGTGTTTTTTATTTGGGGTTAATATTTGACAGATATTATCAAAATTATTACAATGTAAATTAAATAATGTGTTAGAGGATAGTATATGAAAATAAAATATATTTTTACTACAGCCCTTATTCTTGCTGTGGCTGTTTCTGTTTCCACTCCATTAATGGCAAAAGATACCCGTGATATTGAAACCGATATTAATGATAAATGCAGTAATATTGAGATAGTCAGAACCTATAAAAATGCTTCTATATCTCCGGAAGATTCATTTTCTTATTATCTTAGTTTTGAAATAGGCAGATGCCAAGCATACATCTCATCACTTCCAAAAGAAAAACGCAGTAAATATAACACTTTATATTTTTATAGTTTCGTAAACAAAGATGGAAATAGTAAAAAGCAATGTCCGAAAGGAACTGCCCCTAAATATGACGAATGTAATAAAGCATTAAGCGAAGATAGAAATTTGTGGGCAATGGACAAAGTGTATGATATAATGAAAACAATTGCCAATGACCAAGGTAAACAACTAGAGAAAATTAAATATGAAAGAACACCCAATTATAACGACATTAATTTCGCTTTTTCCAATGTTTCAGAGTTTAACAAAATAACAGGGAAACGTTATAATTGTAAATATTGTAATATCGCAACTAAAGGGGATATAATTTTTAAATCTGTGCCGACAAATACTTACGGAGATGCACAAAAAATAATCTTGAGTTTCGTGAAAAGAGATAAATAAGTTTCTTAGTTCTCCAAATATAATTAATTTTAAAACCCCCGCAATTTTGCGGGGGTTTTAAATATTGGTTTTCTCTACTTAAATTTTACCTTCATAGGCATCAAGGTAAATTTGCCTAATATCTTTAAGTAAAGGGTATACAGGGTTTGCGCTGGTGCATTGGTCGTCAAAAGCAAGTTCAACAAGTTCGTCAAGTTTGGCCTCAAACTCTTTGCGTGTAATGCCGTAATCTTTGATAGACATCGGCAAGTTAAGGTCTTTTTTGAGTTTGTTAATTGCTTTTAACAAAAGTTGCACTTTTTCGTCGTCATTTTTACCGCCGAGTTTAAGTTCATCCGCAATTTGCCCGTAGCGTGCTTTGGCATTTGGGTATTTATATTGCGGGAAAGTAGCCTGCTTTTTAGGGCAGTCGGTAGCATTAAATTTGATTACCTGTGAAATTAAAAGCGCATTTGCCACGCCGTGCGGAATGTTAAACATAGCGCCTAGTTTATGCGCCATAGAGTGGCATAAACCAAGGAAAGCATTTGCAAAAGCCATACCGGCAATAGTTGCGGCATAGTGCATTTTTTCACGTGCGATAGGGTCTTTTGCGCCGTCTTTATAAGAGCGCGCTAAATATTTGAAAACAAGTTTCGTCGCTTCCAAAGAATTTGAGTTGGTAAAGTTTGTTGCCATACAAGAAACATATGCTTCCAAACAATGCACCAAAACATCAATACCGGATGCGGCAGTTAAACCTTTTGGCATATTATCGACGAAGTTCGGGTCCACAATAGCCATATCAGGTGTTAAAGCATAGTCGGCTAAAGCGTATTTGATATGGGTTTCGTCATCGGTAATAATTGAAAACGGCGTCACTTCAGAGCCTGTACCGGAAGTTGTAGGAATTGCAACCATAGTCGCTTTTACGCCAAGGTCCGGTATTTGGCAAATACGTTTGCGGATGTCCATAAAGCGCATTGAAATATCTTCAAAGTTAGTTTCGGGTTGTTCATATTTAAGCCAAATAACTTTTGCCACGTCCATAGGTGAGCCGCCGCCAAGTGCGATAATCAAATCCGGTTCATAAGGGTTAATAATGTCCATAGCCTGTTTGACGGTGGAAAGGGTTGGATCGGGTTTAACGTCAAAGAAAATTTGATAATCAATATCAAGTTCTTCCAAAACATTAGTGACTGCGGAAACGGCACCGGAGTTAAATAAATATCTGTCCGTGACGATAAATGCACGTTTTTTGCCTTTTAAGACACGGAGTGCCAAATCAACTGCGCCCCTTTTGAAATAAATTTTTCTGGGTACTTTAAACCAAAGCATATTTTCTCTCCTTTCCGCAACTGTTTTGTAATTAAGAAGGTGTTCAACACCGATATTTCCGCTGACGGAGTTTCCGCCCCAAGAACCGCAACCCAAAGTCAAAGACGGTTCCAATTTGAAATTATAAAGGTCGCCGATGCCGCCCTGTGATGACGGGGAATTAACAAGCAAGCGGCACGTCGGTATCTGGCCTGAAAAATAATTTATTCTGGCCTGATTGGAAGTGTCTGTATAATATGCCGCCGTATGTCCTGCGCCGCCAAGTAAAACAAGTTCGTGCGCAATATGCACGGCTTCTTTAAAATCATTTGCGCGGTATAAGGCGATGACGGGGGAAAGTTTTTCATGCGCAAAGGGGTTTAAAAAGTCATAAGTCTTTTCTTCCCCGACTAAGACTTTAGTATCTTCCGGCACTTTTATGCCCGCAAGTTTTGCGATAGTGTGTGCCGTTTGCCCGACGATTTTCGGGTTCACGCTTGTGCAACCGCATTTCAAAGCGGCTTTTAAAGATGTGGCACTGCAAGCAGCCCCTTTTGTGCGCGGGTCAATTAAAAGTATGGAAGAAACTTTCTTTTCTTCTTTTTCGTTTAAAATGTATGCGCCGCGTTTTGCGAGTTCTTTTTTAACTTTATCGTAAACGTCTTTAACTACAATTATTGATTGCTCTGATGCGCAAATCATACCGTTATCAAAAGTTTTTGAAAGAAGTATAGAACTGACTGCCATTTGAATATCTGCGCTTTCGTCAATAATCGCGGGAACATTACCCGGTCCTACACCCAAAGCGGGGCGGCCTGATGAATAGGATGCTTTAACCATACCTGTACCGCCGGTGGCTAAAATACAAGCGGTATTTTCATTACGTATTAAATAGGTGGTAAGTTCAAGTGTCGGCTCATCAATCCAACCGATAATATTTTCCGGCGCGCCTGCTTTTACGGCGGCATCTAATACGATTTTTGCCGCTTCAATAGTGCTTTTTTTAGCGCGCGGGTGGGGGGAAAATATTATGCCGTTTCTTGTTTTTAAAGCAATTAAGGATTTGAAAATTACGGTTGATGTGGGGTTGGTTGTCGGTATAATACCTGCGATTACGCCCAAAGGTTCTGCGACGATTTTTGTTCCGTTAATTTTATCTTCTTTAATAATACCGCAGGTTTTGATGTTTTTATGTTTATTAAAAATATATTCGCTTGCGAAGTGGTTTTTAATTACTTTATCTTCCACGACGCCCATACCGGTATCTTCCACCGCCATTTTGGCAAGCGGGATACGCGCCTTATTTGCTGCGGCTGCGGCGGCTTTAAAGATTTTATCAACTTGCTCTTGTGAATAAGTTGAAAATATTTCTTGTGCCTTTTTAACTTTTTGGATTAAAGTTTCCAAGGCTTTGACGGAATTTATAATTTCCGGTTTTTGTGCTGCTGGTTTTATTTCTTTTTTGGGCATAGTATCTCCTTATATATATTTTACCATTTTAGAATAGGAGATTTGCACCTTTAGTTTTTTGCCGGCTAATTCTTTTTGGCAAATTTTAGTTTTTCTTTTCCTAGAGTACCGAGAGTCGCTACGCTCCCGTTCTTCTTGGTACTCGTC
>JBGURU010000001.1:0-12400 GCA_045132175.1 Elusimicrobiaceae bacterium | reverse complement strand
CGTAATATGGGGAATCTTCATCTTCCGTTACATCTGGTATTCCTAAAATTTTTGAATAATCTTTACTTGGAGTATACATACACTCTCCTTGTTTTAAAACAAATTTATAATCTTTTGTTATACATAAACATACTTCTTCTTTTAGGTATCTTGCAGTCGCTAAGATATTATTAGAGCCACCTAAACCTATAGAAAATTTCTCATGAACCCAATCAAAACCTTTGCAATATCCAAACTCATTAAATTCATTACAACCATTAACTTCGGCACTCACTTGTTCGGCATATGAGGAAAAGACATCCATCCCAACATTCAATTCATTACAAACCTCTGCACCTGTTTGCAATCTACACATTTCTTCAATTTGGGCGGCGGCTTTAAGTTTAATATATGCCTCGGCAAAGTCCGCTTTAATTACCGCTTTTTGGTATTGAGGCAAGGCAACTGCCGCCAAAATACCGATTATCAATACTACTACCAACATCTCAATCAGGGTAAAACCCTTTACATCTTTTTTCATACTTCCTCCTTTATTTTTTTACAAAAAATTACGGCTGTCATATCAAGCCCAATTCACTAACTTAATATAACAGCCGTGGTTTATCAAATAAAAATTGATAAACGCTTGGCGCGAAACTAACGGCTCATGACTTCCGTTAATAACGCGCCTAGCGGACTGTTTTTAGAGTGAATTGGTTCCGTTATAAAACGGTCTAAAAACAGATTAAATTTTTTAGGGCAATTTCGCCCTACATTATTTTAAAAACTCCTTAACCATATTTCAATGATAACAATTTTTTTAAGTTTTGTAAATGTTATTTTTTACAACTTTCCAATTCGGCTTTTAGGTATTTACCTGTATAAGTCGGGCTTTGCGCCACTTTGGAAACAGAACCTTCCGCCACGATATAACCGCCCTTGTCGCCGCCTTCGGGGCCAAGGTCAATAATCCAATCGGCCGTCTTAATGATATCAAGGTTATGCTCAATAACCAAAACGGTATTGCCTTGCGCGCTTAAGCGGTGTAAAACTTTTAATAACTTATCAATATCGGCAAAATGCAAGCCGGTTGTAGGCTCATCTAAAATATATAAAGTATCGCCTGTTGCGCGGCGGGAAAGTTCATCTGCAAGTTTAACTCTTTGCGCTTCGCCGCCCGATAATGTGGTGGCACTTTGCCCAAGTTTGATATAACCAAGCCCAACGTCTTGCAAAGTCTTTAATGTCTTTTTGATTTTCGGTATATCTTCAAAAAATTCTACTGCTTGGTCCACAGTCATTTCCAAGACATCGGAAATATTTTTGCCTTTAAATTTGACGGACAAAGTGTCTTCATTAAAACGTTTACCGTCGCACTCCTCGCACTTAACATAAATATCGGGTAAAAATTGCATTTGGATTTTTATAATACCGTCGCCTTCGCATTTTTCGCAGCGGCCGCCTTTGATATTGAAACTGAAACGCCCCGCTTTATAGCCGCGGCGTTTGGCTTCGGGCATTTGCGCAAAAAGTTCGCGGATTGCGGTAAACACGCCCGTGTAAGTTGCGGGGTTTGAACGCGGCGTTTTGCCTATCGGTGTTTGGTCCACGATAATAACTTTATTTATATGTTCCAAACCTTTAATATCTTTATGTGCGCCCGCCTGTTCTTTTGAGCCGTAAAACTTTTTTGCAAGCGCATTATATAAAACATTATGTACCAAAGTTGATTTGCCTGAGCCTGAAACGCCCGTCACGCACACAAAAAGCCCAAGCGGAATTTTGACGTTTATATCTTTCAAATTAAACTGTTTTGCGCCGCGTACTTCAAGCCATTTGCCCGACGGTTTTTTAGGTTCTAAATTGGGCAATATTTTTTTTGTTCCGTTTAAGTAAGCCGCAGTTATTGAGTTTTTATTTTTAATAAATTCTTTAAAACTGCCTTCGGCAACAATTTGACCACCGTTTAAACCTGCCGCAGGGCCGAGTTCCACAAGATGATCGGCGGCAAGCATAGTGTCTTTATCGTGTTCCACTATTATTAAGGTATTTCCCAAATCGCGCAGTTTTTTAAGCGTTTCAATCAGACGTTCATTATCGCGGGAGTGCAGGCCGATTGTCGGCTCATCAAGCACATACAAAACGCCTGTTAAACCGCTGCCGATTTGCGTGGCAAGGTGTATGCGTTGCGCTTCGCCGCCCGATAAGGTTTGCGATTTTCTGTTCAAAGTCAAATAAGAAAGCCCGACGCTGTTTAAAAACCCAAGCCGCGCGCGAATTTCTTTTAATACTTGTTTTGCTATCAGTTGCTCGCGTTCCGTTAATTTTAAACCGTTAATAAAATCAAGCGCTTGGCCCACTTGCATTTGCGCTATTTGCGCAATATTTTTGCCGTTTATTTTGACGGCCAATGCTTCTTTATTTAAGCGCGCGCCGTGGCAGGCGGGGCACTCAATTTCGCGCATAAATCTTTCGTATACGGCTTCACGCACAAACTCACTTTCACTATCGCTGTTGCGGCGTTTTAAATTGTTTATTACACCTTCAAAAGGAGCATCATTACCCGTCCAAGAAACTTTATAATCAATACCTTCGCCGCCGTATAAAATTATTTCCTGCTGCTTGCGCGGAAGGTTTTTCCAAGGGGTAGTCATTGATATATGCTGGCGGCGGCAAACGGATGATAAAATTTCATAATAATACCCCGCCCAAGAATTTTTCCAGCGGTTAGTTTTGTTGGTGACAGGCGAACTCCACGCATATATTGCGCCTTCTGAAATTGACAAAGTTTTATCGGGTACTACCAAATCTTCGTCAATTTCAATTTTAAGGCCAAGCCCATTACACTCGGGGCAAGCGCCTTGCGGCGCATTAAAGGAAAATAAACGCGGCTCCAAATCATTAAAACCGATACCGCAATTTGCGCAGGCATTATTTTCGCTGTAAGTAAAAATTTTATCATTTTCTTTTACGCGCACTAAACCTTTAGAATATTTTGTGGCAAGTTCTAAGGCCTCTGTTAAACGTTCTTTTTCTTCGGCAGAAATAATAATTTCATCAACAATTAGATCTATACTGTGTTTTTTATAGCGTGCCAAAACAGGCGGGTTTGAAAGGTCATATTCTTCGCCGTTTGCCAAGATTTTTACAAAACCTTCTTTTTTAAGGCGCGCAAAAAGTTCTTCGTATGTGCCCTTTTTACCTTGCACCAAAGGCGCTAAAATTAAGACGGTTTTATTTTCGTACTTTTTCAAAATATCTTCGCAAATTGCTTGCAGGGAAAATTGTTCAACAGGGCGGCCGCATTCGGGGCAATAGCGTTTACCGATACGCGCGAACAAAAGACGCAAATAATCATAAATTTCCGTCACGGTAGCGACGGTGGAACGCGGGTTTCTTGCAGGAGCACGTTGTTCTATGGATATAGCAGGCGATAAACCTTCAATTAAATCAACATCAGGTTTTTGCATTAAATCCAAAAACTGCCTTGCGTATGCGGACATACTTTCAACATATCTTCTTTGGCCTTCCGCGTAAATTGTATCAAAGGCAAGGGAACTCTTGCCGGAACCGGAAAGGCCGGTCATTACCACCATTTTCCCCCTGGGTAATTTTAGGGTGACGTTTTTTAAATTATTGGTTCTTGCACCTGAAATTGAAATATTATCCATAACAAACTCCTAATTAAATTATATAATTTATAAAGGAGCAGTTTATGAACGCTTTAAAAAAACATATTTGGGTTATTGTAAGTTGTGTTATTTCCATATCGGCTTTGGTGTGGTTTGTTTATAACGGGAAAGACAACTTCCTTAAAATCTGGCGCGAAGTAAACACCTTTTATTTGGTGCTTGCTATGTTTGCTTCAGCGGCAATTTATGTTTTTATGGGCCTTTCTTTATGGGAAACACTTAAACTTTTGGGCCGTAAAATAAACCTTGGCGCATCAATAAGCATAGCCTTCGTTTCCACAACCGTAAATTATTTGATTTCAACTATGGGCGTAAGCGGTTTTGCTCTGCGCGCACATTTGCTTGGTAAACGCGGAATACCGCTTGGCATCAGCGTTATGGCAAGCATTGTGATTACTGTTTTGCTTTACGCAGTTTTATTTGTAATTATATTGCTTGGCACTGCGCTTTTATTGCTTTCAAAAGGAATGTCTACCGAACAGATGATACAAAATTTTGCCGTAGTTATTTGTATTGCTTTAATCGCTGCTGCTGTGACGGCATTTTTCTTTAACAGTGAATTGCGTTATAAAGGTATGCGCAAAATGTTCTTATTTATAAATAAAATAATTTATAAACTGTTCGGCGCTTTGATACCTAAAAATAATTTTTCCGCTTTTGCAACACAACTTGATAACGGTATAAAAACAATACACAAAAATAAAAGTAAAATGACCGCAACCATAATTTATATTTGCGGGGATTGGATTTTTACAATTTTGATTTTATATCTTGCATTTTTGGCCGTCGGTGTAAAAATAGGTATAGGCATTTTGCTTGCAGGGTTTGCTCTTGGTATGGCAACAACTTTGATACCTGTTTTGCCGGGCGGCATAGGTGCTATGGAAATCGCTATGGCAACAGTATTTTCCCAAGCGGGAATTGATTGGGACACCGCCTTAATGGCCGCTTTAATTTACCGCGTTGTTTATTATATTATTCCGGGCATTATCAGCATTTTTGTATATTGGGGCCTAAAAATTTCAGAGCCGCAACCTATGCGCAGAAACAGAACGAAAAAATATCTTGAACAACAAAACAAAAAGGCGGCATAATGGCAAAAATAATTTTAATTGAAGATTCAAAAACATTAGCGCAAGTATTAAAACCGGCACTTGAAATTAAAGGCCATGAAGTACTTTGGGTTAATGACGGCAGAAATGCTTTATTTGAAATCAAGAAGTTTAAACCCGAAGTAATTTTGCTTGATTTAATGCTGCCGCACGTAAACGGTTTTGAAATTTGCCAAGCGGTAAAAAGCGATATGGCTTTGCTTAAAATACCTGTGATAATAATGTCTACTTTAACAAGCCAAGAAGATATGGAACGCGCACAAAATGCCGGCGCAGACCATTTTATTTCAAAGCCCTATAATTTAGCGCAAACCTTGACGGAAATTTTTAAATTTATTCCGAGTAAGGAGAAATAATGGACTTTAGATTTATAAGAAATACCCAAGTAATAACCGATTCCGATTTGGCAAATGCTTTAAAATTACTTCCGAAAAGTTTTATTTCTTTTTTTAAAAGGAATATTTCTGTTTTCCCTCAAGACACTTACTTCAAATTAACTGACGAAGAAAAACACGATTTAGTGGAAAATTATTGCTTAACCCGCGCTGAGCGTATGCGCTATGCAAAGCGTTTGCCTTATGTGTTTACACCTAACGGTGTTCTTATCTGCATTTTCTTGCTTAAAAAATGTGAAAAGGCCACACAATTACGTCAGCAAATTCTTGCTTCAAATAATCAAGAAACACTAATCAATTTACTTAACAAATAATTTATTTAGATAAGGTTTTTATATTAAACTAAAAAATGCTATACTAATTTTAGAGGTTATTTTTAATTTTGGGCTTAAACCCCTAAAAAAATTTTAATCTGTTTTTGGGACCGTGCAAACGGTAGCATTTTGAGTAATCAAAATTCTAATAGAGACCATAAACAGCACGTATAGGCACAAAATTTACGGAGTTATAAACCGTTAATGATGTGCTGAATGTGTGTCAATTTTATTGGCATACTACGGCTGTTTGATTTAGGGCTCTCTATTAGACCTAATCAATAGGCCGTTTTTTATTGCATAAAAACAGTAAGGAGGATAAAAATAAAAAAATATTTTGCCGTATAAATTAAATTTAGGAGGAATAAAAATGTGTATAAATAAAAAAGCTTTTACACTTATTGAAATGTTAGTAGTAGTTTTAATTATAGGAATTTTAGCAAGTATTGCTCTGCCACAGTACAATAAAACGGTAGAAAAAGCAAAAGTATCAGAAGCATTGTTAAATATAAAAGCAATAGAAGAGTCTATGCAAAGATATATATTAACAAATGGTTTTCCCAAGAGTGGTTGTATATGGTTTGAAGATTTTGCCGATATAGAATTATCCGGTGGAGAATTGGATGAAAATGACGAATATATCACAAAAAATTTTAGATATTCCCCTGGTATATGTACTGGATCATATTATATGGAAGTGTATGAAAATAATAGTAAGTATGATTTTTATATATATTCGGAAAACAATATTAAACAATGTTTTACTGAATTAACTGATATTGGGCAATATATTTGTAAATATTTGGAATCACAAGGTTGGGAATATATTAATACAGAATTATAGGCCTAATGGCAAAAAAGTGTACCTAGATTAACTATTTTTTAATAAAAATTCTATAAGATTCCTATATTCCCTCCCACACTTTTTTAAAGTGGGTGGAGGGGTAGGGGTGGGGGTAGATTATAAAATAAAATTATTACCAATTTACGATTACAAATAAGGTACCCCCCCTCTTGCCTCTCAAACTTGGTTTGCTCGGCTTTCTCCCGCCCATTTTTTACATAGATAAAGACCGTAAAAAATGGGTGGCGAAAATAAAAGGGAAAGCCAAAAAATAATATTAAATCATTTTTTAGACGGTATTAGGTGCACTTTTTTGCCATTAGACCCAATTATAAATAAAATAAAAAAGATATCGCCAATAAAAAATAAATTTATATACTTTATTTCTTATATGTAAGTGTTTTTATTTTTTCTTCAGCAGTGATTTTGGCCCATTCATTTATTTCCGCCGCACCATGCAAAGTTAAAGGGCCGGTGCTTGGTTTAAATGTTTCCAAGACATAAGAAATTACTTTTGCAATATCAGTAAATAAAATTTTACCGTCTAGGAATGCGGCAACTGCAGCTTCATCTGCGCCGTTTAAAACAGCCGGGTATGCACCGCCTTTTTTGATAGCATCCAAGGCAAGAGCAAGGCACGGAAAGCGCGAAAAATCAGGCTCATAAAAATCAAGGTGTTGCATTTCAAGCAAACTTAATTTATTGACGGGAGAAACAAATCTTTTGGGGTATGTTATAGCATACTGTATCGGCAAACGCATATCGGGGTTTGAAAGGTCCGCCAAAATTGAACCGTCAATATATTCCACCGCAGAGTGAACTATTGATTGAGGGTGTATAACAATTTTTACCTTTTCAAGCGGCAAATTAAAAAGGTGCATAATTTCAATAGTTTCAAAGCCTTTGTTCATTAAAGTGGCAGAATCAACCGTAATTTTTTTGCCCATTTTCCAGCGCGGATGTTTTAAGGCTTGTGCGGGTGTGACATCATCTAAAGAACCCTGATATTTAAAAAACGGCCCGCCTGATGCGGTTAGTAAAATTTTGGAAACACCTTCCGCTTTATGATAGGTTTTACTATCAACATTTTCAAGGCATTGAAAGACGGCGGAAGGCTCTGAATCTACCGGCAAAATTGTTGCGTTCCAACGCTGGCACTCTTGCATTAAAGTTGCACCTGCCATAACGATAGGTTCTTTATTTGCAAGTGCAATTGTTTTGCCTGCTTTGATTGCGGAAATTAAAGGCGAAAACCCTATACTGCCGACTAAACCATTAATAATTAAATCTGCTTCCGGCAAGGCGGCAAGAAAATTTAAACTTTCAATTGTAGGGTCTAATAATTTTGTTGTTTTGGGCATTAAGGGTTTAACCGTTTTATAACTTTCTTTATCGTAAACAACGGCATAAAGAGGCGCAAAACTTTTAACTTGTTCCAAAAACAAATTTGTGTTTTTGTTTGCAGTTATGGCAAGAACCTTAAAATCAGGGCCAAGATTTTTGATGACATCTAATGCCGATACACCTATTGACCCCGTTGAACCCAAAATAACAATATTTTTCATTATTTGCACATATAAAGCGCGACGTAATAAATAACCGGCGCTGTTAAAATGAACCCGTCAAATCTGTCAAAAATACCGCCGTGGCCGGGCAAGATATTTGATGAATCTTTTACGCCTGCGCTGCGTTTGATTAAACTTTCAGCCAAATCGGAAATTTGGGAAACTACAGATATTAAAACACCCAAAATTATTGCTTGGTTTAAGGTTAAATAGGCAGGCATAAATAAATCCCATAAAAACAAAGTTGTTGCTGTACCGAACAGAACGCCTGCTATAGCACCTTCCCAACTTTTCTTGGGGCTTACTGCTTGGTTTAAACGATGTTTGCCAAGCCAAGTACCGATGAAATAGGCGAAACTGTCTGCTACCCAAATTGTAATAAATAAGATATAGGTAAAATACTCGCCGTACGGTTCAAGATTACGAATTGATACCAAATGCACTAAAGCCCAAGGTATCAACATTACACCAAGGAAAGTATTTGCCACGCGTTCAAGAGAGCGTTTGGGCGATAAAATTTCCACAAACATAATACCGAATAAAGTTATTGCAATAAAGAAATTCGGTAAATATACAGCAGCAGTGCCTTCAACAATTGGTAAAGTGCCAACGGTAGCGGCAACCATCATTAAAAACCCAAACACAATTAAAGAAATGCGGTTTACGGGTTTTTTGGCAGTAAATAAAATCAGCCCATATTCGTATAAACAAAGCAGGGTGATAGCGGCAACAAACGCCATATAGAAAAGGCCACCATAATATATGGAAGCGAGTACTAGTGGTAGACCGACTAGGGCGGTTAATATTCTTGGTAATAACATATAAATATTTTAGCAAATTTAAACTTATTTTGACGAATACTGTTAATTAGTGTGCATTTTCTTGCAAATTTAAGCCCTTTTTTATTTTTCTGCTCCTAAAGTACCGAGATGTCGCTTCGCTCCCCGTTCTTCGCGGTACTCGTCGTCGCAGAGAAAATAAAAAATCATCTTAAATTTACTGCGTCGCACAAAACATTCTCATACGCTTCGGCTCTAAACTCTAAAATTTTTCTCAAAAATACTTGCAGAATAAAAATATTTAAAATATCTATTTATTAGTTTAGATCATCAATATATTCATAACCTTGTGATTCCAAATACTTACAAATATAACGCCCTATCTTTGTACAATATGTATAACAAATTTTTGTATATTCATCTTCTTGACTATTGTTTTGGTTAACATAAATAGCATAAATATCTTCTTCGCCATTTTCCCCATTCCTTCTATATATTTCTATATTATAACCATACTGAGATACGTGCCCATGATACCAAAAATCTTTTGTAATATAAGCATATTCATTCTCATCATATTCACCTAGTGATAATTCTATATCCGAACTTAAATCGGGATATTGGATAGTAGTATTAGGTAAACCATTGGCTAATATATACATTTGCATTGTTTCTTCCATAGCTTTACTATTTAAAAGTACTTCTGCTAATTTTGTTTTTTCTACCGCTTTGTTATATTGCGGCAGTGCAATACCTGCCAAAATACCGATAATTAAAACAACAACCAACATTTCAATCAGGGTAAACCCTTTATTTTTCTTTTGCATAATTTCTCCTTAAGCGCTTTATACGGCGTTTTTATAATCGGTATATGAAAATTATACAAAAAAAAAAAAAAATGCAAGTCAAGTGCATTTTTAAATAAAAGAAGAGAAATAGTCTTTAAAATTAACGGGCGCCGCCGCCAAAACCGCCTTTACCTAAGCCGACAGGGAAAGTTTTGGAAGATGCTCCTACATTGATTGCCGCAGCTGCCGTAAGCACCAAACCGATATCAAATAAGGAAGATTCAACCAAAGGACCATATATATCTTTAATACGAAAATCAAGTTTATTTTTGAAACTGTCAAACCATTCACTTTCCATACCAAAAGCATAAGCATAAGGTAAGTAATCACAAAATATTTTGTTTGCAACACTCGGGTTTGACATAGCAACACGCCCGCTTTCCGCTATAACCATATATTTTTTAAATGCGGCAAGTTCATCACGTAATACTGCACCTTCATACATTAAATTATTTATAAGATGCACAAAAAGAGCACTCAAAAAAGACGTTATTATTATGGCTATGACATTAGGATCGGTTAAAAATTTTGGTGAAAGTACTGTTGAAATACCAAGTATACTCAAAATTAAAAGAGTACCGACAATAATTATAACCCTCTTTATGTTTTTTGTATAAATACCTATTATTAACGGTATGATAAAATTTACTACACCCCAAAATAATATATCAGACAATACACCCTGCATATAAAAATAAAATAACATAATGAAGGAGAGTATAATAGGAAAGAACATATATATAAAATTATTTATTACATAATCTTCTTTCTTGCCCTCATAATAATCATTTAAAACAATTAAACCTTTTTGTAAATATCTATATCCCTCAGTGTTGAATTTAAAATCAATAGGTAAAGACATTAAAAGCAAGGCCTCATCTTCTTCAAGCCCGCGCGGGTTTAAATCAGATTTAGATAATTCCGCCGTCTTAAAAGTATTAAAAGTTATCTTAATTTTCTTTTTTATCATTAAAGAGGCAAGCACCGTTGCTAAATTTTTTGAACTGAATTTACCGTTTAAAAAATAACTTGCAAAACCGGCAGATACACCTTTAGGCGGTTTTATGCGGTAGGGCAAATCTGCTTTTGCAGGGTCGCGCCCTACGATATACCACATAAGAAAGTAGTACATAATAATAAGTATGCAGATAAATACCGGCATATATTTAATTTCATACCATTTAAATTTGAATACACCCTTTTTTACCGGAAAATATATGCTAAATACTCCCCCCTCTTTTAAAGGGTTAGATGTTTCAAAAACAAAAATATTTTCTGCCTGGCGGGTAAATTTATTTTCTTTTATTCCGTAGGTGTAATTCATAATTTTTTTGGTTAATGGTTTTACGGAATAAGGAACGGTTAAAATCAATTTTGCTTTTTGTATCGGCAAAGCCCAAGCACCGCCGGTGACGGGCCAAAACAAAAAATCGTGAAATAAATTGGTTTTCATTACGCCGCTTAGTGTATAGGTTAGGATATAAGTATGTTCACCCTCGGGCAATAATTCTTCAGTGCCGAAATTGATTTTTAGGAAACCGCTGCCGTTTTCTGTTGTATAAGGACATTTTTGATAATCAAGCATTAAACTGTCTATGCTGATATTTGCACCTATATCATAAGATAATTGACGATATAAACCGCGTTTAATTTTATTATGTTCGGCATTAAAAGTTATATATTCTTTGACGGTAGCTGTATTATCCTTATTTAATGTAAAATGCACTTCAAAATTACTTATTTTTTCTTCCGCAAAAAGCGGCAAAGAAGGACATAAAAAGAGTACGATAAAAATTAACTTGGCGAATTTTTTCATATCAATATTATACCAAGTTTCGTTAAAAATAGCAGGATTATATACTTAATATTAAATTCTTATTCTTGTAGATTATATAAAAATTACAATTTAGTACATTGTAAACTGTTATATATTAATCCATACGGTGTACCTATGCTTTTGCATATTTTCTCCCCTTCTTTAGTTTCTGGAATACACATAATGGTACCCCCTTCATTATCATTACTACAGGCTATAGAACCATCATCATTCTGCTTAATTTCTATCGTCAAAATACTTCTGTAAATACACCTCACATCCCCATTACCATCGCCATTCCAATTAGTACCGCAAGACCATTCAGAATTACTGCACTCAGTATCATATTCTTCATCACACTCCCAATCACTTGGAAAACTTA
The DNA here is from genome assembly GCA_045132175.1 of Elusimicrobiaceae bacterium. Taxonomy (GTDB): domain Bacteria; phylum Elusimicrobiota; class Elusimicrobia; order Elusimicrobiales; family Elusimicrobiaceae; genus Proelusimicrobium. The sequence goes on along the minus strand of JBGURU010000001.1, from coordinate 674 downwards.
CACCGAGGTCGGAACTATTTGGTAAACCTACATCAGTACTGCCGCCTTCATAATATTCACCATGTGAAAGTTTCCACTCAATAAAAGCATTACTAAAACCTTTCATCAGCGGAATCATAGACATAATTTTTGTTTTTGCTACGGCGTTTTGATATTGAGGCAAGGCGATACCTGCCAAAATACCGATAATTAACACAACTACCAACATCTCAATAAGGGTAAAACCCTTACACATTTTTTTACTGATTTTTTTCATTTTTCTTTCTCCTTTAGTTAATTTGTTTTACAACAAAAAAACGACTGTTATATTTGGGCCTATCGAAGTCACCCAAATATAACAGTCGTAATTTACTATTAAAAAGTTTAATAGTAAACATTTGGCATAATACACTTGAAGGATCAGTTCAAATATATTACACCTAAACGACTATTTTTGGTCTTCGATAGTACCCTTAATTTTAAGGGCGCACTGCATTATTGCAGTTCCAAAAACAGTTAAATTTTTTAAGCCGTATTTGGCTTACATTAACATTTACTCCTTATTAATTCTAAAATTATGATAACAATTTTTTTAGAATATTACAATATCTTTGTTGGGTATTTATAAATTATCGGCGGAAAAATAAAATTTCCCACACGCATTATTAGCACTCTAAAAAGGGGATTGACAACTT